>NZ_FMYB01000063.1 GCF_900104155.1 Butyrivibrio sp. INlla16
TTTTTGTTTGTGTACTTCACTATCGACATCTTTCATCCAACCTCCTTAACTGTACTTGGTACTATTTATTATATATCATACCAATATTTATGTCAATACGTGTATTGGTATTATTTAGTTATATAGTACCATTATTTTCCACAAACTTTCAATCAGAAATTAGTGCAAAATGCAGAGAGGCCGTAACCCCAGACATAATCTGAGTTTACGACCTCTTGCATCAATCAGCACTTATATATTTTTAGTCAATCATTAGACCGTGAATAGTAACGATCGGTTTTCTGATCTCCTGCGCGAGCTCAAGTCCTGTCATATCTGACTTTAAGTCAATATCCAGAAAATAAATGCCTGCATTTTCCGAATAAGTATAATATTAAGCAATTCGTTTACAGCAGGAGTAACGGGCCTTTTCCATTCCGGCCTTTTTAAGCATTTGCTTCAGATTTGATATCTCCTTTGAATTCATATTTTCAACTTCAACTTTTATCTTTGATGGAGTACCTGCAAAAGCATCCTTGCCCACTTTCTTTACAGTATTTACATGAATGCCCATTTTCTTTAAGGATGAGCATCCATAGAACGCCCTCGCCTTAATCGCAGAGAAGTCCTTAGACCATATGATGTTAACATCTTCAAGCTGGGTGCATCCTTCAAAAGCGCTCTTGCCTATATACTTGATTTTAGTCTCATTAATCCAGCAATCTTTGATATATTGATTTCCTTTAAATGCATTATCTGCTATTCCAACTACGTCATAGCACTCATAGCCGATTTCATCAACATATTTCCATGGATCAAAACGCTCCATATCCTCCTGACTTGCTGATGAATTAAATCCTATGACTTCAACTTCACCCCTCTGCTTCTTTGTAGCAGTTTTTACTACCCTGTACGAAAGTGATCCGGATACAAATGTCTCCCCTTTTGAAAGCTTTTTCATGAAATCCGAAGCAGTGGGAATCTTTGTTTTTGTCTTTTCCTTCTTGGGAGTATCCATTATGAAATAGACATCTTTCGCACCGGCTTTTTTCAGAAGCTTGTTTATCTTCGAAGCATGCTTTGTACTCATATCGTAGGTATAGACTCTTATTATCTGGCTTGTATTTGCAAAGGCATCTGTACCTACACTCTTTAACGAGTCATCCGTAAAATAGACCTCATTCAAGGACTCACAGCCATAAAACGCTCTATCACCGATAGTAGCAAGTCCCTTACGGTTAGTACTAAAATCCTCTAACTTTGTACATCCTTCAAAAGCACTTTTTCCTACATATCTGAAATTGGTGCATCCATAAGCACCGAAACTGCGAATGTTTGTATTCCCCTTGAATGCATCATCCGCAATCCCCACAAAATCATATGGCAGATCTTCTTCAATGCCTACAATGCTAGGATTTTCCAGTTTATACTTATCGTCACATGCAGGATCAAAACCGGCAAGCTCAACTTCACCAACTTTGAATTTCTTAAATGAATCAGGATTTTTTATCGGTTTTACTACTCTATAAACAAATCCCTCATATACAAATTCCCCTCCTTTAGGAACTTTGTAATAATTATCATAGTAAGCCCTGGACTGTATACTCGCAATATTAAACATACCCATGATGAAAAACACAGCAGCCAAATGTAAAATTACCTTTTTCATACTCTTTTTCCCCTTTGCCTCAAATCTTTTCCCACTTATAAATATGTACGTAATAATAAACACGATTTCCTTTTTTTATGACTCTTGTGCGAATTAAATTTCCTGCGTGATCATATTTATTTTTGTAGTAATATGTCTCATCAAGATCCGGTCTGTATTTACCGTTTTGATATTTTTTTGTAGTAACTTGCTCTATATCGCCATGCGAGTTATAACGGTAATGATCATGATAAACGAAACCTTTAAACCATTTTCTTTTAGTTATTGATTTTGTCCTGCAAAACTTCCCATCTACCTTTTCATAGGTATTCTTTTCTGAATTTTGGAGCACCCATTTCCCATTTTCTCTTATGTAGTATAGTTCCTTTTCTAAGTTACCTTTCTTATCATATTTATACTTTGTAAGATTTAAAGATGGGGTACTATCCCCATAATAATCATATGATTTCTGTCGAATAAGCCGACCTTTGGAGTATGTAGCTTTATCAATTAAGCTGAGACTCCTATTACCAGTAGCATTGTCAATATCATAATATCTCTTAATTTTAGTGTTTCCTTTGGTCTCATATTCAGTTTCATATTTATATGTCGTTCCGTCCTTATAGTGGGTTGTATGCTTAATCTCTCTACCCTCTTCGTCATATGAATATTCAACAAGGGAATCTTCATCTTCGTCGAGTCTTCGCACAGACATCAAATTTCCTGTCTCTTTATCATATGTATAAAAATATTTTGTGGTTCCATCAAAATCCCTGCTTTCCTCATAAACAAGTCGGTAATCGGACTTATTGGCCGCAAAGGCTATTTTTGTAGATAAAGGCGAAGCCAAACATATGCATAATGTAATGATTGATATTACTATTCTTTTATTCATTCCTCTTCTCCAATTATTTTTCAAACATAATGAGACAAATCAGTAAATCCCTATATACTCTTAGCTCAACAATTCCTCTATCAGATTATCTGATAGAGAAATATTAGAGATACAATTTCTCTTATCATATACAGCGCAAATTCAACCATCTTATGATGCACCATATATAGAAGGTGAAATTGAGGTCACTGCAGATAATGCTTATCTCAACCCCACCCCCGATGGCTATGCTTTATACGTTAACGATGAGATCTTAGATTATATTGATGAATCCGAACTATCAATGGAACCGTTTACCGGATTGGAAATTAGACCATAATTCAGAATTTCCAATATATTCCATAGCACTCCCTGTACTGATTATAATGCGTTGTAAATACAAGGTTATGGTCTGTTCCTTTAAGGTCGAACTCCATCTCATCCTGCCTTTTCACCAGATATCTCTCAATATTTGAAAGGAAATCATCCACGGACCCCGCATCCGTGAGCTTTATCTCATCCGATTCCACAGCTCTCTCTGCAGGAACCGATACCTGCACTCCGTGAGACTTTGTTTTCATCTTCGCTGTCCCAAGTCTTGCTGAGAGAAGATATGGTCCGTATAAAAATGCATAGGTGGTCTTTCCGTCGGGGAGATTTTCATAATGAAGTCCCATAGGAAGCTCCAGCACGAGTTCTCCTCCTGATGATAGAATTTCCTTTGAGATCACAATGAAATCCTTCTCTTCCTGATGAACGCCTGCATCGACATCTTTTCCATTAAGAGTAATCCTCGGCATATCTGCTACCCACTCCGGGATTCTAAGCCATAAATCATCTTCAATGTTTTTACCCTGGTTAGGCGTAATTATAATTTTCACCTGCTCCGATTTGGTGAGGCCGCACTCCTGAATGAGCTTATAATCATCAGTTGTAAGCTCTGATGCGAGATAAATTGACACAAGCATCTTGCCTGCTGCCCTATAGTAAATTCCTCTCTGAAGCTTAGTGAAGTTCTCATATCCGGTTCCTGTGCAGCACCAGAAGTTACCGTCAAGGGTATTAAACACCTTGTGATAACCGGTTGCCATCGGCTGGAAATATGTGGTAAATCCTGTCTCGTGATTCTGCGATGCCATTATTGCATTTATAAGTGTTCTCTCAGAATAATCTAGATACTTCTTTTTACCTGTAACCGCAAAAAGTCGTCTTGCAAACTTCAGCATGTTATAGGTATTGCAGGTCTCATTATTTACATGGGTTCTCTCTGCATCAAGGACATAATCTTTTCCGAAGTGCTCGTTCTCACTGTTTCCGCCTGTAACATAAGTATGCTTACTAACCACCATATCAAAGAAGCTCTCGGCATATTCAAGATACTTCGCCTGCGAAGTATCCGCTTCGTATCTCGCAAGCGCCCCTATAAACTTGGGAATCGTCGTGTTGGCGTGAGTATTATCAAGAACATTCTCTTTTCCCGAAAGTATCTTCTCAAACAGCTCTGTCTCATCAAATCTGTGCGCCGCATCAAATATTCTCTTCAGATCTTCGATGGCGAGAGCACTTCCCTTCTCTTTAAGCTCCCTGTTTATAACGAAAAGCTCATAGAGGCAGTCATTCATTCCGCCGTATTCAATACTGAGAACTGTTTTATTGGTCTCTTCCGACCACCCCTCGGTTCTTTTTGCAATCCAGTGTCCCAGATTGTTCGCAAGCTTCAGCGCCGTCTCCTTCCTTGCTATGATGAAGGCAGCGTTCAATCCCGTCAGAATCTTGTGCATCGTATACCACGGAACCCAGGCCTGTGTGAACAGGTCGCTCAGCCCTTTTTCGACGTTATCGAACTGCAGGAGTACATTATCCGAGAACTCTTTTGTAGGAAAATCGGATCCGAAAATATATCCCTCATACTGACTTCCTTCTGTAAGCTTCTGACATTCCATCAGCGCATCAAGAATATAGTCAAGCCTTGCATCAACGTCCTTTTTCTCAGCTTCCGTAAGTCCCGGATTCCCAACTGCCTGAGCGAGAGCTGTAATATAGTGTCCAAGGGTATGTCCGCCAATAAGGGAATTCTCCCAGCCGCCGCCATAGCGCTCTTTCCCCTTCATTAGTTTCTTCTTAGCTTCGTCGTCCATCCCTGCAATTATCGCCGCAGTTTCCCTAAAGCCCGCAAGAAGCCTGTCTGCATCAAGTGTGAGCATATTCTTCACATCGATATGAAGTGCCTCATCATAATATTTATCAGTAACCTTTACCGCTCTGTGTTCCACTAAAGTCCAGGTATTTTTCATGCTATCTCCTCCTTCTGAAAAGAAATAAGTGTGCCTGTTCACTTGCCTGACACACTTAAAATATATAAGGTTTAACCCTTCCGTTCTATTCGATTATTGCTTATTTTTTCTGACATTTTGCTTATGTCTGATGTGCACAGAATGTCGCTTGAAATTGTCATGAATTAATCCGGGATTTACTCTTCTCCATGACATCCTCCAGGATTCGAATATTGTTCAACGTATCATCTGTCTCGAGCGAATGATTTGCGCCTTCATATAGATGAATGGGAATACCATAACCCTCTGCCATATCCACTACCTTAAGCGGATCACTCCACGGATCTGCCGAGCCGATAAATGCTATTGCACTTAGTTTTTCCGGTTCCTTTATCACGTTAAAAGTCTCTTCCAAAGGTGTATACAGAATATGCCTTACATTTTTAACAGCGTTCTTCTCGCAATATGAAACTGCGATAGCTGTTCCTATACTCTTTGAAACAAAGAGAATATCATCATAATCATCGAAGCGGATATCCCGAAGAGCTTCATCTGCTTCCCGATAAAGTGTCTCGAACGACTCCTTCATCTTTTCCTTATCACCGCGAATCTTCTTCGGCTTACTGGTATAGTCTATATTTATATAATCTTCGTATCCCGCCTCAGCCGCCAGTTTCCTTGCATAATACAAAAGCGGTTTATCGTTGTGATATCCTATCCCCGGAAAAAATACTGCAATTTTCTTGTTTTTCATGTGCTCACTTTCTATTAAAAATTGTAATCTACAGTTTCTTCGGTCTGAGTTGTCTCCTCTGTGTCATCTCCGCCTCCGGGAGTAAACTGCAATATTATAAACATAATCATACTAAGTACGATCATTATATAAAATTATACACCATAGCAATGATAGAATGTACCTTCCATATCCACTGTGACAGAAGCGCCCCGCAATAGCTTTTCATCAAAATACTTCAATATTATTTCTTTCTTATCTTCAAGGTATTTCCTGCTGTCAGGGTACTTTCTAAGGAGTCTCTCAAACAGATCCTCAGCACTGTCAAATGAAAGCGGACAGGGAAGCAACACGATTTCAACCTTATCAAAGTTTTCAGACAGGAGGTTTACAAAATCCGCCGCCAAATCTCTTCGCTCAGCTCTCCTTTTTATGGCAAAAGATATGTCCAGTCCGATATCCGCAATCGTCTTTTCCCAGAAATCATATTCCATATTGTCCTCGCTGTAGAAGTTCACGGAAAACATACCGCCGGGAGCAAGGACCTTTGCCACATTCCGGATGAAAGCCTCTTTATCATTAAGATAAGAAAGAAGATAATGCGCAACAATCTTAGAATACTTTTTCTTTGCTATTTTCTCCCAGGTCTCTTCCTTTTCCAGGTTACTGAAAATCACCTGTATATCAGCTTCTCCCGGTAAAGTGCCGCGATTTTCCTCAAGATATTCATAAAAATCGTCAGCCCAGTTTCCGTGAATGTCATATCCGTCCACTAACAGTTTTGCCGGAATACGCTCCCAGTTCTTTCTCCACAAAAGCCCGTAGCTGCAGCCAAGATCCAGGACGGTATCCTCTTCTGTAAAATCCAGCGAGTCGAATATCTTCTCATACCACTCAATTCCGTCCGCAGCATGATTTGCAGCATACCATCTTCGCTCATCAGCACCCTGACTCATTTCCATCTTCTTGATGATATCCGCGATATCGTCCCAGTCAGGATTCTCATCAAGTCTTGCAATTGAAGCCTCAATACATTTTGCAGACTTCTGCAGCTCATATATTTTCTTGTTCATCATATCGAGCTGATTTTCAAGAATATCTCTTATCGAACTCAGATTATCATTTTCAAGGTTGCTCTTTATCTCCTCTAGGCTAAAACCGATGTGCTTTAGTGCAACAATCTTTTCCAGAATTATTAAAGAATTTTTATCATAGAGCTTGTAATTCCCCTCAGAATACCCAACAGGCTTAAGAAGTCCCTTCTCATCATATATACGAAGCGCCTTCTGCGACACCCCAGCCTGTTTGGCAATCTCCCCGGATGTCATCCTCTTTTCCATACTTCCCTCTCCTTTTTCAAGTATTACTGTATGATGTTAGTCCCCTCAATATTCCAAAATCACACGCCATTCCTCCAACAGCCGCTCTATACTCCATGCTGCATTCGCCGGACTCGTTGAAGAAAGGCAAATTGCCTTTCTGTTTATTTTTCCTTCGATATACTTCTTATAATATTTTTCAGCCGTCTTCCCATTAACAAAAATCGCTTTAATATCAGCCTTATCAAGAATCACGGACAAATCATTCGCCACAACATTTTTTATCGTCGAATCCGCTGATCCTTCAATATCGCACTGTGCTATAACATCCCAAACTGCTATGTGATTCCTTAGTAAAAGTTCTCTCTTTTCCTTTACAGTACCCGGAACCTGTTCACCATACAACGCGGCTATAACCTTCCAGAATCTGTTTTGCGGATGCCCATAGAAAAACATAGCTTCTCTTGATTTCACAGATGGAAAGCTTCCAAGAATCAGTACTCTTGATTCACTATTAAAAACTGGCTCAATTGGATGAATAACCATTTTATCAGCCTCCAGCCTAAGATGCTTTTTCTACTATCATTCGCTGAATATCAGGTGTAATCCCTATTGACGTGAAGTATTCCTGAACCGTTCCATGATTATCTTCTATCATTTCCATAAACCTGATCATGTTATTTTCATTCGGAATGACGATATCCATGTCCAAATCCGGGAAGTTTTGATGTATCAGCTCAAAGCGCTTCTGATTATTATCTTTTGTCCTCATGTAGTCATAAACAATATCGCTTTTCCTGACACCGCAAAGCCACAGTATAAGTGCAGCTATTACTCCGGATCTGTCTTTACCCGCTGTGCAATTAAACATTACCGCAGATTCCGCATCAGCTATTGTTCTGAAAACTTCCCTTATATTTGCTGCGTGTGCTATCCGATAATAGCTCTCCGGAACAGCTTCCACGCTCTCAGGAATTCCACTGCCTTCTTCTATCGGAATGTCGTGGTAGTCAAAGCCTTCCAAGTTCGAAAGTCCATGAGGCTTTCTCCCTTTTTCCTGCGCAGATCTCAAGTCGATAATTGTGGTAATATTGGAACTTTTCAAAAATGCGATATCCTTTTCAGACGGAGTAATCGCAGCATCACTTCGAATAATTCTGCCATAACAGGTATATCGCTCTGTCCCATCAATCCTGTATTCACCTAAATCTCTTGTATTCAGGGTAGTTTCCAACAGTGAATATGGCATGTTATCCCATGCATTATCGTAGCTATCAATTAAGGCCTCTCTGTTTTCCAGAGCCTTCAGCTCCTTAAGGCACAGATCCACCGCTTCTGCTATCCCCAGGTAGCCTTCTTTAAATGACTTGCATTTCCATTTCCTGCATCCGGAAGAATCGCCCCAAACTTAAGCCTTCCCTCATCCTTGAATTCGTATCTTTTAGTAAGTTCATTTGTAACCGCCAAATGTATAATGCTTGATGCCATGAATATAATTCCCCTTCCTCCAACAATACTCCCTCTTTTATATCAACTGTAATAAAGCCTCTGCTATTGCATCCGCTTTCCTATAAACTTCTCTGCAAATATCCGTGCGCCAAAAAGCAAAATCCAGCAAAGCTTCTCTATTCTCTGTTTTAGATATCAGATATTCCTCATACCCATAAGCACTACGCGATAATTGAAACAGATAAACATATGGCATAGCTTCCAAATCTCTTTTTGTAAGCTGAGCATACTTCATATATTCCTTCACATACAGTGCAAAGTCTGTGGTATCAAAGGCTTCTCCATTGCGGCAAGCTCCGGCCTGTATATATGACCTCATTATCTCCCATATTGCTGGCAGCTTTGCCGCTGAGGTAAAGTCTATTACTGCCTTTACATGATCTCCATCGCATATTAATTGACATGAAGTATAATCTCCATGACTTGGAGTATATGTAATCCCCTTAAAGTATCCTTTCATATCCTCAATATGACTAAAAAGCACTTTCTTGAATAAAAAATCTTCCTTAATTCTGCTATAATTTGGATCCGCATTCTCTCTTTCCAAAGCCTCAAGCAGCCTGTCATATTTCTTATTTACCGCTTCCACCGAGATACTCGCGGCCCACTTTTCGTCAAGGCTTGATTCCATTGGATAATCTTTGAGTATGGAATGCAATACCCCCAGATATTTTGCACTATCTTTTAGCAGATTATGTGGCAAATCGTTCAGATATGATTTCCCTTCCAGGTATTCCTGCAGGCTAATCACATGTCCTTTAAATAAAGTGCAACTATTTCCACTTATAGTCTTTATAAACCTTGCAACCGGAAATCCTTTTGAATACAAGTAATCTACAAGCTCTGTTTCTCTTTCTACAGTTTGTAAAGTATACTCTTTCTGATATTCTTTAAAAAAATAATTCCCTTCCTTGCAACTAACCTTATAACAATTCGCCGTCCCCATAGAAAGATGCTGACTCTCAGTCAAATGGAGGCCATATTCCTGCAGCAAGAACATCTGCATCTTACCCTGATTAAAAACACTCTTTTCAATTGCCATTGTCAACGTCCTCAGCTCAACTCTATATATTATCCTGCTGATAACAGCAAAATCCGGAAGCGAAAGAAATATCATGATAGCCTTTTCAGAGATCATGATATACTCAGTTATCTGCGAGCTCCTTACTGTTGGCAGCTGCGGTTTTATCTACTATCCGCTTGGCATGGTGGCGGTAATCTTTCATCTTGTATCCACTACCAGGGCAAAGAAAACCCTGCTTCAGGTCATGAGCATCATAGGCACTTTCATCATCTATCTCATAGACATTACAAACTATGTACCAATTAAATATATAGCAATAGATTTAGGCTACCACAAGCCCTTTATAGTCTTCTCCAACCTGCTGGTAACAGTTATCACCATGGTTTACGTCTCCTATCTTTATATAACCGAGCAGGAACAGAACAGAGCTATACTAGAATACAATATAAACCATGATCAGCTTACCGGTCTATATAACAGAAGGTATTTCTATTCAGCCATAGAAACCATCACAAGATCCACCGGAGAGTTTTCACTCGCCATGGTGGATCTGGATAATTTCAAGAAGATCAACGATACATATGGCCATGAATTCGGCGATGCCGTGTTAAAAGACCTGTCTGAAATCCTGATGAGCTCCATGGGAGAAAACGATATTGCAGTCAGATGGGGCGGCGATGATCTCCGTAAATACGAGCAGGTAATAAATTCTGCTGATCAGATGCTTTATTACGGAAAAAACAACGGCAAAAACCGTATTGTCAAGGAAATCCAATAAATACGACTCTTCCACCATATCCTTTAATCTCTTTGAAAGCTCTTTTTCAATAACCTCTGCCTGTGCCCTGTTATCTCCGGAAACAGAAAGGTATATCTTGATCTTGGGCTCTGTTCCTGATGGTCTTACAACTATGCTATTCCCAGTCTCCAGTATAAATTTCAGAACATCAGACTTTGGAAGGTCGTCTGTTTTCTTTAGATAATCGCGCTCACTTGCTATCTTTTGACCGCACAGCTCTCCACCCAGATTTCTGAATTTCTCCATGATATTCTTCATTTTATCCTGTCCCTTAGGGCCCTCAAACTCAAAGCTGTAGAGGGTGTTCAGGAAATATCCGTGCTTCTCATAGAGCTCGCCAAGCACATCCGTAAGGCTCTTCCCCATCTTCTTATAATATGCAAACATCTCACAAATAAGGAGAGAAGCGTTAACTCCGTCCTTGTCCCTTGCATGAGTTCCCGAGAGATATCCGCATCTCTGTAATCTCTTTTCATCCTATTCTCCTCTGCTCCTTCTGCCCCGGTGTTGAAGCTATGATCTTCATGTTGCCATTAAGGCTCGCCTTCTCATATCCCTTAGGTATGATAAAACTATCTCCCTTTGAGATGGCGCATCCATCTACTTCTCCGTATCCTTCCACAACACTTACCAGCATAAATTCGGACAGTCCCAGAATCTGTGCCCGTCCTTCAACCTTCATCTCATAGACGTGGTAATACTCACACCCATAAATACTGTGAAGGACGTTTGCTCTTCTGTCCCTTTTGCAGGCAGGAACCAGGCATTCCTCTATGGGTTTTGCCGGAGTTATAATGACGTCCTTACTCTGCTCAAGGTGAAGCTCTCTCTTCTTCCCGTCTTCAAGTCTGTCGTAATCATAGACGCGATAGGTGATGTCACTGTTTTCCTGAGTCTCCAGAATAAGACAGCCCTTCGTAAGCGCATGTACCGTTCCGGGATCTATCTGCAAAAAATCACCTTTCTTTACGGGAACCCTATTTATAAGCTGTCCCCATCTGCCCTGATCTATAAGCTCATCCAGTTCACTTTTGTCTCTGGCGCTGTGCCCGATGACAAGACTTGCTTCCGGCGGACAATCAAGGACATACCAGCACTCAGTCTTTCCAAGAGCCCCGTTTTCATGTTCTGCAGCGTACCTGTCATCGGGATGAACCTGTATGCTGAGATCATCTCTGGCATCAATGATCTTAACCAGGAGCGGGAACACATCACTTTCTTCATCTCCAAAGAGTTCTCTGTGCTTCTCCCACAGTTCAGATAAATGCATGCCCTTATACTTTCCTGCCTTAACCGTTACATCACCGCTTGGATGGGCCGATATTCCCCACAGCTCTCCTATATCATTTCCTTCTTCATTGCATCCAAACTCATCCTTTAGCCTTGTCCCACCCCAGATAGTGTGCTTACAGACAGGCTCCAAAAATAGTATCTCAAGATTGTTTTCTTTCATTCTCTCCTCCAATTTTTAGGCAATAAAAAAGCATGTTGCTCGCAACATGCTCGCGCCGAGCGCGGTTGCATTTATGCAACATATACCTTACGCGCGAGTGCGCATCCATAGCGGAGCGTTTTTTGTTTAATAGGAAATTCGGAGGAATTTCCTATTGAACAAAAAAACAGCGATTGCAAAACCGCAAAGTCAATCGCTGTTTACTTGGTTAATCCGTCCTGTTTCCGCATGCGTCAAATCTGCGAACATAGTCCGTCAGATTCTTTAGATTTACCTTAGCTATCCCGATCTTCTGATCAGCCGCCCCATAGCCCATGATCAGTTCATCACCTGCTACCACCGCTCCGGTTGTAAAGATGCAGGGACATGGGAATTTATCGGGAAGTTCCCATTTCTGCCTTGCATAGATCAGTCTTTCAGACATTCGGTGTTTTATTTCGGGAAAATCACCGTCTCTTTCCTTAAGTATCATGAAAGACTGAGTGTAGCCGTAATTCGGAAGCTCTTTTCCGTGATAGGACACAAGCCACTCTCCATCTCCTAGATCCAATGGCGGAAAGCTTGCTCCAACTCTCTCCTGCTCCCAGTCAAACTCACTTTTAGCCAGCAGCTTGTGGGTAGCATCCGCCGTGACAAAGTCTTCAAACTCATCCGCTGCTGCCAGGAAGATAGCAGGAGTTTTTACACTTTCACCTGTCGGAAACTCATAGCTTCTCTCAGGCCTGTGGAGCATAAGAAGTTTCTTTGTTCCACCGATATTCATTCTCTTTGGGAAAAAGAAAACATCCCTGTTGTCACTAAGATTCCCGTCCGTCAGTGGGCCTACATAGGAAAACGCCTCTTCATAACTGCCCTCTTTAAGTTTCTTAAGATCCACTTTGTAAAGGACCGTGACAGTGTCATTTCTCCTTGCAAGCACTCCCACCGGAGAGTCCGGATCCATCACCCAGTCAGGCAGGTTGTCTTTTCTCTTATCCCCTTCCCAGTATGGTCCCGGAGGAAAGAGTCTGCAGGCAACGGTCAGATAGAGCTGCGCTCCTATGTAAAAGAGCCTTGGATCCTCTATACACCCGTTGGCGTAGTTGATGACTTTCTCTCCCTTGTCATTTATCACGTACATATCCTGCTCGTCATAGGCAAGCTTCGGGCCCAGAGCAGGTCTTTCAAAATCAGCCTCAAAGCTCTCTCCCATATCGGTGCTCTTTGCATATCCTAGGAATATCGGATATGGATCTGACTTACCCTTAAGATTTGCCGAGGGCCAGGGGCCTGTTGCCCTGAAGAGTATATGAATGGTCTTTCCATCTTCATCAAGAACCAGTGCAGGATTCAGCACCATCGTATCCGCCCAGTCACAGCCTTCTTTTGGCTCCAGCACAGGCTCTTTTGAATAAGTGATGATTGGTTTTTCTCTCATCGCTTCGATCACCGCCTTCCGATCTCACGGTCTGTCTCTGAAGTTTTGCTGTGCTCCTTAATATAGTCGATGATCTCATCGGTATATCCAAATGCCAGCCCAACATAGCTGTCGGCTGCTCCGTAATAGATGGCGATCTGTCCGGTCTCTTTGTTCTGGACAGTCGCGCAGGGGAAGCAGACATTTGGCACAAATCCTCTCTCCTCATACCACTCCTGCGGAGTCAAAAGAAATGTCTCACACCTGTACTTAACAACAGAAGGATTGTCTATATCCAGGATTGCCCCGCCGATAGAGTACACATAGCCGTTACAGGTTCCGGTAACACCATGGAAGAACAAAAGCCAGCCTTCGCTTGTCTCAATGGGAGTTGCTCCTCCGCCTATCTTAAGCGATTCCCACCAGTTCTCGTTTGGTCCCATAACATGTCTGTGCCTTCCCCAGTAAGTCATATCAGGACTCTCACTTATAAAGATATCTCCGAAAGGAGTATGACCTGAATCTGACGGTCTTGAGAGCAGCATGTACTTTCCTTTTATCTTTCTTGGGAAAAGAACTGCATTCCTGTTAAAGGGAATAAAAGGATTCTCAATTCTCACAAACTTCTTAAAGTCTGTTGTCTTTGCAATTCCTATGGATGCGCCGTAGAAATCCTGGCACCAGATGATATAGTATTCTTCTTCAACTTTTACAAGGCGCGGATCATAGGCGTACTGAGGCATGAAGGGATTTCCGTCTTCATCTGTAAAAGGAATCTTTTCACTGTCTATATCCCACTTGATTCCATCTGCACTCCTGCCCATATAGATTGCAGGAATACCATTTGTCTGCTCTCCTCTGAAGACTCCTATGAATCCGTCCTCATAGGGCATTACTGCACTGTTAAATATTCTTGCAACTCCCTCCACAGGATTTCTGGCAATTATAGGATTGGCATTGTATCTCCAAATAGGAGCTCCTTTAAGTCCCTCGGGCTTATCCTGCCATGGCATGCGTTCTGTTCCGGGTCCCAAAATCTCGTACTTCATTACTTTACTCTCCTTAATAGTTCAAGGTTTCTGTTTATCAAATCGTCTCTTTGTCTTACACACAGGACCGACCTTCCAGGATCCTGCGGTGTGTTAAAGCAGTAGAGAACGTATCTGAGCCCCGCTGCTGTATTTCTTACTCCGTGAGCTATATGTATCCATCCTCTTGCTGTCTTAATCGGCACAGCACCGGCTCCTGTCTCAATAAAATCATCCATGGATCTTGTATAGAAGGCATACTTGAAGAATACAATATTTACTTTTTTAATCATCTATTATTCTTGCGATTTATAACTCATTCTTGCGTAAGTGTATTTATTTGCCGTTTTATTGGCTTTTTATTTAATTATTTAGCTTTTATTACCTAACTAACTTATGTATTTTAGTTGATTTCAGGTTGATATTTTCCTTTTTACTTACTATAATGTTCCCATAAACAGGAGTAATATCATGACATCAGCTAAATACACCACAATCGATGAACTGAATAGAATCTTCCGTTTCCACAGACTCTTCGGGAGTGGTACGTCTTTTACCGATGTTCTTGACACCAAGAGATTCATGGCCTGTGGCTGCGAGTCTTTAGATCCTCTTATCCTCCGGGCAGTCTTTGGAGGAGCCATTACCTACGGTATCCCAACCACCTTTGAATGTATCGATAATCCATTCTATTTATTGTTATATATCGAAAAAGGGGATGCCTTGATCAAGACAAAAGACAGCATAACAATGCCCGAAAGAAGCATGATCCTTCTAAAACCCTACGAAAATTTCCGCTTTGACACAAAAAGTACTCCATGCTATTTTCACTTGTTTTTGTTATCGGGGAAATCCTTAAGATTATATACAGAACATTCATCTAAGGTTATAGAATTTAAAGAAAAGCATATCGGAACGCAGCTCTCCTACCTGCAAAGGATGCTGCTAAGGCAGGGAGCGGACTCAGAGCTTCTAAGAGCAAGAATCCTTACCGACGTTCTCACAGAAGGGTATCTGGCAGGTTCAAAGGCCTTTGCCCCCTCAGCCACTCCCGGTATACCGGGTTATATCCAGGAGATGAAGTCCATTCTGGATCAGGAATATAATACCTTTATTACTTTAGATAACCTTGAGCAGAGGCTCCTTGTAAGTAAATACAGGCTCTGTCGTGAGTTCAAAAACTACTACGGCCACTCACCTCTTCAGTATCTCAACAACGTCAGGATCCAGCAGGCCAAGACACTTCTTGAGCAGACAGATATAACGGTAAATGCCGTTGGGTACGACGTTGGCATCGCCAACACCAGTCATTTTATCAAGCTCTTTAAGAGAGAAACCTCTCAGACACCTGCCGAATACAGAAAAAACAAAAGCTCTTAGCATCAGCTAAGAGCTTTCACACTGTCTTTTTCTATGAGATGTCCCGTAATAATATGTGCTCCCATTTTCACATCCTCTCCCTTTAAAAGAGATGTCAGATAGGAAACTGCCTTCTGCACCATACCAAGCATATCTACTTCATAAGTGGTTATCTCCACGTCACATACTCCCGGGAAGATAAAGTTATCATATCCTACTACCGAGAAATCTTCAGGAACCTTGTATCCCTCTTTCTCCAGCCTCTTAATAAGTACTCCTGCTGTAAGATCGCAGTTACATACAAAAGCTGACGGAAGCTCCAACGGAAGCGGGAGCTTATCAGGTTCAAAGATGATTCCTGTATTCTTATCTCTGTCCTCAATCTGCCAGTCAGGTCTTACCTGAATGCCATGCTCCATCATGGACTTTACATATCCAAGATATCTGTCGGTAATGGATGTTGTCTGCAAAAGAGATCCGACAAAGGCAATATCTCTGTGACCTTTTTCAAACAGATAATTGGTCATGTAGTAGGAACCGTAGAAGCTGTCTGATATAACAGACACTTCATCTCTGGACTCATTGCAGAAATCCAGATATACTAAAGGAATATCTCCAGCCACACTCTTTATAAACTCACAGTACTGCCTTGTAAATTCGCCTTGCATCACAAGGGCATCAATCTTGTTTTCCATAAGCAGATTTGGAGCCGTCAGCTCTTTTTCCATGTCATGGGTTACAAGCTCTAAAATAGTATAGTCACCCTGAGCACCAAGCTGACTTGTGAGCATCTGATACATTTGCAGATAAAATGAATTGTATTTTCTAAAATACTTGTCGTGAATGATAATGCCTATGTTGTGGCCCTTTGTTTCACTGCGGATAGCAGCGGAGGGCTGAATGTATCCCATCTCGTCAGCAAGCTTTAAGATATGCTGACGGGTACTCTCACTGACACCCTTCTGTCCCGTGAGGGCTTTGGATACCGTGACAACACTCACTCCAACTTTTTTGGCTATATCTGCCATCTTAACTGTCTTTGCCATGTAAGTAATCCTTTGGTGGTTTATTTAAGAGCTTGGTGTAAATCGAGGTCATTCCTTATCCCCCAGAACATCCCTTGCTATTGTTCCTTTTATATATAATAGAGGATTTAAAATATATTGTCCAAGATTTTCCTTTGTCTGGTTATTTCTAATTCTTTTAAGCAGAGGAATCCTACGGGTTCACCATCTTCCTTAGCTGCAAAAAGAAAAAGGGGATATCTGAAACGCATTTATTACATTTCTCAATCCCCTTAAGTGCTCCTGGTTTAACCGGTTCTCAACTATTTTATTTAATTATACTCCATATAATAAGGCTATTCAAACAATCCCATAGCTGCCCTAGGGTTGTTTCATGAAGAAGTTTTTGTGCAGGAGAATGCCATAATCAGGTGGAGTAGTTGCTTTTTGAGATGTTATTATCCTATATTCAGCATAAAAAAGCGCATAGTTATCCCTATGCGTCATCAAAAGGAGTAAAGGTATTGTTATTCTCAAAAATCAATACATACTGGGAATTGGTTCAAAAATAAACTTTGCCACACATGTAAGATCCGAGTCCACTTCATCCATTATATCTATCATCTGTATCCGGTTCACAGGATCTTCTAATTGCATCAGCCTTGCTACGTTATATGATATTTTTCGCAAAACGGATAAAGCATCTTTGCTCTG
>NZ_FMYB01000049.1 GCF_900104155.1 Butyrivibrio sp. INlla16
TGCTCTTTCCTTTAGAAGCATCAATTCCAACTGCATTGTACATCATAAATAAGGTTCCTCCCCAACATTGAATTTGCATGGTGTCCAGCATTCCCCATTGCTTATTCTATCTCCTGTGGTATTAACCGGACGTGTACAAGACAGTCCTACCTACATAAAACGAACAGCTGCAAATGATAAGCTGGCTGACGGGCTTTCTAACGGACGCTAAGTGGTCCTAGGAGAACAAGGTCAGACCAATGCCTTATCATTGTACAGCTTAAGCAACAAGAGGGCTAAGGCCTAGCTGGCTGTTAGGTAACTTAACCCCACAACTATATATTAGGAGGAGTAAAGCGATGTATAAGAAGGTTGACACTGATATGAATTTTGTCGCCCGTGAAAAAGAGATCGAGAAATTCTGGAAAGATCAGGATATTTTCCAGAAGAGCGTAGATACTCGTAGCAAGGGTGAGATGTATATGTTCTATGACGGACCGCCGACTGCAAACGGTAAGCCGCATATCGGACACGTGCTCACACGTGCTATCAAGGACATGATCCCGAGATACCGCACAATGAAGGGTTACACTGTTCCCCGTAAGGCAGGCTGGGATACTCACGGTCTTCCTGTTGAGCTTGAGGTAGAGAAGCTCCTTGGTCTTGACGGAAAAGAGCAGATTGAAGAATACGGTATGGAGCCCTTCATCAAGAAGTGTAAGGAATCCGTATGGAAATATAAGGGAATGTGGGAAGATTTCTCAGGAACAGTTGGTTTCTGGGCTGACATGGATCATCCCTACATCACCTATGATGATAACTTCATCGAGTCCGAATGGTGGGCTCTTAACGAAATCTGGAAGAAGGGTCTTCTTTACAAGGGCTTCAAGGTTGTTCCTTACTGCCCTCGTTGTGGCACACCTCTTTCATCACACGAGGTTGCACAGGGCTATAAAGTGCTTAAAGAGCGCACAGCTGTTGTTCGCTTCAAGGTTAAGGATGAGGATGCATATTTCCTTGCATGGACAACCACACCCTGGACACTTCCTTCAAACATCGGTCTTTGCGTAAACCCTGATGAGAAGTACATCAAGGTTAAGGCTGCAGACGGCTATACATATTACCTCGCTGAGGCACTTGCTGATACAGTACTTGGATCTCTTGCCAAGGAAGAGGGCGAGAAGGCTTACGAAGTGCTTGAGTCATACGTAGGTACAGACCTTGAATACAAGGAATATGAGCCTCTCTATCAGTGCGCTGCTGACGAAGCAGAAAAACAGCACAAGAAGGCGTTCTTCATCTACTGCGATAACTATGTAACAATGTCAGACGGTACCGGTATCGTACATATCGCTCCTGCATTCGGTGAAGATGATGCCCGTGTCGGAAGAAAATACGATGCTCCTCTTGTACAGATGGTTGACGGCGAAGGTAAGCTTAAGCCCGAGACACCTTTTGCAGGAATGCGCTGCAAACCTACGCAGAAGGAAATGGATGAGGGTGCTATCAGTGCGGATCCTGAGGTACTTAAGGATCTCGATAAGAGAAACCTTCTCTTCTCAGCACCTAAGATGGAGCATGATTATCCTCATTGCTGGAGATGTAACACACCCCTTCTTTACTTTGCACGTTCCTCATGGTTCATCAAGGTAACAGAGGTTAAGGATGATCTCATCAGAAACAACCAGGAGATCAACTGGGTTCCCGAATCAATCGGTAAGGGACGTTTCGGTGACTGGCTTGAGAATATTCAGGACTGGGGTATCTCACGTGACAGATATTGGGGAACACCTCTCAACATCTGGGAGTGCGATGACTGCGGCCACCAGCTTTCTGTAGGATCAAGAAAAGAGCTTGCTGAGCTTTCAGGAGATCCTTCTGCTGAGACTACAGAGCTTCACAGACCTTATATCGATAAGTTTGAGATCACCTGCCCTAAGTGCGGCAAGAAGATGCACAGAGTTAAGGAAGTTATCGACTGCTGGTTCGATTCAGGTGCAATGCCTTTCGCTCAGCTCCACTATCCTTTTGAAAACAAGGAGCTCTTCGAGAAGCAGTTCCCTGCTCAGTTCATTTCAGAGGCTGTAGACCAGACAAGAGGTTGGTTCTACTCACTCCACGCAGAGGCAACACTTCTTTTCAATAAGCCTGCATTTAAAAATGTTATAGTACTCGGCCTTGTGCAGGATGAGAACGGACAGAAGATGAGTAAGTCAAAGGGCAATGCGGTTGATCCGTTTGAAGCTCTTGAGAAATACGGCGCAGATGCAATCAGATGGTACTTCTATACAAACTCTGCTCCCTGGCTTCCTTCAAGATTTGCAGGTAAGACAGTTCAGGAAGGACAGAGAAAGTTCCTCGGAACACTTTGGAATACCTATGCATTCTTCGTGCTTTATGCAAATATCGACGGATTTGATGCTTCCAAGTACACACTTGAGAAGGACAAGCTCACTGTAATGGATAAGTGGATTCTTTCCAAGATGAACACCATGATTGGTGAGGTTGATAAGAACCTTGAGAATTACAGAATTCCTGAAGCAGGAAAGGCACTTGATGCATTTGTTGATGATCTTTCCAACTGGTATGTAAGAAGATGCCGTGAGCGTTTCTGGGCTAAGGGAATGGAGCAGGATAAGATTTCTGCTTACATGACTCTTTACACAGCACTTGTAAATGTATGTAAGGCAGCAGCTCCCATGGTTCCTTTCATGACAGAGTCTATCTACCAGAACCTTGTAAGAACAAGTGATGCTTCAGCTCCTGAGTCAATCCATCTCTGCGATTTCCCTGAGGTTGACAGCAGCTTCATCGATAAGGAACTCGAGGAGAACATGGATGAAGTACTTCAGATCGTAGTTCTTGGACGTGCTTGCCGTAACGCAGCAGCAATCAAGAACCGTCAGCCTATCGGACAGATGTATGTTAAGGCTGAGAAGACAGTTTCTGAGTTCTATCAGGAGATCATCGAGGATGAGCTGAATGTTAAGAAGGTAGTCTTTGCAGATGATGTAAGAGACTTCACAACATATACCTTCAAGCCTCAGCTTAAGACAGTAGGACCTAAATACGGCAAGGTACTCGGCGGAATTAAGGAGTATTTGGGATCACTCGACGGAAATAATGCAATGGATGAGCTTAAGGCTAACGGAGCTCTTAAATTTGAAGTTAACGGAACAGCTGTTGAGCTTACAGAGGAAGACCTCCTCATCGATATGGCTCAGAAGGAAGGCTTCGAGAGTACTGAGGATCATGGCATCACAGTAGTTCTTGATACCAATCTTTCAGAGGAGCTCCTCAACGAAGGCTTCATGTATGAGGTTATCAGTAAGGTTCAGACAATGCGTAAGGATTCAGGCTTCGAAGTTATGGATCACATCAAGCTGTCTGTAAACGGTAATGACAAGATTGCTCAGATCGTTAAGGATAATGCTGATTCCATCTGCACAAAGGTTCTTGCAACAGAAGTTGTTTATGGCAGCGATGTTGCAAATGCCAAAGAATGGGATATCAACGGCGAGAGAGTTACAATCGGTGTTGAAAAGGTATGATTTCTGACGAAGTGATCATGAGCCCAAGAGTATAGAGTTTAAAGAAATAATAAAGACCCGAGATGAATTGATATTCATTTCGGGTCTTACTTTTTATATATTTAATGAGTAGATAATCTTATGATATTTAAATTCTTTTAAGCGAGATTTTCGTCCTTTACAATCTTAACAATTCTGCTGGTTCCAAGTCTGTCAGCGCCAAGCTCCATGAACTTTTCAGCATCAGCAATACTTCCAATTCCGCCTGCAGCCTTCATTTTTACGTCAGGACCAACATGCTTGGCAAAGAGTGCGATGTCATCAAATGTAGCACCTGCAGTAGAGAAGCCAGTGGAAGTCTTGATGTAATCAGCCTTAGCCTCTGTAACAAGCTCGCACATCTTGATCTTTTCCTCATCTGTAAGGAGGCAGGTCTCGATGATAACTTTAAGGATGTGGTCACCGCAGGCAGCCTTGATTGCCTTGATTTCATTCAGAACATAGTCATAATTCTTAGCTTTAAGTTCACCGATATTGATAACCATATCGATTTCATTTGCGCCTTTTTCAATAGCATCCTTTGTCTCGAATACCTTTGTCTCGGTTGTCATGTTTCCGTTGGGGAAACCGATAACTGTGCAGATATTGAGCTTTCCGTTTGTGTAGTCATGAACGCGCTTGATGTAGCAGGGAGGAATGCAGATAGAAGCTGTCTCGTATTTCATGCCGTCATCAGCAATCTCTTTTATCTGATCCCAGGTTGCTTCCTGCTTTAAAAGTGTGTGATCACAGTGATTTAAAATTGTTTTGATATCCATTTCATATCCTTCTTTCTTTATTGATAATCCTTCAAAAAACTCATATTTTTAGGACCAAAGCCCAGGGGCAGTAATTCAGCAAGCTTGAATTTTTTGTAGTTTTTTGGATCGTTTGTACCAAGTATTACCTCAAAGCTTTCGGGATCAACGAATTCGTTGAGGGCCTGTCTGCATACTCCGCAGGGAGCGCAGATCGGAAGTTCTTCCTGATTATCGGGACCACCTACAATAGCGATTGCTGTAAAATCCCGCTCTCCTTCACTTACTGCTTTGAACAGTGCTGTTCTTTCTGCGCAATTAGTTGGTGTGTATGCAGCATTTTCAATGTTACAGCCAAGATAAACCTTTCCGTCCTTCGTAAGGAGGGCGGCACCTACGGCGTGGTGCGAATAGGGTGTATAGGCCATTTTTCTGGCCTCAAGAGCCTTTGAGATAAGGTCTTCATGTGTCATGTCAGTACCTCTGCATTATGTTATTTAATGTCACATCCCTAAATTATTGGGACATAACAGCGGGCATCAGCGCTGTCCCTTATCGTAAGGGATACCTTCAGCCTTAGGAGCTCTGGAGTTCTTGGAAGTAAATGCAAGAACGAGCAGTGAAATCACGTAAGGCATAATGTTATAAACTGTTCCTGAAATCGGAAGTGCGTGCAGGAATCCGATACCCATGTATACGTTTGATAAGGATCTGAAAACAGCAAACAGAATTGCTGACCATGCTATTCTCTCGGGCTTCCATTGACCAAAGATCATAACCGCAAGAGAAAGGAAGCCGGCACCTGCAACACCGTAATCAAAATGCCAGGTTGAGTTAGCGGCAGCGATGTAGATGATACCGCCGATTCCTGCAAGGAATCCGGAAATGATTACACCGGCATATCTCATTTTGTATACATTAATACCAACTGAATCTGCTGCATGAGGATGCTCACCGCAGGCACGAAGTCTTAACGCAAACTTGGTCTTGTAAAAGACAACTATAGCAATTACAAGAAGTAATGCGGCTACAACAACAAACCATGATAGCTGCAAAGGTCCAATGCTGAACATGAAGGCATCATGTCCTCTTACATAGTCAAGTTTTGCTGAGAAATCAGAACCGTTTGATCTTGCAGTATTAAATGCCTTGATAATAACTGTTGCAGCGGCTGTAGCAAGCATGTTAAGCGCTGTACCGATAAGAGTCTGGTCCGCATTAAAGTTAATACAAGCGACAGCTATAAGCAGTGATGAAACCATGCCGGCTAATGCAGCGGCGATAAGGGTAAGTGATATTATGGTGAACTTCGATGCATCGGAAGGGAGAAGCACCATTACCATAGCACCTGCCATGGCACCGAATACCATGATACCCTCAAGACCCAGGTTGATTATACCGCTTCGTTCTGAGAACATACCGCCAAGAGCAACAAGAATCAAAACGGCAGAGAATATAAGTGTGTACTGAATAAGTAATGCCATATCCTTACACCTCCTTCTTGCTAGTCTTTTTTGCGGGCTTATTGAGTATTGTCTTGAAGAACAGTACGAAGCCGCACAGGTAAATGATTATTGCTATCATCAGATCTGCAACCTGAGGGTTGTAATAATTTGTATTAAGATACTGTCCGCCCTGAGTTATATAGGTTACGAACAGACCGGCGAATATTGTTCCTATAGGATGAAGACCGCCGAGGAAAGCAACAGCTATTCCTGAAAAGCCCATTCCGGGAACTGAGGAAGCAATCTTGTAATGCTCAATGCCTGTGAGATAGTAAAGTCCTGCAGCAAGTCCGGCGATGGCACCTGAAATCATAAGGCTGAGAATGATATTTCTCTTAGCATTCATTCCGGCATATTTAGCTGCATCCTTGCTGTGACCTGTTGCCTTGAGCTCATAGCCGAAGGTGGTCTTATTAAGAATAAAGAGAATAAGAATGGCTATGATAATTGTGAGAGGAACGGCAATTGTCATATATTTGTTTTTGCCGAAAAATCCGCTCATAAAGGCAGGCAGGAGACTTGCCCCCTTAACGTTATGGGTCTCTGATTTAGTAGTATCCATAACGGTCTTATTGCCGAGAATAATGTTGCATATATAGAGTGCAATCCAGTTCAGCATGATACCGGCGATAACCTCGTTGACATTGCAATATGCTTTGAAGAAACCGCAGATACAACCCCATACAGCTCCTGCAAGAATTGAACAGAGTATGCATAAAAACCAGTTCCAATGCAGGGCAAGTGCGGTGTACAGGCAGGCAATTATGCCAACTGTATACTGACCGGCGCATCCTATATTGAAAAGACCTGTCTTGAATGCGAACAGAATAGCTTCAGCGCAGAGGATTACAGGTACGGATTTTACCAGCACCGATCCCAGTGCACTCATCAGTTTCTTCTGATTACCGGCAAATTTAAAGAAATTTCGAAGGATTGCAAACATTCCTTCTGTCGCATGCTCGGGATTCATCAGAAGAAGAATTATATATCCGAGAAAAATACCGAGTATTGCACATAGAACGGATGCAAGCAGAGTCTGAAATCCGGGTTTTTTAAATATACTTGTCTTTTCGTCCACGATTATGCCTCCTTTCTTGTGTCACGCTTAGCGCCGGACATGTAAAGTCCGAGTTCCTGAAGGGTCGTAGTCTTGGGATCGACTTCACCGACTATTTCACCTTCGTACATAACAAGGATTCTGTCAGAGAGATTCATGACTTCATCCAGTTCCAAAGAAACAAGAAGGATAGCAGTTCCTGCATCGCGTTCCTTTACGATTTCTTCATGTATTGTCTCAATAGCACCTACGTCAAGACCTCTGGTGGGCTGAACCGCTATAAGAAGCTTGTGGTCTTTATCCATCTCACGGGCTATGATGGCTTTCTGCTGGTTACCACCTGACATGGATCTTACGATAGTTGAAGAACCCTGTCCGGAGCGAACATCAAATTCCTCGGAAAGTTTATCCGAATATTTTCTCATCTCAGCCTTCTTTAAAAGACCGTTCTGAGAAAACTTCGGCTCGAAGTATCTCTGGAGGATCATGTTCTCCTCAAGGGTATAATCGAGGACTAATCCGTGTTTATGTCTGTCCTCCGGAATATGGCTCATACCATGTGTGTTTTTGTAACGAATGGACTTGTCGGTGATATCCTCGCCAAGAAGAGTGATCTTACCGCTGGAGATATTATCGAGTCCTGTGAGGGCACCAACAAATTCTGTCTGTCCGTTACCGTCGATACCGGCAATACAAACAATCTCACCGGCGCGAACGTTGAAGGATACATTGTGCACAGAGTCGTTGGAGTGGAGTTTACTTTTTACACAAACATTTTCAACCTTAAGTACTTCTTCTGCAGGCTTTGCTTCGCTCTTTTCAACAGCAAATTTGACGTCACGGCCAACCATCATGGAAGAGAGTTCTTCCTTAGTAGTGCTCTTAACATCTACGGTTCCGATATATTTACCTTTTCTGAGAATCGAGCAGCGGTCCGCTACCTGCATGATCTCATTGAGCTTGTGAGTGATGAAAAGAATGGACTTTCCTTCAGCGGCAAGGCCCTTCATGATTTTCATCAGCTCGTCGATCTCCTGAGGAGTAAGAACGGCTGTGGGCTCATCAAAGATCAGAATCTCATTGTCTCTGTAGAGCATCTTCAGAATTTCAACTCTTTGCTGCATTCCTACGGTAATATCCTCAATAAGGGCATCGGGATCAACCTTAAGATTATATTTATTTGAGAGCTCGAGAACCTTTTTTCTGGCATCTGCTTTTGTCAGAAAACCAAATTTGCTTGGCTCGGACCCAAGAATGATATTGTCTAGAACAGAGAAAATCTCAACCAGCATGAAGTGCTGGTGAACCATTCCGATGCCGAGAGCAGTGGCATCGTTGGGATTGGAAATTTTAACTTCCTTGCCGTCTTTTTTGATCACACCTTTTTCAGGTGTGTAGAGACCAAAAAGAACACTCATAAGTGTTGACTTTCCGGCGCCGTTTTCCCCCAAAAGTGCATGGATTTCGCCGCGCTTTAGCTGCAGAGTAATATCGTCGTTAGCTATTATGCCGGGAAATTCCTTCGTGATATGCAACATTTCAATTACATAATCTTCCATAAGTAGCACACCTTTCTGTATTTTTTGCATGAAAAACATGAATTCCGACCGGAATCCGTTCTTAAAATATAGTTTATCATTTTTTAGTGTGCGAAAAAAGAGTTTTGGCGTCCTTTGGGCAATAAAAAAGCGCCTTTCCCAAAACGGGAAAGACGCCTTAAATTAGTGCTTATTCAATTAGTGGATGTTATCAAACTCGTTTACAGTGATGTCTGTAGCGGGCATAGCATCGATATCGCTTGAAACTGTGATATCACCTGCATACATAGAAGCTACAAGAGTGTTGTAATCATCAACTGTGAAGTTTGTCATTGACCATGTATCTGTAGGAAGCTGTACATAGTTGAGAGATGCATCGTCGCCTGATACAAGACCAAGGTTCTCGATCTTGCCTGCATATGAATCCCACTTACCTGCGAAGAGGTCTGTAAGAGTTGAGTTAACTGTTGCAGCAAGACCCTTCATAGCAGATGTTACACAAACACCGTCGCCATAGAGACCATCGATTGTGCCGGACTGATCAACGTCAACACCAACAACCTTGCCGCCTGTCTTCTTAGCAGCTTCGCCTGCAGATGTGAAGATACCGCCGCCGCATGCGAATACGATCTCTGTGCCACCCTGATACCATGTATCCATAACAGCTGTGATAGACTCGTCACCAAAGAACTGTCCGCCGTATACATAGTTAACTTCTACGTCAGATGTGTTGCCAAGATCCTTTGCAGCATCGTTAGCACCCTGAACGAAACCGTAACCGTAACGGATAACTGCAGGAACTGCCATACCGCCAAGGAAACCAAGCTTTGTGTAGCCTTCCTTAACTACAGCATAACCAGCCATGTAACCAGCAAGCTCTTCCTGGTATGTGAATGAGCAAACGTTTGAAGGAAGCTCGTCCATGCCAGCACCTTCGAAATCACCTGCGCTGCAGTCAAGAGCGATGATTGTTACATCGGGGTTCTCTTCAGCAACAGTTGCGATCATCTCAGCAAAAAGATAACCGGGAACGATGATTACGTTGTAACCGTCAGCTACAGCGTTGTCGAAAGCAGCAACACGTGCTTCGTTTGAATCTTCTGTGGGTTTGTAGTACTGATAGTCAACACCCTGAGCCTCAGCGAATGCCTTTGAAGCCTCGTATGTTGTCTGGTTGAATGACATATCTGTGATGTCACCGGAGTCTGTGATCATAGCGATCGAATAGTCTCCTGAAGCCTCTGTAGCTTCTGTAGCTGCATCAGCTGCCTCTTCAATAGCGTCTGTACCCTCTTCAGCTGCCTCTTCAACAGCGTCAGTAGCTTCTTCAACTACCTCTTCTGCAGTATCAGCAACTTCCTCAGCAGCTGACTCAGCTGTGTTTGCTGCGTCATTTGCGGTTGAGCCGCCACAAGCAACAAGGCTGAACGTGAGTGATGCTGTAAGCATCATAGCAAGTAACTTTTTCATAATGTTTTTCTCCCTTTCTTTTTAAAATAATTAAACATTATAAACGTGTAACTGTGAAATAAAATCACAGCTAAATTCATTATAAGCAAATATCTTATTTTTCTCAAGTTATAATAATTTTTGTATAAATACAGTGTTTATATGATGTTTATTTTTCCTTAACTAGTAAGATGTATGATTTTGCGATACAATAAGTGGGTAATGACATCTATCAGAGGAGGGTGTTTTATGAAGAAAAATCAATTATCTTTTGACAAGGAACTGTTCAAACGAAGTGTTTTATATAATGTAAAAACACTTTATCGTAAAACTATCGAAGAGGCTTCACCTCAGGAGATATTCCAGGCTTCGGCTTATGCAATAAAGGATGCGATTGTTGATCACTGGATGACAACACAGAAGGCTGCCAATGAGCAGGATCCCAAGATTGTGTATTACATGTCCATGGAATTTCTGATGGGACGTGCGCTTGGCAACAACCTGATAAACCTGCAGGCATATAAGCCCGTAAAGGAAGCACTCGATGAACTTGGCGTAGATATAAATGTGATAGAGGATCAGGAGCCGGATCCTGCGCTCGGAAACGGTGGTCTCGGAAGACTTGCCGCATGTTTCCTTGATTCGCTGGCTTCTCTCGGATACATGGCATATGGCTGCGGTATCAGATATAAATACGGAATGTTCAAGCAGAAGATAAGAGACGGCTACCAGGTTGAAGTGCCCGATAACTGGCTTGAATTCGGTAATCCCTTCGAACTTCGCCGTCCGGAGTATGCAAAGGAAGTTAAGTTTGGCGGCTATGTCAATGTATTTGTGGATGACAGGGGACGAAATGTTTTCCGCCAGGAAGGCTATCAGTCCGTAAGGGCTATTCCCTATGACCTTCCTATAGTAGGCTATGGAAACGGCGTGGTTGATACTCTCAGAATCTGGGATGCGGAGCCAATCAACTGCTTCGAGCTGGATTCCTTTGATAAAGGTGATTATCAGAAGGCTGTAGAGCAGGAAAACCTTGCCAGCCAGCTTTGCGAGGTTCTTTACCCCAATGATAATCATATTGCGGGAAAAGAGCTCAGACTTAAACAGCAGTATTTCTTCATTTCAGCTTCTGTGCAGACCGCCCTTAAGAGATATTTAAGACACCATGATGATATAAGTAAGTTCTATGAGAAAGCAGTTTTCCAGCTTAATGATACACACCCGACGGTTGCGGTAGCAGAGCTGATGAGACTTCTTATGGATGAGTATTATCTGCCTTGGGATACGGCATGGGATGTAACCATGAAGACCTGCTGCTACACCAATCATACGATTATGGCAGAGGCTCTTGAAAAGTGGCCGATAGATCTCTTCCAGAGACTTCTTCCCAGAATTTACCAGATTGTTGACGAGATCAACAGAAGATTTGTTGACCAGATCATGCGTCAGTATTCAAATCTTCCCAGCATAGATGTGCAGGGAAAGATCCGCAGTATGGCTATCCTTTATGATAACCAGGTAAAAATGGCTCATCTTGCAATTGTCGGTGGTCATTCAGTTAACGGCGTTGCAAGGCTCCACACAGAGATTCTTAAGAAGAGAGAACTTAAGGATTTCTACGAGATGTATCCTGAAAAGTTCAACAACAAGACCAACGGTATTACCCAGAGACGTTTCCTTATGCATGCAAATCCTCTTCTTGCCGATTGGGTTACAGAGCATGTGGGTGAGGACTGGATCACCGATCTGTCACTTATCGGCGGACTTAAGAGTATCGCCGGTGATAAGAAGGCTCAAAAGGAGTTCATGGATATTAAGTTCCAGAACAAGAAGCGTCTTGCAGCATATATCAAGGAACATAATGGTGTTGATGTAGATCCGAAGTCAATTTTCGATGTTCAGGTTAAGAGACTTCATGAGTATAAGCGCCAGTTCCTGAATATACTTCATGTAATGTATATATATGACCTGATTAAAGCTCATCCCGAGATGGATTATACGCCCAAGACCTATATTTTCGGTGCAAAGGCGGCAGCAGGATATCAGACAGCAAAGCTCACAATCAAGCTTATAAATTCCGTTGCCGATGTGATCAATAATGATCCTTCCATTAATGGAAAGCTGAAGGTTGTATTTATAGAAGATTACAAGGTATCAAACGCTGAGCTGATTTTTGCGGCAGCTGACATTTCCGAGCAGATTTCCACAGCTAGTAAGGAGGCTTCCGGAACGGGTAACATGAAGATGATGCTTAACGGAGCAATCACACTCGGAACCCTTGACGGAGCAAATGTGGAGATGCTTGAGGAGGTTGGAGAGGAAAATATGTTTATCTTCGGACTGACCTCTGAGGAAGTAATAGCATATGAAAAGAACGGCGGATATAATCCCGGTGAGATTTATGACAGGGATCCAAACGTTAAAAAGACGCTTGATCACCTTGTAGACGGAACCTATTCCAAGGATAGGGAACTTTTCAGACCGCTTTACAACATGCTTCTTAATACCATCAATTCCAATAAGGCAGATCAGTACTTCATCTTGAAGGATTTTGAGTCCTACATTGAAGCACAGAGAGCTGTATCGGAAGCCTACAGAGATTCCAAGAAGTGGGCTAAGATGGCAATTATGAACACTGCATCCTGCGGTAAGTTCTCATCAGACAGAACCATTCAGGAATATGTTGATGAGATATGGCATATTGATAAACTGGATATGTCAAAAGTCTGAATAAATATTCACACCGACTGGCTAAATCTTGGCCAGTCGGTTTTTTATGCAATTAAATATACCCAAAAGGTGCATTCTAGTGGTACAATGGTTCAAAATCTAAGAGATAAATGGCTATGTTAAAAGGAAAGGCAGGAACGGGAATGATCAAGACGTACGATGGCGGTGCTTATCTGGTTGGCGGAACAGAGCTTATTGCTGATGATGCCGAGGCTTTAAAAAGCGTTGCAGCTAAGACCGGAAAAGAAACTGACAAAAATGAAGCAAGAAAAAATACTATTGCTTACGGAATTTTAAGTAATCATAATACATCAGGCAATATGGATAAGCTTGAGATAAAGTTTGATAAGCTTACCAGCCACGATATTACTTATGTAGGTATTATCCAGACAGCACGTGCATCGGGACTTGAAAAGTTTCCTATTCCCTATGTACTTACAAACTGTCACAATTCGCTTTGTGCGGTTGGCGGTACAATTAATGAAGATGACCACATGTACGGTCTCACCGCAGCTCAGAAATACGGCGGAATATATGTACCCCCTCATCAGGCGGTTATCCATCAGTTCGCAAGAGAAATGCTTGCAACAGGCGGCGGAATGATTCTTGGATCCGATTCGCACACAAGATACGGTGCTCTCGGAACCATGGCTATGGGTGAAGGCGGACCTGAGCTCGTAAAACAGCTCCTTAATCAGACCTATGATATAAATATGCCCGGAGTAGTGGCAATTTACCTTAAGGGAGAGCCCATGCATGGCGTGGGACCTCAGGATGTGGCACTCGCAATTATTGGCAAGGTATTCGGCGATGGCTATGTAAAGAATAAGGTAATGGAGTTTGTGGGTCCCGGAGTTGCATCTCTTTCAGCTGATTTCCGTATTGGAATCGATGTAATGACCACAGAGACCACATGCCTGTCTTCAATCTGGCAGACAGATGATGAGATAAAGAATTTCTATGATATTCACGGCAGAAGCGGAGATTACAAGGAGCTTAAGCCCGGTGATGTTGCTTATTATGACGGCGTGGTAGAGGTTGATCTCAGCACTATAAAGCCCATGATCGCTATGCCTTTCCATCCCAGCAACACCTATGAGATTGAGGAAGTAAATGCTAATCTGGCAGACATTATTGCGGATGTTGAGAAGCGCGCAAAGGTAAGTTTTGGTGACAAGATAGAGTATTCGCTTCAGGAAAAGATTAAGAACGGTAAGTTCATGGTAGACCAGGGTGTCATTGCAGGCTGTGCCGGCGGCGGATTTGAAAACATCTGTGCTGCAGCTGATATTCTTGAGGGAAGATTTACAGGTAACGACAGATTTACACTTAGCGTATATCCTGCATCAACCCCGATTTTCATGGAGATTGTGAAGAACGGAGTAGCAGCTAAGATCCTTGAGACAGGAGCAATACTTAAGACTGCGTTCTGCGGTCCTTGCTTTGGTGCCGGAGATACACCCGCAAATAATGCATTCAGTATCAGACACTCCACCAGAAACTTCCCCAACAGAGAAGGTTCCAAGGTTCAGAGCGGTCAGATCGCTTCGGTTGCACTTATGGATGCAAGATCTATTGCTGCAACTGCAGCAAATCAGGGCGTACTTACACCTGCTACAGCATTTGACGGTAAGTTCAATAAATATACATATCACTTTGATAAGGAAATATATGCAAACCGTGTATTTGATTCAAAGGGTAAGGCTGATCCCAATGCAGAGCTTCAGTTTGGTCCCAATATCAAGGACTGGCCGAAGATGACAGCACTTCCGGAGAACCTTGTTCTCAGAGTTGTTTCGGAGATTCACGATCCGGTTACAACAACTGACGAACTTATTCCTTCCGGAGAAACAAGCTCATACCGCTCAAATCCTCTCGGACTTGCTGAGTTCACACTCTCTAGAAAGGATCCTGCATACGTAGGACTCGCCAAGGAGATCAGAGAAGCGCAGACCGCACTTATGGAGGGCAGTGATCCCGAGGCATCATGGCCTGAGCTCAAGGAGGTTATGGCTTCTATAGTGAAAGAGTATGCTGATGTAAATAACTCTAACGTCGGCTTTGGCTCAACAATTTTTGCAGTTAAACCCGGCGATGGTTCCGCAAGAGAACAGGCAGCTTCCTGCCAGAAGGTTCTCGGAGGCTGGGCTAACGTTGCCAATGAGTATGCGACAAAACGCTATCGCTCAAACCTTATCAACTGGGGTATGCTTCCGCTTGTTATTGACAAGGGAGAGCTTCCGTTTAAAAATAAGGATTACATTTTCCTTCCCGGTATCAGAACCGCTGTTGAGAACAAGGCTGATACAATCAAGGCGGTTGCCGTGTCCGGTGGAAAGCTTACTGAGTTTACAATGACACTTGGTGATCTCACCGACAATGAGAGAGAGATAATTTTAGACGGATGTCTTATAAACTATAACCGTGCAGGAAAGAAATAATGAATTGTTTTAGAAGACTTACCGCGATAGTTATGAGTGCCTCTCTGGCATTCATGGCTGTCGGATGCGGGAGTACTAAAAATACAAATAATGTTAAACCGGAGCAGGAGGCGCAAAGCAGCGACCCTGCTCCAAATGTCGTATATGATGTTCCCACTATGGTACCAAGCGCCCTGGTGGATCAGAACGGGTACAGAACCGGCGCTGAAAAAGTCGTGACCTTTAAAGGCAGCGATTTGCCTGAATTGTTCTATATATATAATCTTGAAACCGGCGAACTTGCCTATACGGGGCAGATGCGTGACACAAACCATGAAGAAGACGGTGAGGAGATAAAAGAAGGTTATTTCACAGATCTTGTCGAGGATGGTACTTATTATATCTATGCCGATAATATAGGAAGCTCTTATTCTTTCAGGATTAAGAATGACCTATATGGTGACATTTTTCGTCAGGCTTTAAGAAAGTACTACACCAACAGATGTGGTATGTCACTTTCGGAGGAACTGGCGGGAGAGGATGCACATGCTGCCTGTCACACCCAAGAGGCTCACCTTCAGGAGGATCCTGACAAAACACTGGATGTATCGGGGGGATGGCACCTCAATGCCGAGGCAGACAGAGAGGTTGAACTTGGCTGTAAAATCGCTCAGAATCTTCTGCTTGCCTACGAGATGAAGCCTGAATCCATTCCGGATGATACCGGAATACCGGAGAGCGGGAATGGTATTCCCGATATTCTTGATGAAGTGAGGTATGAAATCGAGTGGCTCATGAAAATGCAGGATGAGCGCACCGGAGGAGTTTATGGTGCTGCGCTTACCGTGAGAAATGAGTCTGAAGATCTTATGCAGGCGCAGGTTGAGGTTACCCCTGTAACCATGGATGCAACTATCAGATTTGCGACGCTGCTCGCTGAATTCAGCTTTTTATATCAGAGCTATGATTCTGATTTTGCAACCAAATGTCTGAAGTGTGCCGACAGAGCCTACAGCCTGTATGCAGGAACAGAGAATGTCAGGGAAAAGCCCGAAGGCTTCTACGCTGCGGCTCAGCTGTATCGAGCTACCGGAAGTTCGGACTATGAGCAGGTTTTGACATCATATTTTGAAAGCGGGAAATACTCATCTTTATTTGAGGAGAATGAGGATATTTTCCTTGGATGTATCACATATATTTCTACCAATCAGAAGGTGAATGTGGATATTTGCTCAAAAATAATGAAGCTCCTTATGAAAAAGACAACAAGTATAGTTGATGCAGCAAGGAGTTCCGGATTTATGGTCACAAGCAAGGACCATGCACAGCTTCTCGATGATATGAGAACGATAACAATTACCGACCATATAATATATAATTATGAGTATACTACTATCATTGAGAACCACGCCCATTACCTTATGGGACGCAATCCCGAGGCGGTGAATTATATTACTGACACGACGGAGCGTACTTATCTGAACACGGATGAGGGCATGGGAATCATGAACCAGCCGCTTTTAAATGCGATGTTTATATTTATGCTCAATGTTATCAAAGAGTAAAAGCGTGAGGATTTTATGAATACAGAAATTGACGGATTAAATATTTATTACCGCGATGAGGGCGAGGGTCCTCTTCTTATCCTTCTCCACGGATGGGGCTCCAATGTGGATCTTTTTGATGGTATTTTCAAGTTTGCTTCCAAGAAGTACCATGTAGTCGGCATGGACATGCCGGGGTTCGGAAAAAGCGATGAGCCTGCTGAGCCCTGGGAAGTAAGTGATTTTGTCACCTTTGTTATACATTTTGTTAAGAAGCTTTTTCCCGATGAAAAGGAGATAATGTTCCTCGGACATTCAATGGGTGGCAGAGTTATCATAAAAATGATAGGCACTAAGAGTGAGGAGGAGCTTGGATTTAAGATTCCGAGAGTTATTCTCACGGACAGTGCGGGAATAAAGCCTGTGCCGTCAGGAAAACAGTCGGCAAAAACCAGGAGATACAAGTTTTACAAGAACTTACTTATAAAGACAGGAATAGCTAAGATTTCTCCTGGTACACTTGAGAACCTTAAGAAGAAATTCGGCTCGGCGGATTATGCTGCGGCATCGCCTGTAATGAGGAACAGCCTGGTAAAGGTTGTAAACGAGGATCTTGCGCCTTACATGCCCAAGGTGACTATGCCGGCACTCCTTATATGGGGAGATCAGGACACGGCAACCCCGCTTTCTGACGGACAACAGATGGAGAAGCTTATGCCGGAGGCCGGACTTGCAGTTATTCAGGGAGCAGGACATTATTCTTTCCTTGATAACCAGTATTTATTTAATAAGATTCTGGGAAGTTTTTTGAAAATTGAGATGTAACACTTGCCGGTAAAACCGGCGGATGAGGGGTTATATGAATACATTTTTACTTATTCTATATTTTGCGGCATATATTGCGGTAACGGTTTTGGGTCTTAGATATTATACCCACATGTTACAGCTTTCATCATATCAGTTTCAGGGATATTTCAGATTCCTCAGATCAAAGCCCCACAGATACGGACTTCATGTGGGCTTTTTATGTGTGACAATAATAGGCGGAATGCTTGGAAGCAATAAGTTAGGCAGCGCTTTCAGAATTCTTTCCCTGCTATTTCTTATTTTTCTGATCTTTCAGTATATTCCAAAGCCTGCAAAGAAGAAGTTTGTGGTAACAAAGAGGGTACAGAGACTTTTTGTGACCTATGCGGTGCTTTTCCTGATTTTGGGAGTGATAGCGGTATATCTTTATTTTACCGGGGGACAGACTATATCCTCTATTTTTATAGCAACATCAAAAAGTGTATCCAATTTTACTGTTGAAGGCAGTAAAAAGAGGATTGCTGCAGGTATCATTTTTGCGTCATTTGTAGGACTTCTTCCTCTGGTTACGGCCCTGTGTAATCTGATAAATAAGCCTATTGAGAAAAGAGTTAATGACTGGTTTATTCATGATGCTCAGAGAATGCTTCAGGAGCATCCCGGATTAAGGATAATCGGAATTACCGGAAGCTATGGAAAAACCAGCGTAAAATACTATCTCTGGACGCTTCTTTCAGAGGGCTTTCGTGTTTTAATGACGCCGGAGAGCTTTAATACGCCTATGGGAGTCGTTCGTACAATAAGAGAACAACTCACACCTATGCACGAGATTTTTATTTGCGAGATGGGAGCAAGACATGTGCATGATATTAAGGAGATAACCGATATTGTACATCCCGATGACGGAATATTGACTTCAATAGGGCCACAGCACCTTGAGACCTTCCATTCAATTGAGAATATAATTGATACAAAATATGAACTGTTTGACGCTGTTCAGGAAAAGAGCAGACAGGGACTTAAGTTTGCAAACGGCGACAATGAGCTTATCAGAAATAATATGCGTCATGAGAATGTCGTGCTTTACGGCGTGAGTGAAGGCTGTGATTACAGAGCCACAGAGGTTAAATATTCACCTGACGGAGCATCGTTTAAAGTGACTGCACCTAACGGAGAAGAAGCAGAATTTTCGATGAAGCTTCTAGGAGAACACAATGTTACCAATGTTGTCGGAGCGATAGCCATGGCTCATACAATGGGTATTCCGATGACAAAGCTCAAGATGGCGGTGAGAAGAATTACTCCTGCTCCGCACAGACAGGAGCTACTTAAGCATGGAAACGTATCGATTATTGATGATGCGTATAACTCAAATCCCATGGGAGCGAAAATGGCTCTTGATACACTTTCAAAATTTGAGGGAAGTGTGAGGATTCTTGTGACACCGGGTATGGTTGAACTTGGAGAGAAGGAAGCCGAGTATAACAAGGAATTCGGCAGACAGGCAGCAGATGCAGCGGACTATATTATTCTTGTCGGAGCGGATCATGTAAAACCCATAAAAGAGGGTGCGCTCGAAGCCGGTTTTTCAGAGGACAGACTTTTTGTGAAGACTACCTTAAAAGAGGCTACTGATCTGATGTATGAGATTGATGCCGGAAAACCCAAGGTAATCCTTCTTGAGAATGACCTTCCGGATAATTACACCTGACAGATTTGCAATATTTTCTCAAGTCTATATAATGATTTAGAGTGTTAATTGGATTTTTGAAAGGAAGTGTTAATTTTGAAATTAAAGCTGGCAGTTCTCTTTGGAGGAAAAAGTACGGAGCATGAGATTTCAATCATCTCTGCAATCCAGGCTATAGGCTATATGAACAGAGATAAGTATGATATTGTGCCTGTTTATATGACAAAAGAGAACGATTTTTATATTGGTGAGGATATTGATAAGATCGAGGAATATACACATATTCCGGAGCTTTTAAAGAAGAGCACAAGGGTAGTTTGGATTAAGGATGGCAATAAGATCAATCTTGTCCGTTACCCCATGAAGAAGTTTGGTAACAACGTTATTACAAGTGTTGATATCGCGTTCCCCATTGTGCACGGAACCAATGTTGAGGATGGCGTTCTTACCGGATTTTTGCAGACTCTTGGTCTGCCGGTTGTAGGATGCGATGTTCTTTCATCCGCTGTCGGCATGAATAAGTACGTTATGAAAACCGTTCTTAAGGACAACGGTATATCTGTTCTTGATTGTAAATGCTATACATGGACTGACTATGAGGATCCCGATGCCCTTATGAACAGGATTGAGGGTGTATTCAAGTATCCCGTTATTGTAAAGCCCATTAACCTTGGATCAAGTATCGGTATTTCCAAAGCGAGCAACAGAGAAGAGCTTACAGAAGCACTGGAGCTGGCTTTTGAGTTTTCAAAGAAGATTCTTGTTGAGCCCGCAATAGTGAAGCTTAAGGAGATAAACTGTTCAGTTCTCGGTGACTACGAGGAGGCAGAGGCTTCAGAGTGTGAGGAGCCTGTAAACTCAGACGAGATTCTTTCATTTGAGGATAAATATATCGGCGGCTCAGGAGCAAAAGGCGCAAAGAACGGTGGAGCAAAGAGTGGCGGTTCCAAGGGAATGGCCAGCCTTAAGAGAAAGATCCCCGCTGAGATTACCGATGAACAGAGAAGTGAAGTTCGCAAGATGGCAGTTGATGCATTTAAGTGCCTTGGATGCAGCGGAGTTTCCAGAATAGACTTTATGCTTGACGAAGAGACAGGAAAAATCTATCTCAACGAGATAAATACTATCCCGGGATCATTATCATTTTATCTTTGGGAGCCTCTTGGCAAGAAGTATTCCCAGCTTCTTGACGACATGATCGACATAGCGATCAAACAGGATAGAGAGAATCACAAGCTTGTATTCTCCTTTGAGACGAATGTTCTTGAGGGTGTTAAGCTTGGCGGCGGTTCCAAGGGAAGCAAAACCTCATAATGAATAAAAAAAGATAAGACGCTTTATACAAGCGCCTTATTTTTTTCATATGTTTCTTTAATTATGTTGTAGCAGTAGGTCTCAATGTTCTTTTTATCATTGGGATCGAGCTTATCCAGATAGATGGGCTCGCCATATTCCAAAACGACATGTGACTTTCTTAAAAAAGGAATGTGGTCTTCAAAGATCGCATTTGAGTTGTTGATTGTCATAGGAACTATGGGGCATCCGGTTTTCTGAGCAATCTTAAAGCTTCCCTTGTGGAAGGGGAGCATCTCGTCGGTGCCATTTCTGGTGCCTTCGGGATAAATCGTTATTGATATGCCGTTTTTAACCTTATCTATTGCAGAAAGAATTACCTGAAGGCCCTGTCTTATGTCGTCTCTGTCAAGGAAGAGACAGTCCATATTTCTCATCCACTGCGAGAGAATCGGAACTTTTAATATTTCTTTTTTGGCTATATAACCTGTAATTCGCGGAACTCTGGAATAACTTAGAACTATATCGTAATAGCTTCTGTGGTTGCCTACATATAAAACCGCTGTATCCTTCGGGACATTCTCTTCTCCTATCACGGTAAGCTTGGCGCCTGAAAGAAATGCGACACATCTAAATGCCCAGCTTACTATGCGAAGGGATGCGACCTTCTTGGCATTCAGATTGAATTTGCCGACAATCCACAGCACCAGGTGCATGACAATGCTGCAGAGAAAAAAGATAATTAAAAACAACAGAACTAAAATAAAACGTATCATAAAAACTCTCCGATTAGTGTATAGTATAGATATTATATCATAATAAAGGAAATAACATGATTCTTATTAAAAATGGCAGGCTTATGGATCCTGCAAGTAAAACAGACGGATACAGAGATATTCTTATTCATGAGGGCAGAATAGCCAAGATAGGGTTTTGCGGAACTCTGGATGATATGGCTGCTGAAGCCTTGGCGAATTATGCCGATAGCGATCCTCAGGGACAGCTGTGCGAAATTGACGCTGTGGGAATGATAGTTGCACCCGGACTTGTGGATGCGCACGTCCATTTCAGGGATCCCGGTTTTACAAAGAAGGAGGATATTCATACCGGTGCGGAAGCAGCAAAACACGGCGGATTTACCACTGTTGTAATGATGGGTAACACTGAGCCGCACATGGATAACCCCGAGACTATAAGATATGCTCTTGAAAAGGGGATGGAGACAGGTATACGCATCTTCACCTGCGCAAATATTACAATGGGGATGAACGGTAAAGAGTTGACGGATATGGAAGGTCTTCTTAAGGAAGGCGCAGTGCTGTTTACCGATGACGGGAAGCCGATAACTGATGAAAACATCATGCGAAAGGCCTGCCTTGAATCTGCAAGACTCGGAAAAGTGCTCAGCCTTCACGAGGAGAATCCGGAGTTTATAACCGACAACGGAATAAATGCGGGAGAAGCTGCCGAACTTCAGGGACTTAAGGGTTCACCCAGAGAAGCAGAGATATCCATGGTAAAAAGGGATATAGAAATAGCAGGTGAGACCGGAGCACATATTACAATCCAGCATATAAGCACGAAGGAAGCCGTGGATATGGTGAGGGAAGCAAGAAAAACCAATCCGAGAATCCATGCTGAGGCTACGCCCCATCATTTCACATTAACAGATGACGCGGTAAGAGAATGGGGAACCATGGCTAAAATGAATCCGCCCCTCAGAAAAGAGGAGGACAGGCTTGCTATTATAGAAGGGCTGGCAGACGGAACAATTGAGACGATAGCAACAGATCATGCTCCGCATACTGCCGAGGAAAAGGCGGCGGAATTTTCAAAAGCGCCAAGCGGAATAATAGGTCTTGAGACATCGCTGGGGCTTGGCATAAGAGAACTGGTACAAAAGGGACATCTGGATCTTATGACGCTGCTATCCAGAATGACCTATCAGGTTGCCGATATTTATGAACTTGGAGCCGTGGGCAGGATCTTTGAAGGCGGCCCGGCTGATCTGGTCATTTTTTCTGAGAATGAGACCCGTAAGGTTGGGGAGAAATTTGCTTCAAAAGCTTCAAATTCTCCGTTTATCGGTCAGGAACTTCCTGGAAAAATATATTACACCATATGCGGAGGCAGGGTGTACGACATAAATTCAAATTCATAAGTATACGCTTAATATACGGAGGAAAGAAATGTCTAAAAAGAAAAAAATAGACGCGGTAGTGCTGGAACAGAGGGTGCTTGCGGACGGAATAATGGATATCACTATTGAAACAAGCCTGGCGGAGGATGCAAATCCGGGCCAGTTTGTCGGGATTTATCCAAAGAATAAGTCCACTCTTCTTCCAAGGCCCATAAGTATCTGTGAGTATGACAGGGAAAACGGAAAACTCAGAATAGTATACAGAATAGCAGGAAGCGGAACTGCAGAATTTGCACTCTATCAGCCGGGAGAAAGCATAAGTATTCTTGGGATTCTGGGAAATGGCTTTCCGCTTGATAAGGCAGAAGGAAAGCGGGTTCTTATCATAGGCGGAGGAATCGGTGTTCCGCCGCTTCTTGGTCTTTCAAAAGCCCTTCATGAAGGGAATGAGGGAGTAAAAGCCGGGTCGGTTACTATGGTAATGGGCTACAGGAATTCGGACAATTTTCTTGCGGACGAATTTAAAAAGTACGGAAATCTCCTTATTGCCACCGAGGACGGAAGCGTAGGGACTAAAGGTAATGTCATAGACGCCTGCAGAGAGAATAAGGTTCAGGCAGATATTATCTATGCCTGCGGCCCTATGCCCATGCTTAGGGGAGTGGCAGCATATGCTGCGGAAATAGGTGCAAAAGCTTATATAAGCCTGGAGGAGCGTATGGCCTGCGGAGTAGGCGCTTGTCTTGGATGTATATGCAAGACGAAGAATATAGATGAGCATTCACATGTAAACAACGCACGAATATGTACGGATGGACCGGTGTTTGATGCAGATGATCTTGAACTTTAAAATGTAAAAATTTTCACGAGGTGAGATTAGAATGAATACAGCAGTTACAATTGCAGGAGTTACTTTTAAGAATCCCGTAATGACCGCATCCGGTACCTTTGGATCCGGCATGGAGTACTCGGAATTTGTAGATCTGAACAGACTTGGTGCCGTTGTTACAAAAGGTGTTGCCAATGTGCCGTGGCCGGGAAATCCAACACCGAGAGTGGCGGAAGTATATGGCGGAATGCTAAATGCCATTGGACTTCAGAATCCCGGAGTGGATGTAATGATAGAGAGAGATCTGCCTTTTCTTAAGGACTTTGATACTAAAGTTATTGTCAATGTGTGTGGGAAGAGTACGCAGGACTATGTGGACGTTGTCGAGAGGCTTTCAGATCAGGATTCGGTTCATATGCTTGAAATCAACGTATCCTGCCCCAATGTTAAGGAGGGCGGAATAGCTTTCGGGCAGAATCCGGATGCTTTATTTGAAATCACAAAAGAAATCAAAAAGCATACAAAACAGCCGATCATAATGAAGCTCAGCCCGAATGTCACAAGCATTTCAGAGATGGCTAAGGCTGCAGAGGCAGCAGGGTCGGATGCTATTTCACTAATAAATACAATTACCGGAATGAAGATTGATATTTACAGGAAAACCTTTGCCATAGCAAATAAAACCGGCGGTTTGTCGGGGCCTGCCATAAAGCCGGTTGCTGTTCGCATGGTATATGAGGCTTCACATGCGGTAAAAATCCCGGTTATCGGAATGGGTGGTATAGCGACAGCAGAGGATGCCATCGAATTCATGCTTGCAGGAGCATCCGGGGTAGCAGTAGGAGCTATGAATTTTCATGATCCTTATACCACGATAAATGTGATAGAAGGTATTGAGAGATATATGGAAGAGCAGAATATATCGGATATTAATGAAATAATCGGCGCAGTGAAATAAGTATTCACCACGCCGGTAGAGTTTAAATAATTACATATTATCCGGGGTAAAGGATATCCTTACCTTTGAATCCGAGATTTTATCGCCGTCCAGCTGCAGTTCATACTGTACATGGGCGGTGATTTTTTTTGGATTTTCTTCAATCATGAGATGCCTTGTTATGGCAGTCATTTTCATCAGGCCGTAGGGAGTCTTATAGTCGGTGTTCCAGGTTTTTCCCAGCGAAAAATATAGCTCCGAATCCAAAGCACCGGTCTGAACCATGCGAAGAAAGCCCTCGCCGATCTCAAGCCTGTGGGAAGTAACTGCAGGTGCCTCTCCGGGAGTATCTGACATATCTTCCGTATATGTGATTATGTAGGTGGTTCCCTGCTGGTCGCAGCTTGCCGGGAACTCCTGCTTTATTATTTCGGGAGTTCCGTCGCCGTGATCATGGGAGCCGACGATTTTAAGTGTTCCGTTCATTCATACTCCGCTTTATAAAAATATAATTGTAATGGACTTATAAATTTGAGTTAATGGGCTTTGTCAGGAAAAGCTCAGGGGCAATGCCTCTGCTTTGCAGTTCCTTTATGGCGTTATTTGCGCTGACAAGATCCTTATTCTCAAAAATACCGAATACTGTAGGACCGCTTCCGCTCATGCGTGCACCTTTCGCACCATTTGCCAGAAGAATCTGCCTTATTTCCTCTATGACAGGATATTTTCCGGATGTAATAGGCTCTAAAACATTGCCGAGACGATCAGTTATTCCGGTAAGGTCGCCCTCTTCTATGGCAGATTTTATTCCGTCAATGTCCGGATGCTCTGCAATGGGTGCCGAATCAAGAGTCGTGTAAGCCCAAGCGGTCGATACGTCAAGAAGTGGCTTTGCAATTACAATATGACAGGAGGGCATGTCCGGCAGAGCCGTAAGCTCTTCTCCTATTCCTTCTGAGAGGGCAGTGCCACCTTTTATACAGTAGGGAATATCCGCACCTTTTTTTACTGCAAGAGCACATAAATCCTCGGTATTATGACCAAGGTTCCAGAGCTCATTAAGCGCTATATATGTTGCAGCGGCATCGGTACTGCCACCGGCCATTCCGGCAGCCATGGGTATGTGCTTCTCAAGGCGGATAGTCACACCCAGGTCTGCGGCATTACAGTGAGAACGAAGCTGATCTGCTGCTTTATAGATCAGGTTGTGTTCATCTGTGGGAATTCTGGGATCAGATGTTTCTATTACAATTTTATTATCGTCTCTTTTTCCAAAGCATAGATCGTCTGACAGGTTAATGCTCTGCATGATCATTCGCACGAGATGATAGCCGTCATCGCGTCTTCCGATTACGTCGAGGCCTAAATTTATTTTCGCGTATGCTTTTCTTGTAATCAATAGAATATCCTCCTTCAATCATCAAACTGTAAGTATCATACCATACTTTATAAATAGTTTACATTTTGCGGAGAAGTATATGGTAATAGTACAAATTTTATAATTATTTAATTGAAAATAGCTAAAAAAATACTTAAGGTTAAATTGAAAAGAGTCGATAAACAAGATGAGTAATACTGTAAGTATGCCTTGGCATACCAGTCGTATCGGCGTCAGATCATTTGGCGTAGAAAAGGAGTTCATATGGGCGTAAACGGAGTTACGGGTGTAGACCAAACCACGTATTACGAGCCGACGACGACCGCAAAGGTAGCAGAATCAACATCTGAGGATAAAACAGCGAAAACCGCTGAGGCAAAAGATACCGGAAAAGCTGCGGTTTATGAGAAGTCGGATAGTGTGGCAGCACCTACAACCAATAAGACTTACACAAAGAACGAAGCAGTTGTCAATATGCTAAAGAGCGACCTGGAGGAAAGAACCAATCAGCTGAAGGATATTGTATCCCAGATGATTTCCAAACAGGGAAACGCCATCGGAAAAGCCGATGATATCTGGTCTTTCCTTGCAAGCGGCGACTATACGGTTGATGAACTTGCAAAGAAGAAAGCGCAGGAAGAGATATCTGAGGATGGTTATTGGGGCGTAAAGCAGACCTCACAGCGTATTCTCGATTTTGCAAATGCTCTTACAGGCGGAGATCCCAGTCAGATCGAAAAGATGCGCTCAGCATTTGAAAAGGGATTTAAGGAAGCAACCAAGGCCTGGGGCAAAGAACTGCCGGATATTTCAAAGCAGACCTACGATGCAGTCATGAAGGGATTTGACGAAATGGCTGAAAAGAATAATGAAACAACTGCTGAGACCGGTGAAATTGAAGCATGATTTTTACAAATTAAATATTGAATAATGAAAAGGACTGTGAGCATATGCCACAGTCCTTATTTTGTAGTATTTTATTAAAGTATCGGATTACTTAAGGGGCTTTGCGCCGGCCTTCTCCTGAGCTCTGGAAATGAGATCCTTCCAGAATCCCTTTTTCTCTTCCTTATGAGCAACACCGCCGCGGATACCCTTAACACCTATAACATAGATTCCGCTCACATCAGCCTTAACTTCCTTTTTAACAGGTACAGAATCAAAGATCTTTTCATCGCAGACAAGATTCATGATCTGGGGACCAACCTTAACCTTGAGGATCGGAAGCTTGGAACGACGAAGAAGCTTGGGAGTGTTCTCCAAAACAGCAGAAGGAAGACCTGCCTCATTGATCTTCATACGCTTTTTATCAATGACGAGCATGGAAATGCTCTGCTTCATAGCCTCCATCTGTGCCTGCTGCTCTTCCTGACGCTTCTGGGCTTTCTTACCGAGAATGGTCAGTACAACAAGACCTATAATAAGAACTGCAATAATTACTAATAATACGATTAATACCGGATTCAAAACATTCCTCCAAACTATACAAAAAACTGATTGTTGCGACTAGCGAAAAACATCGCGCAAAAAGTATTTTATCATTGAATGCGGTTACAGGCAACAAAATACTTTAACATAAGTAGAAACTGTGCTAGTATTAAAAAAGTTTGATTTTTGTTTTCAAGGAGTAAATGTTATATGAAAAAAATAGTGTCAGTTATGATGGCTGCGGTAATTGCTGCGGGAGCACTTACAGGATGTGCCAAGGCAGGCAAAAACGCCGATGCTGCATACCTTAAGGATATTAAACTTACAGATTATGTAAAGCTTGGAGAGTACAAGGGATTGTCCATAGAAGTTGCATCCCCTGAAGTTACAGACGAAGAGGTTGAGCAGTACATGCAGTATATAAGCTCTTCCATGAAGGCTACTGTTGAGGTAACAGACAGAGCAGTTCAGGAGGGTGATACAGTCAATATCGATTATTCCGGTAAAAGAGCAGATACCGGCGAGGTATTCGATGGTGGTACTGCTGAAGGATATGATCTTACAATAGGCTCACATTCTTTTATTGATGGTTTTGAGGACGGTCTTATCGGAGCACAGATTGGTGAGACAAGAGATTTGAATCTTACTTTCCCTGAGAATTACGGCGCTGCCGAGCTTGCCGGTGCAGATGTTATTTTCACGGTAAAGGTCAACAGCATAAAAGTTAAGCCCGATCTTGACGATGCTTATGCAGCTTCACTTGGAATAGAGAATGTATCTACTATTGATGAACTTAAGGCATATCTTAAGAGCAGACTTCTCGAGGAAAAGCAGACAGATTATCAGAATGAAGTAAATAATAAGATTCTTGAAGCTGTTACCGATAATTGTAAATTTTCAGAGGCTCCTGCTGCAGCCCTTGAGCGCTTTAAGGGATTGTACACAGATCAGGCAAATCTTGTTGCATCATATTATTCAACAAATTACGGTACCAATTATTCAACAGACCAGGTTCTTTCAATGCTGATGTCACAGGATGGCTTTACAGGAGAGCAGGAAGAGTATCTTGCAGATAAGTCGGTTGAACTTGCAAATCAGTTCATAATGCTTGGAGCAATTGCTGAGGCTGAGGGTATTGAGGTAACAGAGGACGAACTCAACGAGAAGCTTAATACCGATATGGCTAATGCAAATGCTACTGCCGAAGAAGGTAAGTCGGTTGCCAGCCTTGATGAGTACAAGAAGACAGTTGATGTTGAGAATGTGAAGGAGAATCTCCTTACAAATAAAGTTATTGAGTTCCTTGCAGCAAATGCAGTTGTTACAGAGCCTACAGCCGATGCGACAGAGGCAGACAGTTCAGCAGAGACTGATGAAGCAGCACAGACAGACGCAGCAGAGGAAGCAGAAAGCGCAGATTGATCCGAATAACGGACAGATACGGAGGTATATATGGAACTGACAGATATCAGAGAGCTCTTTGCAGCTCCGGAAAAATATGCAGATAAAGAAGTGACGGTTGGCGGATGGATCCGTAATATCCGTGATTCTAAGACTATCGGATTTGTTGTATTAAATGACGGTACATATTTTTCACCCCTTCAGGTGGTTTATTCTGATGAGCTTAGCAACTTTGCAGAAGTAAGCAAGCTCAATGTAGGAGCAGCTATCATTGCTACAGGTAAGATCGTAATGACTCCTGATGCAAAGCAGCCCTTCGAGATGCAGGCAACAGGTATTGAGATCGAGGGACCTTCAACTCCCGATTATCCGCTTCAGCCTAAGCGTCACTCTCTTGAGTATTTGAGAACACTTCCTCATCTTCGTGCAAGAACAAACACATTTGAGGCAGTTTTCAGAGTTCGTTCACTTGCAGCATATGCTATTCACTCATTCTTCCAGGAGAGAGGCTTCGTATATGTTCACACACCGCTTATCACAGGTAGTGATTGTGAGGGTGCAGGTGAGATGTTCCAGGTAACAACAATGGACCTGAACAATGTTCCCAAGACTGAGGACGGAGAAGTTGATTATTCAAAGGATTTCTTCGGAAAGCCGGTAAACCTTACTGTTTCAGGACAGCTTAACGTTGAAACCTATGCATTTGCATTTAAGAATGTTTACACATTTGGTCCCACATTCCGTGCAGAGAACTCAAACACAACACGTCACGCTGCTGAGTTCTGGATGATCGAGCCCGAGATGTGCTTTGCAGATCTTAAGGATGATTGTGACTGTGCAGAGGCTATGCTTAAGTATGTTATCAACTATGTACTTGAGAATGCACCTGCTGAGATGGAGTTCTTCAACACATTTGTAGATAAGGGACTTATCGAAAGACTTAAGAATGTTGCAAACAGCGATTTCGGTAGAATTACATATACCGAGGCGGTTGAGCTTCTTAAGAAGCACAATGATAAGTTTGATTACAAGGTAGATTGGGGTTGTGACCTCCAGACTGAGCATGAGAGATATCTCACAGAGGAGATTTTCAAAAAGCCTGTATTCGTAACTGATTATCCGAAGGAAATCAAGGCTTTCTATATGAAACTTAACGAGGATGGCAAGACTGTTGCAGCTGCTGACTGTCTTGTACCCGGAATCGGTGAGATTGTCGGTGGAAGCCAGAGAGAGGATGATCTCGAGACTCTTGAAAAGAGAATGGATGAACTTGGCCTTAAGAAGGAAGATTATCAGTTCTATCTTGATCTTCGCCGTTACGGTTCAGTTCGTCACGCTGGATTCGGACTTGGTTTCGAGCGTTGCGTAATGTACCTTACAGGTATGGGCAATATCCGCGACGTTGAGTCCTTCCCTCGTACAGTAGGAAACTGTGAGCTGTAATTCGAGCATATTATCTGAATGTTACTATTCACGGTCTAATGATTGACTAAAAATATATAAGTGCTGATTGATGCAAGAGGTCGTAAACTCAGATTATGTCTGGGGTTACGGCCTCTCTGCATTTTGCACTAATTTCTGATTGAAAGTTTGTGGAAAATAATGGTACTATATAACTAAATAATACCAATACACGTATTGACATAAATATTGGTATGATATATAATAAATAGTACCAAGTACAGTTAAGGAGGTTGGATGAAAGATGTCGATAGTGAAGTACACAAACAAAAAGACTGGAATGATTGCCGTTTACGAGTCTACATCTCATTATGATCCTGAGACAAAACAGT
>NZ_FMYB01000051.1 GCF_900104155.1 Butyrivibrio sp. INlla16
ATATCATATAACGTAGCAAGGCTGATGCAATTAGAAGATCCTGTGAACCGGATACAGATGATAGATATAATGGATGAAGTGGACTCGGATCTTACATGTGTGGCAAAGTTTATTTTTGAACCAATTCCCAGTATGTATTGATTTTTGAGAATAACAATACCTTTACTCCTTTTGATGACGCATAGGGATAACTATGCGCTTTTTTATGCTGAATATAGGATAATAACATCTCAAAAAGCAACTACTCCACCTGATTATGGCATTCTCCTGCACAAAAACTTCTTCATGAAACAACCCTACAATTGGTGGAGATTCAATAGCACATATTAACGAAATATGGTATGATTAATCAAACTGATATTTTGCATAATTTTTTTACGTGATGTATATGAGGGGTACACATGTTAGAAAGGAAACTTGCAGAGAAATTCAGAAGGCTTTACACTGAGAACTCTTTGAAGCTGAAAAATTACGAGGATCAGCTCTTTTTAATTGAGGATCCGTTTGACTGGATACAGCTTTTGTCCGAAAGATCTTATGTTATGCGCGAAGTATATGCGGAAAACGAAGAGCTTATGGCTGAGCTGTGGGACAATTGCTCCGAGGAGATTACTCCGGATGAGGCAGAGCTTCTTTATGACCTTGCTATAGGTTTTTTCTTTGACGATCACCATGATTTTGTAGTGCTTACTGAGTTTTGCGAGCGCATTCTTCCTGTGTTTAAGGAGATGGATGAGCCGGAGTTTCTGGTTGCAATCTATCATGTTCTGGGGTCTGAGTATGCTCAGTTTTATCGTTCTGTCGGCGATAAGAAGGGCATGAGTATAGCCCTTGATTATCTCAGAGGATCTATCGCGCAGGCAGAGCGCTATTCACAGATTTCCGCTCCTGAAGTTCGGGAGTTTATTTTCCGGGATTATTTACAGCTTATAACATACCTCTCTGGCTTTTATACCGAAAAAGATGAGAGTATACGTCTCTATGACAAGGTATGGGCTCTTTGGAATAATGAGAATGTACAGCAAAGGGATTCAGACAACGAACAGATAAAGGGATTCCTTTCGATAATAGATGATGCATTTATGGCAAAATCCCAAAATATAGATGTTTTGTCTGAAGCTGACAGGGAAAAGTATTTAAGCCTCCTGGGTGAGTCATATAGGAGAGCAAAAGAAAAAGATGGTGAAAAGGAAGGAACTCCGGATTTCAGAACCTGCATAACCTATAAATGGCTTCGCGGAGATATTAAAAGTGAAGAAGTTCTGGAGAAACTTATAAAAAGCATAAATGAGATATTGCCAAAGCCAACTTTTTCAAATGATGATCCCATTAATTTTGAGATAGTTATGAGGCATTTTAAATACGCCTGCACGGCAATAATGGTGCTGGAAAAAATGGAGCTTGATGATAATGAAAGAAGTTCCTATCTCGACAGATTTATGCCGACTTCTATGGAAATCCTTTCAAAAGTTCCGTACAGATTTTTCACCGGCGATATGCAGCCTGTATGTGAGCAGTGGTATCATGCGGCAGAGCCTATGCTCTCCGGTGAACTTAATAAAGTTCAGTTCATAATGCAAATGATAGTAAGACGTCAACCGTTTACATATATTCATTCGCAGATGGTTGCAAAGATAGCCACGATGATCGGTCAGATTATCCTTGAAAAGGAGCCGGAACTTCTGATAGGTGTCAGAGGGATGGAGACATTAGAAGATATCCAAAAGAGTAAGGCTTACATTTTATCCTTTATAACAATGAGCGGTCTTGTTCATGATATAGGAAAATGCTATATCCCGGATACGATAAACAGGCAAAACAGAAGTCTTAATACAAAAGAATATGCAACCATAAGAAAACATTCCGAGGTGGGTTATCGCGAAGCGCAAAATAATGCCGCATTAAGGCCCTATGCCGATATAATCATAGGTCATCACAAGCATTACGACGGACTTCACGGATATCCTTTGGGATATGATAACAGTGAATCCAAGGAAAAAGTGATAATCGATCTTATTTCCATAGCGGATTCGATTGAGGCAGGAACAGATACTCTTACAAGAAGCTATACAAAGAACAAGGATTTTGAGAAGCTGCTGTCAGAGCTTAAGGCTGAGGCAGGCACAAGGTATAATCCCAAGATTGTAAAGCTTATAGAAGATTCAAAGGAGCTTAGAGAGGAACTTGGAAATCTCACGGGACAGGGTAGATATGATATCTATTACCGTGCGATGCAGGAGATTTTGGGGAACGCCGAGGAAGAACTTCCCAATATTTGATACACATATAAGGAGCATACATGCGATTTAGAACCAGGCTGATGATTACGTCAGCGACCATTGTTATTTTACCGCTTATCCTGGTTTTTGCATCGTTTCTTATCATAAGGAATTCGCTGGCTTATTCATATACGAGTTTTATTACATATATGGTTGTGGCCTTTTTCCTGATAATGCTTGTGACCAGTGTGATATTGACCGCATGGCTCAGGAAGGGTTTCTTCGAGCCGGTGGATGAGCTGAATGTGGCGATGCAGCATATCAAGGACGGCAATTTTGATTATATGCTGCCCACAGATATTGGCGATAAGGGTGAAATAGGAGAACTCTACAGAAACTATGAGGACATGCGGCTAAGACTAAAGGAGTCGGCCGATGAAAAGGTCATCAGAGAGGGGCAGAATAAAGAACTGATAAGTAATATCTCCCATGACCTTAAGACGCCCATAACTGCGATTAAGGGCTATTCGCAAGGACTACTGGAAGGGGTTGCGGATACTCCGGAGCGGCAGATGAAGTATATTCGTACCATTTTTAATAAAGCAAATGATATGAATAACCTTATTAACGAACTGACGCTGTATTCGAGCATAGACAATAACCGCATACCGTATAATTTTACAAGAATAAATGTTGGGGATTACTTCGGGGACTGTATTGAAGAGATAGGAATGGATCTCGACAGTAAGGATATTAATTTAAATTATGCAAATCTAACCACACCCGACACCCAGATTGTTGCTGATCCCGAGCAGCTAAAGAGAGTGGTTAACAACATAGTAAGCAACAGCGTTAAATATCTTGACAGGGATGACGGTACGGGAAATATCGACATCCGGATACTTGATGAAGTGGACTCTGTCAGAGTTGAAATAGAGGATAACGGAAAAGGTATAGGTGCTTCGGATATTCCGAATATCTTTGACAGATTCTACAGGACCGATTCCTCCAGAAATTCCAAGCAGGGCGGAAGCGGAATCGGACTTTCAATTGTAAAGAAAATCATAGAAGACCACGGTGGCTACATTTGGGCTACAAGCCATGAGGGAGAGGGTACATGCATGCATTTTGTTTTAAGGAAATACATGGAGTACCATGAAAAGGCGGAAGGTGAAGCAGTGGTTGAACATGATTTTGAAAATGTATGACAAATAAAAAAGACAGGAGGCCATTGGTATGAGCAGAATACTGATTGTTGAGGATGAAGAAGCGATTGCTGACCTCGAGAAGGACTACTTGGAATTATCTGATTTTGAAGTGAAAATTGAAAACTCAGGAGATGTGGGGCTTCAGACAGCGCTCAGCGAGGAATTTGATCTGGTTATCCTGGATCTTATGCTTCCCGGAATGGATGGATTCGAAGTGTGCAAGAGAATCCGTGAAAAGAAAGATGTTCCGGTTCTTATGGTATCAGCAAAGAAGGATGATATTGATAAGATAAGAGGCTTAGGACTCGGCGCGGATGACTATATAACAAAGCCCTTCAGCCCCTCAGAGCTGGTTGCCAGAGTTAAGGCTCATATGGCACGTTACTCAAGACTTGTTGGAAGTGGACATGACTCTAATGATGTTGTTGAGATAAGAGGACTTCGAATCGACAAGACAGCCAGAAGAGTTTATGTCGACGGTGCGGAAAAGAGCTTCACCACCAAGGAGTTTGATCTTCTTACATTCCTTGCGGAGAATCCTAACCATGTATTTACAAAGGAAGAACTCTTCAGAAAAATCTGGAACATGGATTCAATCGGGGATATTGCGACCGTTACCGTACATATCAAGAAGATCCGTGAAAAAATTGAGTTTGATACCTCAAATCCTCAGTACATCGAGACAATCTGGGGTGTTGGATATCGCTTTAGGGTATGAGCATCGAAGTACTTTATGAAGACAATGACATACTGGTCTGTCATAAACCTGCCGGAGTAGCGGTCCAGAGCAGCAGCGTAACCTCTTCGGATATGGAGACAATGCTGCGCTCGCAGATATTAAGAAGCGGGAAATTTAAGAATAAATCGACACTTCTGTATATTGTTCACAGACTTGACCAGCCTGTGGAGGGAATAATAGTATTTGCGAGAACCAAGAAGGCGGCAGCAGATTTAAGTGCTCAGGTTCAGGCCGGCGCGGAGATGAATAAGATATATATGGCTGTAGTCTTCGGAGCATTTGCCGACGACGAAAAAGAAGGCGAGCTTCGCGACTATATGTATAGGGACGCTGCCAGCAGGAGTGCGGTAATATCTGATTCATCGGATAAGAATGCGAAGGAATGTTTCCTGTCCTACAAAGTCATATCCGAGAAAGAAATAAATGATATTTCTGCCAATAATGTGGTGGATTTTAGCGAACATAGAAATGATAAGATTTCGCTTGTTGAAATTCATCTTGGAACCGGAAGATATCATCAGATTCGTGCACAGTTTTCAAATGCGGGGCATCCGCTTCTAGGTGACAGGCGGTACTTGTCGGAAGAGAGTGATGAAGTCTCAGCAAGACTTAGGGTAAAAGATGTAGCACTATGTGCAAAAGCCCTTTCATTTAAGCATCCTTCCACCGGTGAAACCATGAACTTTGACATCTCACCCCAAGGCCCCATCTTCAATGAATTCTAGTTCATTGGAATTAACCTAAAACCATTCTTGCTATTATCTATCGATTTGTAGATATAGATGGGTTAAAAACAAAAAACAGCCCCGTGAGATATATAGGGATTTCAATCGATTATGCGTATTTTGCAACGAGATTGAAATAACTATATATTTCACGGGGCGTCCTTATGTCAGTTAAACTTCTACATGAGCGTTGGCTTGATCCGGAACGGATACTTCCTTGATGGATTCGTCTATGTCATGGAAGAAGGAACGTGTCTGCACGATTCCCTGCTTTGCATCTTCGAACTCATAAAGGAACTGCTGAGGGATATTTTCCCTGCCATACATTGAAATACGACCGGCATAAGCATGGATGATACTTACGTACTTTTTATCCAGCTCGTAGTTTCTGTAGATATCTCTGCGGAGACGGGGACGCTTTGCCACAAACTTTCTGATATCCATCTTAAGATCCAGCGGAAGCTCCTGTTCTCTGGCACGAACTGCCTGAAGATACTTGGTGTAAGTCTCTTCATCAATTTTCTTGAAGTGATCCGGATACTCAAAACATGCTGCTCCGTCCGGAAGATCCAGCCTTACTTTTCCGTCAGAATAAACCTCTTCAATTCTGGCGACAACCTGAGGTACTAAAGGCTTGTTGTTGTAATCCAAAATGATGACTTTGTCATCCGGCTTATACTTTGTCATAATATTTTCTCCTCTTTTTGCCTTTTCCTGCACCAACAATATAGTCCTAAAAATAGGCAAATTCAAGGGTTTTCCCGCTTTTTTAAGAGGTTTTCGTGAATTTTAAGAAAGTCTCAATAATTTAGTTTGAACCGATTATTATTATGGACTGAACATCGGAATTCAATTCTTCTGAGCTTACGGGATATTCTACTACATTACCTTCGATATCAGTTGTGACAAAGGACCACTCTGTGCTGTCAGCATATAAAGGCAGAGTGACGCCGGAAAGAATCTGCCAGGGTTCCAAAACACTGCCTTCTTTAAGATAATTTTCGGTTTCAGCTCCGGTAGTCACATCTTTAAAAATTATTGAAGTCAGATTGTAGCCGGTATGGTTTTCGATGTGCTTTAAGACCTCTGTATGTTTTGCGGCTTCGTCGGCAGCAGCAATAGACTCTTCAAGGCTTTTGTCCATTTTTGAGTAAAGATCTTTATAAGACTGCGTAAGTGCTTCCATCTGAGGAATCAGTTCTTCGGCGTCCTTATCTTTGAGTTTTTCAAAATCAAGAGAATTGAACTCTTCATACTTAGCAGAAAAATCCGAGAGCTCATCACCATAATCTTCGGTAGTCAGTTTTTCATAAAGTGCCTGTGTATCATTTTTCTGTGCGGTAAGCGAATCCCTTGTCTCGGTCATTTTGGCAAGGTTTTCCTCGGATAATCCGCAGGCAGAAAGAAAAATAACTGCTAATAAAGTTGTAAAAACAAGAAGGCTTTTCTTCGACATATTACGGGCTCTCCCAAAAGTTTGATCTGATGCATAACCATCTGGTATTGAGTATAATATATACGTCTGTAAAAGACAAAAAACAGAAAAACTTAAGAGGCATAAACAAATGAAGAGTACTAGATCGGAAAATAAAAATACAGATAATAAGACAGAAAAAAAATCTATCGTCGGTGGACCGATATTTGTTTTTCTTCTCATAATAACGATTCTCCTGAATATTTTTTCATGGGTGATTCCCGGATTTTCAGATGCCTATAGCGCTAAGATTTTTCCGATCTGGGTAAATACATATGGAAGATTCACATCGAAATTTCCCTTTTCAGTCGGGGAATTTATGATAATCGCGGGACTAATCTGGCTTGTTATGATTCTGTTTTCAAAGTGGATAAGAAGACACACAATAAGACTTTTGATTATTATCGCACTGGTTATGACTCTAAACTGCTTTGTGAACTATCACACCACACCCATATCCGATACCTATGAAAACAGCAAACTTGAAGATGGTACAAAAAGAGAGTTCACAATAGCTGAGCTTACTGAGCTTCGTGATGAGATAGTAAATATATGTAATCAGATGTCAACTGAAGTTCCGAGGAATGAGAACGGAGAGTTTAGCTATGATGAACAGGAGATGAAGGAAACCGCCAGAGAAGCGATGTCGGCGCTTGGCGAGAGATTTCCGAAGCTGTCGGGTTATTATGTTACACCAAAACAGCTCGTCTTTTCGGGATTTATGAGTCAGCAGTACATGCAGGGGTATTTCTTCCCGTTTTCGATGGAAGCTAATTACAACGATATTATGTATATAACCAACAAGCCCTTCACAATGTGCCACGAGCTTGCGCATACAAAGAGTTATATTTTCGAGGATGAGGCGAACTTCCTTGCATATCTTGCCTGCATTAATTCAGACGACATCTTTTTCAGATACAGCGGATACCTTGGAGTTCTAAATTATGTAAACAATGCTTTTTACGCAAACGTTTCCAAGGAAGAGTATTTGTCGCATGTAAGGATATCTGATCTGGTAAAGAAAGACAATGTTTTCCTTACTGAAGAGAATTGGAAGAAGGTTGAGGAGAGCTCTCCGCTTGATACCGAGACTGTGAAGAAGGCAGCCGATACTTTCGTAGATACTACACTGAAAGTAAATGGTGTAAATGACGGAAAAGCAAGCTATGACAGAGTTGTAGAGCTGATGCTGCTGGAATATTTCATACAAACTTCATAATTCCTGTAGAGAATATCTGATAAAATTTTTTATATAGAAAGAAATATTAGGAGATTTAAGTCATGAAACTTCTTCTTGCAGAGGATGAAATGGAATTATCAAATGCGCTTGTTGCCATATTAAAGCATTCAAGCTATACGGTTGATGCGGTATACGATGGACAGGATGCGCTGGATTATATTCTTTCAAGCCAGTATGACGGGATAATACTGGATATAATGATGCCCGGAATGGAGGGCACGGAAGTGCTAAAGAAAATCCGTGAAAAGGGTATTAATACACCGGTTTTGTTTCTTACTGCAAAATCAGAGACGGACGATAAGATAAAGGGTCTTGATCTTGGCGCTGACGATTATCTGACAAAGCCTTTTGAGATGGGAGAGCTTCTTGCCAGAATACGTGCGATGACGAGAAGAAAGGGAGACTTTGCTCCGAATAATTTAAGATGCGGTAATCTGGAGCTCGACAGGGCAAGCTATGAACTTAAAGCCGGGGGTAAAGAGCCTGTCAGGCTTGTGGGAAGAGAGTTTCAGATGCTTGAGATGCTGATGGAGAATCCCGGAAGAGTTATATCTGTTGATGCCTTCATGGACAGAATATGGGCAGATGGGGAGGCTGATGTGAATGTTGTCTGGGTTTACATAAGTAACCTTAGAAAAAAACTGGCAGCACTTGAAGCCACCTGCGAAATAAAGGCATCCCGCGGAGTAGGATATTCCATGCATGAAATAAAATAGAACGAATTTAGGCTGGTTTTAGTTTTATGGAGTACAGTTAAAAAAGCAATTGTATTTTCGGAACCTATGACTATATGAGGGGTATAAAACACAATGGTAAAAAAACTAAGGCGCAAATTCGTCCTGACGGCGATGATTTCTCTTTTGGTTATATTGATAGGGATAATAGGCGTTATAAACATAGTTAATTTCACCCAGGTTCAAACAAGTGCTGATGAAACTCTTGATATCCTTTCAGAGAACGATGGAAACTTTCCCGATATGAAAGAATTATTTCCGCTACCGCCGGGTATAAATAATCAGGATGATCAGAATATTGCTTCTAAAAGTGATGATGTAAATACGATGGGACCAGCACCTTTCTTTGGAGACAGGATGGCATACAACAGATCTCTTGAGATTCCGTTTCAGTCAAGATACTTCTGGGTAAAGCTCAATAAGATGGGAACAACGCAAGAGACGGATACGTCGCATATAGCTGCTGTTTCCGAAGAAGAAGCGCAAGAATATGCAAATAAACTGTTTCAGACAAAGAGCTTTGGACGAGGCTATATCGGTGGACAGTACAGATATCTTGTTCATCAAAATAATGACGGATCCTATCTCATGATATTCATGGACTGCAGTGCAGGCTTCTATAATGCCAATAAGCTGCTTTTTATGACACTTCTGATAGGTCTTGTAGCACTTATAGCGATGTTTGTTCTTGTATTTCTGCTTTCAGGAAAGGCGGTTGCGCCTGTTGTGGAATCACTGGAAAAGCAGAAAAGATTTATTACCGATGCAGGACATGAGCTTAAAACTCCTCTTGCAGTGATATCTGCAAACATGGATGTAATAGAGCTTGAAGCGGGTGAGAGTGAGTGGACCAAGAGCACAAAGAACCAGATAAAACGCATGGACGGTCTTGTGAAAAATCTGCTTACTCTTTCCAGGATGGAGGAAGAGAATATTGATGCCGTCTTTTCCGAAGTAAATATGAGCTCTGTCCTTGAGGAAAGTGCGACATTTTTTATTGCGGTTGCAGATTTTAAAAAGGTTAAGTACACAAGAGAAATTGCTGAGAATATACATATAAACGGAGACAGAAATTCCATTCAGCAGTTATGTACGATTTTGATAGATAATGCCATGAAATATACTCCTGATGAAGGAGAAGTGAGTGTTTCTCTAAGTGGAGATGAAAGTTCAAGGAATGCTATATTGGAGATATCAAACAGCTGCGAAAATATACCTAAGGGTAACCTGGACAGACTGTTTGACCGGTTTTACAGGGCAGATAATTCCAGAAGTCGTAAAACCGGGGGCTACGGAATCGGTCTATCGGTTGCAAAGGCCATAGTGAACTCACACGGCGGTACTATAGAAGCTAAGGCCGTGGGAGAAAACATCATGAAATTCATGATTACTATTCCGATAATGAAAAAAAGCTGAGGGCTATACTACAATTCCAATTAAATCAAGAATGAAACCTGTGAAGGTGCCGATAAGATACAGAATGATAGTAATCTGTAAGTTCTTAGCGGTGCCTTCATTTACTCTGTAAAGAATAAGAAGACCTACGCCGGCGCCTACGAGAAGACCGGACATCATAGCACCAAAGGTTATGATTCCGCTCAGATAGAGCTCGGTTATAACAATGGATGCGGCACAGTTGGGTATTAGGCCGACAATACCGGCAAGACCATGACTAAGCACGGCGTTCCCGGAAAGTATACCTGCCAACGTATCCTCACCAACGAGTTCAATAAGGGCATTTAATATCAGTGTAAATATCAGAATATAAATAAAAATATGAATTGTGTGAATAAAGGCGGAGCGAAGAATGTTCCCGTGTCCTTCATGCGAATGGTCGTGAGAAGCTTGCATCTCTTTGGCGACTGATGCCTTGGTAATGGTTTCTTTACTCTCTTTCTGACTTCTGTGAGCCGAAATCTTAGGAGTTTCCTCCTCGCAGTGACAGTGCTCTCTTTTACAAAGCTCATCGATCTTCATTTTTTCAATCTCGGATTTTTTCTTCCATCTGCGATAACGTCTTACCACGAGATCAATCAGAAAACCGTAGAATACACCGAAAGCAGCTTTCATAGCGATAATAATTATCATTTTAGATACAGGAACCTGTGCTGATATAAAAAGCGGAACCATTTCATCAGAGGTGGATAGGTAAATGGCGATGAGTGTTCCTATAGTAATAACTCTTCCGGCATATAGGTTTGAAGCGGCTGCGGAAAAACCACACTGGGGAAACGCACCGAACACGCCACCGAAGAGAGGACCGAATTTACCTGCTTTTTGAACCATCTCTTCTGTCTTGTCACCGGTTCTGTGCTCTAAGTATTCCATTATTAAATAGGTGATGAATAAAAAGGGCAGAATCTTAAGCCCGTCTTCTATGGTATCTTCTAAAATCGGAATCCAGAAATTCATATATAATCTCCAAAAAAAAATCAATGCTTATGAATTCTATTTAATCATTAATATCCTGCGTTTTGCAAATTGCATAAATTTAGTATATTGCCAAATTATAGATTTGCTAATATAATACCTAGTAACTTGATAGGTAAATAAGGGCGATAAAATATCATAAACTATAAGTTCCATATTTTCATTAATATATGCTATAATAATTCGGATTATGTGCAAATAAAGCATGGCTTATTGGATATAAAGGAGTAATAGAATGTCAGAACAGTCATTACTGCAGGTCAGAGATCTCTCAGCTTCAGTCGAGGATCTGCCGATTCTGCACAATATAAACTTAGAAATCAAGGCAGGCGAGACCCATGTTCTCATGGGACCTAATGGTGCCGGAAAATCAACCCTGGGATACACACTTATGGGTAATCCCCACTACAATGTGACCAAGGGACAGATTCTGTTTGACGGACAGGATCTTACAAATGAGTCTGCTGATAAGAGAGCAAAGGCAGGAATGTTCCTGTCTTTCCAGAATCCTCTTGAGGTTCCCGGTATTTCACTCGGAAGCTTTGTGAGAAATGCTCTTCATGAGCAGACCGGTAAACCGGTTAAGCTTCTTCAATATAAAAAGCAGCTAGGTGAAGCGATGGATCTTCTTACTATGGACAGCGAATATGCAGACCGTGACTTGAACGTAGGCTTTTCCGGCGGTGAGAAGAAGAAGGCAGAGATTTTGCAGATGCTCATGCTCAACCCCAAGCTTGCTATCCTTGATGAGACTGATTCCGGTCTTGACGTTGATGCCGTAAGAACTGTTTCCAAGGGTATTCAGGAGTACCAGAAGAAGAAGGACGGAGCTCTTTTAATCATCACACACAGCACCAAGATTCTTGAGTCACTTCATGTTGACTATACTCATGTTCTTGTTAAGGGACATATTGTTACAACAGGTGACGGAAGCCTTGTTGAGGAGATCAACGAGCACGGTTTCGAAAAATACGTAAGATGTGAAGGATGCGATGGCTGTAGCCCGCTGAAATAAGGAATAGCAGATGAGCGAAAATAATAAAGCGGTTGTTGATATTGACCGCAGAGTTTATGACATAAAGGATGTGGAGAACGAGCAGGACTTCTACCGCATGGAGGATGGTTTTACCGAGGATATTGTAAGGAAGATTTCCGAGGAAAAGCATGATCCGGAGTGGATGAGAGAGTTCCGCTTAAAATCTCTTGAAATTTACAACAAGCTTGAGATGCCCGACTGGGGTCCGGATACAGATGACCTTGATATGAATCTCATCTCTTCCTATGTAAGATCAAAGTCTGACATGAAGGGTAAATGGGAGGATGTTCCCGAGGATATAAAGAATACCTTCGAGAGACTCGGTATCCCGGAAGCAGAGCGTGAATCCCTTGCAGGTGTGGGCGCTCAGTACGATTCAGAGCTTGTTTATCATAACGTTAAGGATGAAGTAGCTGCACAGGGTGTTGTTTACACAGATATGGAGAGTGCTCTTACAGGTGAGTACTCCGAGATGGTTCATGAGTATTTCATGAAATTGGTACCTCCCACAGATCACAAATATGCTGCTCTTCACGGAGCTGTATGGTCAGGCGGATCCTTTGTATATGTTCCCAAGGGAGTAAAGGTTGAGATTCCACTTCAGTCATATTTCAGACTTAATGCGGCAGGCGCGGGACAGTTTGAGCATACATTAATTATAGTCGATGAGGGTGCAGACCTTCATTTCATCGAAGGCTGTTCAGCTCCAAAGTATAATGTTGCCAATCTGCATGCAGGCTGCGTTGAACTGTATGTTAAAAAGAATGCGAGACTTCGCTATTCAACAATAGAGAACTGGTCAAAGAATATGTATAACCTCAACACCAAGAGAGCTCTGGTTGAGGAAGGTGCTCGCATGGAATGGGTTTCGGGCTCTTTTGGATCACACACCTCATACCTGTATCCTATGACAATTCTTAAGGGTGATCACTCCAATATGGAGTATACCGGAATCACTTTTGCCGGAAAGGGACAGAACCTCGATACCGGAGCCAAGGTTATTCATCAGGGAAAATACACGTCTTCCATGATATCAACCAAGTCTATATCCAAGTCAGGCGGAATCGGAACCTACAGAAGTTCCGTTACCATAAATAAGGAAGCAAAGCATGCAAAGACTTCTGTTTCCTGTGATTCTCTTATGCTTGATTCCATCTCCCGCGCGGATACTATTCCGGGAATGGATATAAGAACCAATGACGCGGATGTAGGACATGAAGCAAAGATAGGAAGAATCAGTGACGAAGCTGTATTCTATCTTATGTCCAGAGGATTATCAGAAGAGGATGCAAGAGCGCTTATTGTCAGCGGTTTTGCTAACCCGGTTTCTAAGGAGCTTCCTTTGGAATATGCGGTTGAGATGAACAACCTCATCAAACTCGAGATGTCAGGAGGCTGAGAAAGTGAGTAAGGTATTAAAAGTTAATCATCTTCCTGCGCTGACTTATCGCTTTTTAAAGTCAAACGACAGTGAGATAGAGATAAAAGATATTGAGATAAAGGCTGAAAAAACGCCTGTTACAGGAGAACTTCCCGGTGGGATTTCTGTCAAAGATGATGCAACAGAGGAAGATATCCGAAAGATTTTCAAATCAGTAAATGAAAAGATAGCCGCAAAAAAGCTGGATATACCCGGACCTAACGGAGACACCATGCCACTTAACGATGCACAGACAGTCCGCACCGGAATGGGAGTGGAGATTGATTCATTCATGCAGGAAATGAATGTTCCAGTGACAGTCATCAGTGCCGAGGAGGGACAGAAGGTATCGCAGCCCGTGATGATCAGATATGAGCTTAGTGACGGGGACTGCGTACTCGGAAGCCAGGTTATCCATGCGAAGAAGGATTCTGAGATAACAGTAATCATGGAATATGTTTCAGAACCTGATAACGGCGGATTTTTAGGAATACAGACAAGACTTCTTGCTGAGGAAGGTGCAAAGATCAATCTTGTTAAAGTACAGACCATAAGTGAGAAAATGGTTCACTTTGACGATATCGGCGGTGTATGCGACGACAAGGCTGATATTGAAGCAATAAATATGCAGCTCGGAGCAGGACACACCTGGGGAGGCTGCAGAGTTACACTTCTTGGAGACAACTGTGTATTCAATAATCACACCGGATACCTCTGCCGTCATAAGCAGGGCTACGATATGAACTATGTGGCTGATCAGATGGGTAAAAAGACCAATTCCAATATGGTCTTCAGAGGAGTTCTTCTGGATGAAGCTGTTAAGACCTTCAGAGGAACACTTGATTTCAAGGCGGGAAGTGCAGGCTCTGTCGGAGATGAGCAGGAGGACACACTCCTTCTTAGCCCCGATGTAATAAACAGAACCATGCCTGTTATTCTCTGTGGAGAAGAGGATGTGGACGGACGCCACGGAGCATCCATCGGACAGCTCGGCGATGACACGCTTTTCTATATGGAGAGCCGCGGCATCGACGAAGAGAGCGCGAAGAAACTTATGATCCGTGCCCGCATGGAGAGCATAGCCAGAATGATTCCTGACGAAGCTATTATTATCAGGATTCAGCAATATATCAGAACTATTCTTTAAGGAGCATACAATGTCCAGACCCGAAGATTTCAGAAAAGATTTCCCTATTCTAAATAAGGGGGATTACATATATTTTGACAACGCAGCAACCTCTCAGAGACCTAATGAGGTTGTTGACGCCATAAAGGATTTTTATGAAAACTCCAATGCAAATCCTCTTCGAGGTTTGTATGACTGGAGCGTTGATGCGACGGAGAGATACGAAAATGCCAGAAAAACCGTGGCAGATTTTATCGGAGCAGCTTCTACCGAGGAGATAATTTTCACAAGAAATACCACAGAGTCTCTTAATCTTGTGGCATACAGCTATGGACTTGATAATGTAGGTGAGGGTGATGAGGTTGTTATAAGCGTGATGGAGCATCACAGCAACATCCTTCCCTGGCAGATGGTGACTAAGCAGAAGAAAGCAAAGCTTGTTTTCCTGGAATCCGATGAAGAGGGTGTTATAACAGAAGCTGAGTATAAGAGCAAGATTACCGATAAGGCAAAGATCGTTTCCATCGGACATGTATCGAATGTATTCGGAATAACCAATCCTGTGAAGGAAATTGCGGCATATGCTCATGAGAAGGGAGCAACCGTGGTTGTAGACGGAGCTCAGGCTGCGCCGCACATTCCGGTCGATGTTAAGGAAATTGGGGCTGATTTTTATGCCTTCTCCGGACATAAGCTCATGGGTCCCATGGGAATAGGTGCATTATACGGAAGAAAAGAACTTCTGGAAAAAATGAGACCCTTCCTTACAGGCGGAGAGATGATAGAATATGTGACTAGAGAGGATGCGACATACGCTGAGCTACCGCACAAGTTTGAGGCAGGAACTGTCAATGCGGCAGGTGCCGTAGGACTTGAGGCGGCAATCAGATATCTTCAGAAGGTCGGTTTTGACTTTATCGCCGAGCAGGAGCATAAGCTTACAGTTCGTATGATGGAGGGAATGAAAAAGCTTCCCTATATAAAAATTTACGGATCATCAGATCCCGCTAAACATAGCGGAATCGTTACCTTCACTATGGAAGGTGTTCATCCGCATGATATTTCTTCGGTATTAAATGATGACCACGTTTGTGTAAGGGCAGGACATCACTGTGCACAGCCGCTTATGCAGTTTATTGGAGCAGGCTCAACCGCAAGAGCAAGTGTTTACTTCTATAACACTGAAGAGGAAGTGGACAAATTCCTTGAACACCTTGCAAAGGTACGTTCAGTAATGGGTTATGAGGATTAAAAAATGGATTTAAAAGGACTTTACAGAGAAATAGTTAATGAGCACAACCTTCGTCCGTCCCATAAGGGTGAGATGGAGAATCCGGATCTTGTGCTTAGGGGAGTAAATCCCAGCTGCGGAGATGACATCACTCTTCAGCTTAAAATAGTCGATGATGTTATAGAGGATGCGATGTTCTCGGGATCGGGATGCGCTATTTCACAGGCTTCTGTAGATATGATGGCAGATCAGGTCATAGGGAGATCTAAGGAAGATGCCATTAAACTTGCAGGAACCTTTATGGGAATGATCAAGGGTGAGATCAAGGATGAGGAGCAGATTGAAGAGCTCGATGAGGCAGCAGCTCTTCAGGATATAGCACATATGCCCGCAAGAGTTAAATGTGCGGTGCTTGGCTGGAAGACAATGCAGAAAATGCTTGAGAATCCGGACGAAGCAGCAAATGTATCTACTGAGGATCAGTAAATTATTTATGAGAATGGAAAAGAGTTCTAATATTTAGGACTCTTTTTTATATTAATTTAATATGGCTTTAAGAGAGAGACTTTGGTATCATTCTACCGTTGGTTTTTTGTGTTTTATTTTTGGGGTCAGGGAACTTAATGATTTACATCTCGTTAAAATATTTTGTTTTGGTGCTTGCTGCACTCTTTCTTTATTATATCTTTCCCATCAGATTCAGATGGCTTATTCTTTTAGCTGCGAATATAGCTTTTTATGCCCTATTTTATAAGACCGGCTGGTGGATTTTCCTTGGGACGATTATCATAAGCTATTTGGCAACACTGCTTACTGATAAACTTTCAGGTGCCGGGAAAAAGGCGGTATTTATTCTGGGGATTCTGGGAGTCGCCACACCATGGTTTTTGATCAAGAATTCCAACTTTGTAATTAGTGAGATACTTGGAAGAGAGCCGATAAACTGGCTTGTTCCTATGGGAATTTCTTTTTATACGTTGCAGCTCATAGGCTATATGGCAGATGTATATATGGGAAAAACAGGCCCGGAAAAGAATATTGCGAAGTTTGCTTTGTTTGCAAGCTTTTTTCCTCAGATAATCCAGGGACCTATTCCAAGATATGATAGTCTTGCTCATCAGCTTACAGAGGGCAACAGATTTGATGAAGAGAAGGTTGTAAAAGGCTTTCAGCTTATTATTTGGGGATTTTTCCTTAAGCTTGTAATTGCCGATAAGGCAGCAATCATAGTAAACACGGTATTCGATAACTATCCGGCATATTCCGGGGCGTATATATGGATTGCTTCATTTTTGTACAGTGTTCAGTTATATACAGACTTTTTGGCATGTACAACTCTTGCCCGGGGTGTCAGCGGACTCTTTGGCATAACTCTTGAAAATAACTTTGAATGCCCTTATTTTGCGACTTCGATTAAGGATTTCTGGACAAGATGGCACATTTCTCTTAGTACATGGCTTCGCGACTATATCTATATTCCGCTTGGAGGCAATAGAAAGGGTAAAACAAGAAAATATATCAATCTTTTCATTACCTTTTTCATAAGCGGATTGTGGCATGGTGCAGGCTTTAAGTTTCTGGTGTGGGGCCTTCTTCATGCCTTCTATCAGGTAGTGGGAGAGCTCACCTTTGAACTTAGAGAGAAGATATATTCCGTATGCGGCATAAAACCGGATTCCATGAAGAAAAAATGGATTAAGCAGGGAGGAACCTTCCTTCTTGTGAATTTTGCCTGGATCATTTTCAGAGCCGATACTTTGAGAAAGGGTCTGGAACTGATCTCAAATATGATTACGGAATTTAATCCCTGGGTTCTTATTAATGACAGACTTTTCACACTCGGACTTGAGTGGAGAGAGATGGTTATTTTGGGAATCGGAATTTTTATCCTTCATAAGGTCTCCAAGTACCAGGAGGAGGGAAAGTCCGTGGGAGAGAGGATTTTTACACAGCCACTTCTTATCAGGTGGGGAGTCTATCTTGCGGCAATTGTTGGTATTATTCTGTTTGGTACTTATGGCTTTGGCTTTGATGCCCAGGATTTTATTTACGGAGGTTTTTGATGAGAAAGCGTGTTTCATTCGCTATTAGGATAGTACTTTTTTCATTAATAGCTTGCTTTGTCATTTCTATTGTTAATTATGTTATAACCCCTAAGAAGTATTTTGAGGACCTGTGGCCGACAACATCGACCTACAAGGGTTTTTATAAGATGGATAAGGACACTGTGGATGTTGTTTTCCTTGGAAGCAGCCATGCGGCAGCCGCTTTTAATCCGCAGGTCATATATGATAAATACGGAATCACAAGTTATAACCTTGCCTGTGAACAGCAAAATCTTGTGGTTTCCTATTATTGGCTTAAGGAAGCACTTAAATATCAAAAACCGAGTGCGGTGGTGGTTGAAACAAATATGCTTTATACCTTTGACCCAACGGAGTCGCTTAATACCTCGGAGTCTTTCACCAGAATGGCTATGGATGCAATGAAATGGTCGGATGTTAAGTGGGAAGCTATACATGATATCTGCAGACTTGATCCCAAACAGACTGTTAACAGCTACATATTCAGAAATGTGAGATTCCACAATCGCTGGATGGAGCTTTCGGAAAATGATTTTGAATTTTTAAGTCTTGAAAATCATTATGAACTTAAGGGATTTTCAGCCTTGAGTAAGAGGGGGGATTCCACCACGGATTATGAGCCGATTCTTATCAGCAATTATGAGGCTTACGCAGAGCCTGAGCCGGTGATGGTGAATTACCTGGATAAGATTGTGGAACTGTGTAAGGATAATGAAATTAATCTTATTCTTACAAAGACACCTTCAACCGGATGGGATGAAAACAGGCATAATGCGGTTCAGGAGTATGCGAGTGAGAATGGTGTGGAGTTTTGCGATTTTAATGAATATATCGCATATACTGACTCTGAATTTGATTGGGCCAAGGATATGAATGATGACTGGCATACAAACATCTGGGGAGCCAAGAGAGTATCAAAGTATATTGCTAAGTTATTACAGGATGACTATGGCGTAGAAGGCGCGGTATACGATAGCCAGTGGGCTGATACAAGGGAATATTACGAACAGGTCGTTGAGGACTGTAAGATTGCCAATATAAAGGATATTGATGAGTATCTTGAAAAGATTGATAAGCCTCGCTACACGGTACTTGTGGCTGCGAAAAATGACATGTCCTTCTGTGTGACAGATGCAGTAAAAAAGGCATTTTCCAAGATGGGATTTATGCTTCCCTCAAAGGAATATGATGGATACTGCGCAGTTAAGAATGAAGAGGATGTCAGTGAGGATGCCGGAATGGAACCGCTTCATTTTGTCGGAAGTGTAAGGGATAAGATGGTAGATTATTCAGTTACTTCTAAGGGATATTATGCAGGAAGCGATTGCTCAATCAAAATTGATGACGTCGAATATGCCAAGAAGTGGGATGGAATAAATATTGTGGTTTATTGTAATGATACCAGGAAGGTTATCGACTCCGTTGTGTATGACGGGGGGATGAATAGGTAAGATTACGTGGCATGCGTCGTATAATAATGGAGATATAAAGAGTTCTTAGTGAGCAAGTTCCCGCGAACTCTAATATCTCCATTTTTGCATGGTTTATTGCTTCGCACAAAAAAAGTACCGCCCCATGGGATATACCCACAAAACAGTACTCGGCGTGCGCCTCCAGGGGCTCGAACCCTGGACACCCTGATTAAGAGTCAGGTGCTCTACCAACTGAGCTAGAAGCGCTTATTTATTGGTGTTTGCGTCGCTGTCTTAGCGACAAGTGATATATTACTACGGATTTTTTTATAATGCAAGTATTTTTTTAAAAAATTTTCAAATTTTAAACAATTTTTACAAAAAGTACCCAGAAATGGCTTAAAATGCCAACTTAATCGGATAAGAAAATTTAAAAGTTTCCATTGTGTGAATCTGGTTTTGATAACCATTTATAGCAGGAAACAACAAATGCGCGGTATTTCAATATAGTTGTTGTACGGACAGGCTCTAAGTTGCAACAAAACTACTCATTACTTTAAAAATTATTGTACGCTCTCTTGCTGCGAACAACAAATCAAATTATTTTCAACAGTTTTATTGCACAAACAGAACCATATATACAACAAAATCTTTTCATTAGCATCATATTGTTGTGTCGGATGTGAATAAGAGCTATTTATGCAACAAAATCCCATCATAAGCAGCACTTTGTTGTTCTGGCTCCGAACAAAAGAGTTCCGAATAATGGTTCTCCTAATAAGAATATTATCCCTCATACTAACACATACAAACACTACGAAAAGCGAGCGCAACAAAGGTGCCAGCGTTGACAAACAGCCGACTTACGCATTATCATGAAACAAACTATGACTTCATGAACGCAGCAATGAGAATATGTTCATGAAGCAATGAGATATAATTAAATTAAATGAGGAGAAGTGAGAAAATGGCACAGGATCAAAAGAAGCTGGTTTCAGAAATTACCTCAATGGATGAGGACTTTACTCAGTGGTATACAGACGTTGTTACCAAAGCAGGGTTAATCAGCTATTCAAATATAAAGGGATTTATGGTTATCAAGCCTGCAGGCTATGCTATATGGGAGCTTATTCAGAAGCATTTGGATGAGAGATTTAAGAAGACAGGCGTAACCAATGCTTATCTTCCTATGTTGATCCCCGAGTCTCTTCTTCAGAAGGAGAAAGATCATGTAGAGGGCTTTGCGCCGGAAGTTGCATGGGTGACACATGGTGGAATCGAGCCACTTACAGAGAGATATTGTGTTCGTCCCACTTCAGAGACTCTTTTCTGCGATTATTATAAAGGGGAGATTCATTCATATAAGGATCTTCCGCAGGTACTTAATCAGTGGTGCAGCGTTGTCCGCTGGGAAAAGGAGACACGACCTTTCCTCAGATCAAGAGAGTTCCTCTGGCAGGAGGGGCATACTGCACATGCTACCTTTGAGGAGGCTGAGGAGCGCACACAGCAGATGCTGAATGTATATGCTGATTTCCTTGCAGAGGACATGGCTATTCCGGTTATCAAGGGTCAGAAGACTGAGAAGGAGAAGTTTGCAGGTGCTGAAGCTACTTATACTGTAGAGGCTCTTATGCATGACGGAAGAGCTCTTCAGTCTGCGACAAGCCATAACTTTGGTGACGGCTTTGCCAAGGCTTTCGAGATACAGTATGCAGGAAAAGATAACAAGCTTCACCATGTATTCCAGACTTCCTGGGGTGCAACCACAAGACTTATCGGTGCGATGATCATGGTTCACGGAGATAACTCAGGACTTGTACTTCCTCCGAGAATTGCACCTGTTCAGGTAATGATCATTCCTATCCAGCAGAAGAAGGAAGGCGTACTTGAGACAGCAGGAAAGATGCTTGAGGCTCTTAAGGATTTCAGAGCTAAGATTGATGACTCAGACAGAAGTCCCGGATATAAATTCTCCGATCAGGAGATGCGTGGTATTCCGCTTCGCATCGAGGTTGGTCCCAAGGATATTGAGGCTGGCAAGTGCGTACTTGTAAGAAGAGATACAAGAGAAAAGATTGAATGTCCTATTGATGAGGTTGCAGCTAAGGTTGCTGAGCTTCTTCCCAAGATTCAACAGGATATGTACGATAGAGCTAAGAACCACCTTGATACACATACTTTTGCTGCTACTACCAAGGAAGAGTTTGAGGAAGCCTTCAAGGATACCAAGGGCTTTGTAAAGGCTATGTGGTGCGGTGACAGAGCGTGCGAGGACAAGATTAAGGAAGACTATTCCGTAACCAGCAGATGTATTCCTTTTGAACAGGAGAATCTCGCAGGAACCTGCGTATGCTGCGGTAAACCCGCAACCAAGATGGTTTACTGGGGCAGAGCATATTAATATATTTTGAACAAATTTTTTTAACAAAGAAAGATTACAATAAAAAGAGATTGGAAAGAGAAGATATAAAAATTAATATACCTGCGCCGGCGGCAGAGATTCTGGATAAGCTTCATGAAAACGGCTTTGAAGCTTATGTGGTTGGCGGATGCGTGCGCGACAGTATACTGGGCAGGCGGCCGGGAGACTGGGATATTACTACCAGTGCCAGACCGGAGCAGGTTAAGAGCATATTCGGAAGAACGATAGATACAGGAATTCAGCATGGCACAGTTACGGTCATGATAAACAAAGAGGGCTTTGAGGTTACGACCTACAGGATAGACGGCGAATACGAGGACGGACGTCATCCCAAGGATGTAACATTTACGGCAAGCCTTATCGAAGATTTAAAGCGCAGAGATTTTACAATCAATGCCATGGCCTACAGCTATGAGGATGGTCTGATTGATGAATTTGACGGTCTTCTGGATATTGAAAAAAAGACAATCAGATGCGTCGGAGATCCGAAGGAGCGTTTTACAGAGGATGCTCTTCGTATGATGAGAGCCGTAAGGTTTGCAGCGCAGCTGGACTACGATATAGAAGAGAAGACCAGAGCGGCCATAACAGAGCTTGCACCGACATTATCAAGAATAAGCGCTGAGAGGGTGCAGGTGGAGCTTGTTAAGCTTCTTACTTCGGATAATCCGGGTAAAATCAGAGAGCTTTACGAGACCGGTCTTACAGGGGTATTTATGCCGGAGTTTGATAAGTGCTTTGAGACACCTCAGAATAACCCGCATCACGCCTACAATGTCGGAGAGCATATTATTAAAACTGTTGAAGCGATTGAACCCAATAAGGTTCTCAGACTCACTATGCTTTTTCATGATATTGAGAAGCCATCATGTCGAACTACAGACGCTGAAGGTGTTGATCATTTCATCGGTCATGCGGAGAAAAGTGCGGAAACTGCCTATGCGGTTCTTCGCCGTCTGAAATTCGACCGGGATACAATGGATGATGTAAAAAAACTGATACTTGTCCATGACTGGCGTTTTCCTGCGGAAAAGAAAAATGTCAGAAGAGCTGCAAATAAAATCGGAACAGAGCTGTTTCCGATGTTTTTGAAGATCAAGAGAGCGGACACAATAGCTCAGAGCAGCTACAGACAGGATGAAAAGTTTGATTGGATTCAAAAGATCTCAGATCTTTACGACGAAATAAGAAATGACGGAGAATGTCTGTCGCTTAAGGATCTTTCCGTTAACGGCAAGGATTTGATAGCACTGGGAATAAAGCCCGGCAGGGAGCTGGGGGATATTCTTGCAAACATGCTTGCGGATGTTCTGGAGGAGCCTTCGCATAACAGCAGGGAATACCTGCTTGATGAAACTAATTTAGCCGGATTTAGGAAAGGGAAGGACTAAAAACACGGGGTGATTTCCAAAGGGAGATTTGGAAAAGGGGGAAGCTTATGAAAAAGAAAATGAGAAATTTTTTCATATTGCTGTTTGCACTTGCCTTTGCATCCATGCAGCCGATGTACGCGTATGCGGAAGAGACGGATGTGATGGATGATGGCAAGGTAAGAGTCTCTCTTTTGGGGAAATATGATTCCGCGGATACCGCATCTGTTAAGCAGATCAACACTTTATCCCATACAATTCAGTTCAGAAATCATGATGTGGGTAAAAACTATACCCTCAGCTATGATAATACTTCTATGATCTATGATATCCACGGTAAGCCTATGTCTGCATCAATGCTTGAGGTTGGACAGGTTGTGGATATTACTTTTTTGAAAGGTGTAAAGCACCTTAATTCTCTCGTGGTATCAACCGAAGCCTGGGTCGAAAATGATGTAAATGATTTTGATCTGGTTCGCGGTGATGAGACAGCCAAAATAAACGGCACTGTTTTTCATATCACACCCAGAACCCTTATCATTTCTGACGGGCAGGCAGTAAATGCCGAAGATATTCTTGCTACGGATACGCTCAGGGTAAGTGGACTTGATAAAGAGATTTACAGTATTGTGGTGACCAGGGGACACGGGTATGTTAGTCTGTCGTCTGATACTGTGGACGACAGGAGCCTTGTAGGTGCATGGATTGAACTTGATAAAGAGGTAATTCGCAAGATTACTCCAAGGATGCTTATAAGTGCGCCTGAGGGAAATTATAATGTCAGCATAAGCGGTAATGGAGCGAAGTTTTCATCGGAAATTGTTGTAAACCGCAATGAAGAGACTGTAATTGATACAAGCGTAGCAGAGGTTGAGAAGATTAAGGAAGGTAATGTCACCTTCATTGTTACACCCAGCGATGCCAGAGTATTTGTAGATGGGCAAGAGGTACTTAAAGAGGTTCCGCACAGCTATACCTATGGAAAGCATAAGCTGCATGTAATGGCTGAAGGATATGAGCCTCAGGATCATATCCTGAAAGTAGCTGAAAGGGATGCTACTTTATTTATCGATCTTACTCCCAAGGATGGTACGAATTCATCCGAGGAAGGTGAGGTAACTGACGGCGATGCAGAGGCTTCTGATGCGGCTAATACAATAGATACTACCGGCATGTGGACCAGCAGCGATAACAGCAGTAGTACCGTAAGTAGTGGAAATGCGGCAAATACAGCATCATCCAAGACTACTAAGAATAATTCGAAAAGCAAAGCATCTTCCGACGCATCAAGCAGCAAGACGGCAGGTGTTGATCCCGATGCAGCTGCAACAAAGGCCCCGGAGGCGGATACCAGTTCATCCTCTTCATCAGGAAGCTCCGGTGGAAAGAGTTCGGATGCTTCATCAACAGGTGATAACTCTGACTCTTCCGATACAGGTGAAGATGAGGAAGATGAAAATACCATCAGCGGTTATAAAGTGACCTTCGATGCACCTATAGGCGCTGAGGCGTATCTTGATGGGAACTATGTGGGAATAATGCCGGTCAGCTTTACAAAAATTGCAGGCCAGCACATGGTAACTCTTCAGAAGGAAGGTTATGAGACGAAGAGTTATACTATACAGATAGATAAGGAAAAAACTAATGTAACCTATACATTCCCTGCGCTTACTCCCGTAAGTAAACCCGATGAGCCCGATAATGGAGGAAGTGACGACAGCGGTGAGGAAGACAGTGGAAACAGTGACAGCGGCTCCGAGGGGACAGGCGATGATGCCAAACCCGAGGAGGTAAGTGGAGGACAACCGTGAGATTAGATAAATACCTGAAGGTAACAAGACTTATAAAGAGAAGAACTGTTGCAAATGAAGCCTGTGATGCAGGAAGAGTTATGATAAATGACAGGGTTGCAAAGGCTAGCACAGATGTTAAGGCGGGAGATATTATTGCAATCAGTTTCGGTAATAAGGATGTGAAAGTTGAAGTTCTGGATATTAAGGAGACTATCCATAAAGAGGATGTATCATCGCTTTATCGTTACATCTGATAGGGTTGTTTCATGAAGCAAAATAAATATAGGGTCTTTTAGCGATGAAACTTAGAGGGAAAAGCATTATACAAAAGTGCTTTTCCCTCTTCCTTTTTCTGCTCTGTAGAGGTATAATATACCTAAAGTATAGGTATACGCCACCTATACGAAAGGAGGAAGGTATGAAGACTGAAAAAGTATATCCAGAATGGGTTCAGGCACAACGCGTTAAGGGGACTACCATCAAGAAAAAAGGTGATTCATATTACCTGTACAAGCGTACATCGAAAAGGGTTCCGGGGAAAAAATACCCCCA
>NZ_FMYB01000053.1 GCF_900104155.1 Butyrivibrio sp. INlla16
CAGGTATAGCCTGAGGCTCCCAACCAGCCAAAACATAAATCACCACCGAATGGACTGACAGACTTTTTTCGAGGTATCACCAACCGAAGCTGGCTCCCAAGGAGGAACCGTCAATGATCCTGCCTCGATGATTATATACCTTATGATCTGTCTGGAGTATACGGGAGCTACAGACATGTATAACTGTTAGTTAAGCTCCTTGATGATATCTGATGAGAGGGGAATCCTCCCTTCAATCATTACTTAGATTTGGAAATAGAAACTATTAACTGTAGTCCTTAATGACTACATCATTACTATACTAGGAAAAGGGGATTGGAAAATGACACTCTCACAAATTGGAATTATCATTTCGATTCTGGTCTATCTGTCCGGAATGCTGCTCGTAGGTTTTGTAAGTTCAAAGGATACCAATGACGTCAAGGATTTTTATCTTGGCGGAAGAAAGCTCGGACCCTTTGTAACAGCTATGAGTGCTGAGGCATCTGACATGAGTTCTTATCTGCTCATGGGTGTTCCCGGAGTTGCATATTTCTCAGGTATTGCTGATGCCGGATGGACAGCGTTCGGTCTTATTGTAGGTACTTATCTCAACTGGCTTCTTACGGCAAAGAGACTAAGAAATTACACAGAGGCGCTGGATGCGATCACGATTCCGGATTATTTTAAGAAGCGTTACAAGGATGACAGTAATGTAATCCTGTGTATCGGAGCCGCTTTTATTCTGATCTTCTTTGTACCATATACCGCTTCCGGCTTTTCAGCCTGCGGCAAACTGTTTTCATCACTTTTTGGTGTAAACTATCAGCTGGCAATGATCGTTGCAGCTGTTATCATCGTCGGATATACGACAACCGGTGGTTTCCTGGCTGCATCCAAGACTGACTTTATCCAGTCAATCGTAATGACGGCTGCGCTGGTTTTCGTAGTTGGATACGGAGTTGTGGCAGCGGGCGGAATGTCAGCTGTTGCATCCAATCTTGAGAATATGAAGGGCTTCCTTGATGTAAATGCCACTTATAATAATGCGACGGGTTCAGCCGATTCTTACGGTGTTTTCAGTAAGATTACAACCTTCTGTTGGGGACTCGGATACTTCGGAATGCCGCATATCCTTCTCAGATTTATGGCAGTCCGTAAATCCTCGGAGCTTAAGCTCTCAAGAAGAATTGCATCCGTATGGGTTGTATTTTCACTCGGTATTGCAGTAGTTCTTGGTATTGTAGGTCGTGCAATGACTCAGTCAGGAGTTCTGGAATCTCTTATTGAGGATCCTACAAGTGCTTCCAAGGCAGAGACACTTATAGTTGTACTTGCAAATCAGATTAGTGCGCATAACTTCGTATTTGCTCTTATAGCAGGTATGATAATTGCAGGTATTCTTGCTTCCACAATGTCCACTGCAGACTCACAGCTTATAGCTGCTTCATCCGCAGTTTCCGAGAATATCATTCAGGAGACTCTCGGAATAAGCCTTTCAGAGACAGCTGCAATGCTGACTGCAAGAGCTACACTTATCGCTGTTGCTGTTTTCGGTGTTATAATCGCTTGGAATCCCAACAGCTCTGTATTCGGAATCGTATCCTTTGCATGGGCCGGATTTGGTGCTGTATTCGGACCTGCAATGATCATGTCACTCTACTGGAAGCGTTCTAACAAGTATGGAACAATTGCAGGCATGGTAGCCGGCGGTGCAATGGTATTTATCTGGAAATATCTTGTAAGACCAATCGGAGGTGTATGGAATCTCTACGAGCTTGCACCCGCATTTTTAGTTGCTATCATTGCAATCGTTGTTGTAAGTCTTCTTACAACAGAGCCTGATAAGGATATGATCAATCAGTTTGAGCATGTATCTAAGATGTCATAAATATACGTGTATGTTTTGACTTGATTAATCAATAAATGTAAAATTTGAGTAGCTGTGATAAATGGCTACTCATTTTTACTTAATTGACATATTTTTGATGTAAGAAATTAATGAGGTAAAAATCATGGGAATAAGAATAATTACTGATTCAGCCAGCGACATTTCACAGGAAACCGCAAAAGAGTGGGGAATAACAGTCATTCCTCTCAAGGTCAGATTCGGCGAGGAGGAATTCCTTGACGGCGTCACCATGCCCTACAATAAGTTTTATGAGAGACTTGTTGAATCGGATGAACTTCCTAAGACCAGTCAGATCCCGCCTTTTGAGTATGGTGAGGAATTCAGGAAGGCAGTGGAAGAGGGCGATAATGTTATCTGTTTTACTCTTTCGCATGCTGTATCAGGCTGTTATCAGAGTGCATGTATAGCTGCCGATGAATTTGAAGGCAAGGTACATGTTGTTGATACTATGCAGTTTTGCATATCCCAATATATAATTGTTGAGCGCGCAGTCAGACTTCGCGATGCCGGAATGGGCTTTGAAGAACTGGTCAGCACCATCGAGGAAGAAAAAAAGAAGGCGAGGGTCATTTCTGTTTTCGATACTCTCGAGTACCTCAAGATGGGTGGACGTATATCCTCAGCTGCCGCTTTTGCGGGCGGAGTTCTTTCCATCAAGCCGGTTATCACCATTGATAACGGCGTGGTAAATGTTGTCGGTAAGGCAAGAGGCTCCAGAAACGGCAACAATCTTCTTATTCAGTATATCAATCAGCACGGCGGAATTGATTTTGACAAGCCGGTCTGTCTTGCATATACAGGGCTTTCTGATGCTCTTTTATTAAAATACAAAGAGGACAGTAAGCACATATATCAAGGGGATGTCGACGACATTCCGATCGCACACGTTGGTGCCACCATCGGAACCTATGCAGGTCCCGGCGCCATCGCCTGCGCATATTTCCATAAATGAATATACCCCAAAATATAAGCCTTCCCATTGGGGGAAGGTGGCGCGAAGCGCCGGATGAGGGGATAAATAGGAGAAGCAATGAACTTAAGATCACTACCCATCGGTCAGTCGGCCGTCATAAAAACCGTAGGAGGAAGCGGTGCCCTTCGTCAGCACTTTCTGGACATGGGAATCATTCCCGGTGCTGAAGTCACCGTAATAAAATTCGCTCCCCTGGGGGATCCGATGGAGCTGCAGCTTCACGGATATGAGCTGACTCTCAGACTCTCGGAAGCAGAGAAAATCGAGATAGAGAAAATACCGGAGCGTACGAACAAGCACGACAGAATCACCAAAATCGAGAATTCGGAACATCCGGGTCTTGGTGAAGACGGAATATATCATACAGAGGGCGAGGGACATAAACTACCGGAAGGAACACTTTTGACCTTCGCACTTGTGGGTAATCAGAACTGTGGCAAGACCACACTTTTTAATCAGCTGACGGGTTCCAATCAGCACGTCGGCAATTTCCCCGGCGTTACCGTTGACCGAAAGGACGGCCCCATCAAGGAGCATCCCGATACACTTGTGACTGACCTTCCGGGAATATATTCGATGTCACCTTACAGCAGTGAGGAGATAGTTTCCAGAAACTTTGTTTTGCAGGAACATCCCAAGGCAATTATCAATATTGTAGATGCCATGAACATAGAGAGAAATCTGTATCTTACAATGCAGCTTCTTGAGATGGGAATTCCCATGGTTGTGGCACTTAACATGATGGATGAGGTCAAGGGCAACAACGGCTCCATCGATATCAACGGTATGGAGAAGCTTCTCGGAGTGCCGGTGGTACCTATTTCCGCAGCCAAAAACGAAGGCGTTGACGAGCTTATACGACATGCTCTTCACATAGCAACTTATCAGGAAAAACCCGTTGAGCAGGATTTCTGCCAAAAGAGTGACCACGGCGGAGCAATTCACAGAGCGATCCACACCGTGCAAAGCATCATCGAGGACCACGCGGAGAGAGCCGGACTTCCCTTAAGATTTGCAACTACAAAGGCAATTGAGGGAGATATGCTTGTATTCAAAAAGCTTGATCTTGATGAGAATGAGCTTGAGATGATAGAGCATACCATTGTTCAGATGGAGAAGGAAAGCGGCATGGACAGAAGCGCCGCTATTGCAGATATGCGCTATGATTTCATTGAGCGTGTCTGTGAACAGACTGTAGTTAAGCCGGGAGAGAGCAAGGAGCGTATCCGCTCGGAGAAAATAGATGCGATTCTCACCGGAAAATGGACTGCCATTCCCTGTTTTATTCTGATTATGGCACTGGTATTTTATCTTACGTTTATTGCGGTAGGGCCTTTTTTACAGGACATCATCGCTTCCGGAATTGATTTGCTGAAAGAACAGGTTGAAGCATTGATGCTGTCCACCGGAGTTAATGAGGTTATACAGGGGCTTGTGATCAATGGTATTTTTGAAGGTGTCGGAAGTGTGCTGAGCTTTCTTCCGATAGTTGTCACTTTATTCTTTTTTCTGTCCCTTATGGAGGACAGTGGTTACATAGCAAGAGTCGCATTCTTTATGGATAAAATTCTTAGAAGAATCGGATTGTCCGGAAGAAGTATTGTACCGATGCTCATAGGCTTTGGCTGCACTGTTCCTGCGGTAATGTCGACCAGGACGCTTCCGTCAAGACGAGACAGAAGGATGACGATTCTGCTTACGCCCTTTATGAGCTGTACAGCCAAGATGCCTATTTATGCCTTCTTTGTAAGTGCATTTTTCCCGAAACAGGGCGGCATCATAACTATCGGATTATATCTTCTCGGAATCCTTGTGGGAATTTTAATCGCGCTGATTTACAAGAATACTTTGTTTAAAGGTGAAGCGGTTCCATTTGTTATGGAGCTTCCAAACTACAGAATGCCCGGTGTAAAGAGTGTGTTGCAGCTTTTATGGGAAAAGGCAAAGGACTTTTTGACAAGAGCATTTACCATAATTTTCCTTGCAACTATTGCAGTGTGGTTTTTACAGAGCTTTGACCTTCACTTTAATCTTGTGAGCGATTCCGGTGCAAGTATTCTGGCGACGGTAGCAGGGCTTCTTGCTCCGATATTTAAGCCTCTGGGACTTGGCGACTGGAGAGTTGTGACTTCTCTTATCACAGGCTTTATCGCGAAGGAGAGCGTGGTGTCCACTATGGGAGTGCTCTTTGAAGGAGGCGTTGAAACCGCACTTACAACGACCGCTGCAGCTACGCTTTTGGTGTTCTCTCTTCTCTATACACCCTGCGTTGCAGCCATCGCTTCAATTAAGCGTGAGCTCGGAGCAAAATATGCCTTATGCGTTGTGCTCTGGCAGTGCGCAGTGGCTTGGATTGTTGCAATGGTGGTGCGAGTAATTTGTATTGCAATTGGAGTATGATTTTTTCTAAAAATTCGGTTCTGAATCTGCACAGATATGTTATTATAATTTTAAGTACAGGCAAAGACGCTACAAAACAGGCGGACTTTGCCTGTTTTAGGATAGGAGGTTGTTATGGAAATTACTGAAAAACTTGATGAACTTTTGGAACTTGCTGCAAAAAACGAAGACCTGAAAAATAAGCTCCTTGCGACAAGAAATTCTGCAAACCCGCTTTCTGACTTCTGTTCTATTGCTTCAGAAAACGGTATTGCTCTTTCTGTCATGGACATCGTTAATCAGGGCGAGGAATTCTACGCCGAGATAAAGCGCAGTACAAACGGCGGCGGAGAGAACTCACCCGATCTTGATTTTCAGAATGATGAGTACTCTATCTTTATGATGAGGCTTGAGAAGAGAGAAGGCTGAGAACGGCACTTTAAAAGTGCAACTCATGTAGCAAATATGGCAACTGACGTAAGGACCTGTTGAACAATCAGGACTTCCTTGGTATTTTGAGCCTGTAGGGCAGATTCAAAAGGAGGTCATGAATGATTTGTTGTAAGGGCGTTTGTAAGAGCTTTTCTGAAAAGCAGGTACTGTCAGGGATCGATTTTGATATAAACTCCGGAGAAATCTTCGGACTTCTCGGACCATCGGGTGCAGGTAAAACTACGCTTATAAAGATCCTGACAGGACAGCTTTCGTCAGATAAAGGATCGGTATCCGTTTTTGACAAAGAGGTCTCATCATTATCAGGAGAAGACAAGAAGAGTATCGGGATAATGATGGATCAGTTCGGCGTATATGAAAGGTTATCATGCAGGGATAATCTGAAGATTTTTGCGGATATATACGGAGTGCCTCATGACAGAATACGAGATACTCTTGAACAGGTCGGTTTAAAGGATGCGGAGTACCGGTCTGCTGCCAATCTTTCAAAAGGCATGAGAGCAAGACTTGCACTTGCGAGGGTTTTCATGCATTCTCCTAAACTTATATTCCTGGATGAGCCAACCGGTGGTCTTGATCCGCAGACCATGAGGCAGATTCACAGGATCATTCTTGAGAAAAAGGAAAAGGGATGCACAGTTTTCCTTACCACACACAATATGGAAGAGGCATATAAGCTCTGCGACAGGGTAGCGCTTCTGAATGAGGGTGTGATAGTTGAGCATGGTGCTCCCGAAGATATTTGCAGAAAATATAATCATCAAAAGACAATAAAAATGCATTTTTCATCCGGCGAAGATATACAGATGCCGCATAGTCCCGAATCCGCGGAGAGGATAAGCAGACTCTTATCGGAGGGCAGGATAGAAACAATCCACTCGTCGGAACCGACATTGGAAACAGTTTTTCTGGAACTGACAGGAAGAAAACTGGAGGAGGATGAATAAATGCGAAACAGTCTGATTATTATAAAAAAACAATTGAAAGATACTCTTAGGAACAAAACGGTTCTGATACAGTTTATTCTTTTTCCGGTAATGACACTCATCATGGAAAATGCCATCAGGATTGATGGGATGCCGGAATTCTTTTTTACAAAGCTTTTCTCTGTTATGTATATAGGTATGGCTCCTCTGACTTCGGTTGCTTCGATTATTTCCGAGGAGAAGGAAAAGAACACTTTACGAGTACTGACAATGGCAAATGTCAGACCCTGGCAGTATCTGCTGGGAGTGGGTCTATACGTATGGAGCATATGTATGCTCGGAGCAGGAGTAATGGCCACCGGGCTCCCGAGGGGAGATGTTCCGTTTTATTTGTCTGTGATGGCAATCGGATTTGCCATTTCTGTTCTCGCAGGTGCATGCATCGGGATATATTCAAGGAATCAGATGACGGCGACATCTCTTGTTATGCCTGTAATGCTGATATTTGCATTTTGTCCTATGCTGGCGATGTTTAATTCGAGTATAGAAAAAGTGGCTCGTTTTTTATATACACAGCAGCTAAGGAGTATCATGGACAATATGACCTTTAGAGGTATGAGAACAGCTGATATATTTATACTTTTTATAAATGCAATGGTTATGGTCTTTCTTTTCTTTATTACTTTTAGGAAAAAGGGTTTGGAATAAATGAAGATTGAGATTGATATAGATGACAAATATCCGGACACTGAAGTTGTAATCCATGCCAATAAGCTGGACTCTGATGTGGAGAAGCTTGTTGCAATGCTTCGCATGGTTAATATGCAGATCAGCGTCAGGCAGAGAGATGAGACATATCTTCTGGATATAGAAAAAATACTGTACATCGAGTCTGTGGATAGAAAGACTTTTGTCTATACATCCGATGAGACCTACGAGTCTGACCTTAAGCTCTACGAGATAGAGCAGGAGCTGTTTGAACATAATTTTATTCGTATCAGTAAACAGAGCATTGTGAACATCAGGAAGATTAAGAGCCTGAAAAGTGACATTAACCGCAAGATTCGAATCACTATGAATAATGGTGAGCAGATAGTCGTTTCACGCATGTATTCTGATGAATTAAGAAGAAAGCTGGGGCTCAAATGATGGAAAAAAAGAAGACAGTATTTGATTATATAAGAGCAGTATTTACAACTTTCGGTATTATGGTGATCATATTTGTTGCATTTTGCAGTGTGGTAGGTGAGAGCGCAAGAGGGTATTCAAGCTTTTTTGCCTTGGGAAAAGATGGGATTGCACTGTCGACATTATGTGAGCTGTTGTTGTTTTCGGTATTGATCAACCTGGCTAATATCGTGTTTTTGACGGACAACCTGATCATGAATATGTCGATTGTGATGAGGTATGCACTTTTTATTCTGTCTGCATGGATTATAGGCATCATTATGATTATTCTGTTTCATTGGTTCCCCATAGGAGATGTTTCAGCATGGATAGGATTTGTAGTATCTTTTGCAGTAAGTATGAGCATTGCGGTGCTACTTACCAGGTTGAAGGAACGTGTCGAGAATTCCAAAATGCAGGAAGCATTGGAGAAGTACAATAAGAAGAACTGATATCTTTTTAGTTTTGAATGTTTATTTGCCGGATGTCTGAGGGATTGCTTCTTTTTGAATCCATTTCATTGCTTTGGATATCGGATGGTAAAGAACAAGCATTATTGTGAAGTTACCCACGCAGTGCACGAAATCCCAGGGAATACCGGCTACCCACCAGGTAAAGGCAGATCTAAAGCCAGCAGACAAACCGCCTGTTGACAATCCGATAAAAAAATACGGGATGGAGCACAGAGCACCAAAACTTAGTCCAAATATACCCGATATGATACCCCAGAGAAATGCGGAGGTATTTTTTCTGAAAATATGCGCTATGGCTACAAGAAGCGGCCAGGCGTAGAGATACATGATCCACCATAGATGGACTCCGTATAAGGAGCCTTCCAACAAAATAAAGACCGGAACTACAGCAACAATTTTCCATCCAAAGAAAAGCGTAAACATTATGAGCCAAAAGCTCGTAAGTTCAATGTTTGGCATCCCACTCAGGGCGAGCTTGGAAACCTCTATTATGGCTACCATAATGCCTATCTGAGCTATATCTAAAATAGAAAAGTGTTTTGTGTTTCCGGTCATTTTTGTGAGATCCTTAGTTTGTTTTATTATTTATTACTGAGCTTTCTCATAAGCCCATGTATAGGTGTCACCGCTTTCTACGGGTTGTGAATCGGCGCCGTACTGTCCGTATTCTCCGTTGACATAAAGTGACCAATAAGCAGCATCTTCAGCATAGATAGCTTTTTCTCCATTGATATATTCGATCATTATGCCATATTCACTATCTGAGCCTGAATATGAAAAGCCTGAACCGTTTGAGGACAGTTCATCCATTGCCTGGATTAGATATTCCGCATCGGTTGAAAGCTTATAGTCAGTGGTTTTTCCGTCGCTTCCGGTTACTTCAACAACGATATCTTTAGAACCGGTATGTGTTGCCGGCTTGTTCAGAGTATAGACAACGCCGAATACAGCTATCAGCGCTACCAGAATTATCGCTCCTATAATAAGTGGTTTCTTATTTGTTTTGTTCATAATAAATCCTCCCGTAAATTATTTTTGCATAGAACCTAGTATAAAGCTAATTCAAAATAATTGTAAAGGTATCTGTCCGAAGGTAAGGCTGTATATTCACATTGACTTTGCCCTTGGGGCAGGCTTTATGATGTGATATGTTAAATGAAAAGACTCAGGGGGATTTGGAGGAGAATGATGTTACCGACAAGATCAGAAGCGGAAAGATTACTTAAGGAAGCGGAGAGTTGTAATCCCGGACCGTGGGGAAACCATAGCCGTGTGGCTGCTCACTGCGCAGAGAAAATTGCACAGGCGTGTGAAGGCATGGACCCGGAGAAGGCATACATATTGGGGCTTCTTCATGACATAGGAAGAAAGTTTGGAGTAAGGCATTTGGGGCATGTTTCGGATGGATATTCATATATGATGTCACTTGGATATGATGAGGTGGCCAGAGTCTGCCTTACGCACTCCTTCAACAATATGAGACTGGATGAGTATATTGGCAGAGTAGATACCTCGGATGAGGAGTATGAACTTGTTAAGACAGAGCTTGGAAAAATAGAAGCAGATGAATACGACAGGCTGATTCAGCTCTGTGATGCGCTTGCAGGGAGCGATGGCGTGATGAACATCGAAGATCGCATGAATGATGTCAAACGTCGTTATGGAAGTTTTCCGCAGACAAAGTGGGATTCGAATATCAGGCTGAAAGCATATTTTGAAGAAAAAGCCGGTAAAGACATATATGATTTAGTTGGGGAAGACAGATTATGAAGGTACTGATAATAGGAGCCAGTGGCTTTCTTGGCGGGACGATTTATTATAAATTGAAAAAGAGCGGCGTTGATGTTCTTGGTACATACAGTAAACACAAAAAGCAGGACGAACTTGTAAAGCTGGATGTTATGGACGTTGAAAGCTTAACCCGGATTATGGAAGGCTATGCTCCTGATGTGATCATCTGGACAGTCATGAACCATAGCACAGAGGAGGAAATGGCTGACAAGGTAATGCCGAAGCTCTGCGATGCAATAGGAGATGCGAAGCTCATTTTTATTTCGACTTCGGTAGCTTATGAAAAGAATATGTCTGAGGATGTGACACCTTTCCTGCGGACAGAAGAGTCGTATAATTATCACTATTTTAACGGATTCGGGAAAGCAGTATGTCAGGGCTAATAACATAATATTCAGCATAGTGGAAGTGAATGAACTTGCTGAAGCAATAATTGAACTAGCGGGCAGTGATTATGTTGGAATCATGAATGTTTCCGAAGATGATCCGATTTCTCACTATGACTTTAATAAAGCTTTGTGCAAACGTTATGGCTGGGATGACAGCTGCGTTGTAGCAAATGAAGAGACCGAGAATATATATTTTTTTGATAACAGCTTAAGGAAGCGCTTGCTTAAAACAAAAATCACAAGTTGTTTCGGGAGGTAGTACATGATCGATTATGTAGCTGATATTACAGCGCAGGAATATATGGAACTACGCAGGAAAGTTGGATGGTGCGAATTTCCTTTGGAAGAAGCGCAGGCCGGAATGGATCAATGGCTCATCTTTGAAGAATAAGATGGTCTTTTTATGGGTTGATGGAAAATGTTATACTAAACATGACATACAGATGGCATGTTTAGGATGATATGATGATAACGGAGTGAACGAAATGAAGATAGACAGATTGATTGGAATACTTTCTGTATTGCTTCAGGAAGAGAAAACTACAGCACCTGAGTTGGCAGAGCGTTTTGAGGTGTCGAAAAGAACCATCAATAGGGATATCGATGTTCTGTGTACAGCTGGAATCCCGATACAAACCACCCAGGGAATTGGCGGTGGAATCAGCATCATGGAAGGGTATCGGATGGACAGGACTCTTCTGACATCTAAGGATATGCAGATGATCCTTGCCGGACTGAGGAGTCTTGATAGCGTGAGCGGCAGCAGATATTACGGACGACTCATGGAGAAAATTCAGGCGGGATCCGCTGAGTTTGTAAGTGGCAGAGATTCTATTTTGATTGATCTCTCGTCCTGGTATCGGGAATCGTTGGCTCCCAAAATAGAAGTTATTCAGAACGCAATTGAAAGCAGGCACATTCTAAAGTTTACTTATTACAATCAAAATGGAGAGAGCACTCGGGAAGTTGAACCGTATTACATAGTTTTCAAATGGTCCAGTTGGTATGTATGGGCCTGGTGCAAGAAAAGAAAGGACTTCCGTCTGTTCAAGCTTAATCGCATGGATAAGGTTATGATGTCGGATTCAAAGTTTGTCTGCAGAAATGCGCCTACACCGGACCTGTCCACGGAAAAAGTATTTCCGGGTGGAATAAAAGTAAAGGCTTTGTTTGAGGCAGATGTCAAATGGAGGCTGATCGAAGAATTTGGACCGGAGTGTTATACAGAGGTCGAAGATGGGAGATTGCTGTTTTCGGCGGACTATACAGACATGGATAACCTGGTCACCTGGATACTGACCTTTGGTGATAAGGCGGAGCTGCTTGAACCTAAGGAAGCGAGAGTGAGGATCGCAAATACAATCGAAGCTATGAGAAAAAAATACGAGAGGAGCTTATAAGATGAAGTACCCATGGATTGAAGAGTATTTGATGGAAAAGCCGGGTGTTACAAAAGATTTTCAGGAGGAATGGAACTGGATCCGTTTTCATATTGGTGGAAAAATGTTTGCTGCAATCTGCAGAGACGATAACGACCTGCCGTATTACATTACTCTCAAACTGGAACCTGTGGAGGGCGAGTTTTGGAGAGGACAATATGAAGATATAATCCCGGGATATTACATGAATAAAGTTCATTGGAATTCTGTGAAAGCTGACGGGGATGTTCCGGATGATGCATTGAAGGATCTGCTAGATCATGCATATAAGGTGGTGTTTGAAGGACTAACCAAGAAGAAACAGAAGGAGATACTTGAACAGGAGGGTAAGGCATTATGAGATTGGATCGTGGAATAAGCCGGATATTTTGATTATGTGGTTCCACCCCTGGAAGGCTTCTGGTGGCAAGACGGCGCGGATGGGATTGACTATGCCCACAAGGAAAATTTTCATTGGATCTCCGTAATCCGTTTACCTGATTTTGTGACGAAGGAAGATTTCGAGTGGGCAGTATCAGAGGCAACACGGAAAAAGAAAACAGATTTTTCGAAGGTGGAGTTCCTGACTGTAGATGAAGGGCTGTGTGTTCAATGCATGCATATAGGCTCTTATGATGATGAGCCTGCTACAGTTCGGATGATGCATGATTTCATGGAAGAACAGGGCTACGAGCTTGATATTACAGACAAGCGGCTTCATCATGAAATATATCTAAGTGATGCAAGGAAAGTGGCTCCGGAGAAACTTAGAACAGTTATACGACATCCCATTGTTAGAAGCATGTGATTTTAACCAATTATTATCGAAAAAAAAAGACCGAAGAATATCGAAGAATGATAACGGGAATGGTAACGGGAGAACGATAAACGTAAAAGTAAATAATATAAGCATTTTTGCATTTTGGTATACCTTTTTTATGTTTTTCATGGCTTGTATTTCTTGAAAAGTAAATAAAATAATAAAAATCCCAATTTGGTATACCTGATTCTTAAAATCATGGGTACCAAATACTCAAAACAGCTATCATATTTACTAAACAGTTCAAAATAGTCCCAACTAGCCGTTAAAAAGGGTACCAAATGTTTATAAATGCTCTCTCATTTACTAGTGGAGGTAAGAAGCATGGAATATATCAGAGTTACAAAGGATAATCTTGAAGAAGAGCACATCTGCTGTGCAATTTCCAATAACAAAGATGTTCAGGTCTCATCTAAGAAAGCATGGCTTGCTGAAAGATTTGATGAGGGGCTTGTTTTCTTAAAAAGTGCGGAGCGTGGTAAGTGCTTTATTGAGTATATTCCTGCTGAGAACGCGTGGGTTCCGATTGAAGCTGATGGGTATATGTACATAGATTGCCTGTGGGTATCAGGCTCTTTCAAGGGGCATGGGCATTCTACTGAGCTTCTTGATGCTTGCATAGAGGATAGTAAAGAAAAAGGCAGGAAAGGCCTTTGCATTTTGTCATCAGCTAAGAAAAAGCCCTTCCTTGCGGATCCAAAGTTCCTTAAGTACAAAGGCTTTGAGGTATGTGATGAATCGGATAATGGGATTCAGCTCATGTATATGCCCTTTGATAAAAAGGCAGAAAAACCAATGTTTAAAGAATGCGCCAAGCATCCGCATATAGATGAAAAAGGATATGTTTTGTATTACACAAACCAGTGTCCTTTTAATGCAAAATACGTTCCAATCCTGGAAAAAACCGCAAAGAAAAATGACATCCCGTTCAAGACCATTAAGATTCAGAGTAGAGATGAAGCGCAGAATGCGCCTACACCTATTACTACTTATGCATTCTTCTGCGATGGCGAGTACGTGACTAATGAGCAGATGAACGATAAGAAGTTCCTGAAGTTGATTGGAGAGTAAAGTGTAACAATAAAATGTCAGAAAAATAGCTGTTTGACAGTATTATTTACTGTAAAATAGCTATTTTTTCTGTTATATTAGGAATATGTTGTATTTGGAGGATTTTTATAAAGATGAACTATAGATTGGCTACAATTGAGGATTTGACAGAAATATGCAATATGATTGAAGCGGCAAAACAGCTTATGTCTGAGCAGGGAATAGAGCAGTGGGATGACGTCTATCCGGTCTACAAAGATTTTGAGGAAGATATAAAAAAGGAAACGATGTATGTGGCACTGAAAGATGGTCAGCTTGCTGCGATATATGTTATCAGCGAAGAATGTGATGATGAGTATCTAAAATGCAAGTGGGAAAATAAAAAGCCATGTATCATTCACAGGTTCTGCGTTTCGCCGTCCTTCCAGAATAACGGGATAGGAAAAACAGTATTAAATCATATCGAGGCGCAGCTTACCGAAGCCGGATACGATTCGGTAAGACTTGATGTATTCACACAGAACCCGTATGCCCTGAGACTTTATGAGAAAAACGGATATGTTAAACGCGGATTTGTCGATTGGCGTAAAGGCAGATTTCTTCTTATAGAGAAGAAGTTAGACAAAAGTGCGGATTCTATTTTCCTTACAGAGGCAAATGAGAATTACACAGACGAACTTCAAAAATTCAAAGAGGAAGTACTTCAGGCAGACAAGGACAGCGATGATCAGTTTGCAGGCTGCATGGGGCTTAGGGATTGTGCTACAGCTAAGGAGTGGATTGATATTTGCAATTTGAGGAAAAGTGCTGAGACCTGTGAGAAGGCCGGTACAAAAGTACCGTCAACCACATATTTTGCGATAAGGGAAAGCGACCATGGGCTGGTAGGAGTAATAGACCTGCGTCATCATATAAATCATCCTGTTCTGGAATCATGGGGAGGTCACTGCGGATACTCCGTCAGACCTTCTGAAAGAGGAAAAGGATATGGGGCGGAAATGCTCAGGCTGAATGTAATAAATGCCGGTAAATTAGGCATTGAGAAAATGCTTGTGGTATGCGATGAAGATAATGTTGCCAGCGAAAAGATGATACTGGCAAACGGAGGACAGCTGGAAAATACCATAGAAGTAGATGGCTGCAGGATGAAACGATTTTGGATAAATACGGTAGATTAAAAAGGGGAAATGTGAGATGGAATTTAAGGTTGATAATGGGAGGAGTACATGAACCGGTATGAATATAAGACCATTTGAGATAGACACTGATTTTGACATAATAAAAGACTGGATTACCGATGAGAGGACGCACGCCATGTGGAGTGCAAACCGCATGGTATATCCTCTTGATAGAACAGATCTGCAGCAGGTTTTAGCTGAAATGCACGATAAATTTGGGGATAAATCTTTCGTGGCAGTTAAAGATGATGGCAGTGTGGCAGGCTTCTTTTGCTACTCACTTAATAACGACGCTAAGGAAGGAATGCTTAAATTTATAGTTGTCGATCCTCAGTGCAGAGGAAAAGGCAGAGCGGAGGAGATGATCAAACTTGCACTGGCAGATGCTTTTGATAATCCTTATACGGATGCAGTACAGCTCAATGTCTTTTCAGAGAACGTTCGGGCAAAGAAGTTCTATGAAAAGATTGGATTTAAGGAGAGAAGAACGGCAGAGAATGCGTTTGCATATAAGGATGAATCATGGGATAGATGCAATATGGTGATTTGGGGAGCCGGTACATGATTTTTTCAGGAGGATGTAGGTGAAGGTTGTTCTAATTAGGCATGGAAAAGTGAATTTTCGCTGGGGATTCTGGTACACATCTGATCAGTTTGATGAAGCCTGCAGGCAATATGATCTGGCTCCTATCATGAAGGAAGACTACACTGTACCTGATGTGAAGTATTTAAGTTACTACATAAGTACCTTGCCGAGAACCGGGAAAACAGCTCGGAATATCTTTGGTGAGCAGGATTATATTTCTACAGATCTGATTAACGAAGTCCCATTATCAGCAAGTTTATATTCAAGAGTTAAATTACCGGTACTGTTTTGGTATTTCACAGGCAGGATGCAATGGTATTTCAACAATAGCAGGCAGAAGGAAGGCAGGCTCCGGACAAAGAAAAGAGCTAAGCAGTTTGTGAAGATGCTTACGGAAAAGAATGAGGACTGTGTGGTAGTTACACATGGTTTTTTCATGCGTACGCTTGTGGCTGAGTTTAAAAAAGCGCATTTTAGTATAGAGAATAATTCATTCACATATGCCAATGGACAATGTGTGATTGCAAACAGCAAAAAAGGAGAGACTATATATGAGCACTGAAGTAGAGAATATCAAGTTGCCGGAAAGGCTTGAAAGAAGAAAAATATATGAATGTGGATTAGTTACATTATATGCAGACAAAGTTAAGCTTCCCAGCGGTTATGTTATAGAAAAATATCATCAGCTTCATCATCATCATGAAGGTGTTTCGGTAGTGGTTTTTAATGAGAAGGACGAGATCCTTATGATCAAAGAAATGAGATACACCGTAGGACATCTTGAATGGGAAATCCCTGCCGGAGGAGTAGAAGATGGCGAACCAATAGAAGAGGCAGCCAGAAGAGAAGTTATGGAAGAGACAGGCTGCACGGTGAAGGATTTGAAATATTTGTGCTCACACAATCCTTCAAACGGAATGTCAGACCAGGTGATGCATGTATTTGGTGCAAAAGTGGATTCTGAAGGCAGTATCCAGGACGTGGATGAAGTTGCAGAAAAAGTATGGATGCCTATTGATGATGTAAAAGAGTTACTTAGAGAAAACAAGACAAGGGATGGTATTGCCATTTTAGCAATTCTTTTTGCAATTGAGTTTTACCACTAAGGAGTGCGGTAATGAAAAATAAATATCAGTATATTCTATTTGATTTGGACGGCACATTAACAGATTCAGGCCCCGGTATTATGAATGGATTTGTTTATGCAATACAGCAAATGGGAGGGCAGGTAGTTGACAGGAGCCAACTACGAAAATTTGTTGGACCTCCACTGAAAGTTTCCTTTGGTGATATTTTGGGATATTCCGAGGAGGACACAGATAGAGCCATTGCCTTGTATAGAGATTATTACAACAATATGGGCGGCGTCCTGGAAAACAGTGTTTATCCGGGGATTGTGGAACTACTGTCGGACTTAAAAAGTGAAGGCAAGAAGCTGATTGTAGCAACTTCTAAGAGTGCAATTGGAACCGACACGGTGCTTAAGCACTTTGATTTGAAGAAATTCTTTGACTTTGTAGCTACTGCTGATGATAAGGAACGCCCACACAAATCTGATGTAATCAGGTATGCGTTGGAACAATGTGAAATAACTGATAGCACACACGTGGTTATGGTGGGTGACAGGGAGAATGATATTTTAGCTGCAAATGAGGTAGGCATTGATTCTATTGGTGTCCTGTATGGATATGGTGACCGTGAAGAATTGACATCAGCCGGAGCAACTTATCTGGCAGAACATCCATCTGATGTGAAGAAATTGGTTAATAAGATTGAGCTTATAGATAATATACTGACTCCCGAGGATTTTGTAAGGCTTAGAGTTGCTGCGGGTTTTGCAGATATTCCTGTCCCACATGCCGGTAAGGCTCTGCAGAACGGTATTATAAATGTCTCTGCTTTGAAAGATGGTGAACTCATAGGAATGGGCAGACTGGCTGGTGATGGCGCAATGTATTGGTACCTGCAGGAAATAGTTGTTCTGCCGGAATATCAAGGCATGGGCATAGGAACTATGATTGTTAACCATCTTGTAGATTATGCTGTGAAGAATTCGTCTACAGGGAAATTTACAACAATCGGAGGGGTATCTGCTAAGGGTAAAGAAGGTTTTTATAAGAAATTGGGATTTGATGTAATACCAAATGGCATTCAGAAAATGATTGAAATATAAGGAGGAGAGGTATGAATGCAAGGGAGTATTTGGAAATTCTACATGTTGCTGAGAGATTGAAAGATACGCCTCGACATTGTACTACCACTAATAGACGGACAGAGAGTGTTGCAGAACATAGCTGGCGTATCTCGCTGATGGCATTTCTGCTGCGGCACGAGTTTAAAGATGTGGATATTGATAAGGTGGTTGATATGTGCCTTATTCATGACCTTGGAGAGTGCTTTACCGGTGATATTCCAACTTTCATAAAGACAGATTCTGACAGGGAAGTTGAAGATTCTCTTTTAAATCAATGGGTTAAGTCTCTTCCCAAGGAATTATCTGATGATATGTCGGCTTTGTATAAAGAAATGGATGCCCAGGAGACAAAGGAAGCAAAGCTATACAAGTCGTTGGATAAGCTTGAAGCCTTGATTCAACATAACGAGTCTCCGATTGATACATGGTCTGAAAATGAGTATGAGCTTAATAAGACATATGCATTTGATACGGTTGCTTTTTCAGAATGGCTCACAGATCTTAGAAAAGTTATTCTTGACGATACTCTTTCCAAAATAGACAGCGAAGGACAGAATATATGAAGCTGGATATTATCGGATCAGTTGCCAGTGGAAAGACCACACTTGCAAAGAATTTATCAGAGACATATCATGTCCCTTTTTATCAGAAAGATAATATTGTTTGGGAGCGGACTCCAAATGGTGATAAAAAGCGTGATGATAAAGAGCGTGACCAGTTATTTCAGAAAATTATAAACAGTGATGACTGGATTGTAGAAGGATCTCCAAGAAAACTGTTACGTGAGAGTTTTGAAAAGTGTGATTACATCATTCTGCTTGATATACCACTCTATAAAAGATTAGTTGATTGTTCCTAGCAATATTGGAACCGGGAGTGTGTTGAAAATATGCCACATGTAGAAATCAAATGTTTTGAGGGAAGAACTGAAAAACAAAAAAATGGAGTGCGCAGAGAAAATTGCGCAGGTGATAGCAGAGACATTGGGGTGCAAGACTTCAAGTGTTTCTGTTGCGATTAAAGATATACCGGAGAAGGACTGGAAAGCAGAAGTATGGGATAAAAGTATCGTTCCAGATGAAAAATATTTGTATAAGCATCCGGGATATTCATGTGAAGGGAGTTAAGATGATTACAATCAAGGAATCAACAACAGAAGACATAAAAAATATTCAGGGATTATGGGCCGATGGAGATGTTATGAAATATATCGGTTTTCCCGATGGACTTCATGAAACGGAAGAATCAATTCAGGAATGGCTTAATAGATTTCGCACATTGAAACCGAAGGAAAACCACTATTCCATTTTTGAAGACGGAAAATATTGCGGTGAAACTCAGTACAGAATTGACGAGGAACATCGAAGCGCTTCTCTGGATATTAAGCTACTTAAATTCGCAAGAGGTCGCGGAATTGCAACGCAGGCTATTTCACATGCCATTGAAGAAGCTTTTAAAAATGGAGCAGAAGTAGTGTGGGTTGATCCGCATCCGGAAAATGCTAAAGCAATTTCCCTATATGAGAGACTTGGGTTTGTAGCGAAAGAGATGCCGGAACATGTTATAGCGTTAGGGGAAGATCCTAAGGTTTACAAGTATATGGAACGGCGCAAAGGATAAAAACTACTTCAATTAAAAAAGGATTTATAAACATGATAGAAATGAAGAAACTTGGCATAACTGATTTTTTAATTAAGGCTAAGCAGGCAACATATGCAGGCAAAGGAGCTGAGACGGTACCTTCAAGAGAAAAATCGCATGACCTTATATATGAAGATGGCGATTATATGTATTACGACACCTATCTTGGAGGCAATAAATTTGCCGGAGAAGAGGCGCTTTGGATAAAGAAAAATCCATACTGGAGCATGAATTATGTGGGCAGGGTAATCGGAGAAAACTTCAGCGGAGATTTTTTGAAGGAAGCATTGCTTTTGGTTCCGGAGGAAAAGCCATTTAGAGGACCCGCTGAGCATACTAACGGTGATTATAAATATGAATGCTGCATTGATGGTGATTTTGAATGGTTCCATGGTAAGGAAACAATTAGCTATAAAGGGAATGTCATTTACGAATGCTATTTCCATGGAGGACTCATTGAGGGGTAGAGGCTCAGAACGCTGCAGAAATAATTCCATATGGCGATGGGATTTGAGGAAGCAAATCGGATAATATGCTTTAGGAAGGATATATAGAAAATGATACGGGAAGTTAAACGGAAAGATATCGGAGACTGCGTGAACATAATTAGGCAGAGTTTCATGACTGTGGCAGATGAATTTGGCTTTACAACTGATAATGCGCCGAGATTTACCGCGTTTGCCACTACAGAAGACAGGCTCTTGTGGCAGATGGAGAATGAAAACCGTTTGATGTATATCTATGAGCAGGAAGGTGTACCCTGCGGATACTATTCTCTCCTGATGCAGGAAAACGGAGAGTGTGAACTGAATAATCTGGCGGTTCTTCCTGAGAATAGACATTTGGGGATTGGGAAAAAACTTTTAGAGCATTCATATGAATCGGCGAAGAATGCAGGATGCAAGGTAATAAACATAGGAATTGTTGAAGAGAATGTAGTTCTGCGCAGGTGGTATGAGCAAAATGGGGCAGTTCATGTTGGAACAAAGAAATATGATTTCTTCCCATTTACCTGTGGATATATGAGGAAAGATATATAAGAAAATAAATAAGCAGATGGATGAAGCATGTACAGACTCAGTAGGGAGAGAAAATAGAACTATGCCTCATGTAGAAATCAAATGTTTTGAGGGAAGAACTGACAAACAAAAAACAGAGTGTGCAGAGAAAATTGCGCAGGTAATAGCACAGACTTTAGGTTGCAAAATTTCAAGCGTTTCTGTTGCCATAAAGGATATACCGGAGAAAGACTGGAAAGCAGAAGTCTGGGATAAAAACATTGTTCCGGATGATGAGTATTTATACAAGCGCCCTGGATATTCTTGTGAAGGGATGCATACTGGATGATGAGGATGCTATGAAAAATGTGATATTTCTGGATGTAGATGGAGTTCTTAATTCAAAGTTCTGGGATGATGGGCATCAACGTGAAATTAGTGAAGGAAAATATGTAGATATAGATGCAGTAAAGCTTTTTTCAAAATTGGTAAAAGGGACTGATGCAAAGGTTATTCTCCATTCCGGATGGAGATTTTGGTTTGATGATGACATGAAACCAAAAAGGTCAGAGGCGGAATTCTTTGTTAATGTTATGGCGAAAGAAGGTGTTATCATTTCTGGAGTAACACCGGATTTGACCACAGAAGAAATTAGAAAAACCAAGAGATTCAGCCTTGTTAAAGCAGATGAAATTCTTCAATGGCTAAAAGAGAATTCTGCTGACAATTGGCTGGTTATTGACGATCTTGATCTCCATAATAACGAGATTGAAAGGCATCAGGCTATGCCCGATGCGGAGGTTGGGCTCACAGAATCAGATGTTGAAAAGGCATATAAAGTGCTTGGTTGTGGATGGAAAGTATAAAACGATGCTACAAGATATGCTGACATTGAATTATGGAATAGAATTCCCTTCTTTAAAATTCTTAAGAGACGGTGGCGGTCATACATATATTGTGAATGGTAAGAATAAATATCTGATTACATCATTGTTTGAAGAGACAACTCAAGAAGAAATGGATGTGCTTGTGGAAAAATAACTTACAGGATAATCGGCTATACTTTACTAACATAACATCCTTGGAGTCATGGTTCTGCCTATATTTGAAAATGATAAAAAGTGGCAGTTGATTTTAGAGTTTGGACTCTGCCTATATCAAGAAATTGCAAATATAGGCAGTTGAATTGCAGGCTGTTATACTGCCTATATTATGGATTATGCGAAATAGGCAGTGTTGAAGAGATATAATAAACTGCCTATTTTTGAAAAAGTGGAATATAGGCAGAAGGACAAGGCTAAAATCGACTGCCTAAATTGAGAATATTCTAATATAGGCAGAGTAGTTCCGATAAATATATCAGCCACTTTTATAATAGCTGGAATAGTAGCAGAATAAATACGGATTACAGGCCATGGTCCATTTTCTCTTAATAAAATTAAAATATGAGCTTGTCCATATCTGATGATGAGATAGGGATTTTTTCAAAACTCGGAATAACTAGGAATAAAAAGGAGGCTTCTGGCATGATGGTGGGTACTATGCCAGTCCTCTGATGTATATTTGCAATTGAAAAACCATCTGTGTTTCTGTAATGTATTAGCGTCCAAACTACAACATTCAGAAATACCAGAGGTACCCACAGATGGTTTCTGCTAATACATTATGTAAAAAATTGCTCAATGTCAATCATGCTGTCGTAGAAGATGCAAACTTCTATCTTGATCGGGATGGTGTTACCCACCTCAGAATCCATGCGCGGACGGATAAATGGCATCAGGATGATTGTCCGTTCTGCCACAGACGCTGTCCTCGTTACGACCAGAGGATAGATCAGCCGCGCACTTGGAGAAGC
>NZ_FMYB01000054.1 GCF_900104155.1 Butyrivibrio sp. INlla16
GGAATTTTGAGACAAAATTCGGCTCTTTTTATATTTGGGTTTCGTACAAAAATACAAAAAACGACAAAAAAACAGCAATCTGCGTTTTTGGTTTCAGCTACAATGGAATTTTTTCAGAGCGCAATTACAAGCTTACAGACACTCGTTGTAGCACTTGGAGCCGGCCTCGGCGCATGGGGAGTTATCAACCTTCTTGAAGGTTACGGGAATGACAACCCTGGCGCAAAGAGCCAGGGAATTAAGCAGCTGATGGCAGGAGGTGGAGTCTGCCTCATCGGAACCAACCTCATTCCCCTTCTTGCAAACCTTTTCTGATAAAGGTTTGGAGCGCGACCTGCCGCGCTATAGCAAATGGCAGGACTGAAAACTTCATATCGTACAGGGGGCTGGCAATGTGACCGGCCCCATAAATAAAAGCAAAGAGGTAAACAATCTATGGACAGAGTTATAGAAGAATTAACCTCCTGGCTTAAGTCTTTACTTGTTGATGGGGTTATGAGTGTCATGCAAGGCATGTTCCAGTGTGTTAATAACCAGGTCGGGGATGTGGCAAATCAGGTAGCAACAACACCTTCAGCATTCCAACCGAACGTTTTTAACATGATACGTGAACTGTCAGAGTCGGTGATAATGCCTATAGCAGGAATGATCCTTACATTCATTGCCTGCTATGAACTGATACAGCTCATCATAGCGCACAATAACCTGGCAAACTTTGAAACGTGGATATTCTTTAAATGGATCTTTAAGACATTTGTAGCAGTGGTGCTTATCACGAACTGCTTTGATATTACGATGGCAGTATTTGATGTTGCCCAGCATGTAGTGAACAATGCCGGAGGTCTGATACAGTCTTCGACTGCCATAGATGATTCGGCACTCGCAGGAATGCGTGCAACGATAGAGGCCATGGATCTGGCTGCAATATTCGGCCTGTTCTTCCAGGTGCTGTTTGTGAACCTGGCAACGGAGATACTTTCCGCATTCATATTTGTAGTTGTGTACGGAAGAATGCTGGAGATATATCTGACAATCAGTCTTGCACCCATACCGTTTGCAACGTTCGGTAACAGGGAACAGAGCCAGGTGGGACAGAACTATTTAAAAGGACTTCTGGCACTTGGCTTTCAGGGATTCCTTATCATGGTGTGCGTGGGAGTATATGCAGCGCTTATCCAGTCAGTGGCATTTTCTTCTGATATCGTGGGCTCGATGTGGGGAATACTCGGATACACAGTGCTCCTCTGCTATTCACTCTTAAAGACCGGTTCACTGGCAAAGAGTATCTTCTGTGCGAGATAGACTAAGGGGGTTACAGAAAATGGCAAATTTCGTATCAGTACCAAGAGACCTTTCCCGTGTCAGGGATAAGATAATATTCGGTCTCACAAAAAGACAGGTCATATGTTTTCTGCTGGCGGCGCTCGTTGGGGTACCGCTCTTTTTTGTTACAAAGAAGATAACTGAAAACGTCAGCGCAGCGACTCTTGTGATGATGGCGATCATGATGCCCTTCTTTTTCATAGCACTTTATGAAAAGGATGGCATGAACTGTGAGACCATTCTCCATCACATGATCCAGTGGAGGTTCAAGAGACCAAGGACCAGGCCATATATGACAGAGAATTACTACGATGCCTACATGAGGCAGAAAAAACTTGAGGAGGAGGTAGAGGACATTGTTATTTCCCATGTTCAGAAAGAAAAAGAAAAGAAACCTTAAGGTTCCGGCACGCCTCTCATCCGACGAGAAGAAAAAGATAAAGAAGGTCATAGATGCGGCAAAGAAATCCGACAAGGTACCGCATTCGGTACAGGAATCAGTGACCTTTGAGAGGATGTTCCCGAGCGGGATTTGTAGGGAAGAAGGAGATTTTTATTCCAAGACGATACAGTTCCAGGACATCAATTACAAGCTCGCGGAGGATGAGGACAAGAAGATTATGTTCGAGCAGTGGTGCAGCTTCCTTAATTTCTTTGACAGCACGGTGGAGTTTTCACTGACATTTATCGAAGTCAGCACCGATTCGACCTGTTTTGAAAAGAGGATAAGGATACCGCTCAGGCAGGATCTTTTCAATGGAACGAGAGACCAGTATTCGGGATTCTTAAAGACACAGTTTGAAAAAGGCAACAACGGCCTTACAAAGACCAAGTACCTTACTTTCGGAATCCATGCTGCTTCAATAAGAGAGGCAAAACCGAGACTCAATCATATCGAGACAGATGTGCTGAATAACTTCAAACACATAGGAGTTGCAGCAGTCAGCTTAAACGGATGGGAGCGACTTAAGGTAATGCATGACATCTTCCATATGGGAGATGAGGAAAAGTTCATGTTCGACTGGAAGTGGTGCACTGACAGAGGACTTGGACCGAAGGATTTCATCGTTCCGAGTTCACTTGCATTTCCGAAAAAGAAATCCTTTGAGATGGGAGACATGTTCTGTGCCATGAGCTTCCTGCAGATAACTGCATCCGAGATAAATGATGAGATGCTGGCAGATTTCCTTTCAATGGATTCATCTCAGGTACTCAGCATCCACATGCAGTCCATTGATCAGAATACTGCAATAAAGGATGTTAAGCACAAGATCACTGAGCTGGACAGAAACAAGATAGAGGAGCAGAAAAAGGCAGTCCGTTCCGGATATGATATGGACATCATTCCCTCGGACCTTGCAACCTACGGCAGGGATGCAAAGGAACTCTTAAGGGAGCTTCAGACGCAGAACGAGAGAATGTTCATGATAACCTTCCTTATCATGAATACCGGAAAGACTGAGCGTGAGCTTGAGACAAACGTGTTCCAGGCAAAGAGTATCGCACAGAAGCATAACTGTTCTCTTGTGAGACTTGATTATCAGCAGGAGATGGGGCTTATGAGCAGCCTTCCTCTTGCAAGGAATCATATCAAAATACAGCGCGGCATGACCACATCAAGCTCAGCAATCATGATTCCGTTCACAACCCAGGAGCTGTTTCAGGAAGGAACGGATTCTCTCTACTATGGATTAAACAAGCTGACCAGTAATATCATCATGGCTGACAGAAAAAAGCTCCTCAATCCCAATGGCCTTATCCTGGGAACACCCGGTGCAGGTAAATCCTTCGCTGCAAAGCGTGAGATGGCAAATGTCATGCTCGCAACTGACGATGACATCATAGTATGTGATCCTGAGGGAGAGTACGCGCCGCTTGTACAAAGCTTCAATGGTCAGGTCATAAAGATAAGTGCCAATTCTCCGCACTATATCAATCCAATGGATATCAACCAGAACTATTCCGAAGATGACAATCCTATAGCACTGAAAGCAGAATTCATCCTGGCATTATGTGAGCTGGTAATGGGAGGTAGGGGAGGACTTCTTCCGGTAGAGGTGACTGTAATAGACAGATGCGTCCACAAAATCTATAACAGATACTTCGAGGATCCTGATCCTGAAAAGATGCCTGTCCTTGAGGACCTATACAATGAACTTCTTAAGCAGAGTGAGCCTGAAGCAAAAACCGTTGCTACAGCACTGGAGATATATGTAAAGGGCTCGCTCAATGTTTTCAATCATAGGACAAACGTTGATATCAATAACAGATTTGTCTGCTATGACATCAAGGAGCTTGGCAAACAGCTTAAGAAAGTAGGAATGCTCATCGTTCAGGACGCTGTATGGGGCAGGGTCACTGCAAACAGACAGACCGGAAAGAGCACACGTTACTATATGGACGAGTTCCATCTGCTTTTGAGAGATCCACAGACTGCGAGTTATAGCGTTGAGATTTACAAGAGATTCCGTAAGTGGGGCGGTATACCGACAGCCATCACACAGAATGTAAAGGATCTCCTTTCGTCACCGGAGATCGAGAATATACTGGAGAACTCGGACTTCATATATATGCTCAACCAGGCGAGGGGAGACAGGGATATCCTGGCGAGAAAGATTGGCATAAGTGAATACCAGCTTAAATTTGTAACGCAGTCCGGAGAAGGTGAAGGACTGCTTTTCTTTGGAAATCTGATACTGCCTTTTGCAGATCATTTCCCGAAGAATCTTGAGCTCTATAAGCTGCTCACCACAAAGCCGGGTGAGATTGCAAAGTACAAGGAAGAGAAGGGAGCATAAGACATTGGATGTTAAAAAGCGTTACCAGAGTAAGTTCAGGACGAAGTCCTCCATGGAAGCGGACTATGGAAAAAAACTGAAGCAGGGACGAGGCAGTGGAGTTCCGGATAGTAAAGATGCAAGAAGGCGTGTGCAGGCCAGAAAAGAGACATCTGTTGCAGGGGATAATTATGATGAAGGTTTAACCGGGGGTCGGCATAAGAACGGGGTGTATACCAGAAGGAATGGTGTTTCTGTAAGGGGCAGAAACAGCAGGGCTGCCAGGACTGGAAGAATAGTGTATGGTGGAAGAACTATAGATTCTTCCTGTGCCACAGATAATAACAGAACCTCAGATTATTTTCGTGTCGCAGATTATACCAGTACCACAGAGTATATGCGTGGAACAGATGACAGCGTTACTGATAATCAGATCCTTCAGGGCAGAAGAGAATCCGAAGAGCTTCTTGGCATAAAGGCTCAGATGGCACAGCAGGAGAAGTTCATTCATCAGCAGGATGATGCCCGACATATGGCAGAAGAGACCGCGCATGTCGGACAGGAAGCATATGATAAGGTTCGCTTTGTTAATCGTGATGCAGCCGAAAAAGCTTCAATTGCCGATAAGTTCCGTATCAGTAATCCAAAGGAGCGTGCAAGTGCCATGGGCAGGGCTACAGATACGTTGGGTAAATCCGTAGGTACTGTGTCCGGAGCTGTGACAGAAGTTGTTGGCAGTTCCTATTCTGATGGCGGCGAAGATAACAATCCTGCTGATGATGCAATAGGTACTGCAGGCTGGGCTGCCTATGAAGCAGACAGATGGTTCAAGGATTCCTATAACAAAGACAGAAAGGAAGAGTACAAAAAAGAAAAGAAGCATTCCAATGAGCAGAATCCCATGGATGGGTCAAATGCCAGGTCAAGGGAATGGCAGAAAAAGAGGACAAGGAAGTCCTATTACGAGAGGGAGAAAGAGCGTGAGGCAGCAAAGGGTGGACTCACAAAACTTGAGGATATTGCCAATAAGCTGTCTGAAAAGATAAGCGACATATTTACCGCGCTTATCAGTTTTGTGGAAGAGAATCCGAAGCTCCTTATACTGATCATAGTGATAGCACTGTTCATAATAATGCTCTGTACGCTCCTTTCAAGCTGCATGATGATAATGCCTGCCATGAATGATGGCGGTGCAACATCTTCCTTCAGTGCCTATGATGAGGATATCACCGGTGTTGAGAGGGACTACCGGAAGCTGGAAGAGGTCCTGGATGATACCATAACCAAAACGCCTGAGCTTTATCCGGGGTACGATGAGTATGAGTACGAACTTGATGAGATAGGACATGATCCTTATGAGCTTGCAGCGTATCTTACAGCAAAGTATGACGATTACAAGCGAAAGAACATGAAGACCATCATCAAGGAGCTTTTCAAGAAGCAGTACAAGCTCACCTATACCGCGAGACAGGAGAACAGGACACTGACCTGGACAAATCCTGACGGAACACCGGGGCGGTATGATTACACGGTAAAGATCCTTAAGGTAAAACTTGAGAATAAGGGACTCAATGAAGTAATAAAGCATCTGCCAATGACTGAAAAGCAGAGAAAGCATTATGAACTTTTAAAGTACACCTATGGAAACAAGGATTACCTTTTTGATGATGTTTACGGCGATGGTGATGAGGAAGAATATCATGTACCGGGTGAAGCACTCACCGACCAGCAGTTTGCAGCAATGATCGCTGAGGCTGAGAAATATCTTGGCAGGGCTTATGTGTGGGGAGGAAGCAATCCCACTACAGGTTTTGACTGTTCTGGATTTGTATGCTGGGTTATAAACCACTGCGGATGGCATGTGGGAAGGACAACTGCACAGGGACTAAGGAAGTATTGTACGGAGATCTCACCGGGAGAAGCAAAGCCGGGGGATCTTATTTTTTTCGAAAGGACCTACAATACCTCCGGTGCGAGCCATGTCGGCATCTATGTCGGGGACGGTATGATGATCCACTGCGGAAATCCCATAGGATATGCTTCGGTGAATACAAAGTACTGGCGTGATCACTTTTTGTGCTATGGCCGACTTCCGGCTACGCACTGAGGTGGAGCCAAAGAGGGGGAGACATGTTTGAGAGATTAGACAGATACAAGGCTGAACTTGCAAAGGCCAGGGAGAAAAAGGCTGAGATTGATGCAAGGGTAAGGGCACTTGAGAAGAAATGCCAGGAGGAAGAGAAGACCGCTGTCCATGAAATGATGAAGGCTGCGGATATCACTCCTGCAGAATTGCAGAAACTCATCGCTTACACAAAGGGCAACATGCCCGGAGGAAAGAGCGTTGGGGAGATCGTAAATAAAAAAGATGAGGAGGAGATCACTGATGAAAACGAAGATTAAGGACAGACTGCTAAGGACGGTATTGGCAGTGACAACAGCCATGTGTTTTCTTGTAAGTCCCATGACGGCATATGCTTATGTTGATCCTGAAGCTGAAACAGCAGAGGAGGAAGTAGTACCTGAGCTACCTGCTGAGGAGGAAGAAGTGGAGGAGATGGGACCTCTTACACCTGAAGGGAACCTTACAATAGTTGATGACTATGGAAGTCCTGAGAAAACAGGAAAGCAGTTCATCACTGTTACCACCAAAAACGGAAACATCTTTTATATCATCATCGACCGCGATGACCAGGGGGAGAACACAGTACACTTCCTGAATCTTGTAGATGAGAGGGATATTCTTTCACTTCTTGATGAAGATGAAATAAAAGAGCTTAAGGGTGAGACTGAGGAAGAAGAGACACCCGCTCCTGTAGTGGAGGAACCCAAGGAAGAACCTGAGCCTGAACCCGAACCTCCGAAGAAGGGTGGTTCAAAGGTTGCCATGATAATTATACTTCTGATACTTGCTGGTGCCGGTGGATTTTATGTTTATTCCAATAGGGAAGACTTTATAAAGAGGGAAAAAGAAGATCCCGATAAGGACTTCCAGGAGGATGAGGAGACAAATATCCTTGAGAAGATGGATACGGAGAATGATAAATCTGAGGACTGAGATTTGATAAATCCATCAGATTAATATCGGAAATAAATGATGCAGGCTGCGGAAATGAATATCCGTGGCCTTGTTTTATGAAAGCAGATACTTACGAAAGGAGGAGCTCATCATGGTAGAAGCAGACTTAATCACACCAATGACAGCTGAGGAGAAGGTTGAGATAATCACAAACCGGCTTTCCAGTTACAGCTTCAGGATGGGGCAGGTGGTGGATGCAAAAAAGCAGGAAGCCAGGAAAAAGAAACAGCAGATAAAGCATGGGAAAAAGGATGGCAGGGAATCAGTTCTTCAGAAACTGGAGAACTACAAAAAGGCGAAAGGGGTACTGGCATGAGCGGACTTGATCTTGCAAACGACAGACTGCACAAGGAGGAGGAACTCACAGAAAAAGAGGAATCCATTCTTGAACAGCACACGATTCATTCAAAAAAGAACTACCTTAAATCCGTGGAGGATGCAGTTGAGGGTAATGACAATAACTTCGATGGCATAATCAATTCTGTTCCGAAAGAGGCAGAAGATGAGAGCAAAGAAGTTCCCAAGTGGGCACATGAGTTCCTTGAGGACCTTTATAAAGTCCTTAATCAGGCGGATGATACAGAAGTCTCAGGAAGAAAAGCCAGGGAGTATGAAGAAGCAAGGAAAAAGGCTATCGAAGAAGAGAAGCTTTTAAAGGAGAGAAAACATGCAAGAGCGCACGCACAAAGTTACGGTCCGATTGACAGATAAGGAATATGCCAGGCTCATAGCCAAGATGGATGAGGTGGGTGTCAGCAGCATGAGCATGTATATACGAAAGATGATGCTGGATGGTTACTGCGTGAGATTAAAGACGGATGACTTTGGTGAGATCGTGTATCTTCTCCGTATGTGTTCCAACAATCTCAACCAGTATGCAAAGAAGGCAAATGCTTTCGGAGATGTGTATGCTGAGGACATGGAGGATCTGAAAAAACGCCTTGATGAAATCTGGGAGCATACAAAAAATATGATGATAGCTTTTTCTCAGATAAGGTAATCGGCAAACTTGGCATAAGCATTTTCAATAACTATGATGGATATATCAGATGTGTTATGCATCATTTATTAGTCACAGTTAACCTGATTATTAGACCGGAGGTGGCGAGATGAGTATTGCAAAGTTTGTTGTAAAGGTTATGCTTTTTCCATTATTCCTTATGGTGTTCACGGCAAATATGTTCGTGAAGATGTTTGTAAATCTGTCCGGAATGATTGCTGGACTTATGTTCCTTATAGGAACAGTCCTCATTATCTTCTGCTTTGCAACTCACTGCATATGGGGAGTTGTGATAACGTTCATCGGCGGAATCATGATATCTGCAGTGATGCTTGCGATAGGATTTGGTGAGCATCTGCTTGATATGGCAGTGGAGCTTTACCAGGATTTCTGAAAGCTATAATAACTTCAAAATGGATACAAGAGCAGTCTGTATTTTCATAAATATGGGCTGCTTTTTTCTGCGCAAAGAAAGGAAAGGGAAAATGGATGGCAGCAACAAAACTCATAGCGCTTCATCATATCAAAACAAAATCTGTAGCTGAGTGCCTTAAGCGATGCATCGATTATGTCAGGGACTCGCGGAAAACAGAAGATGAAAAATATGTAAGTACCTACGGATGTGATCCCAATACCATACTTGGTGAATTCCTTCTTTCACGCAGAACCTATGAGGACAATGTAAGAAAGCCTCACAAAAATGACGTTATCGCCTATCAGATAAGGCAGGCATTTAAGCCTGGGGAGATCACACCGGAACAGGCAAATGAGATCGGATATGAACTGGCAATGCGATTCACCAAGGGAAAGCATGCTTTTATAGTTACGACTCATACGGACAAGCATCATATCCATAATCATGTGATATTCAATTCAGTATCAATCGATGGAAAGAGCCGTTTCAGGAATTTTTATTTCTCAGGTTTGGCCCTCGGCAGGCTCTCAGATATGCTGTGCCTGGAGAATGATCTTTCTGTGATCCGCTCGCGCTATGAGGAACGGATGAACACCAAAAACGAGAAACGGAGCAGACATCATATTTCTGACAGCAGCTTATCTTTCCTTGTGGATATCGAGAAGAAGATGCAGGAGGGAAAAGGCAAGGGATATGAGAACTGGGCCAGGAAGTTTAACTTAAAACAGCGTGCAAAGGTGCTCCTGTTTCTGGAAGAACATGGCATAGCCTCCTATGAAGAACTTGTTAAAAAGACAGATGCAATGGAGACGGAGATAGATGCCCTGAATGAAAAGATAAAAGCCAGGAATGAGCGTATGGCCAAGAACAAGGAACTTCAGAATGCCATCATAACATACTCCAGGACTGCCGAGGTTTACACTGACTACAGAAAGAGTGGTTACAGCAAAAGATATCTTGCAGAGCATGAGACAGAGATCAGGGCTCATCAGGATGCCAGGAAGATATTTAACAGAGTATCTGGTGGAAAGATACCAAAGCTAAAGGAACTCCGTGCAGAATACGGCGAACTCATCGCTGCCAACAGACCTGATTTTCAGCAGTATGTGCAGATGAGAAAAGAGAAAAAGGACTACCTTGTTGCAAGGAAGAACCTCGAACTTCTGCTTACTGAGAAGGAAGCGGAAGAGAGAGAAAAGGTGAAGGCGAAGCCGAACCGTAGCTCGAGGTCGGAGGCCTCGTTGTAAAAGCGGAAATCGCATTTGTCTGACAAATGCACTGCTTGCATGCGACCTTGCCATAGGCAAAGGTCGACCCGGGATTATGACCCGAAGAAAAAGAGATACAGAAAACAGATCAATATAGCAAAAAACATTTTTTTAATTTGAGGGGAGAAAACAACTATGAGAGTAGACATTAGAACAAAGGCACTTGAGAACGTGGCAAACGGAGTAAAGGGAGTTGCAACAGTAACCTTTGGCAGCAACTTTGCTGTCAGAAATATCTCTATTGTGGAGAGTAAGACGGGAAATCTTTTCATGTCAATGCCCAGCTACAAGATGAAGACAACGGACGAAAACGGAAAGCCTCAGTACAAGGATATCGCGTATCCCGTAAACAAGGAGTTTAGGGAGATGCTTCAGGAGAACATCCTTAAGAGCTATGAGAGTGGTGAGGATGTGACTTTTGAGGTGTGATCAGCAGACTGATTTCTGACAGAAAGGAGGCGCTGCCATGAACGAAGAATATGAAAAAGCCAAAATGAACCAGGTGATGAACAAACTGGAGGAAGGCGTTAAGAACCTTTTCAATTCCGAGAATTACAAAACCTATCTAAGCACCATGGCGAAGTTCCATACCTACAGCTTCAATAACACTCTGCTCATTGCGATGCAGAGACCGGATGCAACACTGGTTGCAGGCTATCAGGCATGGAACCGGAACTTTGGACGTTACGTGAAAAAGGGTTCCAAGGGCATAAGGATCATCCAGCCGGTCGTGAAAAGGAAGGAAGAACCACAGAGAGATGACATGATCCCAATCCTTGCTCCGGGACAGACAATGGAGGATTACAGGAAGGCTCAGGCGGAAAAGAAGCCTGAGTATGTCAATGCCGGTTTTAAAGTAACCAGCGTGTTTGATGTTTCTGATACTGACGGAAAAGAACTTCCCACAATTGGGGTAAAGGAGTTGTCCGGATCGGTTCAGGACTACGAGAAGATGATAAATGCGCTGAAGGCTGTTTCAAAGGTTCCTGTAGAATTCCATGATATCCCGGGTGAAGTCAAGGGACATTACAACATGGCTGAAAAGAAGATAGCCGTGAATGAAAACATGTCCGAAGTCCAGACAATTAAGACTCTGATCCATGAGATTACTCACAGCCTTCTGGACGACAGGGACATCAATGCTGCAAAGGGAATAGAGCAGAAATCGCGGAATGATTCTGAATGTATTGCGGAATCTGTGGCGTTTACTGTCTGCCAGCACTTTGGAATTGATACTTCCGACTATTCATTCGGATATATCGCATCCTGGAGTGAGGGTAAGGACACCAAGGAACTGAAAGCATCAATGGAAGAGATACGGACTACTTCTTCAAAACTGATAAATGAGATCAATGCTGAACTGGGCATTGAGGAGATCGGTAAGGAGAAACATAACTTTGTGGAAAAGCATGGTCTTATGGAGAAGCATTCCGAGAAACCAGCAAAAGAACAGATTCCAAAAGATCATGCCGATGACACTGTTAAGCATAAGAATAAGCTGAAGTTACTGTCTAAAAATCTCTTCTGCAGATGAGGCTTTTGATTGTTGGAGTACGTGAAGGAATATTTATACGTCTCGCTATTTTTAGATGCAAAATTCTCGTCCGCAGATGAAGCTTTTGAAGCAAAAAACAGTATTTGGAGGTGCCATGGGGAGATTATTAAAGGTCGAGTGTGAGACCATCGTGAACTTTAACAGAGCGGATCCATTTGCGATTGTCTATACAAGAGATAAGGATGTAATGGATAAACTGGATGCCTTATGTAAGAAGTATCCGGACCGCTATGCACTTACGAAGCAGACCGGGAGAGACAAGTATTACAGAATGCCAAAAGAGTACGTGAAGTTCTATTCACCTGCTCAGAATTCTGAAAGTGCAAGAAGGGCTGCAAGTGAGCGCATGAAGAAGATGAATTGTGAAAGATATGCGAAAATGAAATAAGAATATCAAGATAATGAATAGCGGAAAGTAGTAGCTGAAAAGCAATAGCGAGCTTCAATCTGCCATGCTATAATCTATTTGATTATTCGGATGGAGAGGCTTGATCATGAATAGGGATTTTTATCTTAAGAACATTGCTGATAATTTGGCACTTCTAAGTAAACAGGTTGAAGTTCGTAATGCTATAAGCTTGTTTGACATAAATATTGTGGCTGAAGATTTTTATGCGGGATTGCTTAACATTATCTTGGATACAAATCTTATTAACGAGAATATAATCCAAAAGAATATCGCAGGAATTGATTTAGTAGACGATAATAACAGACTTGTAATTCAAGTTACATCAGATAATACAAGCGAAAAGATACAGCATACCATAGATTTGTTTATAAGCGGTGAGTTATTTTTGAAATATGATCAGCTTAAAGTTCTGATTTTAACCAAAAGGAAAAAATATAGAACTAATTTTGACACAAAAGGAAAGTTTGTGTTTGATAAAGCTGTAGATATCTGGGATGTTTGTGACTTAATCGATATGATTCGTCCATTGGATATCGATAAGCTAAAATGTATTAATGAGTATCTTGATAAAGAGCTATATGAAAAATATGCGCAAGGCCTACATTCGGAGGCAAGTGAAGTTGATACTATTATAGACCTTATAGAGTTTATTTCAGCTCATAAAAAAGTGAGTATTCCCAAAGATGTAGTGATAGATCCTGAGTTCAAGATTAATACAAGGTTTAAGGAATTCGCCGAAAGTATAACTACGCAATATGTTGATTTACTTACTGTTTATGGAAATGCTCTTTTAGAAGTAGAGAATAGTAAAGGAGATGAAGCACAGGATATCATCACTAGAATATATTTACAAGATATTAGTGTGCAGTTTTTAGATAAGTCAAATAATAATCCTTTGCATGCATTGGATGAATTAACCGATTTCTTCAAAGAAAAAATGAGCATTAGTGGAAAGACATATGATAGATCTGCTATCAAGTTCTATTTGGTGGATAAAATGATAAAGTGTAGTGTATTTCCCAATGAAAGGGGGGTATATAATGTTGGCTAATTCAGGTGATCTGAAATCATCTGCAATGTATATTGGATATCATATTCTGAAGGAAATAAAGATACAGGAAAAAGATAAGGTTTCTATTTATGATGTTGCAAAGGGATTAAAGAGACTAGGAATAGGAAGTAGTAGACAGATTATACTTGGCTTATCCTTTCTTTATGCTGTAAATATAATTGATTTTGAGGAGGCGATGATATGGGTCAAGAAATGAAGCGTATTCGTATCAATAAATTGTCTTCTGAACATAATATATTTGATGAAATATGCTTTCGCGATGGGGTAAATCTTATTTTAGGAGAAAAATACGATGAGAGCATAACTAAAGGAAGAAAAACGAATGGTGTTGGTAAATCAATGTCTGTTGAGTTTATTGACTTCTGTCTGCTGAATGACTATAAAAAATCTCGTATTGCCAAAATTCCCAAGGAAGTCTTGGATCCGGATGAAAATATATTGTTGGATATAAGTATTGGTGAAGATAAGGTACTTATCAAGAGAAATACAAAAAATTATGATAAACCTATCATCATGAGGAATGGTAAGGCTACACAATTTGAAAAAATTGATGATGCAAAGGATTATCTTATAGAATTGATTTTTTCAAATTTATCTGCTGAGGAAATACCATCATTAAGAAAAATATTATCGATAATTATTCGGGATGAAAAATCTGAATTTTCTGACATCTTAAAGTGTCATGATGTTAAATCACGTATACCTGATGATCTTGCCATTCATTTATATATGCTTGGTTTTTCGTTGGAAAAGTATTCTGAGGTTTTGGGTACAATAAATGAAATTGAAAAAACTCAAGCTGTTCTTTCAAAGGTTAAGGCAGAATTAACAGAGAATGGTTCAAAGAAAATGCCGGATGTAATGGCGGAAATGAACGCATTAGAGGCGGAAGTACAGCAGTTAGAACTTGCTATTGATTCGTACAAATCAAATGAGGCATTTGATTCTATTGAAGAAGAACTTGCTGAGTTAGAAAATATGCTGGATCAATTAAGGCGAAAACAGAAAGTGTTAAAAAGGGAGTTAAGTAGAATTAAAGAAATGCCTCAACCTGAGCAGGTAGATGACGATGAGATAGGTCTAGTATATAATCAATTTAAGGCTAATCTTGGCGATGCTATAGTCAAGTCTTTGAACGAAGTTATTGGTTTTAAGAATAAGGTTGAGGAGTTTCAAAGGGTACTGGTTAATCAAAAAGCAAGGGATTTGGAAACACAAATAGCAGAAATATCTTCTCAGATTAGATTTTTAGATGATAAGTATTCTGAAAAAATGAAGATAATTGACACTAAGGGGGTGCTGAGAAATTTAAAGTCTAGTCTAAAAATATATGAAACAAAAAGAGACGCATCAGCTCATACTAAGTTTTTATTTGAACAATATGAGCAATATGATAAGCAGAAAAAAAGGTTACAGCTTAAAAAATCGCAGGAACTTTTAGAAATTGATGCAGATATTGAAGCTTTAAGTAAAGAATTGAAATCCTTTATGAATACAATTTTAGATATTCATGAATCTATAATGGGAAACAGAGAATGCTCGTTTGATATCAAGACAAAGAACACATTAAAAGGAAAGACTCCGATAGAAATGAGTATGCGCATTTTTGATGATGGTAGTCATAGTGTTGATAGGACAAAGGTATTTATATATGATATGGCATTAATGTTTAATGAATATACTAGAGTTCATCACCCATTGTTTTTGATACATGACAATATTTTTGATGTGGATCAAGACACATTAGTACAATGTTTAAACTATGTAGCCAAGCAGGAAGAATTGTTTTCTGATTTTCAATATATTCTTACCTTGAATAGAGATAAAATTGAAAATGAAGAAAGACAAAAACTGATAAAAATGGATGTAGAAGAACATTGTATCGCTACTTTTACAAAAGCTAATAAGTTTTTGAAATGTGATTATCAAGAAAAATAGTTTGAAATATCCTCGAAGGTCTTTGACGCGTGTTCAAAGACCTTTTTTATTTGTTAAGAAATGGAGAGTATAACCTAAAATAGACATCATTGTTAAAATATGGCTTTTCAAATATGCTTTTCAAAGAATCTGATCATAACAATTTTATTCACGGGATGAAGTGGAGAGCGCAATGAAAATCGATTATGTAGAAGTTGGAAAACGCATAAGGGAATTTCGTGAGAAGCTTGATCTGACTCAGGAGGATCTTGCATTTGCTATCGGAACATCTGCAGCTTATGTAAGTGAAATGGAGAGAGCTGTGAAGAAACCAAGCCTTGAAAAGCTATATGAAATGGGTGAAGTTCTTGGGGTAACAGTTAATGATTTTATATATCCTGCGGCAATAAATGACAGCATTATTGCAGGATTGAAGTCAGGGCTTCTAAAAAGAATCTCAAGATACACACTTGATGAACAGAGCATACTTCTTGATAACCTGGATTCAATTGTAAATATAGTCAGTACCAAGTAGATGGCAGCCGTGTGCTGCCTCTTATTTTTTTGCAACTAAACCTATAGGTTAAGTAAATCTAAACCTCTGGCGTATGGTGAAAAAATATTAAAAACATTATTTTCATATTACAGAGACTTAAATGCTGTGGACAAAAAGACGTGGGGAGGTATGGATTTTGGGAAATGACAAGCAGGGCAAAAATGATGACCTTGTAAAAAAGAAAATCAGGGATCGCTATAAAGGAGTAGATGAAGATCTTATCGATGTTATTCCGGCCAATCCCAAAGAAGATTTCTATCAGTCAGAAGTACATAAAAGAGTTGCAGTATATGCGAGAGTTTCAACCGATGATCCGCATCAGACCTCTTCCTATGAACTTCAGAAGAATCATTATGAGGACATGGTTAATGAAAAGCCCAATTGGGATCTGGTTGATATATATGCAGATGAAGGTATCTCAGGGACATCCCTTCTTCACAGGGACAGCTTTAACAGAATGATCGAGCACTGCAATAACGGCGAGATAGATATTATCGTTACCAAAAGCGTTTCACGATTTGCCAGGAACATAGTGGACTGCATTAGCCAGGTGAGAATGCTTAAGACATTGGATCCTCCCGTTGGAGTGTTTTTTGAAACAGAGAACATTTTTACATTGGATGAGAATTCGGAAATGGCACTGTCATTCATAGCTACGCTTGCTCAGGAAGAGAGTCATACAAAATCTGAAATTGGTAATGCATCCATTGAAGCCAGATTTAAAAGAGGTATATTCCTGACGCCGGTATTGCTGGGATATGACCATGATGAGGAAGGAAATCTCATAGTAAATGAAGAAGAGGCCAAGACAGTAAGACTTATATTTTTCTCATATCTGTATGGATATTCAACGCAGCAGATAGCAGATGCGCTGACTCAGCTTGAGAGACTTACCAAGAAAGGAAATCAGACCTGGTCAGCAAGTGTTATTTATCAAGTCCTGACAAATGAGCGGTACTGTGGTGACGTACTTGCAAGAAAGACTTATACGCCAAATTACCTGGATCATAAGAGTAAGAAGAACAGACATAACCGTAATCAATACAGACATAAAAATCATCATGAGGCCATTATCACAAGGGAGGACTTCTTTGCGGTACAAAAGCTCCTGAGAAATGCAAAGTATGGGAATAAGGGTTATTTTCCTGAGATGAGGGTTATAGATACCGGAATACTTAAAGGCTTTGTATCAATTCATCCCAGGTGGGCAGGCTTTGCAGAAGAAGACTACTACATGGCGAGCGACAGTATTGATGGCGGGATGTATACAGTTCCAGCGGCACCTATTGAGGTTAAAGCTAAAAAGGGCAATTTTGATTTAAGGGGTTATGAGCTTGTAAGGACGCAGTTCATGACAGAGACAGGACAGCCTGTATTATCCGTGACCATATCACATATGACCTTCAATAAAAGCGCAATAGAGAAAATGGCTAAGGTGAGTAATATTGAGCTGTTTGTACATCCGGGGAAAAAACTACTGGCAGTAAGGAAGGCTGTTAATGATACGCATAACCGGTTTGTTTGGTGCAAGCAGAGGGATGGAGGCCTTGTGAGAAAGCCAATAAGCGGAGCATCATTTTTACCGGTGTTATTTAGGATATTTGGCTGGAGGAAAGATGCTAGATACAGGGTCATCGGTCACCTTCACCGTAAAGGAAATGAGACAGTTCTGATATTTAATACTAATGAAGCTGTTCTATATGTGGATGAAGATGCTGTTGATGAAAATGATGAGCTGACATCTGAAGAATCAGAAAAAGATTATGGTTATGAAGATGCGCCAAAGAAAAAGGCAAAGAAAATTGCGGCATATCCGTCCAAGTGGGTGGATAGTTTTGGAGAGGACTATTACAAGAGTACGGCATTATTCGGAGAAGAAGCACCTCAGGAACAGGAGTGGGCTGTAGACAAGGATGGACAGCTGTTTAAAGCAACAGGAGAAAATGTTACTTCGCAGGAGGATGCAGCTAAAAACATAACAAAGATTCTTGGAGATATGGGAGCAAGTGATGAATGAAGAGATTACAGTTCTAAACCAGGAAACATTACCGCTAACAGAGATGATACAGCCAAATGAGGAAACAGTAGAGGAATTTTCCTATGAGGGATATGAAGTTGTAAGGGGCGAATTTTTTGCCCATCTGTTTGAACCTTCAGTGACGTTCAAGGATGAAAAGGTATATGTCAATGTTGCCTGCCTCAGAAAACTACCGGAAGTAGAGTATGTGCAGTTCCTTGTGAATCCTGAGAAAAAGAAACTTGCAGTAAAACCCTGCAGCGAGGATACAAAGGATTCCTTCAAATGGGCCACTGGAGAAGATGCTTCCAAAAGGAAACCTAAGCAGATAACCTGCAGGATATTCTTTGCAAAAGTATTAAGGCTAATGGGGTGGAGTTCAAATTATAAATATAAAGTACTCGGCAAACTTATAAGAACAGATACAGACCAGATTTTTGTATTTGACTTAAACTGTGCAGAGACCTACAGGAAAAAGAAAGCCGGAGAAGAGGTTAATACCAGAGAAGCATTATATCCGGAGAGCTGGGAGAATCAGTTCGGCATCCCTGCTACCGAGCATCAGGATACGGTACAGATAAGCATCTTTGATGAGTACACAGTTTTCCGCATTAACCGTGATGAGGAAGAGAAGGGAGGAACGCCTCATGAGGACACTGCCGATAGCGATATCGCTGGATCTGAGGAAGGGAAGAATCAGGATACACAAGCAGACACTGCGGAGCCTTGGGAAGCCTGAATATATACAAATACTTGTGAATCCTACACAGGGAATTATCGCCATAAGGAAATACCACAAGTTCATGAAGGACGTTCAGAAAATAGATTATGACGATGAGGGTGATTGCGAGTTTTATAGCAAGGAACTTGTGAAGAGGTTGTCGAAAATGATAGGGTCTGATGATGATTCTACCTATGCGATTCCGGGAGTCTGCTATAACGGATACGTGGTGATTTTTAAATTGGAAAATGCTGAAGCTATAGAAAGGCAGGATGACCTGTAAAGGGAAAATGTATGGATAACAATTTGAAGGAATATAGTATAGATCCCATATTTGAGAGGTATATACAGCCTCATTCAAAAGAAGCTAAACAGCAGCTTCTTACATCAATCCTGGAGAAAAGAGACGGTAGGGTGGTACATGTATGGAAGCAAATGCATCTTAATGATAAGGAAAGATATGAACTCTGCCAGCAGCATGGGATAAATGCAACCATTAAAATCTATTGCTTTAATGGGAGAAACAGCGCTGCCTACTATATATGCACCAAAGAATTGGAGAGGTCGGATCTATGCGAAGAATATAGGAAATACCTAATAGGAGAGCTGTATCATCACAAGGAATTAATTGAGAAAAGAGATAAATTTAGAAAAGCCATGATAAAAGGAAGGCTTAGTGATGAGTTAAGTGCCAAACTGGGTGTTGCAGCTGCTACAGTGAAAAAATACAGTGTATATGCAGGTGCCATGGATATTATTTTTGACACGGATGCTGATTTTGCTAAGAAAATCTTGATGGGTAAGGTGAAAGTATCCCATGAGAACGTGGTGGAATTATCGAGACTCAGAAAGGAAGAGGTCCGTATAATTGCGCAGGCAGTAGAAACGGATCGACTTGAAAAGCTGACGCTTCAGGATATAAGAAATGAAGTTAAGTGGAGCTATCTTAGATATCAAAGCTCTGTAAGTAAAGTGAAAAAGGAAGTTGTAAAGAGACCACCGAAAGCAGGAACCATAAGACAGATGCCGGCATATGATCCGGATTCTGAAGTAAACAGTTTATGCATGACAATAGGATCCTGGGTATCGTCCATAAAAAGAGTGAACAGTACGGCAGATTTTTCAAAAATAACAACCAAGGCGAGAATCAGATTATCTAAGGAACTATTGTCACTGGATAATTCGATAAAAGAGATTAAGGGTTCTCTGGAAGAAAGGACAGGCTAATATGAGTGAAGAATATAATGAATTTGTGCCAAACGTGCATTTTGAGCTGATTCCGATAAAGGATCTCGTGTCGAACCAGGAATATCAAAGAAATCTCTCAATGCAACATGTCAGAAAAGCAGCTGCTAACTTCGATATCAACCAGGTCAATCCTATAAAAGTCAGCAGGAGGGATGGTATTAACTATGTTTTCAATGGACAGCATACGGCAGAAATCATAGCATTGGTATCTGAAAGCCGTGAAACACCGGTATGGTGCATGATTTACGATGATCTGGACTACAATGAAGAGGCGGATATCTTTGCTAATCAGATGAAAAACGTAAAAGCCCTGTCTCCGTATGAGATATTCAATGCAAACTGTGAGGCTGGTAACGATAAGGAACTGTTGATACGGGGACTTGTGGAATCTTATGAGCTGAAAATACTTCCCTCAGCCGGCCCCGGAGGCATATGTGCAGTCGGGGCTCTTGAGAGCATCTATGATAAATATGGATATGATGTGCTGGATCGAGTTCTTCGTCTTATCATTATCACATGGGAAGGCGAGCAGAAATCCTTCTCTGGTAATATGATGAATGGCGTGGCAAGACTCCTGAACAGCTTTGGGGACGAAATTAAGGAGAATACATTCAAGGAAAAGCTGGGAGTTGTATCAATAAAGGAACTCACCAAGAATGCTAAGGAGCGACGGCCTGGATCATTGGGATTTGCAGAAGCTATGCTGGTTGTATATAACAAACGCATGAAACCTGGGCTTCAGTGGAATAAGCTGTATTCGGTGAAGGCTACGGGGAACAAGAAAAAAGAGAATAAGGGTAGTAAGGAATATGATGAGGAAGCTCAGGTGGAGCGGGATGCATCATGAATGGATAAGGGTTGCAATTGTATGTTGCAACCCTATGTTTGTGGATTCAACAATCCAAAGGGTTCAGAGCGGCGATTTTTGATTATAATATAAACAAGACATTAGATTGCTTAAATTTGATATGGCTAAAATAACATTATGTAATGACTAAAGAAAATATGCGGAGATACCGGATGTCTAGAGGAACCAAGCAGAAATTAAAGTTTACATATCTTATGAAGATTATGTTGGAAAAAACAGATGACGATCATGGACTTACTGTTAATCAGATTATTGAAGAACTTAAGAAATATGATGTTACAGCTGAGCGAAAGAGTATATACTCGGATTTACATGATATAACTGATCAATTTGGAATTGAAATTATTGGTGATAAAAAAGGAAGAGAGACATTTTATCACATAGGAAGTAGAGAGTTTGAACTTGTTGAAGTAAAGCTTCTTATCGATGCTGTTCAATGTGCGAAGTTTATAACTGAGAAAAAATCAAGAGAACTCATTAAGAAAATTAAAAGGTTTGTTAGTGAGCATCAGGCCAAGCAACTACAGCGTCAAGTGTTTGTGCATGGTAGAGCCAAGACCCAAAATGAAAGCATATACTATAACGTGGACGAGATTCATAATGCTATAGAGCATAATCAAAAGCTAAGATTCAAATATTTTTATTGGCAACCGGATAAATCTCGGTATATTGCCAATAATGGAAACTATATCACAGTAAGCCCGTGGGCTCTTACTTGGTATGATGGAGACTATTATATGCTTGCATATGCTGATTTCAGCAAAGAATGCAGACATTACCGTGTAGACAAGATATTGTCTCCTCAGGTAATTGATGAGAAGCGAGAGGGAGAGGAAAAATTCAAGAATCTTGATATGGCCGCATATTATAAGGCAACATTCGGAATGTTTAGTGGAGAAAAAAAGCATGTTAAAATCCAACTGCATAACAAAATGGCCGGCGTATTTATTGATAGATTTGGTGAGGATATTACTTTGAAACCTATAGATGAAAAGCACAGTGAGCTCAATGTGGATGTGTTTGTCAGCTCTCAATTCTATGGATGGATATTTGGTTTAGGTGATTATGTACAGATAGTTGGTCCAGACGAAGTTGTTGAGGAAATGAAAGAACGCGCAAAGAAGCTACTTGAAATAATGAATTGAATACCCAATTGTTAAAAGGTAATTGTCACAGTTTACGGTGATTATTGCCTTTTTTGATGCATAAATATAATTGAGTACGTTTTAACGGACATGATTTGCGCATAATATAAT
>NZ_FMYB01000057.1 GCF_900104155.1 Butyrivibrio sp. INlla16
AGCTACACTTTAAGGAAAGCCAGATGGCTTTTCAAGTATATATTGTTATGTTGTTAAGGTGCGTAGGCTTCCACACATATGCCAGAGGCCTCATTAAATATAGCAGTTTTGTGTTTCTAATGAGGAATAGATATGCTTTTACCGGATTTTTCATCCCAGAGGGAAAAAGAAAAATACTTTAGATCTCTTAATGATGAGCAGAAGATAGATGCTTTAAATGAGATGGTAGATATTTCTGAACATATAGTGTTTCTTGGCGGAGCAGGTGTGTCTACTGAGAGTGGTATTCCCGATTTTAGAAGTAAGAACGGCCTGTATCATAAGAAGGATAAGCGGTTTTCTATGTATAAACCGGAATACCTCTTAAGCTATGACTGCCTAAATAAGAAACCTGTGGTTTTCTTTGATTATTTCCGCAAGAACCTTGATTGCAGGAGTATAGAGCCAAACGATGCCCATAGAAAGCTTTTCCAGATGGAACAGAGGGGTAAGTTGGATGGAGTTATTACGCAGAATATAGACGGACTTCATCAGAAAGCCGGTAGTAAAAAGGTATGTGAGATCCATGGTAGTGCTCTTAGATCAACGCCTAAGTGTACAGTTTTTCAAAGTACAATTACCTATTTGCTATGATTGTCTCCTAAAGTAAATGACATTGTTTCACTAGAGAGCATTTATTTTTCAATTGGTACCCATAAAATATAATTAAATGGATACCAAAACAAGAAAAAAGAGCTGTGTTGATAAACAAAAATCCTATTTTGCCCCCGCGATATTCGGTGTTTCCTTTTGTGTGGTTGCGCGATTTATGAGGATTGGGGCGATTACTTCGTGGCGGATCGGGAGTTCCTCAGGGATTCTGCGGTGCCTGCCTTTGATCTGAGCAACCAGTATTTCCATGGCGGATTTAGTGATCTGATCAAGCTGCTGACCAACTGTACTGAAAGGAATAATAGCCTGGGCAGAAATCGGAGATCCGTCGTAACCCACTAATCTAAAATCGTCAGGGAAATTCCCATAAGCTCTAAGCAAATGCAAAAGGGATATATTTGCAAAGGTATCATTTGCGCAAAAAATCCCTTTTCGTTTTCCGGGATATCTTTTTGCAATATCGTCAATAATCTTAGGGATGTTTTCGGAATATTCTTCATAGCTAAGTCCCAAATCCTGAATTATAACTTCATTAGGCATGTTCTTTTCATTGCAGACATACTTAAAACCGTTCAATCGGCCATAGGAGTATGAGTGCTTATCCTTGGAATAATAGGCAGAGCGTGTAGCACCATAGGGGGTTGAATCTATGAAAAACAGAATATCGCAGTCGCTCTTATACAGAAGGCTTGTAGCCTGAATTCCACCCATATAGTTGTCATTGTGGACACTGGAGATAAACTCATCTTCACGCTCTATGGCAACAATCGGAATATCGTAGGAAGCGTATTCCTTAGAAGATATAGTATGAGATAGTGTTATTATGCCCTCGACATTATAGGCGTTAAGCTCACGAATATATTTTCTCTCCAGCTCAATATCCGACTGCCCTTCAAAAACCAGAAACTTATAGCCATAAGTACTGTAGGAGGAGATCAGATGGTGCATTACCTCAGAATAATAGGGCATATACAGGTTTGGTATGACAAGCCCGATAAATTCTGTATGTCCACTGGGAAGTATTTTGGCAATCTTGTTTTCCTGATACCCAAGAGTTTCAACAGCCTCTCGGATTTTCTCCTGATTCTCCAGAGTAAGGGAGTCCGGATTACTAAAATATCTTGATATTGTTGTCTTTGAAAAATTGCAGTATCTAGCCAGATCTGCATAAGACACTTTCTTTGACTTCATAAATAAAACATCCTATTCAAAAATAATTTAGCAGCACACAGGCTATTATCGTAAACGAAATTATGGATTGCCTGATATGTCTGTCAATAACCGTACCCATTATTATACACAAAAGGTGCAATTAAAGTAACCGGTTATGATGTGATAAATACTGAATATTTTGAACAAAAAATAAAATGGTTATTCATGAAAAATGATGAAATTTTTTTTAGGGGTTGAAATCTTATATCCGGAAATTTATACTCAAGAAAGTAACCGGTTACTTGACCGATTACGCAAAATTAAGTAACCGGTTACATGATCGGTAATTCAAGTGCATACAGAGCTGGTAGAACATGTGAAATGACAGCAGAATGTGTGCAAAAAGGGAGGAAAAATGGGAAGAAGGGGAGAGAAAAGTCCTGCAGCTAAGAAAGCAGGCAGAAGCAGGAACCTGAAAAAGGTATTGTCAGCGTGGCAGCTATATGTGCTGCTCTTGCCATCTCTTGTATGGGCAATAGTCTTTGCATATTATCCGATGTACGGACTAATCATTTCATTTAAGGATTACAAAATCCGTCAGGGAATTATGGGAAGCCCCTGGGCTAATCCAATCTTTAAATATTTCCAACAGTTTTTCAGTACAAGCATAGCAGTAACCGCTATTAAAAACACAATCCTGATAAGCCTTGAGAGCATAGTAATTGCTTTCTGGATACCAATTGTATTTGCACTTCTTTTAAACCAGATAAGAAATCTTAGAACAAGAAAGGTTATACAGACAATAAGCTATGCGCCTTACTTCATGTCAAACGTAGTTGTAGTAAGTATCATATCAGTTTTCTTCTCAGCTACAGGTGTAATGAACCACATGATAGGTGCTTCCAATCCGATACTTTTCACATCACTTCCACAGTGGTTCAGAACACTTTACATCGGATCCAATATCTGGCAGACAATGGGATTCAACGCAGTTATTTACATCGCAGCGCTCACATCAATAAGCCCGGACTACTACGAGGCAGCAACGATAGACGGCGCAACAAAATGGCAGCAGATTAAGTACATTGATATTCCGATGATCATGCCAACAGTAATCCTGATGCTGATCCTTCAGATAGGTAACATCATGAACGTAGGATATGAGAAAGCTTTCCTTATGCAGAACGGTTCAAACACTATCGTCAGCGAGCTCATCTCTACTTACGTATACAAAGTCGGACTTCAGACAGCGCAGTACAGCTTTGCTACAGCAGTAGGACTTTTCAATTCAGTTGTTAACTTCATCATACTGATAATTGCTAATCAGATTGCGAAAAAAGTAAGCGATATCAGCATATTCTAGGAGGCAGGTAATGGCAAAAACACAGAATACGTCCAAGGTTAAGCTGGGACGAGCAAATAAAATTTTCATGGGAGTTGTAATCCTTTTGATGATCATTGTTTGTGTGATCATTATCTATCCTATTTATTATGTTTTACTGGCATCGATTACAGACCCTGTAACAGTTAATTCGGGAAAAGTGCTCCTGTATCCGGAGAGTCCTTATTTCGAGGGATATAAAACGACATTCGCATATAAGCCTTTGTGGGTTGCGTATGGTAACACAATTCTCTACACAGTTGTAGGAACTGCAGTAGCACTAATTGCGACAGTTCCCGCAGGATATGCACTTTCAAGAAAAGACCTTCCTGGCAGACGAGGACTGATATTTGTATTTACATTCACCATGTTTTTTGGCGGCGGAATAATACCTCTCTACCTGACAATCAGAAACCTTGGTATCTATAACACCATATGGGCAATGGTTCTTCCTGTTGCGGTATCAGCATACAACCTTATCGTATGCAGATCATTCTTTGAGTCGGGAATACCGGGAGAGCTCCAGGAAGCAGCCAAGGTAGACGGATGCAGCGACTTTAGATTCTTCTTCGAAATTGCTATTCCGATCTCTACAACAATTATTGCAGTAATGGCACTTTTCTATGCAACAGCTATGTGGAACCAGTTCTTTAATGCACTGATGTTCCTGCAGGATGATAACAAGATGCCTCTTCAGGTAGTCCTCAGAAACCTGGTACTTATGAACCAGTCTAACCAGATGGGATCATCAGGAGATGCTCTTGTAACCAAGCAAAAACTGGCTGAGCAGCTTAAATATTGCATAGTCGTAGTTTCCGCAGCACCACTTCTTATGGTTTATCCCTTCATTCAGAAGTACTTTGCAAAGGGTGTAACAATCGGAGCTGTTAAGGGATAAAAAGATGACACTTACAGATGATATAACAATCGGAGCAGTTAAAGGTTGAGTGATAACCCTGACAAAAATAACTTAAGTTTATGTAGAGCAGGGTAAAAAATAAATCACAGTTTTTTATAAGGAGGACATTTATTTATGAAAAAGAAATTGTTGGCATCACTACTTACAATTGCCATGTCTGCATCAGTGATTGCAGGCTGCGGTAATCAGGCAGCGAACCAGGCAACAGATCAGGGAGCTGAGACAACTACTGAATCTGCACCCAGCGAAAATGCTGAGAAGCTTGAAGAAGCAGTTGAAACAGCTACATCTGCGGCAGATGCAGGTCTTACACCTGAGGAGCAGGAGGCTGTTGATGCAGGACTTATCCAGCTTGACGGCACACTTCCCATTATCAAGGATCCAGCTGCATTTGAAGAAAAGTACGGCAAAATCTCAATGCTGCTCGTAAATACAGCAGATCGTCTGGTAGAGCCCGGCGAACTTGAGATGTGCAAAAAGTGGTTCGAGGACACAGGTGTTGAGTTTGACTGGCAGCCTATCCCCGGAGAGGGCGCTCAGGAGAAAATTAACCTGATGCTTGCTTCAGGACAGGACCTTCCTGATGTATTCTGGAACTTTGGTGATGGTAAATCCGGTAATATCGTTGTTCAGTATGCTGATCAGGATATTTTCGTAGAGACAGAGGGACTTATCAATGAGTATATGCCCAATGTAAAGGCAATCCTTGATGAGCATCCTACATACTGGATGGAGATCACAGCACCTAACGGTCACACCTACGGCTTCCCTTATATCGAGGAGATGTACGGACTTGTTCTTACACCCGGTCCCCTTCTTATCAACAAGAACTGGCTTGATCAGGTAGGAAAAGAAGTTCCCACAACAGTTGATGAACTTGTAGACTGCCTTAAGGCTTTCAAGGATGCAGGTGACCTTAACGGAAACGGCGAAGCTGATGAAGTTCCTATGGCTTCATGGTTTGGCGCAACAGATACATTTGGTTCCTACAACATTTTCTACAGACTTACAGGCTGCTTTGGACAGGCAGATTCATATTGCGGTGGTAATGCATATGCTGACCACATGAGAATAATCGATGATAAGGTTGTATTTACTGCTCAGGATGAAGCATTCAGAAAGACTGCTGAATTATTCAATGAGCTCTATAACGAAGGTCTTATCTGGGAAGGCTCTTTTGAGGCAGATGAAAGTGCTTCCTACAAGCAGTCAATCATCAAGGAAGACGTTGCACGTATAGGTGTATTCGGAACATGGACAGATCAGGAGATCACAAATCTTGATGTACATGATCAGTATGTTGCAATTCCAAGACTTACAGGCGAAGCTGGTAAGAGCGGATTCCTTAACAACTTCTCACAGCTTCAGGATTCATCTAATACAGCTATTACAACATCATGCAAATTCCCTCATGTAGTAGCAAGATTCGTTGACTACATGGCTGGCGATCCCAAGGTTGCAGTTACTTCAAACTGGGGTGCAATCGGATACAACTACAAGGAAGATGCTGACGGAGTCATCAGAACACCTCTTGATGCTGACGGACACTACATGCCTCAGCAGGATGCTTACCAGACATTCGGTGATGCGAGAGTTAACTCAACACCTTGCCGTGGTTCTATGATCATTCTTGATAAATACTATGATGACTATGAAGGAAGCGATAAGGTCGGTGCAGCAGGTTATGCATTTGATGCAGTACAGCTCCTTGAGAACCAGAGAACAAACGGTAAAGATGAGATTATGGAGGAATACACAGCTGTTCCCCGTGTTCTTATGACAACAGATGAGCTTACAAGACTTGCACAGATCCAGCCTACAGTGTCCGATATTGTGGACAGATATATCAATACATGGATCACAACAGGTGTTACAGATGACAGTTGGAATGCATATCTTGGAGAGCTTGAGAGCGCAGGCGTTAACGATATCGTATCTATTTATCAGACAGCTGTGGACAGAAGCAAGAAGAATTAAGTAACAGTAACAAGGAGATTAGACAAAAATGAGCAGCAGGAAAGAGAATTGCTATCCGATTATGCATTTCGCACCGGATTATGGCTGGTTAAATGACCCCAACGGATTGGTGTATCATGACGGAATATTCGAGTTATATTATCAAAGTAATCCGAACGGAGTGGAATGGGATGACATGACCTGGGGACACGCAAGAAGCACTGACCTCATACACTGGGAAGAACTGGAACCTGTATTATATCCAGATGAAAACGGAATGATGTACTCAGGATGCGGACTTAGAAATGACAGAGGTGAGCTTGGACTTCCAAAGGATGCATTACTTTTTCCCTATACTGCTGCAGGTTTTGACGAAGGCCTTTCCAATCCTTACTTCACCATCAGACTTGCGTACAGCACTGATGGTGGAGCCTCCCTTATAAAACGGGGCGATAAACTTTTGCAGGAGATGGCGCCTGACAATCGTGACCCTAAGGTATTCTGGCATGAAGAGTCCAAGGCTTATGTACTGGTACTCTGGATAGAGAAAAATGATTTTGGAATTTTCAGATCCGAGAATATGCAGAATTTTGAGTTATCGCAGCGCATTACACTTGAAGGCGGTTTCGAGTGCCCTGACTTATTCGAGCTTCCGGTCATAGGCGATGACGGGAACGTCTCTGAAAAGAGATGGGTATTCTGGGCAGCAGACGGAATGTACTTTGTGGGCGATTTTGACGGATATAAATTCACTCCTACTCAGGATAAAAAGAAAGCATATTTTATTACAACACTTCCATATGCGGCGCAGACCTGGTCGGGGGATCCAAAGGGCAGGGTGATACAGATTCCATGGCTTAGGACCAAATGCGTATACAATCAGACCACAAGTACCATGGGAATACCCAGAGAATTGACGCTCAGGAAGATAAATGGCAGCTATGTTATAAAGCATGCGATACCGGAAGAAATTACATCCAGGGTGCAGCCGGTATCTGAGCTAACAAAGGGGGAGTCATCTTATATATCAAAGGACAGTGCTATTTTCCTTGATCTCGATAACCTGTCAGGCAGCACAGTTAATCTGTACGCAAGCGGAGAGAACGATCCTTTCGTGACTCTCAAATATAACGACAGGACCGGGGCAATTGGAATCTCTGACGGAAAGGTTACCGAATTCATGTTCCTTGGAAGAGAGCATAGGGATAAAGCAACAATTATCTATGACAGAGGAATAATCGAGCTTACTACCGGTGATGATACAATCCTTCAGATGACGGATCTTCCTCATCTTAGGAGCATAGAGTGCAACAGGATCAGCTTCGAGAGCGGAGAAGGAAACCTTAAAGTGGGTATGATTTACTAAAGATAAATAGAAATTTCATGTTACCGGCTGATGATAGAGAAGCATCAGCCGGTATTTTTGTAATGGCAATGAGTTACTATTCACAGACAATGTCATTCACTTTACGGAATCCTATGAAAAATATGTAGGATTCCATTTTTATACCAGTAACTCAAAAAATATAGTAAATTAAAGATTATACGCTTGACAAAATAGTGCATATGTGCGGCTTTTTTCTGATTATCAATCAGAAAAAAGCCAATTAATTAGGATTTGTTCACTATCAACTAACCTAATTAAGGAGGCACACATATGGCATATGCAGATGTTGTAAAAATGATGCTTATAGCATCAATCGATGAACTGGCAAAGAATCCCGAACAATTCGCTCTTCATCCTGGTAAGGATTTTACTCGTAACCGTAAATTATGTTTTAAGGATTTTATTCTCTTACTGCTCACTATGTAAGGTGATTGTATACGGGAAGAGCTCTACCGCTTCTTTGGGCGTTCCGAGGAGACACCAAAGAAAGCAGCTTATTGCAATCAACGTGCAAAGCTGAAATCTGATTCCTTACTTAATCTTTTGCACATATTCACGCAAAAATTCTCTCGCAATCTATACAAAGATAAATATAGTCTCGTTGCCTGTGACGGTTCTGTTGCAGATATCTTTCGTGATGAAACAGATAAAGATACTTATTTTCCGCCAAACAACAAATCTCCAAGAGGTTTTAATCAAATCCATATAAATGCTTTATATTCTGTTTTGGACAAAAAGTTCCTTGACGTTTTGGTACAGCCTTGCCGGAAACGAAATGAATATCAAGCTTTTTGTCAGATGGTAGACCGGTCAGATAACAGTACTCTTTCCATCTATCTTGCAGACAGAGGATATGCTTCATATAACAACTTTGCCCATGTAATGGCTCACAATCAATACTTTCTCATTAGATGTACCGATGTTAAAACATCCAGGTTGTTAGGATTTTCAGTAGATAATGTCAAAGAACTTGATTATCATGTTGACCGCATTCTTACTCGATCCAACTCTAAGAAAAAACGTATGTATCCTGAACGCAATAAAGACTATAGATATATTTGCCAGGAAGTTCCCTTTGATTATCTTGATTCTGAATGTACTGAATTTCATATGCCTTTACGTATAGTACGAATTGAAATAGCGGATAATACTTATGAAAACCTTATAACTAACCTGCCTGACATTGAGTTTGATATAGATGAATTAAAAGATTTATATCACAGGCGCTGGGATCAGGAAACTGCATATAGGGATTTAAAATACCCTCTATGTTTAAAAGCTTTCCATAGCAAAAAATACAAGTACATTGTCCAAGAAGTCTATGCCAGAGCAATCATGTTTAATTACTGCTCTGAAATAGCCATGCATGCAGAAATACCGAAGCGAGAACGGAAACTACAATATCAAGTCAATTTCGCACAAGCCATAAAGATAAGTCGTGACCATCTTAGAAATAGAGATAAAAAGCGCCATATAAATGCATCAGGTCTGATTGCCAATAACATTGAACCAATCAGACCTGAGAGAACCTATCGCCGCCAAGCAAGGTTCAAATTACCTATGAGTTTCTGCTATCGAAACTAAGCATTACTCACAACTAACTATACCTCTTTTATCCATCTACGAGAAGCCAAAAAAGAACTTCTTATAGGCTTGTTAAAGTTACCCTTTTTCATGAATACTACGCTTCTTGAACAGGTTTATACTATAATTATTCTCATTTTGAACAGTTCCATTTATGTAATCTCTTAGATCAACGCCTAAGTGTACAGTTTTTCAAAGTACAATTACCTATTTGCTATGATTGTCTCCTAAAGTAAATGACATTGGCTGTGAATAGTAACTGAGGTGTATATACAAGATATGGCTGTCATTTTTATTGGACTGCAAAATTTTTATACTAAAAGTACAAAGAAACAAGCAACTAGTCTTTTGGAGGGTGTGACGTGGAAAGACTTATTTATTGGCTTAGTAAGTGTATTCACAAGAACAACAGGTTCTGTAAGCATTTTTGTGTCACATGTGAATTCTACGAATTCTGTAAGTGTGACAAAGGGCTGGAGGATGAAAAGGTATGAGTATTATGATGAGAGTTTTATTGGGACTAGGAGCCATGTTGCTGATGTTTATGAGTTGTCCGCTTTAAGGACAGGGGTATGGAAAGAGTTTTGACAGGGGATGCTAATAGCATCCTTTTTGTCGTAGGTATTTTTTAATGAGATTGGAGGTGCATAGCCGTGAACAATATTGTTACTGAGAAAAAGTCGTCATATTCATTATACGAAGAGCTGATAAACCAGCGAGACCGCTACAAAAAAGATGCATTCCAGTATGAGCGCGGATATGTCAGGGAATTTGGAGAACTTATCCTTGCTGTTTTTAACAAAAAGATTGAGTGCATAGAAAAAAAGAAGATCATAGATTTCTGCCAGAAGGCGATAAACCGGGATGAACCTATAGACCAGAATAAGCTCAATGCATATATAAAGGAAGAAATGGCAGAGTTCACTGAAAAGCTTCACCATATGGAAGAGGATTATAGGGAAGCTAAAAGCGGAGGGGTTATAAGTGATAAGGATTACCTTGAAGTAAAGCGTATCTACCACAGGATTGTAAAGAAGATTCATCCGGACATAAATCCAGAGGTAGCTGAGAATGAAGATCTTATGGACCTTTGGAACAGGGTAGTTGTTGCATATAACTGTAATGATTTACAGGCGCTTCAGGAACTTGAGTTTCTTGTAGCACAGGCGTTGAAGGATACAGACATAGAGGACGTGGAGATTGAAATTCCCAATATCGAAGAAAAGATAAAGGCTCTTGAGGAAGAGATAGAGCACATCGTATCTACGGTACCTTATATATATAAGTTTCTTTTAGAAGATGAGGATGCAATCAGCGATAAGAAGCTTGAGCTGTCATATGAGCTTAAGGAGTATGAGAAATACTGTGAGGAACTCGATAAAGTGCTTGAGGCGTTTGTTATAAGCGGGGTGACGATGTTATGGCCAATGAACTGATGATAAATGGTGAGAATATGGTGGCTGTCATAGGCACTCATGACCTCGGGGATATCTTAAAACCCCTCGTTAAAGAGATACACCTTTTTGACACCTATATTGCCGGGACAACTCATCTTGATGATATGTCTGTTCTAAAGAAGGCAAAAAGAGGAGATGAGCTTATCCTTAAAAGGGAAGATAACAAGTATGATTCCAATGCTATCCTTGTGCTTAACGCAGATAAAAAGAAGCTTGGATATGTACCAATGAAGGATAATACAGTTTTTGCGCGTCTTATGGATGCAGGGAAACTTCTTAAGGCAAGGATAACAAAGATTGATAAGCAGGATTCTTTTACTGAGATAAGTGTAAGGATCTTTATGGTTGATTATTAAGGAGGACTGTTATGTACGGAGCATTTCTTGGAGATATGATTGGAGCACCATATGAATTTGATCGGGGAAATAAATCAAAGGAATTTGAGATGTTTAACGATGCTGTTGAGTTTACAGATGACAGTGTTATGACTATAGCGGTTTGCGAGGGAATACTTAATGCGGGCCTTGATTCCGATGAAAAGATCATGAAGGCTGAAATTATAAAGAGCATGAAAGACTGGGGAAGGAGATTCCCAGGTGCCGGTTACGGTGCAAAGTTCAGTTGGTGGCTCATGCTTGATGATCCAAATCCCTATGGTAGTTTTGGTAACGGATCTGCCATGAGGGTTTCGTCCGTCGGATGGTTTTATGACTCAATTGAGAGGACAAGGGAAGTTGCTAGATGGACTGCGGAGGTGACCCATAACCATCCTGAAGGGGTTAAAGGAGCAGAAGCTACAGCATCTGCTATATTCCTTGCGAGAATCGGAAAGAGTAAAGCAGAGATAAGGGACTATATAATTTCCGAATTTGGCTATGATCTATCGAGGACTTGCGATGAAATACGCCCTTCTTACAGGCATGTTGAATCATGTCAGGAGACTGTTCCCGAGGCAATGACGGCTTTTCTTGAAGGAAATGATTTTGAGGATGTCATTAGGACTGTGGTTTCCCTTGGTGGAGACTGTGACACACTTACCTGTATAGCAGGGAGCATAGCGGAAGCATTTTATTCTGTGCCGTATGAAATGATAAAGGAGTGCAGGCTAAGGCTAACCTGGGAGATGCTTAACGTAATAGACAGATTCAAGGAAAAGGCACTTGGTTTTGGAGATAGTAATGAATAATAAAGATTTTTTTGATGATAATGGAATATATGCTACAGAAGGAAAGGTAGTTTTAAGGACTTTTAGGGATGAGGACAGGGATGCTTTTATTTCTTTAAAAAAAGATGTTAGCGATATTGGCGCAGCGTATGATCTTATGCCGGAATTTGCTGAAATCTCATGGCAGGAAGTTCTTACCGGAAGTGATGGTAATGTTCATATTTGCCTTGAATATGGTTCCTATGGCTGTATCGGCTATCTTAATTTACAGCATCCGGATAGGGATATTCCTGAGATAGGAATAGATATAGTAAAAGATTTCAGAAATAAGGGCATCGGTTATCAAGCGGTAAAGCTTCTTATGGAACATGCAGGTTTGATTGCAGGATATAAAACTTTTGAAGCGGAGATATACAGTGATAACAGGGCAAGTACCGCTCTGTTTAAAAAGCTTGGAGCTAAACAGATAGATGTTGTCCAGGGTGAGTTTTCGGAAATGATGGATTCTTTTAAAGAATCTCTTGGCCAGGAGAAAATAGATGAAGTCTGGGCTGAACATAGAGATGTTTATGATAAGGAAATGGCTAGAGAGATAGTTAGATATCACATCTGTTTTGATAAATGAGATCTGATGATTCAGAAAACTTGATTAATATTGAAAATGCACTTATGAAGGCTAAGAAACTGTGAACTTTAGTTATAGTTTAATGAGTGTCGCCAGTTTCTTATAAGACGATTATGATTTATAATTTTATGTGTTATGAATATAAGTTTTGATAGGGGTTATATATGATTATTTTTACTGATAGACTTTACATTACTACCTTTGAAGGGAACGATGCAAAAGCGTGCTTTGAAAATTGGGGAAAAAATATAGAATCAGGGCATCCTATACTTGGATTATCTGTTGCAAATAGCAATGAATTGGTAACGAGTATGAAGCGCTTTCCAGGGGTGATTTGTAGTAATGGAATATATACAAAGGATGATGTGCCGGTAGGCGTAGTGGCTATTAATGAACTCTACAAAGATCAAAATGTTGCAGAGATTGGCATTTTGATCGGGAAGGAGTATCGAAGAAAAGGATACGCTTACGAGGCTGTTGTGGGCATACTCAGCAGGCTGTTTACGACAGGCCATTATTACATTGTTGAAGCAAAATGCAATGTTGATGATTTTGCGGTTAAGGATCTGTTGGAGAAGATTGGATTTCAAAAAGAGGCATATTTAAGGGGAAGAGTTAAATCAGATTCTCAGAAAAGAGAGGTTTTACTGGTTTACTCAATCACTTGCGAAGAATTCTTTAAGGAAAATGAAGAGGAAACAACTTTTGTAAGTTATACAGAACCAAAGCCGAAAAAAACAAGCAATTTAGCGGTTGGATACGGACGTCCCACGCAAACAGTAAAAAGTGGGGATATTGTAGTTGTTCCATACTTTGGTAAAAAGCCTGAGGGACCAGGTATAAAGGCAAAGGGAACACATATAATCGTAGCTGGCAAAAATGGTGGTAGGGAAAAAAGGCTCTCGGTATTTTATGATGAGAGAACACATACTCTTTACATGGAGAATAATATTTATGTGAAGTATAAATCCCGATTGATAGGTAAAGATTTAGCATCATTGCTGTTTTCGACAGATAATCAACAGAAATCGGAAAATCCTAATAATAGTAAGAAGATTACAGCTAGAACGAAACCTGAAAAATGTTCAATATGTGGGGAATACATCCGCCTATTTGGCGACACTGGTATGTGCTGGGAATGCTACAAGGATAACAGGGAGACGATGTTTAGCTGAATAACTCAAGGGTATAAATAAAAATGTCTATTAAAATAATATGTGAAAACATTAAGGATGTATCAGTAGATGCTATTGTGAATCCTGTGTCTGTTTATCCTATAAAGTCTGAAAGAGATCTTACCGGTGCTGTTAGCAGAAAAATTTGCCTGAGTAGTATCAATCAGATAATTCAAGCAGGTGATAATATTGAACCGATTAACGAGGGACAGGTGGCTGTAACTTTAGGATATGGCTTAGCGGCAGATTTTATCATGCACGCTGTTTTCCCGCAAAATCTGGATCAAATGGATGATGATTTAGCAAAGCAAAAAGTCTGGTCATTTTATAAAAACTGTATACTTACTGCTAAGGATAATGATTATGAATCTATAGCATTTCCGTATTTGTTAAATGAAAGCTCTGATGAAATTCTATTTGAAGCGCTAACCAGCTGTTTTTCTTCGCCAATAATGGATCTCAATTGGGAAGCAAGGGGCATAGATGTATATCTGGTATTTGATGGTGAAGGTCAGGATTATAAAAGATTTATTTCGCTAGTATTGAACAGGTATATAGATCTAAATTATCTGCCAGATGAAGATGAGGCTTTCTTTGAGGTTTGTGATAATTGTGAGTGTGATTTTTATTATGAAGATGCACTCTCTGAAAGGATAGAACATGTTGAGGATACTTTTTCAGAATATCTTTTGTATCTTATAAAATCAAAAGGAATAACTATTATTTGGGGATTGGTAAACAGCATGACATTGATTTGGATTGGGAGGATTATCCATTTGCAAAGTATGGTGTGGCGCAGGTCTTATTACAGTGTACACATTTAAATGATTACAAAATGGAACATGGTTATATTTTTGCCCTTGATGAAAATGATTATATCAAAGGATATATTGAATTTCAGGATTGGGAAACGGATTCAGTGACTATTGATATGAAGACTGTGGCGTTTTTTCTGTTATCAATAGGTGCGGAGAGCTTCATTTTTTGCCATAATCATCCAACTGACGGAGAAGACGAGGATTATCTCTGTAGTGCAAGTAAGGAGGATATACGCGTTGTAGGAACATTGTTTTCATTGGCAGATATTCTTGGAATAGAGCTTCAGGATAGCTTGATTTTTACACAATCGTTCTGGCGATCAATGTGGGAGGGAGGCGGACAGAACCCGTATTGTATTGAGAAAGTATGTTAAAAAAGAGAATTTCTGAAAATATCATAAAACCAAGTATCAATCGAAGGGGGAAATGATGGATATAAGAGACTATGATACAGCCCTGTTGCCATATCATTTTGTACTGTTTTTTGATCTGCCAATAGAAAAACTGCTCATTTATAAGATTCTTTTCCAAGGTCAGGAAGAAGATAATGCTTTGCTAACATATTGTTATGTTGATTCGAATTATGGAATCAGCTACAAGGCAATATGCTGGGTGACGATACAACCTGATGGAAGTACAGTTTTCCACCGTCAAAGGAGAGGGGTATGTATGCTTACCCTAAGGGAGGGGAGTATAAGTTGTAAAGCAGATGTTTTGGATGAAGCATTCATGCCTTCTTACGCTGATGATGCAGAAGAAATAAGGAATAATTATGGGTGTTCTTTTCCAAATAAGGAAAGATACTACAACAGATTTAGACATCCTATTTATTCAACAAAGGTTTATACGATATTTATGACTGCTAATCATAAGCATGAAAACATCTGGGTAGATGAACAATGTGTTAACGATGATGGCAGTATTATGGCATCCCTTTCAGAGGAACCTCAAGTATCACAAATTGGGCTACACAAAGGTGAGCTGGTCCATGTTGTCATACGAGACGTAGGAAATGGATTATATGCACCATTTGCTGTACTTGATTGGATGAAAAAATAAAGCTGTGAGTAAGAACTAGTGTTTGTGTCAACTGTGGAGTTTATAGTACATATCATAGGCTAGAATAATAGCATAAAAGAATAAATTAATTTTTGATGTGGAGTGTACCCCGCCACCCTTTACTGAACCTGAAATAAACCATCGAGGCAATTGCCGACGGTGACAAACTCAGGAACAATCTGTTTTATCTCACCGTCGTTTATCTGATTGTATAGTTTATTTCAGAACCCGTAAAGGGCAAGCCCTTCGGGTGGCTCACTTGTGCCTCGGGATCAAAATCTAGGAACAATCTGATTTTGCTTTCGGTACATTTTTTGATGTATTTACATTTGGGAAAAGGAGATTTATGGGTAGCGGTTTTAAATGCTTTTGTGATAAGTGCGGATATAGCTTTGATGCAATGTTTGGAATCGGTATGATGGGGTTCATGGTTCGCGAGAAAGAAACAAAGAAAATGCGAGCAGGGAAATATGGTGAACAGGGGAAGAGGTTTTTTATGGAACACCCGGATGGTTCAGTTACTACTAATTATGTCGTTGTAAAGTGTACTTCGTGTGGGGAGTTTCACAATGTTTATGATTTTGATCTTCAGATTCCTGAACCGAAGATGGAGAAATCTAAGCAAAATCTGAAGGAGGCTTTGGACAGAGGTGATCCAGAAGCATGTAAGCTTCCAAAAGAACATGTGGAGCGGATTCTTAACAGAACATATTATGTGACTAAAGAAAAATATGAGCATAAGTGTAAAAAGTGCGGGGGAAAGGCAGAAATTGTAGAGAATTTTGAGAATTTGGTACAGGCAGGAAAGATAGATTGTCCTAGGTGTGAGAATAGGCTTTCTACAAGTGACTATATTCTGTGGGATTAAAGTATGTAGCTTATAAGGTTTTTTCCAAGTTGCTAGTAATTTGTTAATTGATATCAAAGGGATGGTGAGTAAATGGAAATTTTCAACGTGCCATCAAGCATATTTTTTCACAGTTTTTTCCACGCGATTATTACTTGTTTTGAATGTCCTGATGAATTAAAAATGGTACAATAAATAAGTGTGTAATATGTAGATATTCTTCAATATTATTGCATATATTTGGAGGATTACTTTTATATGAAAGCTCTTTCAATTCACCCATATTATGCTATGGCGATAATAGCAGGTCAGAAAACTGTTGAAATAAGATCTTGGGAGACTAATTACAGAGGAGATATCCTGATTTGTTCTACTGCGAAAAAGCAACGTGGAACTATACCCGGACATGCTTTGGGTGTTGTTACACTCGAAGATGTAAGGAGATTTGAGAAAAAGGATTGTAAACCAGCATTATTAGATCCTAAGGATTATGTATATCATTGCATAGATTATGCATGGATTTTAACTAATGTTAGACCAATAAAGCCTGTTCCAGTGAAGGGGAAATTATCTTTATGGAACTATGATGGTGCAATAGAGTTTATTCCTGAATCAGAGTGGCTATTACCTGAAGGTATTGAACCAGGAAGTGAGCAAGATACTGGAGAGTTCTTTGAAAAATACTGGAAAAAACTGATCTACTAAAACAGAGTCTGAATAATTTGAAAATGAATCAGAAATAATTATAAGCAGGAGAAAGCAGTAATGATAGATACTGAAATCAAATATGCACCCGGAATGCGAATTATAGTTCGCGGCGAAGAGTGGATGGTAAAGAAAGTTGAGACAAATAGCCTAGGTAACCAGACCTTGCATGTAATCGGCCTTTCTCAACTTGTAAAAGATTATGAGTCCATGTTCCTAGTGGATGTTGAAGATGATATAGAAATTGTAGATCCGGCCAAGGTGCAACTTGTACCGGATAATTCTGCTTTCTTCAGAAAGTCCAAGGTATATATTGAAAGCCAGTGGAGAAGTAAGATTCCTACTGACAATAAAATTCATATTGGCGATAAGGCTGCAATGGATCTTATGCCTTATCAGCTTGAGCCTGCGCAGATGGCTCTTAATAAACCCCGGCAGAGAATCCTTATAGCTGATACAGTTGGTCTCGGTAAAACTCTTGAGGCTGGAATTCTTATGTCCGAGCTTATTGCACGTGGTAAGGGGAAGAGAATCCTCGTCGTTACTGTTAAGAGTATGATGACGCAGTTCCAAAAGGAGATGTGGAATAGATGAGAACAAGTTCTGATTGGGACAAAACCTCGTTTAATCTTTCATATGATGGTGAGTTGCATATAATCGTTACATATTGGGAACCAATAGTTGATTGTGTCGTCCGGATATCAGCAGAGGATCTTGATAAAATAAAATCATTGATTCCGACAGAGTCAATATTAGCAATAGACGATTGCTGTGATGGAGATGCATGGTCTTTTGAGGCATTTGACGAGGTTGGAAATGTGATCTTTCATAGGGAAATGTTCTACACATATGATATTGTACCTTTGGAGAAGATACAGGCTATCCTTAAATCATATATTCCAGAATATACTGTTCCGGAATATGATGAAAAGGAGTAATCATTAATGACTGTGGTTGCTAATTTACAGAAAAATAAGTGTTTATAATTATTTAATTAGCATGGTGTAAGTCAAAAGAGCATATTTATTTAGCGATAATGATATAATGATTTATATGGGGAGCCAACGGCTCCCTTTTGTGATTTTTGAGGAAAAAGCATGCATATTATATGGATAGTTATAATCATATTATTTATATTACTGTTTGCAATAGACCTATTTCTCATTCCTAAGCTTAGAGGCAACCTAGGTGAGCATCGGGTTCACAAGATTTTGAATAGGTTGCCAAAGGACAGGTATTTCGTTTTTAATGATTTAGTTGTAAAAGGCGATAGGGGACTTACTCAAATTGATCATGTGGTCCTTTCTATATACGGGATATTTGTTATTGAAACAAAAAACATGCGAGGTCATATATATGGTTCGATTAATGGCAGAGAGTGGACCAAATATTCATATGGATGGAAATTAAAATTCATGAACCCTATTCATCAGAATTATGGTCATATAAAAGCTCTGGAAAGCTTTTTGGGAAAACCTGAAAATAGTCTTCATAATATAGTTGTATTTGCAGGGGATGAAAAGCTTCAATTTGATGCGGGGAAAAATGTGGTCTATGATGATGAGTTATTTGATAAGATCTGCAGTTTCAAAGATATATTACTAACGCCTGATGAGGTGACAAAAATATCACAGTTGCTTTTAGCGTTAAAAACTAATGATAAAGAAGTACACCAAGAGCATATGAAAGAAATAAATAGCCGACTGGATGAAATAGATAATAAGCTGGATAATGGTATATGTCCTAAATGTGGTGGCCGTCTTGTACTGCGGAAAGGAAAGTATGGGGAGTTTTATGGGTGCTCAAATTACCCCAAATGTAGATATACAATAGGTAAAGATGATTACTAGAATTTAGAGAATAATACAATTTATAGCATAAAGGCAAAGGCTATTTGTCTGAGGAAATCAAATTGAAATATAGTCAGGAACAGATAAAAGCATTAAAAGAATATTATCCTATTGCAAATTATGATGAACTTTTTAAGTATTTTCCGGGAAAAACAAAGAGACAAATAAAGAGTGTTGCTAGGTACTATAGAGTTAAGTCTAGTAATCCTGGACATAGAAAAGATCTTACAGGACAAAAGTTTGGTTATCTTACTGTGGAAGGCATTGACCATGTAATAAATCATAAGGTTTATTGGAAATGTAGATGTGTATGTGGAAAGCCATATGTTTCGGTAGCAAGTGTATTAAAAAGAGGAAAAACTAGTTGTGGTTGCATAAAAAAACCGATTGTTCGTGCGGATCATACGGGTGAGAGATATGGAATGTTGGTGGCGGTTGAAAGAATTCCAAATTATTTAGGTAGAGGAAGAACTTATTATAGGTGTCTTTGTGATTGTGGGAATTATAAGATTGTTTCCGGAAGTTCCTTGGTAACAGGGAATGTCAAAACATGTGGTTGTATATCTAGGAAAAGAAGGAAATTCAATGAAGTGTAAAAAAAACAGTATGATGATACAAAATCTGTTTACCAAGTTTACTGCCATCGATCACCAAATGGTAAGGTATATATAGGGATAACCAAACAGACAACTGCAAAAAGGTGGCAGAATGGAAATGGGTATTGTACACAACCTAAGTTTTGGAATGCTATCCAAAAATATGGATGGGAAAACTTTGAACACATTATATTAGAAACAAACTTAACAGAGCAATCAGCGTGTGATCGTGAATTATTTTATATAAGGAAATACAACAGCACAGATACAAAATATGGATATAACACATATGAAGGTGGATCTACAGGAAGATCTCTGGTAAATCCAATAATGCAGTATTTTAATGATAAACCAGTTAATTTTTTTGAAAGCTCTGTCCATGCTGCTAAATTATTAAATGTTTCTGTTGGTGCTGTTCGAAATTATATTTCTGGAAAATCACACATAGAAGGTTATAGATTCGAGAAAATGGACTCTATTCATACATATGATATTGATCCAGAACTGTACAATATCTTTTCCGAAGAACATTTATCAATTAAATCGTTACTATTAAAGCAATGTCGCGAGAAGACTATTGCAAGAAACAAGCAAGGCGTAAAAAGAATATGTCAATATGATAAAGAAGGGCATTTTATTAAAGTATATGATAGTATTGCGGAAGCCCAAAATGAACTGCATTTGCAAGGGAATATAAGCCATGTACTCAGCGATGACAATATCTCTAAAAGTGCAGGAGGGTTTCAATGGAAATATGATAATGGTGATTATAGTGATATCGCACCATTAAAAAATAATGGGAAGGCTGTTGCTCAAATAAGTTCATCATCTGGGAAGATAATAGCAAAATTCGAATCTATGGCAGAGGCAGAGCGAAAAACTGGTATTGATCATAGACAAATATGGAAATGTTGCCAAGGGCTTCATAAAACCTCTGGAGGGTTCGTTTGGAAATATGAGGAAGAATAATAGATTTTATATAAAAACAAAGATTTGAGATATTTTCATGCGTATAATTGTAACTATCTGCACAGATAGTTATCGAGACCAATTTTGATTACGATGATATGCAAGAAAATGGCTTAAATATGAATAACAATGAGGCTTCTGGCATGATGGTGGGTACTATGCCAGTCCTCTGATGTATATTTGCAATTGAAAAACCATCTGTGTTTCTGTAATGTATTAGCGTCC
>NZ_FMYB01000058.1 GCF_900104155.1 Butyrivibrio sp. INlla16
AGTAAGGGATCAAAAATCCCCGTAAATCCAGTCATTCATGAGTTCTACACCTTGAAATGTAAAACCAAAAAGAAGAACGTTGCTATAGGTGCTGTAATGCACAAAGTGTGTAATATCATCTTTGCTATGCTTCGGGATAACAAACCCTATGAGATGATTACTCCTGAAGAACACAGAAAGCAGTTTGATCTACTCAACCGCACTACAAAAGCTGCCTAATATCTAATTTGTCATTTTCAATGTGCTATAAATGAATTAGCTTTATTAAGGTTACCCAAAATGCAGGTAATGACTAATTTCTAACATTTTCAATTTACTCCTTGACATTTCTTAGCTGGACTCTATCAACTATCACAAATACTCTCGGTACCAAACTCTATTTTAACCTATAGAAGAAAAAAATGATAAGAAAAGAGTTGCGAAAGCCTTCTGAGATTTTCGCAACTCTTGATCTATATAACGCGTCTATTTTAATTAGTTTGCAACATCGATCCACCACATCTCATAGCTGCTGGATACGTCCTTATACTGCTCGACATTTGCGTTAGCGTCGTTACTGCCGTAGGCGATGTTAAGGCATTTTCCGCTGTTGTGATTTATGATCTTGTAGGTGTTATTTGCGGCCGGATAAATCTCCCACTTCTGGCTATTGCTGCCATAATAATCCCACTGACATACATTTCCGCCGTCCCATGTTGCGGAATCCTGGACTGTGAGAACTTTTCCTGTTGAAGCGGATTTAATGATGTAATAATCGCCTTCCTTTATGAAATACCACTTCTGATTGGCATTTCCCCTGAAGGGATACTGAAGGATATTGGTGCCGTTGTCTCTTCTGTTGCCCTGAACATCCAGCGAAAGACAGCTTCCTGAGTTTATGAGCTTGTATGCCTTGTAACTGTCAAACATTGCACCTGATCCGGAATTATTACCGGCATTGGATGACTGTGAAGGTGCAGGCTGATAACTACTGATATTATTGCTGTTACTGTTGTTACTACTGTTGTTACTACTGTTGTTATTACTGCTACTGTTGTTCGAACTTCCTGTGTGTGCATCATAGGAAGCCCAGTCATAGTATGCACTTATTCCGGTTCTTCCATCGTAGTGTCTAAGCCAGTTGTCCACTCCTGTTCCGGGCCATACGTTCATCATGATTTTTCCTGGAGTGTTCGGGATATCCCTTGTTGCAGTGTATACAGCCTTGCCATCCACATACCATGTGATGCTTCCTGCATTCCAGTCAAAACCATAGGTATGGAAGCTCTGTGATGCATCAAATCCAAGGTTGTACAAGTATTCGTGGTTACCCTGTCCATTTGTGTAATAGTTAAACTGGACTTTCGTGGTGTCATATCCAAGAAATTCTATATCGATCTCATCCCATTTTGTACCATCACTCTCACCTGTGTAGGTAAAGAAGGAAGATACAACGCCTGAGTTCTTAATAGGTTTCATATTAACCTGGAACAGCCCGTATCCGTAGTATTTCTTTGTTCTGTACTCTCCTCCCGTGTATCCCTGCCAGTTTCTTTCGATAGTAAGCTTCATCTGGCCGTTTGCAAAGGATACATTATTTGGTGACCAGGTACAGTCAAACATCCCGCCGTTGCTCCAGCTTGACATCTCAAACTGGCTGCTGTCGTGATAATCAAATGCCATCCCGTCGTGAGTGCCTCCCCAGGCACTTGCAGCTGTAACCGACATTGAAGAAGCAAGAAGTCCTCCGACTGTCAGTACAGTCCCCAAAACAAGTGAAACTAGTTTCTTTCCCATAAAAACAAACACCTCCTTTTTTGATAATAATAGGCATTATCAAAAAAGGAGGATATTATATTCATGTCCAAAATATCAGAATGCTGATGTTGGATGACGGAATAATGATGAAAATTTTGTGCAATAATACTAAAAATCACAAGATATTTATTCCTGCATCCTCAAGCTTTTTAAGTGTTTTCTCATACACTTTTTCATTTCGTGCTCCTACGCACTTTCTTACTATTTCCGTTTTATATCCGAGTTTTGCGGCATCCATCGCCGTTTTAGCGACGCAGGAGGTGCCATCAACTCCTACAATCTCAAGCTCCGTTGCTTTCAGCCCTTTCAGTTTTTGCGAAAAGGCTTTTGATGAAAACGCACTCGGACTCTTCTTTTCAAAAACCAAATCCGAAACCATGAGAAGCTCATCCGAGAGGTCGTATCCGTCTCTGTTCCCGGTGAGGCCTACGTTTTTCACATAGAAAATTGGAACGTCTTCCTCTTCATGAGCCAGTTTTATCTCATAGTTAATGTTCGATAAAAGCTTCTCATCGTATCCGCTAAGATACTTTTTCTGCATGTCAATTACAACTAATACCCTCATAAGATCCCCCTCTTATCCGGTCTTTGTACTTAATTGATACACATATTATTTATCATTGTAAAACTGTCTGGGGGAATATACAAATTAAAAGTTCATAATCTTTGCAACGAAACCACGGCATAAACTGTATATATTATATAATGATAAACGGAGGAAATGCTGTGAAAACGTTGATGAAGAGACATATTTTGCTAGATACTTTGATTTTAAGTGCCGCCTTTAAGATACTAAATGACTTGCTGCAGGCTCATAAGCTGCGATTCAGATTCTTTGTGATCCAGGTAGTTGTAACCCTGGCTGTTATAGGGATTATCGTTGGAATCATTCAGCTTATCAGACGACAGAATAATAAAAAGGCCCGAAGACTTGCCTATATAGACGGTATGAAGTATTCTGCTAACACTTCTGAGTTCCTGGACCGATTTGTGTACTACTATGAGTACAAGAACTTTTTTATCTCAGGAAATGTGCTGAAAATAATGGATGAATACCCGGGATTCACCGGCCCCGATCCCATCAGAACCGTTTATGACGAAAACGGAAATGGAACAGTTGTTATGGGACGGGGCGGCTGAATTTCATAATAATGCAGAAAAGAGCTGAACGATCAGCTCTTTTTGTAATGCAATCAGGGTCTGAGTATAGCCATAAGCCACTCTGAATCCGGGGTATCAAGCGCTCTGTCCATGGTCATCTCTTCCATTATTCCCTGAAATGCAGACCAGAAGCAAAGAGCCAGCAGTTTAGGATCGCCCTTTCTGAATATCCCGGCTTTTTGGCCGTTTTTTATAATCTTTGCCGTATTGTCGATAGCTTCCACCGAATTCGCCAATTTGCGCACGTCTTCCGGCATTCCGGCACGTCTGGCCTGTGCCATCAGGACAAACATATTGGCTACGTATGCATCCTTTTTAGCATAGAGAAATAGTTCATCCAGCATCCCTTTCAGGAATATGTCTGCAGGGATTCCCTCTACAGGAGCCGTCGCCCCTGTAAACTCTTTCCCCATCACAACAAGAGCCATTAAGAGCTCTTCTTTTGATTTGAAATAGTGAAACATCAGGCCGGTACTCATTGGAACCGCAGCCGCAATATCCGCAACTTTGGTCTCATGATACCCTTTTTCCACGAAGAGCGTCAGAGCTGTCATAAGTATTGCTTTCCTGCGTTCTTCCTTCTGTTCTTCTCTTGTCATTGGCTTCCCCTTTAAAATATCCCTTGTTTTTACAGATTCTCTGAATAGCAAACTTGCCGTTTGTCACAGCTATCGGGAGTCCTCCCGGTGAACTGTTCCACTGACCTGCAAAGCAGAGATTCTTTATGCCCTTTATATACGCCGTACAACTCTGTTCCCTTCTTGGTTCCTGTGAGCCAGTGAATACAGTTATCTATATGAAAGCCTTCTCTGTTCCATCCTGTGCATTCTCCGCCGGGTGTCGAATTCTTCTCATATATTTCTGCCTCAAATCCTGCAAGTCTTGCATAAATACCTGCAGAAAGTCCTGCTATTCCCCCACCGATTATTACTACTTTTTTCTGCATACCCATAATTGATGCTCCTGTTTGTTGAATTAATATTCATTGAATGTACATTCAATATAAATCTTTCAATCATATTTGTCAACTTGTTTTTACATAAAATATCACAACAAAAAACAAGCCTCACAGATGCACTGATATTGGCTTGTTTTACACGATATTAACTGTATCAATTGTTATGCGCCTTTTTATCGCATTTTTGTTAGTTCATCAAGAATGTGGTTTGCTGCGCTATCCTTGCTCATAAGAGGAAGCTCTGTCTCGCTGTCCTTGGTGATAAGCGTAATAACGTTGGTATCAACGCCAAAGCCTGCGCCGGCAACCTTGAGATTATTCGCACAGATCATGTCGAGATTCTTTTTCTCAAGCTTTTTTCTTGAATTCTCGAGCATGTTCTCGGTTTCCATTGAAAAGCCGCATAGAAGCTGATTTTCACCCTTGTGCTCTCCGAGCCATTTTAAGATATCTTCCGTTCTTTTAAGCGGTATGGAGAGATCACTGTCATTATCATTTTTCTTGATTTTGTTGTCCGCTACCGTTTTGGGTGTGTAGTCCGCAACTGCAGCGGCTTTAATGATGATATCCTGTTCCTTTGCCCTGGAAGTTACTTCGTCAAACATATCCTTTGCGGAAGTTATCGGAACCACATTTACATAGGGCGGAACCTGAATATCCGTAGGTCCCAGAACAAGTGTGACATCGGCGCCTCTGCCTGCCGCAGCCTTTGCAAGAGCAATTCCCATCTTGCCTGTTGAATGATTGGTTATATATCTGACAGGATCTATTGCTTCTCTTGTGGGGCCTGCAGTCACAAGGACCTTGATTCCTTCCATATCCTTAGGCGTTGCAATTTCATGAATGATGGCATCCACGATATTTGCAGGCTCTTCCATTCTTCCTTTTCCCACAGTGCCGCAGGCAAGGTAACCCTCATCGGGTTCTACGATAATATATCCGAAATCCTTAAGGGTTTGGAGATTGCGCTGTGTCACAGGATTTTCATACATATGTGTGTTCATAGCAGGTGCTATTATTTTCTTACAAGTGCAGGCGAGCGCTGTGGTTGTGAGCATGTCATCTGCTATTCCGGCAGCAAGCTTCGCTATGCAGTTTGCTGTAGCGGGCGCAATAACAAGAATATCTGCCTTGTCTGCCAGGGCGATATGTTCCACCTCCCACGGATGATTCCTGTCAAAGGTATCCGTGACGCATCTGTTGTGTGTCAAAGCTTCAAAAGTAAGCGGCGCAATAAATTCCGTGGCATTTTTTGTCATTACAACATCCACGTTTGCGTGCTGCTTTATGAGCTTTGATGCCAGATCAGCCGACTTGTAAGCCGCGATCCCCCCTGTAACTCCTAATAGAATATTTTTTCCTGATAGCATGATCTACTTCACTTTCATAACTGCTTGCATTAAGTTCAAATATGGCATTAAGTCCCCTTAAAAGAAGGTCCTTTTCATAGCAGACTTCCCGATTTATCCAGGGAATAACAAGGCTTCCAAGGCCTCCCGTGATTACAAGTGCCATATTATCCAGTTTGTAATCAGCGCTGATTCGCTCTGCTGCGCCCGAAATCATCATTCCGGCTCCGGCTACAGCTCCGCTCATCATGTTTGAGGCGGTATCTGTTCCCAGAATCTCGGTTACTTCTCCCGCAGACAACTGTGGAAGCTGCGCAGTCCGCATGGCTTCTGCATCTAATGACAACTGCACTCCGGGAGCTATCATTCCGCCGATAAGTTTTCCGTTTTCATCTGCTACGGTGATGGTGGAGCAGGTTCCAAGGTCACAGACCATAACCGGTCTGTCCTTAAACATCGACTTTGCTGCGGATAAATCAACGATTCTGTCTGCGCCAATTTTACCCTTGCTGTAATTCGAGATATCTATTCCGGTTATGAGTTTGTCACTCATAAGAAGAGGCTCCGTTCCGGTTATCTCCTCCATTGCATAAAGAGTAACTTCGTTTATCTCTGGCACCACCGAAGAGAGAATCGCCCCTTTAAAAGTGAATTCCTCATAATCATCGGAGATTTGTCCAAGATAATCCTGCAAAAGACCACCAAGAGCCTTTGTTATCTCTTTTTTGCCATAATCTCTCATAGTTGCGATTCTTCCGGTAAATTCCGGCTCGCCATTATTTAAAACGCCGGCAACTATGCTTGAATTACCTATATCAACAGTCAAAATCCTGCTCATAATAATTACACCTGCTATTTATGTGCTTATGCTCTGTGAAGAACCTTTGAGAGCACCATTCCTACAGTACCTGCAAGGATGCAGCCAATGCATGCTTCCACTGTTGCCTGAACACCAACCATTGCAATTACAAATGCAAAAGGATTGGTCGCATTGTAGTTACTTACAAGACCCTGTACATAGTCTGTGTTGTAAAAGAACAGGCAGAGTGATGTCATGAAAAATACTGTGTTGAACAGAGGCATAAGTGCGCCTGTAATGTAATATGATGCGTTTGTGAGCTTTCCTCTGTGGATAAGCTTGTAAATGCCGCTTACAACAGCTGCATCAAGAAATCTTGCTACTATTGCTGTGAAAAATACACCGAAGGGATTAATAGTAAAAAGTGTTGAGAGCATTCCGCTTGCACCTGTGAGTGCACCAACAAAGCTGTTAATACCGAAAGCAAGACCGCAGATCATGCCTGCAGCAGGTCCGATAAGCATTGTTGCCAGTGCAACGGGAACGGTAACGATAGAAATCTTAAGAAGCGGTGTAGGAATTGTCCCTAAAAAAGTGTTGCCCATAATAAGAACAACTGCGATCATAAGGGCAGTCTCCACCATGTAACGTGTTGCGTGACTCAGTCCGAATGACTCCTCTGCAGTCTTACGGCCAAGTGTCTTTGTGTTTTCCATATTTAATTCTCCTTTTGACAAAAAAGCTACCGTTTCGGATCATTCCGAATACAGTGCAACTGTAATATATCAGCTTGCCAGACGGATTGCAATACATATTTTTATGCCTGTTTTAAAGGCGTTTTATCCCCCATATACTGCACTGCTATCCTGTTCTCCGGATGAACATCAACCATGTAGATTACTATAAGGAAAAACCACTCCAAGGGTTTCATGATAAAGTAAACGGCGTCTGCAATCCATCTGCTCTTAATAAGCCTTGCAACCGGGAATCCGTATTTATCGTAAAAAGCACGGACAGCCCTGTGAAGGTGCGGAGTCTTTTCCTCCAGGATCTGCTCGAAGGCATTAGCTATGCAAAGCTGTCTGTTTACCGTAACTTCATGTCCGTGGCGGATGCCCTTTCGGATAGGCTTTACAACCCTGCGGTGGCCGCCGGCAGCTACAGTACACAGATAATGTTCGTCATAATAGATGTTCTGCGGCGATATTTTCGTTGAAAGATTCCACTGACTGGTCTCTGTCCAGGCTTTAATTACGGAATCCGGCGCCTGGCCGAATAAATACAGTATCGCTATCAGGATTCCGAGGAGCGGAATCATAAGGAAAATTGCGAAAAACGGCCATAAGATAACATTCTTCAGGATAGTATCAGAAGTTTTCAAAACAGGATTTTGCTCCAATTTACTTGTATCGAAACGGTTGTCATTCCATTCATAAATCTTCTCAACTATCGTGCGAGCTGTGATAAGTATACAGCAGGCAGGAAGCGGAAAGAGATACACATCCATCTCGTCACCAGCACCGAATACCTGCACAGTCAGGATGATAAGCTGAATTATACCAAGGTACATGGCAGCCATTGACAATACCGCAACAAGGGGCGGTAATTCGTTAAGAGACGTATATTGAAGGATAATATAGCCCAAAATTGCAAGAAGAAAAATAATCATAACGGTTGCTACCGCGCCGGTATAGATCGGTGTATGGCGCTGGGCATTGTGCAGCTGTTCCGGCCAGTCATACCAGGTTGCATTTTTTACCTCGCCTATATATAGCCACTCGTAAGTTGGCCCAATGATGAGAACAAAAGCGTCAAAAACCCTGGAGGCGATTATTTTCACCTTATTAATTGAAATGATAAAGCAGATAAACTCATCGATAACCAAAAATATAGGGAATATACAAATTGGCCCAATTATAAATCCGCCGCCCCTCGCAAAAACTAATCCTATCAGTAAAGGTGCAACCAGTGTTATCCATATTGAATGCTTATTAAATAACGAAAATGGCTTATTTTCCATGACAACTCCTCCACGTTCACCTTGGGGCTATTATCCTATTTAATTGCCCCATCTAAATATAATACAGCCGAAAGGACTGAAAAGTTGCATATTTTTTGAGTTTTTTTAAAAACATGTGTTATAATCTCATGCTAGGTATGAAAAATTATTAAAGGGGAACTAATAATATGAAAAGAAAAAAGCATCTTTGGGTCATCACAGTCATACTGTGTCTATTTTTTAATGCATTCGCAGGAATTACTTCCAGAGCAGAATCAGAACTCCTAACCGGAGAAGAACTCTCGCCTGAAGCGACTTTTAGTGCTGAAGATGAAGTCAGTGCCGGAAATGCGGAAGAAACGCAGCAGGAATCATCAGAGGCACCAAATCCCGGTACCGATAATCCATCCGAATCGGAATCAGGCGAAACAGGTATCGAAGAAAATGCTGATTCCATACCGGATGATACCGGGGTTTCGGCTGAAGGCCCTGAAGCAGGGATTGAAATGCTGCTTCCTGTGGAAACCGAGGAGTTAACCGCACTTGGCAGTACTTTTTCATCAGAGTACGACAGCTTAAATGATCTTCTTGCGGCTGATATTCCCGTGGGAACCGTTGTAAGTGTCAAAGGCTACGCTTCTGCAGGAGATGGCGGTGCTGCATCATATCAGATAACAGATACCGCTCCGGATAAAAACATTTTTTATACAAAAATGAAGAACAAAAAATATGCACAGCTCATATTGACCGACACGATCAATGTGGCGCAGGTAGGAATTTTCCCGAATACCGACATATCGGAGCGTCTGAACTTACTTATTACATCATCGGTTGCAAGCGGCGTGGTTTCGACCATCCAGTTCAATGACGGCGTTTATACTCTTGATAAAACTATATACTTGAAATCCTTGAATTACAAAGGAACAGGGAATACCACTTTGAGTGTCAGCAAATCCTATAGATCCGGGTCCAACAGGATAATGTACACGGTTCCGGGTGAGACTAGTCCGACCTTTTCTCTTACATTTTCGGACATCAATTTTTACATGGAAACCACCAAAGATCATCCGCTCAAAGATAAACAGGTAGTCATTCTCAGCCTTTCCGAAATTGATGGTTGTAAGATCACAAACTGCAATTTCTATGCCACTCCCGCCAAGAAAAACGGGGGATTCATGCAAGTGGATCTGGTGTGGTTCAAGCACAGCAGAAAGCTGAATGACGTTGAAGTAAGCAACTGCTCTTTCCGCAACCTTACCGGCGCCGGTTATGAGGGTAATATAACAGATACTTTGGTCGGTGGTTGTCTGTGGTTCTGTGGTAAAGAAAATACGCTGGATTCAACACTTGAGAATTTAAGTGTGCACGACTGTGATTTTGAAACTACGCTCACTGATGAAATACTGGCTTTTTGGCGCGGAAATTACAGAAATATCAGCGTATATAATTGTACTTTCAAAAACCATACCCATGACTGCCACAACATTTTTACATTATTTAATGGTTCCTTTAAGGACACCAGCATAAAGAACTGCACATTTAATCTGTCAGCAGCCTGCGTCAGAGTTTGCAAGGTTATGCGACTTGCAGGTGAAACGGAAGTTGTTTTTGACGGAATTACTTTCAATCTCGACTCCGGAGTAACTGACACAAAAAGAAATTCCAGCATTTTCTTCACAGGTCCGGATTCTGAGGAGACTACGGGTGAATATCCCGCAAATGTGACAGTTAAGAACTGCATCACTAACAGCAAAAACGGTACAGTATACAGAACCTTCCTGGATGTTCCGGAGACTTCGCTCAAAACCTATAACGTATCAGATTGCACACTCGAAATGCCCTTTACGACAGGTGTTCTCTCCATGAAAAAGGGCAAAAGAAACACCGTAAATATATCGTCATGTGTTATAAATACCAATGATTATCTTACAAGCTTAACTCAGACGGAGGCATGCAGGGTTTCATTTTGTAATAACACCATCAAAAACAAAATAAACGCAGGCATTTATAATTCCGCAACCCTTTTCTACAAGTTTTCGGGCAACACCTGCACATATGCTGAAAAGGGAACCGTGTTGTCCTGTAAAAATCTATCCAAAGAGGATTTTGTAGTGCTTTACAATGAAGGCAACAGCTATCCTTCCGGCACAAAGATAAACGAGTTTTATATAAACAATAAGCTCAAAGCTGATGATATCGTAGTAAGAACGCAGGATCCTGACGGCGCTGAGTTCTACACATTGACAAATACTAAGCCTGAGGATTTCGTTGCTCCTAATACAAATCAGCCCGCTCCTTCTGAGGATCCCGCAAATCAGGCTACTCCCGAAGATCCGGCAACCCAGACTGCTCCCGAGGATAATGGCGCAGGTCAGACTTCCTCCGCTCAGGTGAATTCAGAGCCTGCTCAGCCCTCTGAGTTTACGGTTACAGTGGATGATATCACTTACACCATCGGAAGCGATGGAAATGCTACAGTCGATAAGATCGGCAAGAGAAAAAAGGCTTCTCTCAACAATGTTACTGTTGACGGAATCACCTACCCTGTTACCAAAATTGCAGCTAAAGCCTGCAAAGGAAACGATACAATCAAGAAAGTAGTTATCGGAAAAAATGTCAGATCTATAGGCAAGAATGCATTTAAAGGATGCTCAAACCTTAAGAAGATTACGATTAAAGCCAATAAACATCTTAAGATCGGCGCCGGTGCATTTAAGAAGCTTCCGGATGATTCAAAAATAAAGATAAAAGGTGTATCCGGTAAGACAAAGAGCAGAATTACGAAGGCTGTTGTTAAGAGAACAAATGCAGAAGTGGAATAAAAGAAGTACAAAGAGCAACCCGTGTCAAAAGGCACGGGTTGTATTTTCATAGCAAATATTTAATTTACAATACTAATTCTATCTGCCTCTACATGGCAGCTGTGGCATACGACTTCCACGCCTGCCTTCTTTGCGGCTTCCAGCGCTTTTCCAAATTCAGGCTGAGTCTTGTCGTTTGGAAGCACAGTATGTATTCCGTTCATTTGAATAACAAATGCTATTGTACAATGATAGCCCTTCTTTACCGCCTCTGTCAGCTCCTGCAGATGCTTGATTCCACGCTCTGTCGGCGCATCCGGAAAATAACCCACTCCGCTTTTTTGATCATAGGAAAGTGTACAGCCCTTAACTTCCGTAAGGTATTTCTCGCCATCTTTTTCCATATAAAAATCAAATCTGGAATTTCCGTAGGTATATTCGGCCTTCACATAGTCATATCGCGGCTCAAGGTACTGTTTCATGAGCTTGTTCGGAACAAGACTGTCGACGTTAATCCACTCGAACTCCGGTCTGTAGACGGAAATCAGGTCATACTTTGTCTTCCTTCCGGGATCATCGGAATTTTGAAGCGTCACCTCGGCATTTTCCAAGAACAGCTCTCCGAGGCGACCGGTATTCTTGACATGTACCGTCTCTCTGTGTCCGTCAACCAGGACTTCTGCAGTGAAACGGTTATTTCGTTTTATAAAAAGTGCGGGCACGGTATTTTCATATATAATCATAAAATCAATTAAACTCCAAACACAGCATGGTCAGATCATCAAACTGCTCTGCTTCTCCGACAAATTCACTTATATCGGCTCTTACAGTCTTAACTATCTGCTGCGGAGAAACGTTCGGATCCTTGTTAAGTGCCTCTATCATGCGGGATGTTCCATACATCTTGTTATTTATATCTGTGGCCTCTGCCACACCGTCAGTGTACAGGAACAGCTTATCTCCGTGGCCGATTTCTATCTGATATTCTTTGTATTTGATTCCTTCCATTCCACCGATTACAAATCCGTGCTTATCCTTGAAAAGCTCGAATTTACCGTCCTTTCGCATAATGGCGGGATATTCGTGCCCGGCATTTGCACAGGAAATTATCCCGGTAGAAATCTCCAGAATACCGAACCAGACTGTGACAAACATATCCGTCTTATTGTTGCTGGTGAGAGCTTCGTTCATCTTATTCAGAGCTTCCGCGGCCGATTTTCCAAGCATAGCGCAGCTCTGAAGAATTACCTTGGAAATCATCATGTACAGTGCGGCCGGTATACCTTTACCGGAAACATCTGCCATAACCAATCCCAAATGGTCATCATCTATCAGGAAAAAGTCGTAGAAATCACCACCGACCTCCCTTGCAGGTTCCATCATTGCATAAATATCGAATTCACTTCGGTCCGGGAAGGGCGGGAAATCATGGGGCAATATACTTGCCTGAATCTCGGTAGCAAGGGCAAGCTCTACTCCTATTCTCTCCTTCTCAGCTGTCGCCGCCTGAATATCGACAATATATTTCTTCATTCTCTCAGTCATAAACCCAAAAGATGTGGCCAGCTCCTGTATCTCATCGCCAGTGTCCTCGGTCCATTCGAAATCGAGCTGATCTCCTTCAATTGCCCGAACCTTAGCCGTAAACTCCTCTACAGGCTTCACCAGCTGTCTGCTGAGCATATTTGAAATAACTACCGTTATTAGTGCAATGACAACAATGAAGGCAAGAACAGTGGTTAACGCCGTTCTGAGAACCTTTTGCACTTCCGTAAGTTCCATGATTCGATTGATATTCAAAGAATTCAGAAGACTTTCTTTGGGTGCAAGGACGGTACTTTCCGGAACAATGGATATCAGTGACCATCCTACAACTTTAATGGGGGAATACGCCAGATAGCATTTTTTCCCATTGATCTCCAATAGTTCGAGACCTCTCTCTCCGGAAATTGCTTTCTCTGAGAGCTTTTTGAGAGAGCTGTCTTTTCTCCCTTCTCCAAGAATTGTCTGTGTCCTGAGATCCCCTTCGTCTTGGGAGGAAAAGATGATCATCCCATGTTCGTCAATAATGCAGGAATTTCCCTGATCACTTATACGGGCATTCATCATTACCGATTCTATTCCCTCAAGATAAATACCTGCGCCGGCAACTCCCACAAATTCACCGTCTCTGTAGATCGGTGAACCGCACATTATTGCCAGCTTTTTGGTATCATAGTCCTCTTTTATCTCGGAAAAGCTGGTTCTCCGTGCATTTTTTGCCGCCAGGTACCAGGGCCTTTGTCTGGGGTCAAAGCTGGCATAATTGCCGTCTTTATCCCATCTCTCAGGAAGTACCGGCCCTGCAAGCAGCATTAAACCTGTCTCCGTACCTATATTGGTTGCTCCAAGTTCTGGAAATTGTCCGTACATGGCAAGAAGACTTCCCTGCATATTAGCCAAAAGGGAAATCTCTTCTTTTACGCTCGGACTGTTCGGGTCAACTTCCTCTGAAAAGAGAAACTGCCCCATGCTTTTTCCGATATCTGACTTTTCGGGTATTTTAACTACAGATGAACCGTATCTTTCAGGATGAGAGTACATATCAGTAGCGGCATCCGCCATGATGGTTACGGTTCCTGCGAAATTTTCAAGATTATCATTAACAATATAGGAACACCCACGAGTAGTGGCACTGAGCTGCTGCAAAAGCTGATCACGCATCGCCTTATCGGAGTATTCATCAACCTGATTCCCTGATTTCTCTGCGTTCTGTATCAGTATAGTTCTGACTCTGAAAATCATTTGTACTGTCAAAAGCACAACTAATGCTAATAACAATGAAGAAACTATCATCATTATTCTCATTATCTTTTTTTCATAAAATCTTATCTCCCCCCAAGAAGTCAGGCTTTCTTATATAATCCAAATATTGTCTTATTGTAGCTTCCCAGCTCCTTTGTGGCCGCTGCAAGATCCTTGGTGACAGCTGTCAGGTCTTTCTGGGTGGAAAGCAGCACTTCCTGCGTCTTTTTAAGCTCAGTCTGCATGGATTCAAGCTGATCGTGCTCCTTATCCGCAAGCAGTAAAAGAGCCTGTGAGCGTGCGCGGTCCTCAAGCAGCGTCGAATTCTGCTTCGTCATATCCTGAAGCTCCTTCTGAAGCAAAATAATAGCATCCTTAAGGCGCTCTTTCTCCTCGCGAACCTTCTCCAGTTCCTGCTTCATATCATTATTATCATATTTTACAACGACATTTCTTTTAAGCCTGTGCTGATCAAGAAAATCACAGGCAAATTCATCAAGAACTTTACGTTTGTCCTCGGTCTTGATATGTCCCTTAAGCTCTTCCTTATATCTGGTGGTCTGAACGCGAACAGTCTCGTAACTCACGGATCTGCTCTCGGCGTATTCTTTTAAAGTCATCATTTTTAAAATCTCCCCCACACAATATTGGAACAAGTTGTTCAAGTATATTGTGTGTATTTTTATTTTTCCACTATTTATAGTAGTAGACTATGCAATTATATCAATCAAAACGGTGTCCTTTCAAGAGTTTGAAGGCCTATTTCTATAGCGGATTTGCAAAATAAAAGAGCCCCTTCGCCGCCCCGCTAGTGAGCCGGCAAAGGAACTCCTCATAATATATATGTAACCATAGGTGAAGCAAATTTAATCAGGCATTTTTCTCGCTTTTTTCCTGATTGTCTACTGTTGAAAATGCTGTATCAATGGTGGATTTCATATCCACATAAAGTGTATTCTTTTTACCACGAATAAGTCTTAAGCCCAAAACAATGATAACAACTGCAATTATTAATCTGGGAAGTGAATATACACACCCGGCCACAGCGTCATATATGAAATTCAGACCGGTCATATTCGCCAGAGCTTCAACACCACCCAAAATAGGCTCAACAACTATATTCCAGATTATGGAAACACCTGCAATTATCAGTACCCACGCGGATACTTTCTTCGCTGTTTCGGATTTTAAGTTTATTCCTTTTCCGTCAAAGAGTTCATTCCAGAAATAGTCATCCTGCAATCCCGCAAATATATCAATTCTGCAGGTAGCCATATTTCTTGCATGGAAAAAGCTGTAAAACCACAGTACAATCGGTATCATCATGAAGGCATCGCTAAGCCCGAGAAATGCTATCAGACCCATCAGGCCGAAAAAAGCTCCCATAAGACTTATTCCCATTTTCATGAAGCCCATATACATCTCTGCCGCACCGGGCACAAATGCAAATATAAAATTAAAAAATCCTCTTTTCTGCGCTCTCATAATTAATTCTCCTTATCTGTCGAACCGTTTAAAGTTCCTATTTCAAAATGATTACTTCCGATAGATTCGCTTAGCGTGTGATTTCCCAAAAAATCCGAAACATACGTTGTTGTTTCTCTGGAAACTGTCTGTCCAACCGCAACTTGTGCCTTCCATGCATTGTAGTCGTCGTTTGCCGAAAGGAACGGTGAAACGATCAAAAATAGAATTGCAGCGGCCATCGCCAGACAAACTTGAAATCGGAACCTTGAAAACTGTTTCTTTCTCTCTTCAAAAGAAATGACCGTTGATTTTGTCTCCGCCTCTTGGATTCTCTTTAGAACCTCTGCTTCAAAACTGATAGGAGCTTCAAGCAGTCCTGACTCTTCGGTGGAATCAATGAGCTTTTGCAGTTCATCGTCGCTTAAATATTTAAATTCATCATTCATGCTTCCAGCCACTCCTTTCTATAGGATTTTTTCAGCATTTCCTTTGCCCTGAAAATTCTTGTCTGTATAGTCTTAAGATTGTCGCCTTTTTCTTCCGCAATCTCTTTTGCTGTACGCCCTTCAATAAAATGTTGCATCGCTATGTCACTGTAAGCTTCCGGAAGCTCCTCGCAACATTTTGAAAAGCTGTTCATAACATCTTCTGCTTCATAAATATCCGCCGGATTGTTGCTGGCTGTCATCCCCATTACCGCGGCGCCTTCTGCAGGCTCCGGCATCTCATCCTCTGCCGTGGGAAGCGTCTTTGCGGCTGAACTTCTGAGGTAATCAGTGCACTTGTTTGCCGCAATTCTGCAGAGCCAGGCCTTTTCATTATTTCCATTGAACTGATCCATGTGCATATATGCCGAGAGGAAGGTCTCCTGTGCAATATCCTCCGCGGTGAAGTAATTGCCGGTCATCCTAAGGCAGATGGAAAAAACAAGGTTCTTGTACTCACTCATCCAACGTATTAAGTTTTCATTCGCCTCTATTTTTCCCACCTCCTTTCAGCTTTTTTCCTGCTCTCATTACATATAACGAGTGTAACACAGATAAGTCTTCATAATTTTCTAAGAAAATATTTTTGTCTTATGCAAAATATTAACAAATGCTGATATCAGCATTATTGAATAGATAATCCAGATCATCGCCATCATCAGATTTCCCTGCCCATTGATCAATCTGAAAATATTAAGACCCAATTGGATTAACGGAAATATCACCATGATAATCACAATTCCAACCACCAAAAGCCGCCTACAGAACATATTTTTCATCAGATTGAAAAATATGGGATATCCAACGAGAGACTCAAATCCGGAATTCAGGCTGATCTCATCAAGAACAGGCAAAATGTCGGGGAATCTCTGTCCCCGGCTCTCTGCCTCTGCAACATATGAAATATATTTGTCGGTATAGCTCTCTTCGTAGCCATCTTCGAGCATCTTTTTGCACAGCTGAATTGACCCTTCAATTTTAAGTCTGACCTCTTCGAGTCTCTGCATCTGTAATCCCAAAAGTTCCCCGATATCCTGCTCATTATCGAGCATTTTCCTGATATCCTCCACCGGCATATCTATTTTTCTGAAAAGAACGATCTTTTTTAATCTTTCTATATCGTCGGGAGTGTAATCCCGATAGTTGCTGTCTTCTCCCCTCTCAGGATTTATGAGCCCCTTTCTCTCATAAAACCTGACACTGCTTACATCGAGCCCCGCAGCGCTTGCAGCTTCACTTATTTTCATACCTGATCCTCACGCAATATTCTGATCTTCCAATGTTTTTCTGGCGGTTTCCACCACTTCCTTCGGAAAATCATAGCATGAAAGCAGATCAATTGCATTAGTGCCTTCGCCAAATCCTGCTTTTATCCTGTAATCGAAGTGGATTCCTTTGTCGGTAAGCCTGCTGTCAAAATGGTAGCCCTCGTATTCATCACTAAGTTTCTCTGCAAGCTCACTGTCATGTGTTGATACGATAACCATTCCGCTTTTTTTACATAAATAGCGAAGAACAGCCTCTGATGCGGCAAGACGCTCTTTGTTGTTCGTTCCTTTCAGGATTTCATCTATAAAATAAAGAATGCATCCCTTCTTCTGCGATTCATCCAGCATTCTCTTAAGGTATTTTACTTCTCTTACATAGTAGCTTTCTCCGGTGGTAACATCATCACGGACAGCCATTGAGGTCATAACGATACTTCTTGGATACTCCGCTCTCGCACCGCAGCAGGTGTATATTGACTGGGCAAGAATTGCATTGACTGCAAGTGCCTTCATAAAAGTACTCTTACCCGAAGCGTTTGCTCCCATTATCATGGAACCGCTGTGTAAGCTTACATCATTGGGAACAGCATTCTCTATAAGAGGATGATAAATATCATCTGCTATAATTGTGCCGGTATCTATAAAGTGCGGATAACAGTGTATCGGCAGACTTTTCCTGAAGGATGCCACCGATATCCCGGAATCTACCGCTCCGGCAAAGGCATAGAGCTCCATCACTGCCTTCTCGTTCCCTCTGATGGTTCTCACAATCTTATTAAAAGAGACCAGGTCAAACAGAGTAATTCCCATAATATACATTGCCAGTGCCCCCTGCGGATCCACTGTCGCATAATTTCTTTTTGAAATGAGCGATCCCGACATCCTCCTGATAGAGTGAAGCCTACTAATATCCTCTCTTATGACCTCATTTCCCGGGAAATCCGGAGTACATTTACTCTTCAGAAGCTTTTCACATACATCGATAAGACTGCAGATTCCGTACAAGCAATCCATCATATGCTCAGACTGAGATTTTTCCCTCATATATATGAACATATTTATGCCGGCAACTCCCAAAAAAGCCAGCATAAATTCACTGCTATGCAGTACAATTCCCAAAATTAAAGATAAAAATAACAATGCCTGCAAGATGCGATATACCCATTCAAATTTGAATTCATAACCTGCCAAAATATGTATAAGCTGCGGCATATAATAACACTCGTTTCTTTTACCAAGTCCCATGAGAAGCTCTTCCGCTTTTATTCTTTCTGTCTCGTTGTTTTCATAGAAACTGACCGTATCTCCAAAGCCTTCAGCCTCCTCCGCATCAGTACAATGAAGTCTATGATACAAAACCTGCTCTCCTACGTAGGATCTTGTGTGATTTATCCTGAAAAAAACGTCATCCATCTCAAGGTCATTCCAGGTAATATCATCAACAGTGCCTTCCCCCACCTCGTCATGGTACTTGGCAATTAGTTTGATTCTATCCTTTCTCATATAATGATAAGAATCGTGAAGAGGGTTTCTTCCGAACTGCTTTTTAATTAATTCCTGCTGTTTTCTTTTGTTTATGAACATGACTTTTTTCCTCCTGATATGCGAAAAATACACCCTTCACCAAGTGTAGAGTCAACAAAATCCTGAAAAAAATTAAAAAATTACATATATTATTTTATGAATGGGATTTATGGGCAAAAAGAAAGGCTCCGATGATTCATTCATCAGAGCCTTTGCCATATTTTTAAAATCACTTATATCTTATCGGTATATCGACATTTCATTTCTTATGCTGTGAAGTTGATTGAGTCGATTATGCTTGCCATTGCATCGGATACTTCCATATCCAAAAACTCATTGCCACTCTTGTGCTCGGTGCATTCAAACATAAGTGTTCCACCCATGTAATCTCTTACAATTGCTGTCATGTAGAGTCCTGAGCCCTCTTCCGTAATAGGAAGCGTTACCCAATAGCCTGTGACATCGTCTGTGCCGGGGAAATTTCCTTCAGATACTGTTGCGTCTGCGCCCCATGTCTTAGCAAGGTCTTCAGCGGTTTCTTTTGCATTCTTTTCCACAGAGTAAGTAGCAGTAATCATGTTTGTTCCGGCACTGACTCCAGTGTATATGAAAGTGGTTACAGGGCCGCCTCCATTTACTTCGAAGGAAGCGGGATCATACTTTACGCTCCAACCGTTTGCATCATTATAAACATAGTCATTATCGATTGCCTTACCTACATAATTCTCTGCATCAAAGCTTTCAGGATCAACATCTGCCTGAGGTACAAATACAAGCTCTAAGCCGTCATCATAGTGGCCTTTTACTGCGCCGTTCTCAACAGCGTCTACTGTGAAGATCTCTTCTCCCATTGCATCCATTCCGCCAAAGGAGAACTTTACGATACCGCCTTCCTGCTCGCAGCAGAAGGGTAATCCGATGCCTTCATGCTCTCCGTCTGCTGTATAACCTGCTCCCTCATCATCAAAAACGTAGAAATATGTAAGATCGGGATCCTCAGCTTCTTCTGCATAATTTACATACACGCCTCTTTCGAAGTACGGTGCCTCGAGCTCTGTGCTGCTCACTGCTATAACTTCCTTTGTATCTTCCTCTGAATCAGTCACTGCAACTGTATCTTCTGTAGCAGTCTCATCACCACCTATACCAACAAAAGCTGCATCCGCGCTTCCACATCCTGCAAGTATAAAGAGTGCCATTGCTGTTCCAAATGTTACTGACAATACCATTTCTACAAGATTCCTTTTCATTTCTATTTCCTCCGTATGAGTTATTTATCTGTCCTATGTCGTTTTCATTGTTTTCTTTATCTGTAACACATCTTATCAGGAGAAATATCACACAATTATCACAGCACTTTTCATTCTGCAAAAAATACCACGTAAAGGCATGAAATGAGGGACATTTGTAGGACATTATTTGGTAATATATGTGTTGATTACTTATATTAATACATGATTAAACCTGAATTATTCACGGCAGTAGATTAAAATCACTCCAACGCCGCAAAGGTACTGTTATTTAAAATATTTGCGTTTTCACCTAAAAAGTGAAGCAAAACTATATTAATAGAGCTCCTGATTTGCTACAATTTATGTAGGCTAGCAACCATACATAAAGCAACAAAGGAGAAGCTCTATGCATAGTTTAAAAGAAATTCAGTTATTGTGCAACAAACAGTTTAAGCTCAATTTCAACGGAGGCGAGCTGTCATCTGACGGTGGCCTTTTGATGGTCAAAGAGTTCCTTTCAGCACTTGGTATTGAAAGACTCATAAAGGAAACGTTCAAGACCACAGAT
>NZ_FMYB01000062.1 GCF_900104155.1 Butyrivibrio sp. INlla16
GCTACGTCTTCAGTAATTGTATTATCTTTTACAAGCTTTCCAAGCCATTTCTCAAGATTGTCAACCTTGTGATTTGTCTGGATAAAGTGGATCTTTTTGCCTTCTACATCTGTTGAAAGAAATAATTCGTACATATACATAAGAGAAACCTCCATTTTTTTCTTATTCTTTTCTTTCATTCTCATTGGCCATTTGAATGTTCTTTCTCGCTTACATAAACTATATCGATAGGCCTTTCGATTTTCTTTAGAGCAAATTCCAATGTTTATTTTTATTTTTTTTAGAGCAAAATCGTGAAAAAATATTACAATAGATGGGAGTAAATAATTGGGCCACTTTGGCAAAGGGAGGACATAATGAAAAAAGCTTTTCATGTTGCATATGGTGTATGTATTGCAGCTGCATGCATGCTTTTTAGTGGAGTCAGCGTTAAAGCTGTCGGGGGTGTTGCAATTGATTCCGGCAATTTTCCTGATGACGGATTTAGGAAAATTGTCAGTGAAAAATGCGACAAGGATAAGGATGGAGAATTATCTGTTTCAGAGATAAGTGAGACAAAAAGCCTTATCGTTGGCGATAATAACGATGAAGGTTTTGCTGACATTCAAGCCTATCACTGAAGAGGGCATGGGAGCTGAGATGGTTGAAATTAATGGATCAGTTAAAATCGGAGGCTACAACTATCCTGTCACAACTATCGGAAAAGCAGCATTTAAGGGTTATAGTAATCTTAAAGAAATTTATATAGCAGCAGATCTCAAGAAAGTAGATAAAAATGCTTTTACGGGTCTCAATAAGAAAAATAAGGTTACAATTTTCATAAGAACCAAGAATAAGAAGTTCTACAATAGAGTCAGAAAAGTACTTAAGAAGGCTGTGCCCAAGAATGTGATTATTAAGAGGTATGAAAAATGAAACAAGAACTACAAACAAGATTTACAATTAATTGGTTATTTGTCATTGCACTGTTTTTAATGATGCAGTTTGCGCCATTTTCAGCGGTGAAGGCTTCTGCATATTCAAAAACTGCTGATGGATTCGAATATAAAACTTACCCTGAGGGCTATGTACAAATTTGCGGCTATGAAGGTAACGAGCTAACGGTAGTCATTCCCGAAACAATAAACGGGCTTCCTGTTACAGGAATCGAAGGCAGTGCATTTCAATCATGCAGAAATATAAAAAGCGTGACCGGAAACAGCATAACAAACATATCCGAGAGAGCTTTTATGCTTTGCAGGGATCTTGAATCTGTAAGTTTTCCCAAAGCCACAACTATCGAAGAGTGGATTTTCTACGCCTGCACTTCACTGAAAAATGTAAATATTCCTATGATTACCTATCTTCCGTTCAATGCTTTTAAAGAATGCAGTTCACTTGAAAAAGTAAGTTTTCCCAATGTGACCAGTACAGGAAAATGTGTTTTTCAGGATTGTCCGATGCTGAAAAGTGTATCTCTTCCGGCGGCTACCAAGATAAGCTGCTATGTTTTTTCCGGGTGTACCAGCCTTACCGCGGTTTCTTTTCCTAAGGTAACTGAATTTGGAGTTAATGTATGCGAGGATTGTACTGCGTTGGAGTCAGCTGATTTTCCGAGTGCCAAGGAAGTAGGCAGCGATTTGTTTTTAAGCTGTGTAATCCTGAAATCTGTCAATTTTCCTAACGCTGAATATGCATGGGGAGAGTGCTTCAAGGGCTGTGGAAGTCTTGAGAAAGTGAGTCTCCCCAAAGCTAAAACGATTGGAAAAAACGCCTTTTCAGATTGCACATCGCTGACATCGGTTAGCGCTCCGAAAGCTGAGAGTATAGAGGACGAGGCATTTTCAAATTGCACAAGTTTAAAGACTATAAGTCTTCCCAATGCGTCTACTCTTTGGGGCAACACATTTACCGGCTGTACTTCCTTAACTTCCGCATATTTTCCGAAGGTTATGTATTTGGGAGGAAAAGACTTTTTTAATTGTACTTCACTGTCAAAACTGGTTATCGGAGGAATGGTATCAACTTGCGGTGATTATGCTTTCGGTTTCAAGCAAAACGGTTCAGGAAGATACGAACGGATAAAGGGATTAACATTATATACAATTATTGATAACAGAAATCTGGCATATGCATTTGCGGTCAAAAATGGAATAAATGTAGCATCCGTCAATACTACAATTGGCCGGGTTGAAGTTTCGGAAAAGTCGTATACCTATACGGGAAAACCCATAAAGCCTGAAGTTGTTGTAACAGATAAAAGCGGGAAACTGCTGGATAGCTCTGAATATAAAGTGAATTACCAGAGTAATAAGGCTGTCGGAACAGCTTTAGTTACAGTAACGGGTCAAGGTTTTTGCAGCGGCTCGGCTTCAACAACTTTCAAAATCCTTCCCGGCAAGACGGATATTACTTTGGCAAAGAGTAAACATAAAAAGCAACTCACACTGAAATGGAATAAGAATACTGCCGGGAACAGCTATGAGATTCAGCTTTCCACTAATAAGAAATTCAAGAAGAAAAAGACAAAGAAGGTTATTATAAGCAAGAAGAATGTCACGAAAGCCAATATAAAAGGTCTGAAAGCCGGCAAGAATTACTATGTCAGGATCAGAAGTATTAAGAAGGTTTCTGGGAAAGTGTATTCAGGCGTCTGGTCGGATGTTAAAGAAGTTAATGTTATGCGGTAAGTGCTTGATTATAGACTTCAGATATTTTTATAGATGATTGAGGAGAGAAAAATGCGTAAGGCACGTACTGAAAAAGAAAATGCAATTAGGGAGAAAATGCTCGCTGAGCTTTATGACAACGAATACAACAAGTTTATAGGATTTGAGGTGATGGAGCTTAGCCCCACATATAGCAAGTCTAGGGTCAAATGTGATACAAGACTTCACAACACATACGGCAGTATCCATGGCGGAGCACTTCTTTCTTTTGTTGATGTAATGGCCGGTGCGACGGCAAGCATGAGCGGATATTATGTTACGACAGTATCTGCAAATTTAAATTTCCTGTTGCCTGCGGTCAACACGGAATACATCTACTGTGAGTGCATGAAACTTAAAACCGGTAAACATATCCTGGTATTTGATATAAGAGTTACTGATGATGCGGGGAATCTTTTGGACAGCGGAGAGTTTTCCTTCTTCGCAAGTAAGGTCCCGGTACTCGGAGATAATTTGAAGTTCTAGAAGGGGCTACATAAAATAAAAAGGAGAATCCTGTTTAGGGATTCTCCGGCAGTGACTATATATTTATATTACCAAACGAAAGTAACTGCGTTAGCTACGTCTTCAGTAATTGTATTATCTTTTACAAGCTTTCCAAGCCATTTCTCAAGATTGTCAACCTTGTGATTTGTCTGGATAAAGTGGATCTTCTTGCCTTCTACATCTGTTGAAAGAAATAATTCGTACATATACATAAGAGAAACCTCCGTTTATTCTTCTTATTTTTTCTTTCATTCTCATTGGCCATTTGAATGTTCTTTCTCGCTTACACATGATATATCGATTGGCCTTTCGAATTTCTTTAGAGCAATTTTCAATGTTTATTTTTATTTTTAGGTAATTGCGAAACTCGCTTTGCTCGTTCGCAATCTTGAATTTAGACAAGGAAAATTCATGCAGGGCATGAATTCTCTGAAATAAAATGTAAGCCGACAGTTTTAGGCGTACTTTAATAAGCATATGGCTTAATGAAGTTGGTAAGTCCTACGCGATTAGCGGTTTTGCACTACGTATATATTCATGGTGTTTGATTTTGTCGGCGAGAACAACGGTGATGAGCTGCGTGATACCTGCAAGGATTAGGTCAGCATGCAATGTTTTTTCATTTTGTGTGCGGCGTCCTGCTAAACAGAGATTGTCTTTCATATGATTGATATCTCTTTCGACAGCGGTTCTGATCTTATACGTATTGTTCCATTCTTCAGTACCGCGAAGTGTTCCTAGATAGGCTCGTAGATTCTTTTCAGGATAAATATGTATCATACGGCCACAGGAAGAGTTGGTACAAGGATTATCGCATTGGCACTCTCGATGGTGCTTGCCGGTGGATTTATCGTAAGTATTTTTGATTTTTGGACAGACAAATTTGAATCTTACCAAACCGTTCTTCTTTGAAGATTTGCCGTCCGATTTCATCGGAAGTGAGTCATCATTAGGACAACAGGGTATACCGTCAGCATTTACTTTGCAATCAGGATATTTGATTCCTGCTCTACTGTTTAAGGGTATATATGCTTTTGAAAAATGTTTATCTGTTCCAAAAGTATCACCTGTAAGTAGCTGTTTATACAGAAGAGCTGAATCAAAAGCAGCATCGCCCAAAAATGTTTTTGGATTGATGAGTGGATGTTTTGAAAAGAAGTCCTGAAGTGTTGGAATGAGAAGCTTTGCATCATGAACACATTTATCATCATCAGGTGAATCAGATTTCTTTTCGACAACTATATCCGGGTGAGATGAAAAAAAGTCTTTGTTGTAAAAAGAAATATGGCGGACGATTCCCAGGCCGTTTGTTACAATGCCAAACTTGAAAACGTAGCAGAAATGGCCGTTGATATATAACTGTTTGATTTCAGGATTGGCAGAAGCATGAGAAGGCATTGCTCCATAGGCTGCCTTATAGGGATCATAGGATTTATTAAACCCCATTGCTTTGGCATATGCCTTAAGCTGTTTGATTATCCTGTTTGCATACTTGGGATTATTTTCAGCGACAAAGGCTTCAATACCGGAGGAATCAAAGATGGTCATGTCGGCTTTTGCAGAATCAATAGCCTGACAGATAGGCTCAGTAATATCAACGAGCTTATCAAAAACAAGCTGTAGGTCATCCAGAAAATCTTGCTTAAAGCGGGTTATTTTAGAAGCATCAGGAACTTTGGTAAAACCACAGAATTCACGAAGTGGCTTCGAGTATGCAAGAAAGACCAGTAGAAGCTGATCTGTGGGGATAGTAAAAATGCGTTGGATAATTAAAGCCCAGAGCATAGCTTTTAATGGGTATTTACGGGATCTTCCCGTTGATGCATAGAAATGCTTTATAAAAGAAAGCGGAATAATTTCATCAAGGTCGATATGGTTTTCTAATAGAGACAAAAACGCAGGCTTGTCATTTTCAAATTTATTTTGGCAGTCTGAATAAATATCAGCCAAAGAAAGCTGTTTATATGGTATCATATATATCAGAATAACTCCTTTCTTGGTGTGTACAGTGGTTTCTTGTCAATTCTATTGGTTACTGTTCAGACCCTAGCTTGACACCCTATCCTAACGATTAAAATCACATATCAAAATAACTACAAACCTAGAAAAAATCTAACTTTTTCTGGGTTTTTCTATTGCTTTTTGAATCGTTATGATATATAATATAAACGTAACGATGTATCTTTGAAAGGAGCACGCCATGGGCATTATTAAGCAGTTAGACAAGCGGACCGGCATAACCTATGTTTACGAATCCAAAGCATACTGGGACAAAGAAAAAAAGCAGAGCCGGGCTAAAAGAACACTGATCGGCAGGATTGATCCTGAAACCGGCGAAGTGGTACCAACTGATGGAAGGCATAGAAAGGCCGAAGATTCTAAAGAAAAAGAACCCGACTACAAAAAACTGTATGAAAAGCTTCAAAAGAAATGCGAAGCACAGGAAGTACTCATCAAATCTCTTAAAGCAGAAATCAAAAAGTTAAAGGCGAAGTAATCACTTTATGAACAACTCTCAGTATGAATACATCACAACTTTACAGTACCGGAACAAAGCCCTTAAGGCACGCGTTGAGGCTTTTGAAAACGGCTCCATGTACAAGAAGATGGAGGCAGACTATAATAGTCTGCTTCATACTGAGGAATCCCGTATTCACAAGCTCGAAGTAGCACTATCCAAGTCACACGCACAGACTGTTGATGTCAGGAATATATGGTGGGAAGTCCTTGAAGACGTCTTCAAAGAACACGAAAAAGAAAATTCAGCCTATGAAGCCCGCATCAAGCAGCTTGAACAACGTGTTCTCGAGGTTGAAAGACAGCGCGACTCTGCTCTCGACGCAAAAAAGGAACTTCGTCTTAAACTCTATGAAGCCCTTACCGAGCTGGAAGAAGAAAAAGGCAAAAACATGCACCTTAAGGCACAGCTCAACAGGGACTATGAGAATTCCTCTAAACCATCATCTCAGTCAGTAAACCATAAGAAGATAACAAACAATCGTGAAAAGACAGGAAGGAAGCCCGGAGGACAGCCAGGGCATAAAGGTCATGGCCGAAAGAAGCAGGAACTGACACAACCGGTTATTTATCTTCCAGCTCCACAAGAGGTTCTTGATGACCCCGACTTTAAAAAGACCGGAAAAATCATAAAGAAACAGGTCATTGGGATCCGTCTGTGCATGGATGTCAGAGAGTACTGGGCTGATGTTTATTACAATTCGCAGACAGGTGAACGCAGACATGCCGAATTCCCTGATGGGGTCAATGATGATGTTAATTATGATGGCACGGTAAAGGCGTTCCTTTATCTTCTTAACAACAGTAGCAATGTTTCTATCGATAATGCAAAGGACTTCCTGTCAAGCCTCACAAAGGGCAGGCTTAACATCTCCAAAGGAATGGTAAGCAACCTTAATAAGCAGTTCTCAGAAGCCACCGAAGAACAGCGCAAAAAATGGTTTGTGGATCTGCAGAGATGCCCTGTTCTTAATACAGACTTCACCAATGCAAGATGTGATGGCAAAAACATGGAAGTTGCCATCGTCGCTTCCCCTGATGGACTCACGCAGTATTATGCCAGGGAACAAAAAGGACACAAAGGCATAAAGGGAACCCCTGTAGAGCATTATCAGGGTATACTGGTCCATGATCACGATATAACTTTCTATAGTTATGGAAGTGACCATCAGGAATGTTCAAGCCATGTGCTGCGTTATCTGAAGGATGCCATGGAAAATGAACCCGACAGAAAGTGGGCTGGCAAAATGAGAGCACTGCTGCAGGAAATAATCCATTATAATAATTCTCTGGACTACGATGCTGATCCGGATGCAGAAAAAGTAGAAGACTTTGAGAAAAGGTACTGCGAGATCATAGAAGAAGCCCGAAACGAATATCTGGATGTTCCTCCAAGCAAGTATTATCCAGAAGGTTATAACCTCTTCAAACGGATGGAAAAGTTCATGCACAACCATCTGCTATTCCTTCATGATAAAAGAGTTCCTCATAGTAATAACCTGAGCGAGCGCCAAGGACGTAAGGTAAAGCGAAAAATAGGGCAAGTCATGACATACCGGTCATTCCAAAGTCTTGTGTACTTTTGCGATGGCCTTGGTGTGCTGGTTTCGCTACGCGAACAAGATCCCAGCAATATTTACACGAGTGTGTCAGAGATATTTGATGGAAAATACCGGTGGTCTGACTGATTTCAGTCTAGATCACCGGTATTCTTATCTCAAGCTAACCTCTGAACAGTAACTTCTATTGTACCATATCCGGTGAGGGGTTATTCATTTTTATTGCAATAAAAATGCCGTATTTATGCGGCTTTTGGCGTTTCGCAAACGCCTAATTTTTATTTTTTTTGAGGGGGAATTGTGAAAAAAAGTTACATTTTGGCTGATTAGATTTACCTCATTTTGGAATAGAATGAGATTAAAGAGGAAATCACGGAGATACATCAATATAAGGAGATGTCTTATGTCTAAATGTGCGAAATGTGGAAGAGAATTGAGTGGCAATGAGAGGTTTTGCCCTGACTGCGGAAACTCGCCGAGGTTGGCAAGATGATTGCAGGATTATCGCAGTACAAGATAGCTAGCACGCTGTTCAAGTAATGGATTGCATAAATTAAGTTGACAGATACCCCACCAGGGTATATATTGGAGAAAATCCAGTATACCCTAGTGGGGTATTTGTGCATCATGAAAAGCCATTATTTATGGAGGAAATATATGTCAGAGAACGAAAACAAGATGGAAGAAATTGAAGGCAGTTGTCCGCACTGCTCAGGCAAGCATAAGGACAGAGATGATAAGGAAAAAAGAGATCTTATGAACAGGCTCAAAAGAATAGAAGGGCAGGTTCGCGGAGTTGAAGGGATGCTGGAGAACGACGCATATTGCACGGATATCCTAGTGCAGGTGTCTGCGATTACAAATGCCCTCAACAGTTTTAATAAGGTTCTTCTAGCAAATCATATGAAGACCTGCGTGACTGAAAACATTCGTGAAGGTAACGATGAGATTATTGACGAGCTGGTGGTTACACTGCAAAAGCTCATGAAGTAAGTAGGTGAAAAATGGAACAATATAATGTAACCGGAATGAGCTGCGCCGCATGCCAGGCGAGAGTTGAGAAGGCTGTAAATGCCCTGGACGGGGTTGAGAGCTGTGCTGTAAGTCTTCTTACAAACTCAATGGGCGTTGAGGGAAGCGCATCTCCGGAAGAAATAATTAAGGCAGTAGAGGCAGCAGGCTATGGGGCAAGTGTTAAAAGCACTGCAAAATCCGGTGCGGCCTCCAATAACTACGAGGATTCTCTTAAGGATACAGAGACGCCTGTACTTAAGAAGAGACTTGTTGCTTCAGTAATTTTGCTGATCCCGCTGATGTATGTCTCAATGGGACATATGCTGTGGAATTGGCCGCTTCCGCCGTTTCTTGACGGCAACCATGTGGCGATGGGATTGTATGAGCTGCTGATAGCGGGCTTTATCATGGTGATTAATCAGAAGTTTTTCATCAGCGGTTTTAAGGGGCTTATTCACAGGTCGCCGAACATGGATACCCTGGTGGCCCTTGGAGCGACAGCTTCTTTTGCATACAGTGTCTACGCACTGTTCGCCATGACGGGTGCGGTGAAGGCCGGGAACGCAGAACGGGTTATGTACTTCATGGACCAGTTCTATTTTGAATCAGCGGCTACGATCCTGACACTAATCACGGTAGGAAAAACTCTTGAGGCGAGGTCAAAGGGTAAGACCACAGACGCGTTGAAAGCCCTTATGAAGCTTGCGCCTAAGACGGCAGTTATCCTTGATGGCGACCAAGAGAGAACCGTTTCGATCGATGAGGTGAAGGTCGGAGACAGGTTCGTCGTAAGGCCAGGGGACAGCATATCCGTGGACGGTATTGTGAAAGTGGGCGAGAGCGCCGTTAACGAGTCCGCGCTCACGGGAGAAAGCGTTCCCGTGGAGAAGCAGGCAGGAGATACTGTTTCAGCTGCAACCATCAATACTTCGGGGTATATGGTGTGCGAGGCCACAAAGGTCGGCGAGGATACCACGCTTGCGGGAATCATACGAATGGTCAGTGACGCCGCCGCAACCAAGGCACCGATTGCCAAGATTGCCGACAGAGTTTCGGGCGTGTTTGTTCCCACAGTTATAGGTATAGCGTTTGTCACATTTGTTGTGTGGCTGCTTGTTGGGCAGACCTTCGGTTATGCGATTGCGAGAGCCGTATCGGTGCTGGTAATCAGCTGTCCGTGCGCTTTGGGACTTGCAACTCCCGTGGCGATAATGGTCGGAAACGGTGTTGGTGCCAGAAACGGAATTTTGTTCAAGACGGCAGCAGTGCAGGAACTTACCGGAAAAACACAGATAGTAGCGCTTGATAAGACAGGTACGATTACTACAGGAATTATGCGGGTTACCGATGTAATTCCGGCAGACGGTTTTGATGAAAAAGAGTTGATGACAGTCGCTTATGCGCTGGAATCCAAGAGTGAGCATCCTATTTCAAAGGCAATCATTGATTACGCAAAAGAGAAGGCGGTGGAGCTCAGGGAGACAACGGAGTTTGAGGCGCTCTCAGGAAATGGACTGAAGGCGAAGCTTGACGGAGTGGCAGTTGCGGGAGGAAATGCAAGATTTATCACAGATATCCCGGAAAGCGCCGCTGCACACATGAATGAACTTGCCGGCCAGGGTAAAACGCCGGTTCTTTTCACAAAGGATAACAAGCTCGCAGGAATAATTGCTGTAGCTGACACTATAAAGGAAGATACACCGCAGGCCGTCAGCGAGCTCAAGAAAATGGGCATACATGTGGTGATGCTGACGGGTGACAACGAGATCACGGCAAGAGCAATTGCGGATCAGGCAGGTGTGGATGAGGTTGTTGCCGGAGTTTTGCCGGACGGGAAAGAGTCTGTTATCAAAAAGCTCATGGAGCACGGTAAGGTTGCTATGGTGGGTGATGGAATAAACGACGCACCGGCCCTAACCCGCGCTGACGTTGGAATTGCCATCGGGGCAGGAACGGACATCGCCATAGATGCAGCTGACGTTGTACTTATGAAAAGCAGTATCCGCGACGTTGCAGCAGCCATCAGAATTTCGAGAGCAACTATCAGGAATATCCACGAGAACTTGTTCTGGGCATTTTTCTATAATGTGATCGGAATCCCTCTTGCTGCGGGATGCTATGTGGCAGCCTTCGGATGGACGCTCAATCCGATGTTCGGGGCAGCAGCAATGGGACTTTCAAGCTTCTGCGTGGTATCGAATGCGCTTAGACTTAACTGGATAAAGGTTCATGACGGCTCGAGGGACAAGTCCGTGAAAAATGCTGTTGATTATAGAATTATTCAATCAGAAGAAGTTCGGGTTGATAATGATACAAAGGAAAATGATACAAAAGAAAAGGAGAATAAAGAAATGAAGATTAAGGTAAACGGAATGATGTGTCAGCACTGTGAGGCTCACGTAAAGAAGGCGCTTGAGGCAATTGACGGAATAGAATCAGCGGTAGCTTCCCACGAGGAGAATCTGGTAACCATTACAAATTCCAAGGACGTGGATGAGGATGCTATTAAGGCTGCTGTTACGGAAGCCGGATATGAGTATGTTGGAATCATGTAATTGAGCGTAGATAGAGGCTTAGTGGCATTTACTCATATAAAACGTGTAAATAGTTGTAATTATATTTCAAAGGTGTAAAGGGGAGTTATCAGGTAAATAGTACTGCGTTGAAGAAAATGGGGTTACTCGAAGATAGCTCAAAGTCATATGGTATAGCAGAGATTACATTGCCATTTTTCGGTGAGTATATTGAGAAGTATTGTTAATTATTATGAGGGCATTACATGAGAGTAATTGAGACCATAAACAATAGACATAGTTATCGCGGGAAATACAAGCCGGACACTGTTCCGAGAGAGGATCTCATGCGTCCTTCCGGTGGGCGTTGCCGAGGGCGAGCCCGTGGCTCCCAAGAAGAAGGAGTTTTCAGAAAGAGCCTGGTTTAATACATTTCAGGGAAATTAATATATATAAAAGCTGCATTTCTGCAGCTGAATTTTAGAGGGGTAGCTGCCGGATTGTTTCTGATCCGGCAGCTTGTGTTATGAAGAAAAGTTTCTAAAAGGGGTTTGCCAAGAGGTTTTGTGTTCCTCTTGATGTTCTTTATGATAATAGAGAATACTAAAATGAAACTAAAATTTTGTGGGCAAAGTGTGAAGATTCGGTGAATTCTGGGTCTGCGATAAAACTTGCTCTTGAAGCGAGTCTTGCTCCTGCATTTTGGCGATGTATTCGATGTTGTAATCGATGTCCTTTGCAAGATACATAAGCCCTGCGAGGCCCACCACATCGTAGTTTTCGTAGGCGAGCTTCACCTTCTCCTCGATTTTCATAGTCACTGCCTGTCTGGGATATCCCTGGAGAGCCGCTACAGCAGGCCTGAAATAGGCCTCATCCACATCACCTAGGCAGTCGAAAAGGAAATCTATTCCCGCAGCATTTGCGGGATATTCAATTTTTTCAAGAAGTTCCACACAGTTGCACGCGCTGAATTCGTTTAGATAGTTCTGAAAATTCAGGAATCGCGAAAGCGAAGTTCTGCCGCCGCGCACATTCTCAGCAATTTTCAAGATATCATTGTCAGAGAGAACCCGTTCGAAAATCGCGAAGGTTATGTCTCGCTCGTCAGAGGCTCTGCAATTATGCCCATTTTCATCAGAAGAAAGATACTCATTATCCTCGTTGGCGAGGTCCTTCTCCCACAGATAACGGACACTTCCGAAGTCCTCTCTGTCGATGTAGAGACCAAAGGTATGGCGCGCCTTGTAGTAGCTATTCTCTGCGTTTTTCGGAAGTGACTTATAGTATATGCCCCTGTCTTTGAAAAATGCATCAAGATCCCTTCGAATCTGAGGCATCTTCGCCTTAAAAGGGAGTTTGATTGCCGCGCCGTCTATCGCCAGAAGCTCATTTTTCTTCGCGTTATAGCCGCAGATCAGGTCCGCCGGCAGATATCCGCCAAGGATGCATATCCACTTGTTATCGTCGCTGACGCATACGTTTTTCAGAATCTCGCCATCTTTGGTCACATAGTCTGAAAAAGTGGATTTTTCAATGATCATCGAGACCTTCTCGTTGTCCAGTTCTTTTCCGAAGTGAGGAAATTTGTCATACTTTTCCTTTTGCTGTCCGGCTCTTTCCCCGGATAGAAGTGAGGGGAACATGTTTTTTAAAGATGAATATATGATGTAAAATGCTACTATCGAAAACACTGCCAGTGAAACAATGCCCTCAAAGATTTTATGGTTTGAGACCAGATTAACTCCGTCAACCATAGCTGAGGCAAGCGATATGCCCATGAATATAATCCAGATGATGAGTATTGTTGCATTCCAGTCATCGGATGAATTGTTTCTCATTTTATAACTACTCCCAAATTCTTTCCCTGATATTACTTAATTACAAGCTTCTTTATAAAATAGCTTGTTTAAAAATTGTCTGTTAAAAGAAGCTTTTTTAAAAAATAGCTTTTTAAAGATACCTGCTGGGAATCAATGAATTCCCGGGAAGATATTATAACACTAAATTGGTGATAACATTAGGTGATTTTTAGCTCTATTTTTCAACCTAATTTAAGCTCGATTTGCGGCCGTTTTTGTCGATTTTGTTGGATGAATCCTCTGAAAAGAAAATAATTTGAGGATTTTAGCGATTTGGTATACGTTTTGAAGCTTTTTTGAAGCATATTTGACTGGAAAAGTAAATAGAACGACGAAATCTCCATTTTGGTATACCGGTTTTGAAAAATCATGGGTACCAAATAGTCGAAAAAGCCTTAATATTTACAAATGATGGCGAAAATGCCAAGAAATAGGCCTAGAAGGTATACCAAAACGCAAAAAAGTTGCAAATATTTACGATGGAGAAAGTAAGTGGGAGTGCGGGGTGTGGGGGTGCGCGATGCGATTAAAATTGGACTAAATAGGGCTGATGCAGATGGTAAATGTACTATAAATTGGACAGTAAAATTGGTAGAATGGATTTGTACCTTCCCTAGAATGCATTTGTTGCCTAGGATGGTTTTTAAAATATCATGTATTTAGAACACAGGAGGTGCTTTATGGATCCAATTTTTGCTCTGGCCGAATTCTTTAAAATACCGTTAACAATACTTAGGTGTAGTTGGTGGGCGGTTTATCTGGGGCTTAAGAAAGTTTTGCTGGGGTTTATTGCCCTGCATCTATGGATGTTCAGCCTTGAACTTCGTAAGCCTTATCCAAGGATTCCGTATGCTCAGGAAGAACTTCAGGAGATATTATTTGGCGAGGATTATTAGGGGATATTATTTCACGAAAATTTCATACTTGTTCGGGACAGAATGAGATATCTTGTATATAGAGGGATCTTGTATGTTGAGGCACTTAGTATACAGAGATTAGGCCGTTTCCGCAGAATTCGGGAGGACGGGAAATGAAGAGCTTTTTCCAGAAAAACAGAATATGGCTGTTTGCTGTGGTGGTACTGGTTATTTTCATGTGTTCAGTATCAGTTATTGGCATGTGCAAAAATGCGAATAACGAGGCTGCGACAGATGAAGCTACTGTTATTCCTGCGTACAGCGGGACCGAGACTGTCATACTAAATAATAATGTTCCGTCATTTACTGCATCGGAGATTACAAGTGTATCCTATGAGAGCTACGGAGAATTGGATGAGCTGGGTAGGTGTACTCCGGCCATGGCGAGCATCGGTGAGGATTTGATGCCGACTAAGGAGAGGGAGTCCATTGCCGAAGTCAAACCCACAGGTTGGAAGCAGAATAAATACCCCGGACTTGTGGATACTGATCCTCCGTTTCTGTATAACAGATGCCATATGATCGCATATCAGCTGACCGGAGAGAATGCCAATGTGCAGAATCTGATAACCGGCACCAGGTGCATGAACGAGGCCATGATTCCCTATGAAAATGAGGTTGGGGATTATGTTCGCAGCACCGGGTATCATGTGATGTACAGGGTTACTCCGATATTTTCGGGAGACAATCTCCTGTGTGACGGTGTCCGGATAGAGGCGCTTTCTGTAGAGGATAAGGGGAGAGGCGTAAGCTTTAACGTGTACTGCTACAATGTACAGCCCGGAGTGGTCATTGATTACAAGGATGGCAGCAATAAAATTGAAGAAGACGACAACTTCACAAGCCTGGAGGATTTCACAAAAGGAGTGCCAGATGGTGGTACGAAGGGTATCGGTGATGATACTACAAAGGGAATTCCTGATGATGGCGAAAAAGAAGTTACAGATAATACTTCAAAAATGATACCTGATGATATTTCTTATTCTTATGTCGGCAACAGGAATTCTCACGTGTTTCACAGACCGGAATGTGACAGTGTAAACGATATGAAGGAGAAAAATAAGGTATATCTGGAAGGGACAAGAGATGACGCCATAGACCAGGGCTTTAGGCCTTGCCAGAGGTGTAATCCCTAAGAACATGCAAATGAAATCTCTGGTAATTACAGACTGGTCCCCGAGCAATAAATTATGATTGATAAATCAGTGTAAAACAGATTCAAATCCGTGTGGATGCGAATCTGTTTTTTTATGTCTGATACATTAAATACATAAATAATACCAATTATATATGGGGACTATTCATAGGAGGGTGTGTCATGACAGATTTTATTGCTTTTTGCGGACTGGATTGTGAACAGTGTGAAGCTCGTATAGCTACAGTTAATGATGACAATTCACTAAGAGAAAAGGTAGCAAAGGAATGGACCGAGTTAAACGGAGTGGATATCACTCCCGAGATGATAAACTGCGTTGGCTGCAGACTTACAGGAGTTAAGACACCTTTTTGCCAGTCACTTTGTGAGATCAGACAATGCGCATTGGGCAGGAAGATGGAGACCTGTGGTTCTTGCTCAGATATGCAGGCTTGTTCCAAAGTTGGGATGATCATCAACAACAACCCTGAGGCTAAGCAAAGACTAATGGAGGCGTAAAGAAGGAAAAAAATAAAAACCTCCAAAATGTGAAGATATTTCTCACCATGTCTCGTTTTTATAAATGAAAATAGTGTGATATATGTGTGATATTGGTACTGGTAAGATAACAACATAAGATAAAACGAGAGGTGATGGATATGAAAAATACAATGTTTAAGAGAATCGCAATGGTACTTGCAGTTGTAGCACTTGTATCAGGAATCGCTTTTAATAAAGAGAATATCAAGGTTGAGGCAGAGGAAGCAAATGTGCAGATGATGGAGATCAGTTGCCCTCACTGCCACGAGACCATCACAGTTGATGTAATGAAGGATGATGCCCCGTGTGGTCACTGCCACGAGAATATTCACATTGACGGTTGATAAGCCGATAAAGGGTATAGAGAATTCACGATTGGAGGGAGAAAGTTATGCGTAATATTTTTGAAAGTATAATGGAAGAATTCGGTATCATAAATACAGCATCTTATCACAGACCCTTCGGTAGCCTGAATGCATCGGACTACAGTAGAATCGAGGCTGAGCTTATAAGATTTGCTGATAACGTAGCTATTACCACTTGATCCCTTATTTGGGAAAAGTGTGAAATGAATGTTAAAAAGAGGGGCTGTTGCACTTGATTGATTTAATCATCTAAAGCAACAGCTCCTTTTCTTTGAGGCAAAACCTGTCAATTATTTCGCTTTCAGTTTGTAGTGAAACTCAGTATTATGTCCAAAGCACTCCCAGAACTTGATATAGTAAGTGCCTTTTTTCACATTAATTGTTGTGGATCTTTTGCCGCCACTTACAGACCAGTTGGCGAGAACCTGCTTGCCCTTGCTATTGTATACATATATACGAACATCGGAACTACTATCTCCCAGAGCATAAGCTGTGATTTTCAGCTTTTTCTTCTTGCCGGGTATTACGATCTTACGGCAATTCTCTGCTGATTTACGGTTATTTGTTGCGGTATTGTAGGTGCAATCCACTAAGTATTCTGTATTTTCCTTATTGAATGCAAGGCCTTTCTTTTTTGTGAAAATCTTGTTGGGAGTGAAGGTTATGCTGTACTTTACAGTACCATTGTGGTGAAAAGTGTCCCAAAACTTCAGGTAATGTGCACCGGCAGTAACATTGGCAGCTATAGTGAATCTGCCCGTGCCTGTTGATTGGTTCTGAATCTCTGATCCGCCGTAACTATCATAGAGAAAAACTCTAACATCTTCATTTGAACTACCGGTGATTGTAATACGTCCGGCAGATTCAGCATTGATGGTTCTGCAGTTTTCTTCATCCGGTAAATTGTTATATGCAGAGTTATAATTCCAAGTACCCGCGTTGTTAGTTTCCGTGTACTCTGTACCGAAAGATATTATAGTGTTTGCTGCTTTAACATCAATCGGCTGTGCGAGTGTGATGCTCATTATCCCCACAAGCACCAAACCCATGACTTTTTTCATACATTTCATTATAAATTCCCTCCTTTAAATGCAATCGTGTGAAATTTTAGCAGAAAATATCGATAAAAGCAAATCGCGTTTCCTAAAAATCTCGCCTAGACATTTATGTTTTCGATGGATTCTCCCTTTCAGTATTCTATGATGGATTACAATTGTAAACAATCTAATTGCAATAAATATTAAATGTGGTATAATCATCCGTGACAATGTTGATAATCTCAGATGAGGTAATGCGATGATCACTCTCTATCACTCGGGTTATGTGACAATAGAAAAACCGGATGTTCATTTTGGCAGAAAAAACGCCGACTTTGGGCAGGGCTTCTATACTACCGATGATCCTGAATTTGCATGCAGATGGGTCAGGGAAAAGGCCGGCTCAGACATTATCATTAATCGTTATGAGCTTGATGAGAGCGCGCTGAAGATTAAGACTCTTGAGAGAAACAGCGAGTGGTTTGAGTATATTTTTGCCAACAGAAGAGTTAAGCCGGATGCCTTTGCGGACTACGATCTTATCATCGGGCCTATAGCAAATGATACGATCTATGAAACTTTTGGCATCATCACCAGCGGATTTTTGTCTGAAGAAGAGGCGATGAAGCTTCTTATGGTGGGCGATTTTTCAAGGCAGATAGTCCTTAAGAGCGTGAAGGCAGCCGAGCATTTGAGATTTGTATCTTCTGAGATTTTGGGAAAAGAGAGAATTGAAATCAGTCGGAAGAAATACCTTGAGGATAACGAAAAATTCCAGACTGAGTTCGCGAAAGCGATGAAGGAATTTGAGCGAGCGTAGATTTTTTGAAATCAGGAAGAAGTTTTTAGAAAATGATTTGAAATATTAATGATCTCTCGGAATCTTGAGTGATCATGCCAGCTAAATTCTGGCAATTGAACTTTGACAAGTGAATATTACCCAAGATGAAAAAAAGATGCAAAACAGGGCATGAATAATAGACATAACACTGTTGCTATGCCTGAGAATGCTGTATGATATTTACGAGATCATGCTACATTACAAACCAACTTTCTCGGGGCGGATTCGTAAGGCAGATCCCATGCATCCAAATGTTGTAACATGAGGATGTGATAGAGGCGGCAGTACCACATCTTTGTTGAGCGGTGCCTGCCGCTTTCTAGCTTGAAGTCTATTTTCTCACGCT
>NZ_FMYB01000086.1 GCF_900104155.1 Butyrivibrio sp. INlla16
AGCCACCTGTCGTAGATGATCTCTTTTCCGCTCCCGGAAACATGCCCGGCAAGTGGCAGACAATGATCTATTACGGTCAGCAAAAAATAATTGAGCTCCAGGCTGCAGGCTGATTGTTCTTAGATTCTGAGCCAGAGGTAATAACCCAGCCACCGCGTTAGCGGCTTGCCCTTGATGGCACAAAAAATAACTGCTACACTGCTGCAAACGACGGAGAAAATCTGATTGTTCTTGAGTTCTTCGCCGTCGGTGATTAACCGTCAGCAGTTATTTTTTGTGCTGTCAAGGGTGGCGTCCGGCTACCTCAATCTAAATATCTGCATTTTTCAAGGTTCATCTGAGCCTATTTTTTTGACCTATTTTTTTCATAGATTATTTGACACTATCTAAGCTCAAAATAACACAGGATAAATCCCCTGTATAGTGTGTTACTCTGTATTGTTACCTTGTATTGTTAATTGGAGGATTGCAGTAGCTGCAAGGATTTTCGTCGATTTTCGAGATGATTATTAATTTTTTGTAAAAAGCAAAACAGGCTGCACCAGGCAGCCCGAAGGGACTATTATCATCAACTTTTTTCGATAGGTTTATTCCTCAATTTCGATATTAAACACAACGGTCTCACCGCAGTCTATGCACTGATATGGACCATTTTTAAGGTTTCCGCCTCTCCTAAAAGCATAGATGAAAGGATATATCGCCTGCATTGCCACCATGCATACGTTATCACTGTGCTCTTTATCAAGATCACTTCCTTGAAACCTGATGACATCTCCCACCTTGTACTTTGGGCAATGACTTTCTGTCACCGTCACTTTTACCTTGTTGTCTGTGTACTCCATAGCTAGTCTCCTTTTACAAGTTTGTCTTTATGATCTCATAGGCTTCATTTAAGAATGCCTCGATACTATCAGCTTTTTCATAGCACTTCTTTACTTTATCCATAAGGCTCTGTCCGCTTTCATCTTCTTCATAGAATACCGGATATGCCCTGTTTTCATATAATGTATGGTGCTTTACTCTCTCATCATTAAGGGTTGGATCCACGATTATCTCCTCCAGATACCACAATGGATCTGGCCACTGTCTTTCTTTACACTCACCATGCATCTCTTTCCACTTCTCAAAAAAGATCATGTGGTTTATCTCATGGACAGCTCCTGAGAAAACCCTCTCCTCATCATGATATGAGACATAGAATGCCTTATCCATTGTACTTCTTGGGTAAAATGGAAGATACCCGACATAGCAATTTATTTCCTTATCACCCGGCTTCCACTCATAATCAAACAGTCTGCACTCAGCCTCAATAAATCCTGGGATGAAGGTATCAAACATATCCCTAAAATGCTCAATCCTCTCCTGTATCTTAGACTGATTTTCTGCAAGTCTTTTTATCACAGCTTCTCTTATGAACTCTTCTTTTTCTCTGATATCTAAGATTTCTTGCGCATCCTTTAATTCCGGATAAAGAAGGATCGTCTTTTCATAAAACGGGCGGGTCTTATTCTCTGACTTTTCCCTGCTCAGGTAATTACAGATAAACCCTGCATTTATCTCTGGATCTATCATTGAAACCTTTAGATCTGGTATATACATATTTGTCACTCCTCACTGTGCTGATATCTGCTCCCATTAACAAAAATCCCAAGCATTAGCCCAACCAAAAATCCAAGGAAATGGACTACAAAAGTCCCAATGCCAAGGAAATTTGAGATTATCATATAGCATAAAAGATACCTGAATCCTCTTAAGCTTCGGTATTTACTGATAAGATTTCTGTCCTTAATAAGCCACATGGCCATAAGGCCAAGACAGCAGAAAATGGCAGGAGATGCGCCATACATGACACCATTTGGAAAAATAAAGAGAAACGCTGCGCATGGAACGATGAGTCCCACATGATAGATCACGAATAGCCGCGTAAGTCCAAGTGCCTTCTCCAGGTATAGCCCCACGTACCACAGTGCATATACATTTGCAAGAAGATGCCCTATGGCTGGCTGCAAGTATCCGTAAGTGATAAGTCTATGTACCTGAAAGCCACTATAAACAGATGCATTAGTTGCGCTTAAGATGTCTACAAGCCTTCCCCCGCCTGTCAGCGCGATCATTATAATATTATCCTCATGTGAAAATATCAGATTTAATATGAAAACAACTGCCATAATGGCATTAACGCCTGATGCGAATCTGTTATCTTTTGTTTCAGACATTTTCCCTCCCAAAGCAGTCCCTGTATCAAGCTCGTATCATTTATTCATTTCATTTTAAATCTGCATCTAAACAAGCTTTGTGAACTATTAAAATTCTGCTTGGTTAGGATACACAATAACTCAAGCACATTTAATCAGCCATATAATTATACTCGAGGCCATAGGTGCTATCGTTTTCTTCATTACTAAGATAGTCATAGCCTTTTTCTGAAACAATCTTAAAACCACATTTCTCATGTGTTTTCAAAGATGCTATGTTTTTCTTGCTTATGCAGACACATAACTTAAAACTTCCATCGTTCTTCATATCTTCCAAAACATCATTGATAAGACGACATGCATACCCTTTCCGTCTGCTTTCTGGAGGTGTCTCAAGTGCTTCAAGATAAAATAATCCAGGCTTAATCATATTAGTTCTCAATGCGCAAAGCCATTTTCCATCTTCCTCATATATCCAATAAATGCTGTCATCAAGGTTATAAAAATCATTCTTTAAATAGTTGCAAAAGCCTGCCTCTACAAGTTTGACCGCTTTATTTTTATCCGTCTCGTCTGGATAAAAGTATTCTGTATTCTCAAAATTACTTTCTGTATATATATCCATCAGTTTTCTTTCATCCAAATCACTATACTTCATTATTTTTCTAAGCATAACAACACCTTCACTCTTTCATAATCTTTATCATGCTATGTACCGTCTTCAAACAGCTGCTAAAACAATATTCATTTATCGTATCCTCCAATATATTACGCTAATTTACACTATCTGCAATCATCAACACCTATACCAGCTGCTTCTTAAGCATTATTATCTCTTCTGTTCTGTATTCTTCCATAAAGCCACATTCTATAAAAAGCCTGACCGCAGTATTATCGATTGCAATATTATCATATATGCTATCCATACCATTGTCCTTAGCCTGTTCGCAAAGGAGCAGCAACCCTGCCTTTCCATATCCTCTTCCACGATACTTTGAAGCAATAATCACATCTGCCATACACATATTGTGTTTACTATCAATATGGTATGCCACCTCGCCGACAAACTCACCATCGGTATTCTTCAAGTAACGATAAAAGCATTTTTCATCATCATTTACAACCCAGTCATTATACCAGCCTTCCCACTTTTCTTTTGGAAATGGGATTGTGCCACCCCAGGCATGATTATATTCCATTGTGGCAGGATCAGCCATAAACTCCTCACGGAACCATAAGTCCTCAAGTTTTGGAATGTACAGGCTGACACATATATCGTTTACCTTTTTTATCTCAATTACACCGGAGCAATAGGATTTAGGATAGAATTCCGCCCCGGGAAATGCCTCTCTAAGTTCATCCAAAACAAAATAGTTTTCATCCTCATCCCAGTCATCAGCGGCTTCTTCCCTGCACTTTTCCAATTCTGCCCTCGTTTCAAATGCAACATCACCAATAAGAAGCTTTCCCCCTTCATTAAGCCTGTCTGTTAGCGACTTGAAAAATGAAATCTTCTGCTCATCTGTCAGGTGGTGTAAGGAGTATGTTCCAATGATGTAATCATATTTTAAATCCACAAGTTCTTTAACTAAGCCTTTGGAAAAATCCCCCTGGTAAAGATGTGCCTTTTCCATCTTCTGCTGAGCAAGCTCTATCATTCTCTGAGAAAAGTCCTGTCCATAAACATCACATTCATTCTCATAGAGTTTTGTAGTAAGCGTCCCTGTTCCAAAGCCAATATCAAGGACCTTGGCGTTTTTCTTTGCCATTACCTCCCGGAATATCATTCCCAGTACATCCTTATATCCTGCAAACGGATAACTATTTTCTTCATCTGAAAGGCCAACGGCTGCATCATAGCCATCTGCCCATAAATCAAATCCTTTATTATCTAACATACTGTCTCCTTATTCTTCATTCAAAAGGCACATCGAAATGCCTTATTTTTCTGCAATCACATATCCCTGCAGCTTAAGATTCTTTCCGGAATCTGTTACTGTTTCCTCAAGATCACACTCGATAATATCATAATCTGTCCCGAACCTACTTAGTAGCTTCATGCTACCTTCGTTTCGTATATCTGCCTCATAATAGAATTTTTTCTTGTCATATGTCCTTGCAGCATACTTAAGCAGTTCCTTTAAAGCAGCATACGCAAAGCCTTTTCTTTGTTCATTCTCAATGATCCAGACTCCCAGTTCAGGACAATCACTTGTCATTCCATGCATTTCCACACTCCCGATGAATTTATCATCATCTGAGATTACAGAATAAAACAGGGTTTCTCCTTTCTCCATCTCATCCATAAACTCCTGCAGCATATCTTTGGAAGCCTCAATGTTTTCAAACGGCTCCGGCCACTGATATTTTGTTATTTCTTCATTAAATCCATTAAAGTAATCGTTAAGATATTTCATATCAAAAGGTTCAATATGCATTATTTCAATCCTTCCTCGCCTGAACTTTTCATCACGAATTTTCTTTTCCCTGCGATCATTAAGTGCCTGCTGCTCCTGACGCTGGAAGTTATCAGCCCTTCTTTTTATGTAGTTCTCGTAATTGTCTTTTACAATCGTATATCTTGACTTGCTTTTCCGCATTATCTGTTCCAAATGGATGATAACGTTGGCCGTATTCTCAATAAGTGTTTCATCATGTGAAATAAAGAGAACAATATGCTTCCAGTCCTTTATCAGCTTTTCCAAGAGTTCTAACGTACTTATATCAATATCGTTTGAAGGCTCGTCCAGCAAAAGAACTGTCGGCTCATCCATAAGAAGTCTCATAAGCTGCGCCTTTACCTTCTCACCACCGGACAGGCTCCCCATTATCTGGTCACTATAAAAGAACTCTGATGGAACCTGAAACTGACTAGCCATTTCGGATAGTTCCTTTGGTGTCTTATCAAAAAACAACGTTCCTTCTGAAAAATACTCGTACAAGGTTTTGACTCTGTCGCATTCATTAAGTTCCTGAGGTAAATACCCTAAAGACTCCCCTCCTGTTATCCTTTCACCACTGCACTCTGTATATGCCTCTGCAAGATTTGGATCATATATCCACTTCATAAGCGTAGACTTTCCATTTCCCTCTTCTCCTATGATCACAGCTTTGTCCCCATCATTTAATACCATATTGAATTTATCCAGAATAATTCTCAGATCTTTGAGATGCGTTATAGTAAGGTCTTTTATCTGTAACATTTTTCCTCCTGCATACATTTCCGTAAGCTGCGCATGAAAAAAGCCTATTCCGCATACGCAAAATAGACTCACACAAATAGACCTACTATAAGTATATAGAAATAAAATAGGCTAAGAATGTATGATAATCCAGTTTAAGCGTACACAAAATAGCTGCCTTGGCAGCATTGTCATTACTGATAGTGTTCACTCAAGCTAAATTATCTAATAATCATTCCTTCACCTATGCGATTAACGCTCTTTCTTTTTATTGACAAAAACTATGCTATCACCAAAAGATTTTTGATGCAATCCCAAAATGATTTTTTTTTGACTAGATCCAAACGTAAATCCTCGTAAAATTCTTTACCGTATTGCTTGAAAGAAAGGTGTGAAAACAGTTTTGACTTGGTAAAATCTGATATGGAATCACAATTACTAATCAGGTTCTCTATAATCCTTGCAGTTTCATCAATATTTTTCTCATAAGCAGCAAGCTCTAACTGCATTGATATTTCCTGATAATTCCTCAACTATATTTAGTAAAGCACCATATCCAGCTTCCTGAACCAGGCGATTCATTCCATCTAAGACCTCTCCCTTTGAAAAGTCATGTTCTGTCAGGAAACTTTCACTTTTCTCTGATAAATATTGATAGAACAAGACTGCCGTAGCAACATACGTTACAATAAAGAATAGCAGAAAGTACTTCAGTTCCTGCCTGAGAATATGATACTACACTATGCCAATTTGTTCTGATCCTGCAGCATTTCACGACGTTCAATAGCTTCCTCAGTCAACTGTTTCTGATAATCCTTTTTCTTGTAATACTCTTCAAGCTGCTTCTTTTGTCTGGCAGTTCTTTGAGCTCTCCTCTGAGCGTTAGTATTATTATTGTTCCTCTGTCGATTCTGAGTACTCTGATTTCTTATCTGTTCCATTAACTGATCAAGCTTTTCTTCATCCGATAAAAGCTCAGCCTCGCGTCCTTTTATAGCCATATCCACATGCTGGATAGTCCCTGCTCCCCCATTCTCTTTTAGGAACATGCCTGTTTTCCGGATCTTTCCGTCAAGGACCTGATCTGATCCATCCATCTTGAATTCTGTTTCTTCTGCTCCAAGGAAAATCGCTCCAACACCAGCATCCTTAAGACTCTTTAATTCATCACCGTTTTCAGTCTTGTACCACACTTTGAGCTGATCAAAAACCTCATCATTTTCATCGATCCAGCCATTTCCATCTATGTCATATTCTGCAAGATCCTTGAAGCCATCACCACTTTTCACTCCAAAAAGCTCATTTCCATCGTTAATCTTGCCATCTCCATTTTTATCTAGTGCCAGGAATCCGCTTCCTTCACCAAGCGTAGAGATCTCATCCTCTTTTCCATCTGCATCCAGGTCAAATTTGAACTTCTTATCACTTAGCCCTGCAGTATCAGCACCTGTATTTATAATAAGTGGATCAAACAACGCATCTAGCGGAGAAGCCATAGGGACAAAAACTTCTGACACTTTGCATCGTTCCATAGAGGCATTCATATCAACATCAATACTTCTACCATCTGTTGTTTTGACTGTTCCCTTAGCTTCATATGTTGTCATTTCCTTCTCTGTTGTTTTATCGACAAGACCGACAAAGCCCATGTTGCTGCCTTTTCCCGTCTGGCCGTACTGTTTATCATAATATCTTGACGCTGTACTGTTTATTTCACTCTGATCAATTCGCATATATGTTTCCTCCAGATACTTCCGAGACACAAAAAGCGCCTTAGTTCAAATTAGATCCCTCGAACCAAAGCGCTTTCCGTAGCTTTAATCTATGTTATTTTTCTCTTATGCCAGCCAGTTTCCTAAAAATGATGAAAGTCCATAGTTCCCGGTAAGCCCATAGCTGCTTCCTAACCCATAACTACTCATCAATCCATAAAGGCTATTGGTACCATACAATCCATTGCTGCCATAAGCACTGGTTGTACTATTTCTTACAGCTGTCGCAGCCACACTCTGAATCAGTGTAGAATTAGAACGGATTCTCTGACCAAATGAACCTTCCCGTCCAAGCAGGTTTTTGACTTTATCCTTATCAGCTGCCTTAAATTTCTTTTCATCAATGCTTAGTGTTCCATTTTTGCTGTTATAGCTGATACCAATTTCACTAAGAGCATCTTTATTCCCGGCAGCATCATTTTTCATGGCAGTGGCTCTGGTTCCGATAATTGTAGCTATGCTGTTCTTTGCCTGCGAAACTATGTCATTATATCCATCAACAAGATTCTTTGCACTGTTATACAGCTCATCAGTATTTTTATCATTGTAGATATAATCGCAGCCAAGTGTCTTCCCGGCTGCCTCAGCCTTTACACAGCCCTCAAGCACATAGCTGTTTGCTCTGGCTGAACTACCATAAAGCTTGTTATACAGATTGCTGTTTCCCGTCGAACGGATATTTCCAGCGTTTCCATACCTGCCTGATGAAGAAGCTCCGGTATTTTTTCGAGTACCTGATTCAACAGCCTCCCGTCTTTCTGCCCTGGACATTTTCATAAAAGTATCCGCATAGCTTGCCTGCGCAACAGCCTGACCTTTAGTGAGCTGTTGTCTTCCACTATTTCTTACTGAACCGGTTCCATATCCACTCCATACAGATCCAGCGCCTCCGATTTTACTCATTATCACTCCATAATAATCCATCCCAAAATTCATGCGATCACCTCCTCACAAGGAGCTATTTCCTTTGCTATTTCAAGTATCGTCCATGAATTGAGACAATTAAATAGGATTGTAACGAACGGACAGTTTAATGTAATGAATAGTCATTTCTCTTTTGACTGCAGCATTACTGTAACGTTAAAAGTATTATTTCCAGTCTCCACTTTGACTCCGCCGAGATATTTTTCTGCGATGTTTTTTACACTTTTTAGCCCAATACCATGCTGCCCATTATCTGTTTTTTCCTTTTTCCTGCTAACTATTGAGCTATCTTTGTCCCGTATAACAGTTCCATCATAGGAATTTTCTGCTTTTATCAGATAAAAGTTATCTTTTGAAGTCCCATATAGCTTAATAAATCGTTCTTTTTCCGATACCAATGCCACCGCTTCCAATGCATTATCTAAAAGGTTATTGAGTACAATAGCCATATCCATAGCACTGATGCTCTTATCCTCAGGGTAAGAAAACTCACACTCAAAGGTACATCCCTGCTTTTCTGCCTGAGTTGCCGCTTCATTTATTACAACATCAGTAACCGG
>NZ_FMYB01000064.1 GCF_900104155.1 Butyrivibrio sp. INlla16
TAAAAGTTTCCCAATCTGCCGGACTATAGATTTCCGACAGAAGGGTTAGCTTCCTTTCTTGGGCGACCACGTGGCCGCTTGGGTTTTATTTCAACTTGATCCTTTGGCTTCGGCTTTCGCCCGCGTTTCTTAGGCTCAGGCTTTGGAGCCGGCTTTGAAAGCCCAAGAGCTTCGAGCTCTTCCATTGCGGTTTGTATTGTGTGCACCCAAAACCCGTCAGCGGATGATGGCTCTGCAGGTGCATCCGCCCTACGCCATGCTGATGAAAGATCATCCATGAGTTCACCATAGGACATCTGTTTCAGAAGTCCAGCATTTTCGGCTTTGCGGATAATCCTGCAGGTTGCAACAGTTGAGATAAAGTTTACAAACTCGCTGCCTATTACAGCAAAGTCGCCCTGCTCACCGGTATGGTCAAGGCACTCATCGCTCTTGTAACGTTTAAAGACCATCTCCAGAAGCCAGCGGTCCTGATAACACTTGTATGCCACTTCAGGGGCAAGATCCTGATCTGATTCGAGAACCATTACGCCGAACGTGTTTCTTTTCTCAGCGTACTTCTCGGGAGAAAAAGTATTCTTACGCTTGGCGTTTGCAATGTAGGTTGATTCTTCCTTTGCAGCCTTTTTCGCATCTTTGAAGGCATAAAGGTAACGACCACCTTTAATTCTGGCTTTTTTATAAACAACATGGGCATCTATGCCCGAAAGTACACCATCAAACGAGAGCATGTCATTATCAGAAATGCGTTTGTCATTTCGCTTGATAGGTGTAAGGAAATGAAGATCAGGTCTTTCTGAGAGCTCTTCTTTAATCTTGCTCGGAGGAAAGCCCTTATCTGCGACAATGATTCCTCTTCTAAGATCATTATCGCGTATAAATGCCGGATATGACTTTGAATCTATACTGTTGCCAGGGAATATCTCGGCACATATGGGTTCCATCAGTTCAATATCGTAAGCATAGAGAACGGAGACCTCGCTGCATCCTCGTACTCTAGCTTTGTAGGAGTATGCCGACAGGTCATTGACTATGCTTGTGTCCTGCTTTAAGGTGCCATCAATTGCTACGTGATGGTCAGCGGATGTAGCTTTCATGCGCAGCCGATAAAACTTACTGCGCCGTGCTCCGTCCATACCAATCATGTTAAACAGCTTATTGACAGAGTTTTTCGATATGGCTGCACCAGGATAGTCCTTACAGACAAAACAACGATTGTAGTGTGTCGAAAGCCTGCTGTCAGTAACCTGAGGCTTAATGACCCTGAGCGAAGCGATTGCCATAATCGCATAGACATCGGAAGGGTCGTAAACTGCCAGCAGATCTTTTTCAATGTCCCGGGTCACCGAGTGTACAAGAGCAGATGAGCCATAGGACAGCATATCAGGAACCACCGGAGCCGATGAAACAGTTGTCTCAACAGGGACATACTCGTGATTGATAATATGTCCGACAACCTTTCCGTTGCGCGGCTGAGGATTTCCGCCTGCAACATATTTTGTGGATGCTCTTTCTCTAACGGCGTACCTTTTAGGGCCGTCACGTCCGCTGTCATCTACAATAGTATTCACTGGTCTGGGAACTGCACGGATATCTGCTGGAACTGGCATAAGAAAACCTCCTTTTATATAGTCCTATTATACCATAGTCGGACTATATAATCAAGTTTTCTTTGTCCCATTTTACAAAAATCTGATGTCAAAGTGCAGTAAAAATCAGGGAAAATGATGCGGTTTACCAAGGATTTTTGCCTTTGGTGCACTCATTTTCTGACAATTGAAGTAACAAACCGCGGATTTAGGGGCTTAACCTATAGTCCGACGATTTGGGAAAGTTTTATTATAGTTAGACGTGATTACATTCCCCTATTGTCGTTAAACGGCTATGCGCTAATCATTAAGCTTTATGAGTGCATCTAACCATTCTTGAACTATTTGCTGATCTTCATAAGCCATCTTATTCCTTCCGTAACGGTAACGTTATTACAGTGTTTGTATCTTGGAATTACGACCATTCATCACACAGGATTCGCATCATAACAAAATCGCTGTACTCTCCGTTGTAGTAATAACCTTGTTCTTGGACGCCCTCCTGCTTGAAACCGATTTTTTTGTAGAATTTCAAAGCATCTGTATTGAGTCCCACTACTCCGATAGATACACGGTTCATTTCAAATTCATTAAAAGCCATATCCAACATGAGACGTATTGCCTCTGTACCATATCCTTTATGCTGCATTTCAGGATTTGGAATTATTATTGTCAAGTCGGTACAATGCCATACAGGAAACATTCTGAGTAGCCCAGTTTCTCCTATAATTGCCCCGTTCATATCCGTGATAGTAAACCATACAGAATCTTCTGATTTATGGCATTTGTTGATATATTTTTTTCTTCTTCCTCATTCGTAGTATCCGTAAATCCGCATTGAAACATAATTTCTGGCTGGTTGAACCATTCTGCAAAGAACTTTGCGTCCTCTTCTTTTTGTTCCCGTAGAATTATATATTTCCCTTTAATCTCAGCATGTATCATTTTTATAAACCTTCCAATTTAATGAATACAAAATCATTATCTCTGCTCTATCGCTAAAGCTCACATTCTGCATTTCTTAGTTAAATGGCTATGTTCAGTCTAGCCATAATAGTTGGGTCTTCCCATACCTATTGTAGCCCAATGTCTGGCGAGTTCGAGCTCTGAATCAACATAGTCCTGATCATATTCTCCGTCTGCCTTCATTTCTTCAATATCTCTCTGAACTCCTTCAGGAGTTGACTCTCTGGAAATACCAATGCTTATTTCATTAAAGTTATATGCATATCCATTTTCATCATAATCAATTCTGTCATTGTTATGAGATTTCAAAACCTCAACTAAATCATCAGCGTCGCTATCAAAAGCAGCCATGCCATAAATATAAGGTTTTATGCATCCATTTTTTCCACCCAGAAAATCTATGAACTGAACTTTGTCACTTTCATCAAAATCGATAGCAAGATCACTATCAAAATAATAATAGCAGTTCTCCCATATATCTGCATTTCCAAGAAGGCTGACGACTTCGCTTTTACTCATCCCCAGCAAAATCTTCTTATCATCCAAAATGATTCCCTCAAGTGAATTTATTATTGCCTTAATTGTGTGTTTTCTCATACCCAATCCTCTCCAATATATTTCTCGTATATCTCATATAATCATTTATTTCGTATCTCCTCGAGACACCGGTCAAGCGGTGTCTCATCCTTGATACACATGATATCCGGATTTGTCCCGGCTACTGCATTTATACTGCCATCCGGATTTTCTCCAACATTTCCTGAAAATCGTATTAGTAATCCTGAATCAGGAAGTAGGAGCATCACCGGTGTCGGTCCCAAGCCATCACCTGAGGTTTTTGTTCCTACTAATGTCGCCCATCCGGTAGCTTTACAAAAGCAAACAAATTTCTCCGAAGCTGAATACACTCTGTTGCTTATCAGAACCCATTTCTTTATGTCCCTATCAATTATCTCTCCATCAAAGTCTTCCTCTGAAAGAGTCCATGTATTCGTATAATATCGGTCAAGCCCCAACTCTGAAGCCCATTCCGGCGCGTCTGAAAGTTCAGAAACAGGTTTTGATTCAGAATCCGCATAATACTTATTGATTAATGGCGTAGACTTAAAAAAAGACCGATATCCAAACTCATATGTACCACCAAAAGGTGCAACCAGATTCTCCATCCAGTATCCATCGCTACCGCCACCATTTGTTGTAATATCGAAAATTATATTCTCTGCCTCAGGATATTTTTTCAAACCTTCATAAACTATGTTGCTATCCCTGTCCACCAATTCGTACTGAAAAGATGGAATTTTAATATACAACGCCTTACAATCAGCGATATATTGCATAAAGACATCCGGAAACTGCTCCTGAGTATCCTGCACAAATTGTTCTGATGACTCCAGTATTTTATAACGTTTTGAAAGTTTTGGATCTGTGACTATCTCGTAATATGTCCTCTCAGTTTCTCTGTAATAATCATCATTTACAAATATGTTATATAAAGATGCATAATCTTCGGGTGAAGCGATATTCAGATGTGCAAAGTTTTGTAGTTCAGCTAACATGTTTTGTAACATGCCGTAGAAGTCATCTTCTTCAGTAATATCCTTGGTTTTCTCAGCATATCTGTCGTATATATCATCAACATCTATGCCTTTTTCTTCAAGACATGGCAGGTAAGGATAACTGTATTGAAGCTCATCCCACAGTACCTCATAGTCGCTCATATATGGAGCTTCACCTTTTTCCTGGCTAAAGGTAATGCTAACATCGTTACCACAAAATACCTTAATCTGCTTTATCAAATTGTCTTTATCATCTTCAGATAACTCACGTGCCCCAGTATCGATAGAAACTTCTTGAACCACTAAATCATCAGATACAATAGTTTCAGCCTCTGCATCGCCTATGTTTAGCAGTTCCGCCATTACATCTGATATCTGTTTCTCAATATATTTCCCATACTCATCTGCTGTAACCGGTGTAGCATCTGTTAATGATTTTATATCCGCAGGATCTTCCATTACATTTTGTCTTGATGAACCATTTCCGCATCCATTCAGTAAAAGCATGATGAATACTGCCCCAATAGTGATTCTCTTGGACCAAAAGCTCATTACCATACCCTTTACCCCTATTTCCCAGCCATCAGTTATTCTCACTGAGGTAAATGCTAACCCTGCTCTGAATGATATCAGCTACCTCCTCTGCAGATTTCTGATCCTCATAGAAAGCATCTGCCTCTTCATATATGATAGTCTCTACTTTATTTTCATACGCTACAGTATTAGTCAGGGATTTGATGAAATCAATAAGCTTGCCTGTTTCTTCCTTTGACATCTCTGTGATTTCTATATCCTGTCCACCTGCATGCCAGGATTCTGAGGTCTCAACTTTTTTGCCATCACTATCGATGTAATACGGCTTATGCTGAGCCTTCTCAGCCTGAGCTTCCAAGGCACTTGTCTTGATTGGGAATCCATAATCCAGACGGTCCTGATAATCATCTACAAGAAATGATTTCATGAATTCCCATGCTGCTTCCTTGTTTTTACAATCCTTGTTCATTGCTATTTGTGTATTAACTGAAATATAAGACTCTCCACCATCGACTGTGGGAAAGCCGTTAAACACTATATCTTTGCCAAAATATCCCTTTTCCAGCACCTGATATTCTTTGAAGGAAGAAATATTATATGACAGAAGAAGTGACTTGTTTTCCCTGTAATAGGTATCATATTCTTCGTAATCCATATCCTCATCCATTTCCTCAGGGAACTGTTTTACAAATTTCAAAAGATCAACAAAGCCTTCAGAATCATAGTTGCAGGTCGCATTTTCATAGTCTATATATGTAGTTCCTGTAGTGGCATACAGTTCAGAAGCTGAATTTCTGGTCATTGCTCCCATGCCGACAGCAGGGTCTATACCGTTCTTTTCACAAATATCCTTATAATTCCCAAGTGTGACCTTTTCATCTCCTACATTATCCTTAGCAGCAACACAAGTGCTGACCGAGAACGAAGGAACAACTGTATAAAGCTTTCCGCCAACACGGGTCGAATCCACAATATTTGTCACATAATCAGAGAGCTGTATGTCGGTATCGTTTTCAATATAGGAATCCAAAGGCTCAAAAACGCCCTTTTCGGCATAGCTCTGAATCGGCATATCATAGTCAACAATCAGCATATCCGGGCCCTGTCCCTGTACAAGGTCAAGTCCCAGTTTATTTATGGAATCGCTGTAGGCATCGCCTGTATCATCCAGGTTATCATCTGCATAGTCGATCAGACTTATCCTGTATTTGTCGCTCTTTCTGTTGAACCTGACTACCTGCTTTCTAACATCCATCGGTGTCCAGACGGTACCGATTGTGATCGTCTCCTTATCAGCAATTTCTGACGGATCAACTTTTACCATGCTTGCAAGCATCGGTTCACTGTCTTCATCGTTATTAAGCACATACAGCTTTCCACTCTCATCATCTCCTACATAGCTGAAATAATTGGACAGTATGTCAGATGATGTCAGATCGCAGATAAGGGTTGTTTTCTCATCACCAATATTGAATGCACTTATACTTGTGGAATCAGCTATATAAAAATCATAGCATTTTCCGGGATATAAACTGCTTCCGCCATATACGCCTTCTGGAAGGGATGCCTCTCCGTCAAATGACATGTTATCCGGGTTGAATTTAACAAGCCCTGTCGAATCACCATCCCAATTATCTTCATAGATGTATATGCTGCCATCCCTCATGGCATACATGTATGCATAATAGTAATCGTCATCACCATCAGGCTTTCTCTCTGCGATATGTTTTCCCTCACCGGTATTCTCATCATAGAATGAAAATTTTCCACTACTCTGAGTAAGGATACCTTTGTCCTTAACATATATCATGGAGCGGACATAATCCTTGGCATCAGATTCCGTGAGAGGCTGATCCCATATAACATCCCCTGAAGGAGACAGCTTGACCATAGTGGTTTTAACATCGGAATCAGTAGCTTCTTCTGACATTGTTGTATCATCAGTTGCTGCTTCTACATTTTCTTCATTATTATTAGCTGAGTCTGCTTCTTCTGTAGCCTTATCTGAATCTTCATCCTCTTTTGAACCAGCTTCTTCCACGGATGTTTCTTCCGCTGTTTCAGCACTTTCGCTATCTGAAACAACTTCTTCATCAGACTCTTCTTCATCCTCCATTGCCTGGATCTTAGCCATGTATTCATCAGAGTACACAGTCTTTATGAGATAAAGATTTTCTTTCTCATCAACTGCCAGACATCTGTATGAGGTATTACCTTCTGTATCAAGTGGGACCTTCTCGACATTTTCTGTATCAAATCTCATTTTAAACAGGGAGATCTCATCCTCATCCTCATCTTCACCATAAAAATCTACCAGCGTATAGAAATTCTCCTTTGTTGTACAGCAATTCTGAATATAGCTGTCCCCATTGACCGGCAGTTCTATATCCTCCATCCGGTAGACATGATCCTTATCAATCCTGGACTCCACTTTGGTTTTTTCCTGCTCAGGTGCAGTCTCTTTTTTTCCACACGCACTTGTAAAAACCATGGTGCATACCATCCCCATGGTAAGCCCCTTCTTCCAAAAACTCTTTTTCATAACCCTTTTCTCCTATTTTGAAAGCCTTATCTCAATCTCGTTATGTAATGCCATAAGTATCGACTTTTAAAAACAGTCAACCCATCCACAGCTTTTAATGTCATCAAATGTAACTTCTTTATTTAATTCAGGACCATTAGTTAACGGCTCTGGTTTGGCAGACATATCCCCAAATGACACTACCGTTATAATTATTGCCACAATTACCCCCAAGCAGATTACTACCAGCTTTTTTGTATGCATATTATTCCCTCCGCTGATCTTTAGAATGAACAACTAACTTTCTACACAAGACTGTACTAATCAGGAAATGTCATTATTAAAACCATGCTTCGTAATAATACCAGCCGTTACCAATTTTCTTAGTTATTCCGCCATTATCACCTTCGTCATGCCACTTCCAGTAGCCATTTTCTGCTTCCAAATTGACATCAACATTCTGAAAAGCTTGTGGCTGATCTGAAGGAGAATAATAAAAGCCATAATACTTGGAAGCAGGAATTATTCCTTTTCCTGTATACGTAAATTGAACAATTTCTTCACTCTCTGAATTTCTGAAAACTCCATCCATTTTAGCCTTTTTGAATGTTTTTTTTAGACAAATCCCCATCCATCATGTTCTGAGCTATATCTGTAAGTTGAAGTTTATTCTCTTCTACAAAGGCTACTATTTGTTTTTCTCTAGATGGTCTTGTACATAAAAAAATCATAAAAGCCGCGATGATGCCGATTAAAACTGCCATAAATCTAACTTTTGCAAATATATTTTTCATGCAAATCCTCCCAACAAAGTTTTTTCCCTTCTCCGGTACCTTTTAACCCCTCATTTATATAACGCGTGAGCATTTAATTTCGGGACAATTAATCCCATCCTTTTCTATTTTCTTATCTCCAACATGTTATATGGCTCCACCTTTAATTCTTTTTTAGGTATATGTTGTTCAAAAAGCTCGCCATCAACATACAAGTCATATCCGTCCGGCGTAAGCTGTAAATATGCATTATCCTTTGTTATGAATATTTCGTCCTCAACATAAGGCGGATCATAGAGAGGCTGTATGACCGGTACGTATGATGCAAAAAGAAGAACCAGTCCCAGCATTATGATCACAGAATTCTTCCTTTTATCTGTTCTTATATCCAAGAATACTCGGCGTGCTCTTGATACAAGCATTCTTTTCTGCGTAATTCCTGAAAAGCTTGCCACGCTGTACCCATAAGGCTTCATCGCTCTTATGACTGCCATCTTTTTCATGGTCTCAATATAACTGATCTTCTCTTCCTGTGAGTAACCTCTTACAGCAGCTTCATCGCATCTTCTTTCAGAAAGCATTTCAAAATCAACTTCAAGGAGTCTAAGCACCGGATTCCACCACAAAATACAGCTTGCAAGATGAAGCAGCATTTTGATTAGGACATCCCTGTGTTTGATATGTGATGCTTCATGGAATAAGATATTTCTGATATCCAGGTCCGAATAATCCACCGCTGGCAATATCACACCATAATTTATAACCCCAACCGAAACAGCCTCTTCAATAAATTCAGACATTACTATTTTCTTCGGATCCAGGCCCGCGCTCCTTGCTATAAAGGCATATTCCTTAGGAAGCTCTTTACCCTGTATAATTAAAAGTCTAATACTGTTTCTGTTTTTTAAGACCTTATATCCCCAGAAGCCGATTGCAAAAGTAGCACCGGCAATCCATATGACTATCATCAGTGAACCTATAGATATAACATTGCCTATCCTTGAGTTCAAAAAATCATTAAGGCCTGTCATCACTATCCTCGATGGGATTACAAATGAAATGCATGTTTCTATGGGAATTATGATTCTTACAAGAAGCATGACAAATGCTGCAATCCATGGGGTCATTCCTGCGGAAAACATGTTGCTATCTCTTTGCACAGCTATATGAAAAGTCAGTGCAACCGCTGTTCCAAAAAACATCGCAGTAAACACAGACCAGGTACTTATACTTATCATTTTCCGATTTCCTTCTTCTTTTCTTTTACAAGTCTGTCCAGTTCTTCTATTTCATCCGCATCAACTTTTCCAGTCCCAATTATCCCTGAAACCAGCTGAGGCAAAGATATCTTCCCTTCATATTGCATCAGTTCTTCCATCATATATTCCGTGCAGCTGACCTCAGGTGCAAAAGTCCTGGCAATTGTCTTCCCACTGTGCGTATATCCCACTTCTTTAAGAAGGCCTTTCTTTATAAGACTGTTTATGATAGAAAAACCTGATCTGTCCTTCCAACACCTGTTAGGACTTGCCTCGATCAGCTCTGCCAAAGACATCTCTTTCTCCGCTGTCCAGTATGCCTGCATTATCTCCATCTCACTCTGTGTTAAGTACATCCGTTATCTCCCTGTATTTTATTTAAACAATTTGAATTTCGCCTGATACGGCTGATTTCCCCAAATGTCACAATAAAAGTATATGTCATTTGTCAGTGTGAGTCAATTTTATTTGACTGTATCTTTTTGTTTTTATTAAACAAAAAGCTCTCAGGAAAACCTAAAAGCTTTTGAAGTCACTGTGGGCAGTTCTCTTATGCACTCACATCCCTATAGTATTTCGCTTGCGCCTCAAACATGGTGGCGTATATGCCATCTCGCATTTTTACGAGCTCATCATGTGTGCCGTACTCTGCAATATGTCCTTCGGAGAAAACTGCTATTCTGTCACAGAACTTGCAGCTTGATAATCTGTGCGAAATATAAAAAGCGGTTTTACCACCAACAAGGGTATGGAACTGTTTGTAAACCTCGTATTCAGCCAATGGATCAAGGGCAGAGGTAGGCTCATCCAGGATAACTACAGGGCTATTCTTATATAAAGCCCTTGCAATTGCAATCTTTTGCTGTTCTCCTCCGGAAGGTTCTATTCCCTTTTCATCAAAATACTTGAATAAATTAGTCTTTGCGCCCTTTTCAAGCTCATCAATTCTATCCCTTAGTCCTACAAGGTCAATGTACTCATCAACCTTGCCCTCATCAAGGCTATCAAACGCTATATTCTCTTCTATAGGAAAAGAAAAAAGCTTAAAATCCTGAAATACCGGAGCAAACTGCTGCATATACTGACTGTAATCGTAATCTCTTATATCTATTCCATCAACCAAAATCTGACCTTCTGTGGGATCATAAAGCCTACAGAGCAGCTTAATAAAAGTAGTTTTGCCGGCGCCATTTAGACCCACAATAGACAAATGCTCACCGGGTCTAATCTTAATACTGATATCATCAAGAATCTTTTTACCAGTTCCCGGATAGGAAAAAGAAACATGCTTGAATTCGATTTCATGGGGCTTTTTAGAAATCTCTTTTTCTCCCTTGGGAAGAGCCTCCGGATATTCCATAAATAAAACATACTCATAGGCATAGTTGCAATCCTTGATAAGCTCAGTCACATTGTAAACAAGTCCGCTCAAAGTTCCGTTGAGAGCTGCTTCTGTGCTGATTAGCTGCACTAAGGTTCCAATACCATAGACTCCCTTTATAGCCAAAAGAGCTACATAAAAGTATGCTGCAGCACCTTTTATAGCAGATATTACATTAACACCTATACTATATGGAAGCTGGGTTACTGCCTGCCATCTCCAGTGCTTATTGCTCTTATCCGTATTATTTTTCCAGCAGTCCAACATAAGGTTCTGAGCGTCATAAAGACGGATATCCTTACCAAATCTTGGATCTACTATTTCCCAGCCAAAGTAGCCAAACAGTCTGTTTACCTTGGATAGTTTTCCAAAGGCTTCAATTTCTATCTTATTCTGCTTGGAAACCACATATAGATTTACTAGCGAGTATATAGCCAAAAGAAGAAGCAGGAGCGGTGCATGAAGAGCTATAACAACCACAAATCCAATGGCTCTGACTATGTTGGTAATGAACATAAAAAGGATTTCAGAAATGCCATAAACTCCCCCTGAGTACCAGCTCATTCCTGTTCTTGCTTTTTCAATCTGATCCAGAGCCTCTTTATCCTCTGTGAGCTGATAATCCAGTTCCATGGAATGTTTCCCCATGAGTATTGAAAAATAGTCATCAAGTCTTTGCTGGTATTTACTCAGTACAGTATTACTGCGGCTGGTAACCATTGAAATAACGAATTCACCTATAATAAGACTTGCTGCGAGAATTACCAGTTTTCTTAAATCTCTTTCACCTACTATCTCATCAACTATAAGAGGTGAAATCATGATTGCCACAAAGGGTTGAAGAATCTGAGAAACTGCTTTTATGCTTTCCCATATAAAAAATCCGGGGTATTTTTTATATGTTGTCGAAAACAAAAGAGCTACAACTTTTCGTATCTTATGGAGAGCAGAAACATTTTCTTTACTGTCTTTATTTAAGTTAGCCAACCTTCTCTACCTCCTGCTGCGTTTCCTCACCTTCCTCATTATCACGGTAATACTGAGCTTGTACGTTAAACATATCTGCGTATTTTCCGTTCTTCTCCATAAGCTCATCGTGACTTCCAAGTTCCACCATGCTTCCATTTTCAAACATTGCTACTTTGTCACAAAATCTGGTAGATGCAAGTCTGTGCGAGATATAAACTGCACTCTTTTCTCCGATCATTTCATCAAACTGCTCATAGAGCCTTTGCTCAGCAATGGCATCAAGGGCAGAGGTGGGCTCATCCAGGACAACTATCTTAGAGCCTTTATACAGAGCCCTTGCCAGAGCCAGCTTTTGTTTTTCGCCACCGGATAAATCGATACCATCTTCTTCTACAACATTTGTAAGCGGTGTATCAATTCCTTTTATGAGTGAATTTAACTTTTCTTCAAGCCCGGCGGAAATAGCACACTCTTTTGCCCTGTCTCCATCGAGCTTGTCCCTGCTATACATGGCGATATTCTCAGACATAAGGAATGCGAATATCTCAACATTCTGAAATACCGGAGCAAATAGTCTGTAATAATCTTCTCTCCTGTATTTTCTGATATCTGTGCCATTGAGGGTAATAACACCTTCTGTTGGATCGTAGAGCCTTAATAGGAGCTTGATCATTGTAGTTTTTCCTGCGCCGTTTAGTCCTACCACAGCAAGTTTTTCTCCCGGATGAATCTTCAGATTAAGATCCTTAAGAGCATAGGTTTCTGCCTTGGCATACTTGTAGGATACGTTCTTAAATTCAATTTCGTAGGTGTCTGCCTTCGGAATCTCTATACAGTCTTTTTCATCGTCATCTATATCAAGCTCAATAAAGGATCTGAAATCATCAGTTTCCAGTGATGCCTTCTTATAATCTCCAAAGCGCTGCAGGAGATTTAAAAGTGCCTGAGAAAAAGCCATTGATAGAGACAAAAAGAGTGTGAAGTTTCCTACAGACAAGTCTTTTGTAAATACTGCAAAAAACAGTACCGCATATATCAGCGCCTTGATCACAACATTCGCTATCTGTGTAACAAAAGAGTTTTTGAACCAAAGCTCATGATGAAGGTCCATTTTTTCCTCTTTATCAAGGTATGTCTCCTCCTGCTTTTTTGAAAGAAACTCAGAGAGATTAAAGAGCCTGATCTCCTTGGCATGGTCACAGTACTGAGTCACTCTCTCCATATAATCAGTCTTTCTCCAGGAATCAGAAAGCTCATCCCAAACCTCTTTTTTGTCCTTCTCAACTATTTTCCTATAGTACAAAAACTGAATAACACATAATACTATCAGTGCCAGAATTAGTCTGAAGTCCAAAACCATAACTGCCACAAATGTGACCACTACTGTAAAAAGACTGGTAAGAAGCTGCTGCATATAACGCATCATACCCTCAACGCCGTTCATGTTGCCACCTGTCGCCTGGGCTGCACGCTCTGCAACATCAAGGACATCCGGTCTTTCAATAAGTTCATATTTAAGTGAAAGAACTCTTGCTATTCTCTCGGTGATCATATGCATGCGTACATATATAAATCTGTACCAGACAAGACAATCCGATAAAACGCTTCCTATATTGAGAAGGCATGCGATAAATCCTGCGGCAAAGATCAGCTTAACAAGTCTTTCCATAGCCTCTTTTTCCGGAAGTCCCATCTGAATAATATCAATTACATATTTACTAAAAATCCCCCAAAAATAAGAAAGAACAGATGAGCAAACCATCCCAAGCAGTACAAGAGCTACTACATCCGGCTTGTACTTAATCATCTTACCTATGATATATCTGGTGTTACTCCATATCCCAAACTCCTTGTGTAATGGATTATCTTTACTTTCTTTGTATTCATCCTCAAGCCACATGGCTACTTCCTCCCGTTTCTACACTTTCTACTTTTCTGACTTTCTTCTGCCATATAAGCCTGAACCCAAAATGAAACACCCCAGCATTCCTATAATAGCCCTCCATACCAATCCGGAAATCCCCAAAAGTGGTGGGAATGGACATAAAAGAACAAATATAATAATCCATATTCCAACAATACAAAAAATCAAATTTTTCATATATACCCCATCAACATTCTAAAAAAAGTCATCCAAACTGCAGTTCACATCATTACTATCAAAAATTCATCTTCCCATTTAACATCGTTGCCAAAATATTCTTTCATCAATCCTATATCCAACTTCCAAGTACTAGCAATACAGATTTTTCCATCTTTTCGAAGTACTCTACTGCACTCCCGCGCTATATCTTCCCACTGCGATTGGATATGATAAAATGCGTTATAAATCACAATAGTATCGAATGAATCATCCGGATAATCCATTTTGCTTGCATCCATGATCTGAAATTTAATATCTGTATGATTTATCAGTTCATTAAGTCTGCTGTCATCTAAATCAATGCAAGAAACACTCTTTGCCATAGTAGATGCTGAAATTGAAAATTCTGCTCCACCACAAGCCACCTCTAGTATATCTTTATCTTCTATATGAGAATTTAGTAATTGTACAAGTTTATCTGTTTTCTTCATAATGTTTTCTCTCACTCCATCGGAATCATTCCCTCAACAACAAACATATCCTCTTCCACAGTTATATCCAACGTTCCATTCTGCTCATTCACAAGATCCTGAACGCTTCTTAGTCCAATCCCATGACTGTCTTTGCTCTTTCTGCCATGAATACGCCCATTATCGATATTTACTATTCCGCTAAATGTATTCTTGATCTGCAAAAACAGCATTCCCCCTGAATATTTCATAGTCAGGAAGAGCTTTTTATCTTTTGCTTTTGACGCAGCATCTATCGCATTTTCCAGAAGATTTCCAACAACTACATTAAGCTTGTATCTGGATACATCCATATCCTCCGGAATCTTTACATCGCAGGTAACTTCTATTTGATGGTTCCTGGCATTATCAAGTAGATAATTGATAAGACTGTCGGTTTCATACTCACCGGTATGGACCAGCCTCTTTGAATCAGCAAATGTCCCTCGTAATTCCTCGATATAAGAACATATCTGTTCATCTTCACCTTGCTTTGCCAAACCTTCTATTTCAAACAGATGATGACGGAGATCATGCCTGAAATTCTCTTCTTTTCTGTTTGAAATGCGCATCAGCTCCATCTCATGCCTGTAAGCTTCAACCTCTCGTTCAAGGTATATTTTCCTCATCTTGTCTCCGAGATTAATAGCCAGTCTGTTGTACAATACGATGGACAGCGCAGATATTCCGACGACGCATATACAGGCAATTAGTCTGTATACCCCAGATTCCATAGCAGTTACACAGTATAAGATCACTGCCGCCATAACCGGGAATCCTGATAGGACAATCATCTCTTTTCCGACTACATCCCAGGTCTTTTCCTTGCGGATTGTAACCCCCAGGATTCTTTCCAATATAAGCAGAAAGATAACCGTAAATGGCTGACTGTAGAAATAATCAGAGCTACTCAAAAAAGGTGTAGTTATTGCATAGGCCAGCATATCACAGGCAGCTCCTAATACGGCAATTATCATGCTTACCAGTATTTTCTTTAGCAGACTGCCCTCATATGCACTTGCTATTAGTATCATCAGCAGAATGTTTACAATGAGATTTATGGCCGGCATATGTAAAAGTTCATTAACAGCAATAGTACCCACGAACCAGCACAAAGAATATACTTCTCTTTTCACTCTGTTATCTGAATCAAACAGGAGAAAATCCCCCATAAACCGCCTGATCACAAGAAGCAGTAAAAAATTACATAAAACATTTATCAGATAGTATTCCATTTAACCCTCGCAACACATTTTCTTCCATCGGGAAAAGATTTTATTCTTAAAGGACTCAGCATATTTACGGCTGATGCTGATCTGCTCTCCATTATTCATGACCACACGGTCATTGCCGGTCTTTTTTAGGGCATTTAAATTGATCACATAAGAATTATGAATCTGAGCAAAGTAATCCGGGAGCTTTTTTATTTCTTCTGAAAGCTTGCCATAATAGTCTATGGTCTCATCGCGACAGACTATGCTTACTATTCTTTTGTTACTGAATAAATACAGGATATCCTTACAGCTGATAGCGATTTCTTCCCTTCCGACTTTACAGGTAAAATAGTCTCCTGATTCTCCAATAATCTCAAAGCCACGCTTCAGAGCCTTAAATAATGTCTCTTCTGTTACCGGCTTAACAAGGAAGTCCAATGGCTGTACCGAAAACAGTTTCATTGCATAGGTTTCCTTTGATGAAACATATATGATCTGAGTGTGAAAGTTTCTGTTTTCCTCACGCAGGAATTTCCCTACATCAATGCCGCTCAGTCTGGCCAGTTCTATATCAAGTATCAGAAAGTCATATGCCGCTCCGCATCTGATGTTCTCTATAAGTGATTCGCCTGTATAAAAAATCTCTGTGTCGAAGTTCACACCGATCTGATGCGAATTGTTTACAAGAATATCTTTTATTTCCTGGCATGTAAGTGTTTCGTCATCACATATTGCTATCCTGTAAGTGTTCATTACCTCTCCCTTAGGTCAAATGTACTCTCATATGCACAAAGAAATTATAGCATCCATATACGCTTGAAAATGGTAATTGTAATAATTAACGCCCAGATTGTAATAATTAACATCAGCATATAAAAACAGGTACCAGTAAAATGCTGATACCTGACACCGTACAACTATTTCTAAATCCTATGGTGGCTAACACAAATTTCATATTATAGTCCCCCACTTATTATCAGGTAGTGTCAAATTTACTACCTCTTTTTTGTTCTAAAGCCTTGATTTATCGGGAGTTCAAAATAAAATGAGCATTGACCTCCCTTTTTGGTATAATGTCAGCGACCAAACTCACAAAAAACCAGGAGACAATGCTCGTGAACATTATACTTTATTTACTTGAAATCATCCACCAACTCTATCAGCAGAATTGCTGGCTGGTAAACTTCATATGCAGATATATACCGCTAAAACAGTGGGCTTTCGACGATTCCCATTCTCCCAAATATCAAAAGTTCAAAGTTGATAAGCTTCCCGTCATCATAAAAGTAGAGCCATGGGATTACCGTGATTTCATGGCTTATCTTAAATGGC
>NZ_FMYB01000065.1 GCF_900104155.1 Butyrivibrio sp. INlla16
AGAAAACTTTTTCGCATGGATTTACGATTTTTCAATACCTACAACGAATAATCTGTCGGAAAGATCACTCAGAGGAATCAAAACCAAAATGAAGGTATCAGGTCAGTTTGCATCTACTGATACCGCGGATAATTACGCCCTTATAAGGACATATATCGAAACATGCCGTCGTAACGGGATAAATGAAATAGAAGCTCTGTCCAGGCTATGCAATGGTAAACCTTATACTGTGGAGGAAATCTTCTCTTCACAGAAATAATCATACTGAAACTTAATAGCGAATCAGCGTGCTGATTAAGTACGCTGATTTGTCATGTCCAAAAGTATTTAGACCGTGAATAGTAACCATGCCGCATATCTGGCATGTGATTTTTGATATTGTTGTTGACAGGCCAATTACTGAAGCAACTTGCTTCAGTTTTCAAAATGCCATATTGGAATCTCGAAAAATACTTATCGCATTATATAGTACCGTGCCCGGCTTTCTCCTTCAGCTTCAACTATTCCTTCAGCTACAAGCTCGGATAGAATGGCTCTAATTCTAGGCTGACTAAGGCCAATATGCTCAGCGATCTCTGATGTCTTTGCGGTTTCCTGAGCAGTAATATAAGCAACTATTATTTCTTTATTTTCAGTAGTATTGTCTTTTCCGCTTGTCGATTGCTTTTGTCGCTTGCCGCTTGCTCTTGCCGCTTGTCGCTTGTTTTTGTCGCTTGTAATCTATAAACAGTAGCTTTGATTCCATCACCAAATTCCTCGAAAACTGGCTCTTGCAGACCATACTGCTTACATGACTTGATAATTCTGGGAATGCCGGTTCCCCATGCTTCAACTATGTGCATGTATTGGAACATATCAGCGATTGTCTGGTTCCTGCATTTAGATCTTCCGGTTTTCATGGTCGCAATATCCATTCCGCCATAGAGCATTCCTGGTGATACAACCTCGATTCTATCGTCAAAAATGGAAATCTGTATCTTGGATTCGACCAAGTAGCTTCTATGAATGAGAAGCAGGCTTTTAAATAAACTCTGCCCTTCGTGTGGGCTTGGAATGGAATAAATAACTATGCTTACTGGTTAAAAATTCCGTACACTTATTTCATTGACGTCGGAATCAGAAGATAGTAGCATTTGATACAAAAAGAGAAACGTTGGGGAGGGAAATGTTGCGATTATATCACGGTAGTAATGTGCTTGGGTTAAATGTTCTTGAGCCCCACTTGGCGGATCATGACAGACCATATGTATATATGACAACTATAGACGCTGTAGCAGCACTGTATCTGTGCAATGCAGTTGAGAAGCCGTATTATTGGTTTCCTTACGGTTTTGATGAAACGGGGGAAGTGCCGGTTTATCACGAACTATATCCTAATGCATTCAGAGAAGTGTCAGAAGGTGTAAACGGATGCATATACGTTGTTGATGCAAATGATGACCAGTATATTCCGTTCAAGAGTATTCCATGTGCAAGACTAGGAATAGTTCCACTGGAAGTAAAAGATAGGATCATAATAGATGATGCCTATGAGTTTCTTCAGGATTATGTTAAGCAAGGAAGACTAAAAGTCGGTAGATACGAAGATAAAACATCAGCGCAGCTTACATATTGGTACAAGATGGTCGCTGATACTATGAGAGAAAAGAACATGCTGGAAACGCCGGACTGCTCCTATGCTAAATTTGTAAGAAATAAGCTTCCAAAAGCATGGGAGATGTTGGAGCACGAAAGAGACTGACAAATAGGGGGATAGAAATAAAAATGACATTAAGAGAAAGGCTTGAACAACTACCGGAAGATACTTGGAAAAACGAGATGGTATCTATAAAACCAATACTGAATCAGGATGACTTGATATATTCCACATATGATTGTCAGCTTACTGAGGAGCAGAAGGACTTTGTGAATCCATCATGGTTTGAAATAGGAAGGGCGTTTCTTGATAGGGATTATAATTATCCCTGCATAATATATAGTGTTGAGAACAAGCCTGTAGGATTTATCAATCTAAAGGCTTGGTTGCTGGATAAGGATGCATTTAGCTGGAGTTACTATATTGATAAAGACCATCAAGGAAAAGGATACGGTAAAGGGGCGGCTCAGCTTGCCATCTGCATATTGAAGGAAGCTGATCCTCATGCGATGATCAAACTTGCAACAGAAGAGGCTAATAAAAAGGCACAAGTACTCTATGCATCCCTTGGATTCAAACTTCTTCCAGAACGTGATGGTGATGATTTGGTATTTGGGTTATAAAAAAGTAGAAAAACTATCGTTTGAAAGCGAGTTATTTATGTTGATTACAATTGATGCATACAAGGATATTGATGCAAAAAAACTGATGGATATTTATTCAGAAAGCAATTATGAAAACACAGATTATTTTTGCCCAGACGAAGTGGATAAAACTGTGGCAGTTAAGATGGTTGAAGACAGATTTTTGGACTATCTTCAGAATGAGTTTTGGGCACGGGAAGGCGCGTCGTATTGGGTATTAGAAAAAGATGGTGTATGGATTAGTGCTTGTAGAATTAGCAAAATACAATCTGGTCTGTACTACCTCGAGGCTCTGGAGACACGTCCTGATTATAGGGGGAATGGATATGCATCATTGCTTCTTTCGGAAATAGTCGAATCATTGAAAAAAACAGGTGCTTTTAGGATCTGCGATTGTGTTGGCAAAAAGAATATTGCCTCCTTGAGGACACATGAAAAGGCCGGTTTTATGATTGTGTCTGAGGAAGGCTATGATTATCTGCAAAATGAATCCGAGCCACAACAATTCGGTTTAGAATACCGATTTTACGAAGAATAACACCCTCGGATTTACATTAGCTAATTGAGGACAAATAATGATGTCATGACTTTAGAACTAATCAGATGCATCATTAAAAATTGAATATATGTTTTGTAATAAAACAAATGAGTATTCCCAAAAAAGAAAAAAGCAGAGGATTTGAGATGATATTGCTTAGACACTTTACAGAAGATGACGCAGAAACTATCAGAAAGAAACAATGGCCTGACCTCAGCATCGAAGAAATAGAAGCAATTATTAATGATTGGAAGACTTTAGAATATGAAGGTAAGTACTTCGAAATGATGGCAATTGTTGCTGATAATGCAGTAGTTGGTAACATCTCGTTGATGGAACATAGCAGAAGTATTGTGTCGCTTGGTGTTGAAGTGTATTTAGATGAAAGAAGCAAGGGATATGCTACAGCGGCTATGAAACAAGCTTTCATGCTTGCAACAGAGCGCGGCTATAAAATCATACAGGACCAGGTTCGTGTTGATAATAAGCCCAGTATTGCACTTCATGAAAGATGTGGATTTGAAACAGACAGATATGTGTTTATAAATAAAAAGGGCAAGGAAGTATGTATATATACTTCCGCCCTTTAAATCAATGCAAAATCGGCAATGTAAAATAAAGTGTGTAAGTTATGTTAACGGTGACACCAATTTTCCCAAGTGTAGGACTGATACTTTGTGCATCAAAGAATGATGAAGTTGTTGAATATGCTATGAGCCGAACTATGTCGCCGATGATGGTGTCACAGTACCAGTTGCAGTTGCCGGATAAAGAAGTGCTTAGAAAGAAGCTGCAAGAATTGGCTAATATTCCGCAAATTGAAGATAAGGAGTAACTTTAACATGAACATCGAGATAAAGAAAATGCAATCTGATGAAGAGATTAAGGGAAAGGCTTATGTTCATTGGAAGTCATGGCAGGATGCTTACAAAGGAATTGTGAATCAGGATTTTCTGAATTCATTGACGCTGGAAAAGTGTGAAGAACGGGCGTTTAAATGGCCGGAGAATACGTTCGTCGCAAAAGATAATGGGAAAACCGTTGGCTTCTCTTGCTATGGAAAATATCGAAGTGAGGAGCTATCTAATACAGGAGAAATATTCGCAATCTATATATTAGAAGATTATTATGGTACCGGTGTTGGACAGGCACTTATGCAAGCCGGTTTAGGAGAACTTGATTATCCGCAGGTGGCTGTCTGGGTACTTAAAGATAATATACGGGCAATCAAATTCTACGAAAAATGCGGATTTCGCTTTGATGGACGAGAGGAAGAACTCACACTGGGAACTCCTATTGTTGAAGTCAGAATGATAAAAGATAAGGAGTAAAAGAAGTGGAAATTAGAGAATATATAAAGTATAACGAGGAAGAAATATCCCGCCTTTATAACGCAGTTGGTTGGACTGCTTACACGGAGAATATGCCAGCTTTACGAGAGGGGTTCAAAAATTCCATGTTGGTATTGGCAGCATATGATGGAGAAGAACTTCTTGGAATTATAAGAACTGTAGGTGACGGAGCAACAATAGTTTTTGTACAAGATATTCTTGTTTTTCCTGACAAGCAAAGACAGGGAATCGGAACTGCTCTGCTTAAAGAAATACTGAATCGTTATCCTAATGTGCGACAGATAGAACTCGCGACTGATAATACAGCTAAAACCGTGGCCTTTTACAAATCAATGGGCTTTGCGGAAATGTCAGAAATAGGATGTTGTGGATTCATGAAATGTCATTAACGTCACACTAATATTAAAAAGTTGTAGGTGATATTTGTGAACATAGATATTCCAGAGATGCTTATTCGGGCGCAGGAACTCCAAAAGGGCGGAGACTATACTTATTCCCGTAAACTATATAAAGAATTCTTTGAATGCAATGATACGCACCCTCTACGCTTTAAGGCTTTATTTGAAGTGGCTGATAATTTTTATCATGCTAAGGATTATAAATCAGCGAAGCATGGGTATAAAGATTTTTTGGAATATTGCTCTGTTCAAGAGGATGTTACAGAGCAAGAAGCGGGATGGATTGACGCATATACTAAGTTGGCGAATAGTCGGTTGAAAATGATTGAGCAGACTGTTGATAAAGGCAAAAAATGAGAATTTGGTGAATTCCAAATTCATGTATAAAAAGCATTTCAACAGTTCGATTGCCAGTTAGGTGTTATATTGTGTTACCGTAGAATCTTTCCCTTGTTTTTTCCCTTATCAGCATTTGTAAAGTACTATGGGACGATATAACACAAGGGAAATCATAAGGAAAAGTAAAACATCTGCAAATTTAGTATTCATAAGGGTTTGCGGATGATGAAACAACAAATGGTAAAGAGTTATAACGCCCTTGGGAATGGTTCATTCCCAATCGGATTTTTGTTAGCGAGGTAGTAATATGATCAGAATTATGAAATACAGTGCTTTAGCACAATGTGGTGCGATTTATGCAAAAGCATTTCCGATAGAACATTGGGGCATAGATTGGACGGCAGAAAATGCAACAGACTATCTTCTAGATTTTTTTGAACATAAAAAATTTGTTGGATACCCTTTATTGTTGTGTATTTACCAGATTATAAAAAATAAAAGAATTTTCAAATGGGAGAGATGAGCGAGAGGACTAAACAAATTAAGATCATTGATGATAAAGAGCTGGAAGCTGCCCGCAAGGGGACATTCTTGAGAGGGAATCGGATAGTGTTTATTCCAAGGGTTAGGGTTCTTCCGATTGATCCGGAAGATAATGCAAGATTTATAAAGAATTTTTTGAGTCGCGACAAGCAAAAGAATACGACAAGGCCGTTCTACGATAAGACAATTGCCTTGTGTCCTGAGCTTAAGGACGTCGCAGAGATAGAAGACAAGGCGGAGCGCGACATGGCTATAAGGCAAGCAGTGATTAAGCGTCTCGCCGACAATGAGGCAGAAATTCGACAGAGAATTCAATATTTCACTGAGAAGTTTGATTCATTTATTCCGCAGTTTATAGAGGCTTCCTGTGCGCTTTTTAACTACGAGTGGAAGGAAAGTCAGCCGGAGATAATCTGCTATGTAGGCTACATCCCTTTCTATCCACGCAGTTCGCAGGATAAGTGTTTTTTTGTCTCATACCAGGATGAGGAGCGCGTATTCTCAGGGGCGGTTCACGAAATCAATCACATGATTTTTTACGAGAAGTTGTGTGAGATGAAAGGTGTTACTTTGCCGGATCCGGTGTGGCCTGAGCCACTTTGGTACTTACAGGAAATTGTGGTCGATCCGACACTGAATGAGCCCGGAGTGCGAAAGTTTACGCTATATGATAATAAGGCGTATCCGCAGTTCTACGAGCCTTTGCGCGGTACAGACGAGAGTATAATGGACAAGGTCAAGAGGTGCTTTGACGAGCGCGAGAGTATCGAAGCGTTTCTGGGTGGGGCGCTTGATATTGTTAAGGAAAATATGGAGTGACCACTAGGGACGGAGTTAGGCTATGAGTTTTGGGACGAGGAATTGTATGGTTAGGAGCCTTACTTCTTGGCTATGAGAATGAAAAGCCTATAGCAACTATAGCCATTAAGAAGATTAATGATGATATGGCCGAGGCTAAGAGATTATATATAAAACCTGAATATAGAGGTAAGGGATTGATATTCAAAATAGCATTTCAACAGTTTGATTGCCCGTTAGGTGTTATATTGTGTTACCGTAGAATCTTTCCCTTGCTTTTTCCCTTATCAGTACTCATAAAGCACTATGGGACGATATAACACAAGGGAAATCATAAGGGAAAGTAAAACATCTGCAAATTTAGTATTTATAAGGGTTTGCGGATGATGAAATAACAAATAGTAAAGAGTTATAACGCCCTTGGGAATGGTTCATTCCCAATTCAAGTTTGTCTTGTATCCATTACGGTAATCGTCGCTGTCATAGCGTTCAGACTTCTGATATCCAAGATGATCATCCATTTCAGCTTCCATCATTTCTTTGATGGCACCGCCTAAGAGATCCTTGAGAGCATCCTGTATGTCTTCTGCGGTTTCGATGTCATACTCCTGGAGGAGTTGTTGGATAATCTGACGCTTACCGTCTGTCATCTGAACTTTGTGTACGGGTTTCTTTTCTTTTGCCATAATAAAAGGCCTCCTTAAGATTTATTTTACCTTAGGAGACCTCGTTAGAATGGTGTTATTCCGTTTTTACAGAGATTTTTTCACACACTCAAATAAATAAACTTACACACTTTACTTGACACTCTCACTGGAACTTTTTCTCCAGTGCCTTAAACTATTAGTACCTCATTTCATAGTTAATCTTCGTTGTGAAGACTCATCTTATATTCTTTCTCAGCTAATTCTATCTGTTTCTGGAACTGTTCTGCTGTAGGTAATTGTTCTTGAATCTTTTTAATCTGTACATTGTCGTAGGTTGCCACACCCATTGGTGTAGTAATACCTTGAAAAGCGAGTTGCACCTCAGTACGATCCATGTCTTTGCATATCAATAGTCCTATTGTAGGGTTATCGCTATCCCTTTTTACAAATTCATTTACTGCATTAACATAAAAATTCAGTTTTCCGGCAAATTCAGGATCAAATGGTTTGACCTTAAGTTCTAATACCACATAACAACGCAGGTAAATATGATAGAAAAGCAGATCGATTTTTCTTGTTTTCCCAGCTATGATTATCTCCTTTTGCCTGCCTATAAATGCCCAGCCATCACCAAGCTCAAGTAAAAAACGAGTCATGTGCTGTTCGAGAACATCCTCCAGTGCATCCTCATCATATCCCTTAGGTAAGCTAACAAAACCAAGATCATAATTGCTTTTTAGAATTTCTTGTGCCAATTGACCTTGTATTGCAGGGAGCTTGTCTCCAAAATTGGTAAGAGCGGCTCCTTTTGTATGATATAAATCAGCGCGAATAATGTCATCGAGAGCATTGCGGCTCAATCCATCTTCTATCGTTCTTTGAATATAGAAAATTGCTTCATCTACATCTTTGCATTTTGTTATTATTTCTATATGATGACGCCAAGGAACAAAGCTGAATATAACTGGAAAATCTAATTCTCCACCAAGGTGTTGGAGTTTTTCAAAATCTGCGTTTGTCATTTGTTCAGCATTCTTTTTTAATTCCGTTGGGAAAACTCCACCAAGCTGGTGGAGTTTTTGGAGTTCGGTTGAATAGAATAAAAACCATTTCTTCATATACCAGAGATTTGTCGTACTAAACCCTTTGGCATCAGGGAATGCTGCCTGTAAGTCAAGGCTTAACTGTTCTACTATACCACTTCCCCATTTTTGTTCAGCCTTTCTGGTTACGATATCTCTTCCAAGCTGCCAATTGAAAAATAGCTGCTCGTAATTTACCTTTACAGCCGCCTTCTGTTGTGAGCTTTGAAATCTCAATTTTATATCATGAATCCATTCTACATAATCATTATCAAGGATAATGTCATGTGAACGGACAGCACGAGGTTTTTCACTTGTTGTCATAACACCCTCCGTTATTAATTCTTGTTTTCCATCGCTTCCCATTCTGCCTTCATAAGTTCCAACATACGCTTTCTCTGTTCATCTTCCGGAATATCAGAATGGTCAATCTTAGTGATCGGAACACTTCTCATATTATCTATAAAATACTGCTTCTCACGCTCATAGCTTTCTTGTGACCGCTCAAAGCGACGCAGCTCATTTGTAAGCTTATATGCTTTCTCAATGGCTGAGCATAAATCTTGATTTAGCGTAGCCTTCGAATCATGGAAAACTTCGTTATGATAGATCTTCAACTCTATCCAGTTGCGCTTTTCATCCTCAGTAGCATCTTTTGATTCTATATCTACACGGTCATGTATCGTAGTCTTTATTGAAAACTCATTTGTCTCATACAGTTCCAGGAAACATGATAATACATCGCCAAGACTACCTAGGTGGAATGTTTCATCACGACCACATAACCAGTCCATTGAAACTCCGCATTTATCAGCGATATTGATGATGGCATCAACTGTAGGTTTTATTTTTCCACTTTCATAGGATGACAGCGTAGGCTGAGGAATGCCAAGCTCTACAGCAAAATCCTTCTGGGACTTATTACCCTGTAAAGATCGTAGCATTTTCAAACGCTCTCCAAACAAGTTTTCTTTATCACCCATGGTTATGCTCCTCGTATTATATAGTCATACCCATTCTTTACCTGTTCTTAGGTATCGGGTATGCTGTTAAAGATGCTGTGGATTGGTCTTGGTCTCCTACCGCATGGACGGTTATAGAAAGGCTCCAACCACAGCCTCTTTGTCACAATGTTAATCAGTTAGATACCGCATGACGGTTTATGTAGAACGAGGTTACATCCGGCAGAGAGCCCTGTGGATCTTACAGCAGCATCAAATACTTTTATGGGAGGATCATGTGTATGATCTATGTTGGTATCGATGTAGCTAAGGATAAGCACGACTGCTCTATCCTGGGATCCGAAGCCGAAAAGCTGTTTCCGGTATTCACAATCCCAAACAACAAGGCAGGCTACGATGAGCTTTATCAGAAGATATCTGAACTGACCAAAAATAAGGCAGAAATAAAAGTAGGCCTTGAAGCTACCGGTCACTATTCACTCAATATCCTAGGTTCGCTCATTGATAAAGGTCTGACCACCTATGTTATCAACCCGTTACATACAAATCTTTACAGAAAAGGTCTAAGCCTTAGAAAGACGAAAACGGATAAAGTCGATGCCTATTCGATTGCTATGATGTTAATGACTGATAAGACTCTCAAGCCCTACTCAGACACATCATATCACAGCGAGGAGCTGAAGTCATTAACCCGTTATCGTTTCGATAAAGTTCAAGAACGTGCCAAGTTAAAATCTTCCGTTTCGAGACTGGTGAACATTCTTTTTCCAGAGCTTGAGAAGCTTGTGCCAACCTTGCATATGGCTTCTGTCTATGCACTACTCTCAGAAATGCCTGGTGCATCTTACATCGCTTCTTGTCATCTTACCCATCTGAAATCCGTGCTCTATACTGCTTCAAGAGGCAGATACGGCGATGAAGTTGCACGTACAATCAGGAATGCAGCGAGGGATTCTATTGGTTCTGTAATGCCATCTAAATCGTTAGAGCTGAAACACACCATTCATCTGATAGATGTCCTTACAGCTGAGATTGAGGAGGTTGAAAAATCAATCAAATCTATCATGGATACCTGTAACTCACCTATAATGACAATTCCTGGAATCAGTTACAGAATGGGCGCCATGATACTTGCTGAAATAGGTGATTTTACACGTTTCTCAAGTGCAGATAAGATCCTTGCTTATGCAGGTATGTCACCTTCAACCTATCAATCAGGTCAATTGAACTCATCCCATTCACATATGGAGAAGCGAGGCTCCAGCTATCTTCGCTATGCCCTCTTTAATGCAACTAAATTCGTATGCAAGTGGGACGAATCATATGGTATCTATCTTTCCAAAAAGATAGGCGAAGGGAAACACTATAGTGTTGCCGTTTCCCATGCTGCAAAAAAGCTTGTTAGATTGATCTACCGTATGGAACTTACAGGCGAGCCATACCACGGATAAGCTCTTTTTTACCTTTTCTACGAGCACCCTTATGGATGCTCTATTTGTCATGCAGTTTTCAAAGTACTGATTGCAGAAGTAAGACTTCTGCCACTATCTAAAACACATTTCTGTGTCTTGACCAATATATATGAAATATCTATTGACTTTTAATAGTTAGTCTTTCTATTACAGACTATATTTTATCACATCTTGTAAATGAAATATATTAAACTTTATAAATATAGCATATCCTAATATTGACACATTAAAATAATATTGATACTATAATTATAGCTTAAGATAATATATTTCACGAAGAGCTATAACAAAAACAAAATAACATGGTTCATAAGAACCCGTAGTTTCCCGGATGATTGGATGTCACCAAAAGTGTTTCCCAAGAAAACCGGATGTCGACGATACAAAAAGCTTTTTTAGCGTGTTTGAAAGGAGGATGATAACAATGAAAACACGAGCAAAGCAGAGAGCTAATCGCAAATTGAAACTGGTGATGTTGGATCGAAGAGATATATGTGGTGTTAAAGATCCTACGCCCCACGAAGCAGTCAAGGAAATGATCGAAGAAATGCGAAATAACAAAGGAAGGAGGGCTGGCTGATATGGAATACAGAAATATGTTAGCAGAGTACAATGACATTCTTAAGCCGGAAGATGTCAAGAAGATCCTTCAGATAGGTCGTAACACAGTTTACGACTATCTGAAGAACGGCACAATAAAATCCATCATGATTGCAGGTAAGTACAGAATTCCCAAGCTTTATCTCTTGGAATTCATGTACCCTGACATGGAGTTTATCAAGGAGGCAAGTTAAGGCATGGCAAGACCTAAGAAGGATGGCAAAAGAGCTCCCGGAATACAGGGGAAGAGAGGCTATCTTTATATAGTAGTTTCTCAGAATATTATCAAGGATGGGAAAAAGAAGTCTGAGAAGAAGTGGATAGCCACAAAGCTTGCGGATACTCCCGAGAACGTCAAGAAAGCTTCTGAAGCAAGAGAACGTCTCATTAGTAGGAAGACAACAGCTCCTGTAGACAGAAATATCACTATCTCTGATTATACTGATCATTTTCTCAGTAAGAAAAAGAGGGAGGTCGCAGACACAACCTATGAATCTTATGTCCATAGAGGTAATAGGATAAAGAGCTTCTTTGGAGATACTAAGGTTAAGGATGTCAACGAGATCATGGTTGAGAACTTTCTGGATAATATGTTCATTGCTTACGATGTTCAGCCAAGAACTGTGAAGGATACAAAGGTCTTTCTGGGTGGCGTTATGGATCAGGCATTCAAGGATGGCATCATTGCCTACAATCCGGTAAAAGGGGTTGTAATAAACAAGAAGCTTGCATCGGAGCATATAAAAGACAAAACGGAAGATGATGAGTTCTTCTCATATGAAGAAGCTCAGTTATTCTTGAGTGGTATAAAGGAGCATGAACTGTACGAGCTCTTCTATGTCACTCTGTTTTTTGGTCTGAGACGAGAGGAAGTGTTGGGACTTCGCTGGCAAGCTATCGACTTTAAGAACAAGCTTATGAAGATTAACCACACTGTGACCAAAGGAACAACTGTCACAAGGGCAAATACCACTAAGACAGAGTCAAGTGCCAGAGAGTATCCTCTGACGGATGAACAGATAGATATGTTCCTTAAATTAAAGGAAAAAGAGAATAATAATCGCAAACTCTGCGGTAATAGTTATATCGAAAGCGACTACATCTTCAAACACGTTGATGGGTCGCTTTTTTATCCGGATCATCCGACAAAGACCTTCAGAAAGCTCATCAAGAAGATGCCCGAGTTACCACAAAACATCACATTCCACGGGCTTAGGAGCTCATGTGTATCAATACTGGTCCACCAGAATATGGATGTTAAGAGTATTCAGAAGTGGGTAGGACATGCAGACTACGCTACTACTCTTAAAATATATGCTAAGGTCAAGGAGAAGGAAGCAAAAAAAGCAATATCCCATGCTATGAATGGACTGATTCCACTGAAGGAATACAAAGAGTAGTAAAACGATACTTTTATGAGGCAAAAAGTGAAAAAATCATTTTAGAATAATAAGCGAAGGAATAAACAGAAAAAGTTAGAAAAAAGTTAGAATTAGGGCATAAAAAATCGGGGTGACAGGATTCGAACCTGCGGCCTCGTCGTCCCGAACGACGCGCTCTACCAAGCTGAGCCACACCCCGATGGAAGTGTTATTCAATTGAAATATGCTGTTGCAGCGCAACGTCCCGAACGCAGCGCTCTACCAAACTGAGCCACATTCCGTTATATGTAAAGCAAAAGCCGTAGAGACTTTCGCAGCAAAAAGTATGATACAATATAAAGTGTTATTTTGTCAATAGGTGAGCGAAGAAAGGCATAATTATGAGTGCAATTGTTGTTGCTGATGCAAAGGTAATTTTGAAAAAGGGCGAGGGGAGAACAATCAAGGCCGGCGGAGCCTGGGTTTTTGATAATGAGATAAACAGAGTAGAGGGCAGCTTTGATAATGGTGATATTGTCGATGTGCTTGATCATGATGGATACTTTATGGGATACGGTTTTATTAATACCAATTCCAAGATAAGAGTGCGCATGATGTCGAGAAGAAAAGAGCATCCTGTAAATGAGGAGCTTTTGGAAACTCGTATAAGAAATGCGTGGGGTTACAGAAAAACGGTTATGAACCCTGAGTTATACGGGTATGATGCCAGGCTTTCGGGAACTGATGAAAAGGAAGCTCTGCAGAAGCTTTCATGCCGCCTGATTTTTGGTGAGGCAGATTTTCTTCCGGGAATTACAATTGATAAGTTTTCCGATGTACTTGTCATTGAGTCGCTTGCTCTTGGTACAGACAGGATGAAGAACATTATTCTTGATCTGTGTAAGAAGGTGCTCTCAGAAGACGGCGTGGTCATAAGGGGAATATATGAGAGAAGCGATGCCAAGGTCAGAGAGCAGGAAGGTCTTGAGAGAACCAAAGGCTTTATAGGTGAGCCTTTTGATACAAAGGTGCTCATTGAGGAAAACGGAGTAAAGTATTATGTAGATGTTGAGAACGGCCAGAAAACTGGATTTTTCCTGGATCAGAAGAATAACAGAAGGGCTATAGCATCACTTTGTAAGGGGAAGAAGGTCCTTGACTGCTTTACTCATACCGGATCTTTTGGACTTAACGCTGCGGCAGCAGGTGCAAGTTCTGTCCATGCAGTTGATGCATCGGACGTGGGCTGTGCTCAGGCGGAGGAAAATGCAAAGCTTAACGGGCTTGAAAACATAATAAAATTCCAATGCGCGGATGTGTTTGACCTTTTGCCGGACCTTGAGAAGCAGAACGAGCAGTATGATGTGGTAATCCTTGATCCACCGGCCTTTACAAAATCGAGAGCTTCGATTAAGAAGGCTGTCACGGGCTACAGGGAGATTAATATCAGGGGAATGAAGCTTGTGAAAAACGGTGGATATCTGGCAACCTGTTCATGTTCTCATTTTATGGATGAGGAGCTTTTTGCAAAGACGATCAGAGAGGCAGCAAGGAGTGCCCATAAGCAGCTTCGTCAGGTAGAATTCAGGCAGCAGGCTGCGGACCATCCTATACTTTGGTCTAACGATGCATCATTTTATTTAAAATTCTATATTTTCCAGGTCGTTGAGGAATTGTAAGATTTTTTTATATAAGGATATCTAGAGAAAAATGCCACCGGTACTTTGATAAGCCGGTGGCATAATTATATTTTTATAGGTTATCAGAATTGTACAACCTTGGGCGCGTCGGTAAAGGAAGAGAAGGTTGCGGTAGCGTTCTTAAAGTAAAGAACTTCTGTATTATCATCATCAGCCTTGTACATGCCCTGAAGAGACGGATAAGCATCAAGCATATGCTGCTTTGCTTCAATTCTGTCATCGCGTACAAGTTCTCCTGCAACGCGAACCCATTTGCCTTCGGTGAAACCACAGATTTCCACCTTGGGATTGGCCTGGATCTGCTTGGAAACATCCTTTACTTTGCCTGTCTGGATGTAAAGCTTATCCTCAAAAATATCTACTGTTCCGAAGGGGCGTACTCTGGGCTGCTCTCCGTCAACTGTTGCCAGATAATAAGTGCCGCATTTTTTTAAAAATTCATAAACTTCCTGCATGATAAGCCTCCTTTTATTTAAATTGTATAAAATAAATTATAACTTTCTGTTATTTATATTACAAGGTATCGAAATGAAGATTAGATGATGTTACAATCATTATATGATTCAGGATATATCACCCAGGAAATTTCATAATGAGTATAAAGCTGAGCTTCCTGTCTCCGGAGATTACGTGTTTTCTTTTCGGGGAAGGGAGCTTTTGTGCGTTTTGGGAGAAAACGGAGAGATTAGTTTTCCTAAGGCAGATGAGATAGGAATAGATAAAAAGGAGATGGTCTTTCTCTTTGAAATTGACGATATGCGTTTTTTCCTGCCCAAAAGAGAGTACGGATTTTATATTTCCGATATCTCGGTGGACAGATCTCCGGAGCACGAGTACAGATATGAAGATATCAGAGTTCTCAGAAATGCAAATCCGGGATATCTGTGCTTTGCCGGGATGACAGCATATCACCTCTATGTCTGGTACCGCGACAACAAGTTCTGCGGAAGGTGCGGCAGGGAGACGGTCGTTTACGACAAGGAGAGAGCTCTTAGGTGCCCAAGATGCGGCAACATCATTTATCCTAAGATATGCCCTGCTGTTATCGTTGGGGTAACGGACAAGGATAAGATCATGATGACAAAATATGTGGGAAGGCCATATAAAGGAAATGCTCTTATTGCAGGCTTTTGCGAGATAGGAGAGTCCGCGGAGGATACTGTAAGACGTGAGGTTATGGAGGAAGTCGGGCTTAAGGTAAAGAATATAAGATACTTTGCAAGTCAGCCCTGGGGATTCGATTCAAATCTTTTGCTTGGATATTTCTGTGAACTTGACGGCGACGGTGATGTTAATATTGATCGTGATGAGCTCGCCATAGCCGAGTGGGTTAAGAGAGAGGATATCGGAAAAGAGAACAGTAATCTTAGCCTTACTGCAACAATGATGATGCATTTTAAGGAACATCCCGAGGACTTTATCTAGAGAAAAGTTAACAGGCACACCGGAAAACGGAGGGTTTTCGCATGGAAGAACAGATGAGAAAAATCGGTAGACAGATGGCAATCAGAATGGGAATTCTTATGAGTCTTGCACTTTCTCTTGTGGGCACGCTCACTTCAGGACACTTCACGGTTCCCGGATTTATCATCAGCTTCGTATTAAGTACAATAATCAGTTTAACCTGAATTATTCATGACACCTTAGAACCATTCAAAAATCGCTTTGGATATTTTTTCGAAGCGCGAACGCTGAAAATGGCGCGTTCGAAAGCTGAAAAAGGGTAGACTATCCCTATAGCTTCCTGAGAATGGCTTTTTGGTTGTCAAGGTACGTTAACAGTTACTATTCCAACTGCACCTTCAGCTGCCAGATGTTATCGAAAATCTGGAATACTTCTTCTTCGTAAGGGCAGCTACTGCACAGATTGAATTTTATATATCTGCCAG
>NZ_FMYB01000046.1 GCF_900104155.1 Butyrivibrio sp. INlla16
AATACAGAGAAAACTTTTTCGCATGGATTTACGATTTTTCAATACCTACAACGAATAATCTGTCGGAAAGATCACTCAGAGGAATCAAAACCAAAATGAAGGTATCAGGTCAGTTTGCATCTACTGATACCGCGGATAATTACGCCCTTATAAGGACATATATCGAAACATGCCGTCGTAACGGGATAAATGAAATAGAAGCTCTGTCCAGGCTATGCAATGGTAAACCTTATACTGTGGAGGAAATCTTCTCTTCACAGAAATAATCATACTGAAACTTAATAGCGAATCAGCGTGCTGATTAAGTACGCTGATTTGTCATGTCCAAAAGTATTTAGACCGTGAATAGTAACGACCTGGGGTTTTCTCATTGTATCATGGGGACTTTATTGTAAAGATCTGGCAGTTTTGATATTATAGAATTGAAAAAGAAGTTTGGAGAAGAAGTTTGTCTAAGAATAAAAACGTTAATAAAAACCATTTGAAGAGCTGACAATTACAGATAATTACATGAGAACACCAGTTTGGCATAATATCATTTCGTTAAATCCACATTTTATGAAATTAACGCGGTGATGCGGTGCAGTAATAAAGTATACCCGGCACAAAATAAAGAGGATACTTATGAAAGATTAGTATCCTCTAGAGTCAGATTTTTTTAAGGATTTTTCCACGTAATTGAAGAATTGAATATTTCGGACTGTGAGCCCACTCAATTTTCTATTGAGCACCATCTGTTCACGCAATAACACCACTTTGTTTTTCAGGAATACAATTTTCGCCTCAGAATCCCGTGAATGTTTTCTGATGAAGGTAATATTTGAAAACTGTCACTGTTACTCGAAAGCTTTTAGTTCGTATTATGGTGAATAATGCGAACCATCGAGGAAGAAATATATATTGCGAGATAACTTTATAAAGCCGAATGCTCCTCAATATTTATTTAGCGTGATTCCTTGCATCAATGTAATCAATAATCACCCTGGTTGTCTCTTCAAGACCTATCCTGCTGCTATTAATGGAGAGCTCATAGTTTCTGGAATCTCCCCACTTTCCCTTGCAGTAATAGTTGTGATAAGCCTTTCTCTTCCTGTTGTGGAAAGCAATCAGCTTCTCCGCATGCTCCCTGGTGATATTCTCTCTTTCCATGGTTCTTGTAATCTTTGCTTCATAATCTGCCAGGATAAAGATACTCACCATGTTGGGATTATCTTTAAGGATTTCCTCTGAGCACCTTCCAATGATAACAAAAGACTCTCCTGCATCTGATTTTTTACGCAGGAAATCAAACTGCATCTTATGTATGTTATCTTCCACCGAACTGCTATAGCCTCTGACCGTTCTGTTAAACAGTAGGCTTCTTGGCTTCTCATCATACTTTTCAAGTTCTTCCGGGTTCACATTTTTTTCTATTGCAATCTCTCTTAAGAGATTATAGTCATAAATAGGGAGCTGATAGTGCTCAGCCAGCTTGTGAGCAATAACATGTCCGCCGCTACCGAATTCCCTTCCGACTGAAATAATAAGTTGTTTATTCATTCTCAACCTCTTTCTATCATAAATATCTGACATAAATGCAGACCATAGAAATAAGCACTACAATAATTGTAGCAGGAACAGCAGAAAAACAGTACTTTTTCCAGCTGATAGGATATCCTTCTCTTGCTGCTATTGAAGTTCCGACTACATTTGCTGACGCTCCTATAGGAGTTGCGCTTCCTCCAATATCTGTTCCCATTGCAAGTGTCCATGCAAGGACTGAAAGATCTGCCCCTGTAGTAGCTGCCAGGGTCTTAATAACAGGTATCATTGTCGCAGCAAAAGGTATATTATCAACAAATCCGCTGGCAATAGCAGATACCCAGATGATAATCGCGATCATAACCGTCATCTTTCCGCCGCTTACCTTGCCGATAAAATCAGCTACAACTTCAAGTACTCCTGTCTGTTCAAGTCCTCCTACTACCATAAAAAGACCTATGAAGAAAAGAAGAGTCTTATAGTCCACTCCTTTAAGGATCTTCACTACATCTTTTCCTGCAGTAAGCAATGTGATTGCTGCTATAAGCACTCCGATAAAAGCCACTGTAAGGCCTGTCTGAGCATGTGTCACAAGCAAAACAACAGCAAGAAGGAAAATAACAGTACTGATGAAGAATGCATTTTTATCTGTGATTGCAGATGAAGGATCGGCCTTGCTCTCATCAATTACAGCATTTCCTGCTGAAGATAGTTCTTTTCTGAATACCAGATAAAAATACAACACGATAACAACCAGAGAAATAACAGCTATAAGTCCTGTATTAGCCACAAAGTCTGCAAAGGAATAACCAAAGGAAGTTCCTATGATAATGTTAGGCGGATCACCGCACATTGTAGCGGATCCTCCAAGGTTGGCACAAAAGATCTCTGACAGGATCATTGGTATCGGATTAAACTTAAGGAGCTGCGCCAGCTCTAATGTTACCGCAGCCAGGAAAAGAATAACCGTAATACTATCGATAAACATCGCAAGAACAAAGCTCATTACCATGAATGTAAGGAATATAGGGATAACCTTATATTTCACAGCTTTTGCAATGGTCATACACAGCCATCTGAAAAATCCAGCTCTGGCCATGCCTTCTACCATGACCATCATTCCAGCAAGGAAAATAACTGTCGCCCAATTGATACCGCCAGTGCTCTCAGAGGCGGTACCTGCTTCATACCAGAAGCCCAAAGTGAAAATATTTCTTATGTTCAGTGTTTCAAGAAAAGCATCCATGCTTCTCATACAAACTCCAAATACCAGTACTGCTGTTGCGAGGCCACATGCAAGTGTTACTATGTGTCTCTCGATTTTATCCCATATTATCAAGCCAAACATTATTACAAATATGGCGATTGCCATAATCATCGAAATCATTTCTACCTCACTTCTTTAACATTCCTTCTGTGGTTCGGCTTCCGTTGCTACCTTTTTGTCTGAAAAGATCAGTCCAAAGATCCATCTTACAAAAGGTCCGGCAATCATCAGCTGATAAAAGAAAGCCATAGGGAAGTTCTTTACAGTAGTCTCAAGCCATGTAGCGATCATCTCTGCATTGAAACCACCCTTAAAGAGAATTGTTGCAACAAAACTCATCATGGGGCACATGAAAAGTACGGAAAATACTGAGATAGCAAGTACCATCATAAATGGGTTATCTCTTTTGGGATTAACCAGCTTCATAGCCTTTTTCTTGGCAATGGGGCCAGCGATAAAAGTATCAAGTATAAAGGCTGCTAATCCCATAATCGGAAGCTCTGAAAGTGCTGCAACGAAGATGAAGTTCTTCATTCCGCCTGTTTCGAGCGCTATGTTATAGCATACAAGTCCATAAACCATAACTATAACCATCATTACTGTAAAAATTGTTTCCTGAATTCTGTTCTTTGGCATTTTTAAACCTACCTTTCTAAAAAAGTGCAATAAAAAAGAGGCCATAAACTCGTTATGACCTCCACAAAGCCTAGTGTACATCGCACTGCGTTTCTTTTACGATAGCCACTTTATCATAATTATTTTTTTCGTGTAAGTAAAAAATTTGTGAACTTTTTCCAGATATGTATTTGGATTGTTCGTGGTAAAGAAAACTGCAATTTTATCTACCAAACTCGTTTACTGCACAGACAATGCAGAACAGTTCCGTCTTCCGGTATGTATATTTTCCCCTTTTCACAAAGGATAACCTCCATACCTGCCTTATTGGCAAACTGTATCAGATCATTTGCTTCAAAAGATTCCCAGTAAATATCTCCTTTGGCATACGGAAAAAAATTATGACCTTTAAGACAATTAGGATGATTCTCTTTCAGATAGTTATAATCATGAGTTGAAAAACTGAGCAGACCTCCTGTCTTAAGAACTCTTTTGCATTCCGACAGATATCTGCTCTTCAACTCGTCTCCATACAACAATCCGAGAGTTTGTGCCCAGATAATTCGAAATATCGATCCCGACAACTTCAAATCCGAGATCATGTAATGCGAATGCTTCACGGCCCAAACCGCACCCAATGTCAAGTATCCTTGAGCCAGGAGAAAAAAGTTTGGAAACTGATTTTTCCCATTCTTTCAATGCAGGCCTCCAGTCCAGCATTTCATCAACGTTTTTGGTATTCTCATACCACTTTGAAACTTTATCGTTCATAAGAAAAATTCTATCAATCACTAGCTGCGACTTCACTTACGCCTAAACACACTAACTCAATATTTTTTATAAAAAGATAATGTCTGCTATAAAAGGAACATAAACTATTCTTGGAGAGAACGCTCCTCTGTACCATATTCCTGTCATAGTAAGTATACCTACAAGGTAAAATGTAAAAACAACTGATATAAAAATATGACCCACATGATGCTGCTTTTTAAGTATACGTGCCAATACAAAGTATAAAACCAAAGCTACTGCTACCGGAATATAACCGCTAGTCAAATGTTGTGAACACAATTCCCAATCCATAAATAATCATCTTTCTCCAAACAATAATATTCGGATTTATCGTTCTATTTATCTCTTGTCCATTATCAGCCATTGATCCATTCCGAGACCCGCATCACACTTTGTTCACTCTCACCAGCAACTGCTTGTCATAGTATATCGGGCGGTCGGAACTCACACCGATGAAGTCCTTGCCGAACATGTCAAAGACTGTTGAGGCAATCTTGAATTCGGGTAAACGGCCCAGGACCTTCTCGCCGTCGAAAAGAAGAGAGTTCTGGATCAGCATGGTGTACTCCCCCTTTTCATTAAAACCGCTGGAAGTAAAGTCCACCGGCACCACGCACAGGCGCCCGTCAAGGAGTTCTTTAACGGTCTTCCCACTCCTTGCGATCCTTAAGTTAAGTCCTCCCGCTCCCGGAACGTCAGAAAAATCATTATAAGCAGGTCCAGTGTGGGGGATGTTATATTCCCTCGCAGTCTTTTTATCGGCATACCCGGTCTTCAGAACGCCGTTCTCAACAAGTACCAGTGTGTCATTTTCAAATACGCATCCGTCGCCGTCCCAGAAAGTATTGAACCAGGCCTCCTCATCCGTAGCATCATGGATCAGTGTAAAGTTATTGGAAAAGAGCTTCTCTCCGATTTTTCCGGTAAGAAGGGAAGTTCCCCTGGCCAGTTCCTCGCCGTTTAAGTGTTGTGAGAAGAAACCGACAAGCCCGTAATAGGTCACATCCAGGATAACTTCCTCAGGGATTTCCTTCATAACTTCGTACTGACCAAAGTAATCATCTGCCACCTGGCGGAATACCTTCTCATCGAAATCACGCATATTAAACTCAAAATATCCGTCATCTATGTTCTTGCTGTCGCAATGCTTAAAGGTGCCGCTTACACCAACCGCATAATCCTGTGAATGGTAATCCATTCCGAGATCATTAACGGTCCTCCTGTCATACTCGGTCCCCGTGAACCTGATCTTGCAGCGGAATTTCGGATAGGTCTCATTTAAGTACTCAATGCAGTTCTCCGCCTTGCTCTGAAGTTCCCTGTCCGTTAATACACGTTCTCTCTTGTCCCGTGCTCTTGTTCCGGTCTCCAATTCGAAGGGATAAGGACGTTCACGCTCGAGATTCTTCTTGGCCTTAGCATAACCTTCTTCGTCACTTACCCTGCCTATGTGATAGTAAATACCTGCAATCCCGTCTTTGTAGATTCTATGAGAGGTTTCGTAATTACTCTCTCTTCCGAATGAAACGAGTTTTCCTTCATCAAATTCAAACGTGCTCTTATTTTGCGACCATATGTCTTTTGCTCTGTGCATATGTTAACCTCAATCTTCAACTTATGGATAGTTTTTTAACGCGAATGCTGGGCCCGCCTGCTGACACGCGTAAGTCCTGACCGTTCTTACCGCAACTGTAGGTGTCAAACAGTTCATAATCATCACCAACGGCATCCACATCAAAAAGAGCACGGAACACGTTGCCCGTCAGCATGTGCACGCGGACAGGCTCACATACTTTTCCGTCCCTGATACGGAAACAAAGTGTAGGGTTCATGACAAAAGTAGAGTTACCCGTACCGTTGGATACATCCCTCACATAGATTCCGTCTTTTATGCCTGCAATCATATCCTCAAACTTATCCGTTCCCGGTTCCATATATGTATTTGTCATACGGACAATGGGCTGTTTGTGGTAATCCTGTGCCCTGGAATTTCCGGTCTTCTGCTCACCCATTGTAACGGCAGACTTAGAATCATGCAGTCTTCCTATGAGCACACCATCCTTCATTAGATAAGTCTTGCATGCCTTCGTGCCCTCGTCGTCATAAGGCGCATAACCATGATTTAAGAGCTGACCATCATCACAGATGGATATCTTTTCGGAGCCCACCTTCTTTCCAATCACCCACTCTTTAGCCAGAGTCTTGTCTGTCAGCATAAAATCCGCCTCGCTCTTATGTCCGAAGCTCTCGTGGGTAAACATCGCCGTTACCATGGGAGCAAGCACGCACTCATACTCACCAGGGTCAATGTCCTTTGCATTCTTAGCATAGTCCAGATACAGCTCCTTTTTCTCCAGCACTTTTTCCTCAAGACCAATAAGTTCCGGCAGCGTCATCTTCACGGCATAATAATTTCCGTAGGAAGTAACACCATCCACGGTAAAACCGTAATTAAAACCGAAGTAGCAGCTCTGCATATCCCACGCAACATCCGTCCCCTTGCTGGTTATCAGATGCTTTTTTTCATGTTCACCGCCGATATAGCATTCCCTGAAAGTGACATCCTTATCCTCGGGATCTGAGCATTTTTCCACGTAATCGTCCAGAATCTCCTTCCACCTGCTTCTAGGTACATTGCGAAGATCCGATTCCTTATCGAAGTTCATGATTACATCTTGGTTAACTTCAAACGCTTTCACGACTTCATTTTCGTAAATGTCAGGATCAGGCGTAGCGATCTTAGTAAGTGAATCCAGCTGACTTTGGATATCCTCAAGTGTGTTAGTTGTTGCCGTATACCACATGTTCCCGTCAAACACACGTACCATGGCCCCGACTTCGGTGTACGCACCGTCATTTTCAATCTTCCCGTTTCGGATGGTAAGCCATATCCTGTAACGCTCTTCAATGCGAACTTCAGAATACAGATCCTTCGGAAATTTAAAATTATAGTCCATACTTTTTGTCCGTCCCCTTTTGTAAGTTCAACTGTAATCTAATCAGCGAAATGAATCACTTCTACAGATTATGACCTAATTTTCTCCACAACTTTTTTAAACTCATCATATCTAATTTGCTCAGAAAAGGTTTCATACCCTTATATCTTAATAGTTGAAACAAATAAAGAAAAGCCTTGTCATCAAGGCCTTTCCATTATAAAATCCATCTTTAGTTATCAGTTTTCGAATCGGCGAATTAACAAAAATATTGCGTCTTTGGGCTAACCTTCTAGGATGTCCAGTTCATCATCAATAGCTCTGGATACAAACTGGTTTATTGTGATTCCTTCATTGGCAGCATATAATGCAATTTTCTTATGCTGCTCAGGCTTAATGCGAACATTGAATGAGCCTTTAAATTCTCGTTCAGGATCTTTTCCAATCTTCTGGCAGTAATCAAGGTAATTATCTATACAATCATGCATGGACTGTGTAAGCTCTTTTACTGATTCTCCATGAAAATTCAGAGAGTCATTGATGCCAAGAACGTGACCTATGAATATCTGATCTTCCTGGTCAAATTCTACTTTTGCATGATATCCATTGTATTCCATCAGTGAACTTATCATTCTATCTCACCTACTTCCTTAAGAAATGCTATGACCATCTTTACGTGATACCTGTACAGTTCATTACCTGGGTGCGGACCGTCAAATTGGAGGATGCGCTTGGTTTCAACATGATAATAGCCTATTCCTGATCCTCTTCCGCCCTCGAACTTTTCGCAGCCACATTGCTTCATAAGTGCGTCCAGTTCTCTTATTGTAAAACTTGTCGGTGCGGGTTTTGACAGTAATTTTTCTAGTAATTTTGATTTCTTTGGCACAGTAATTCCTCTTGCAACTATTTTCTAGTTACAATATAACACTTTAGCCCTACCTCGTCAATTCCAACAGAGTAACAGCTAGCATTTCCTTATTTCATACATATCTTCATGTTTTAGATACAATACCTGATATGTCGGGATTATTAGTGTGTTCCATGGATCAGATATATATACTCCGCCTGTAGACGTTGCTGATTTCTTGAACTGGATCCATAGGTCATCTATCATATCTGACATCATGTATCGCCATATGCTGAGCAATGTTCAGCACAAAAGCAGTTTTTCCCATAGATGGCCTTGCTGCAATAATAATAAGATCTGATGGCTGAAAACCGGCTGTTTTATAATCAAGCTGTGAAAACCCAGTAGCATGACCGGTCACTGTTCCATGCAGTTTACTGGCTCTTTCAATCCTATTTAATGCATTCATGACAATCATGCTGATTGGCTCAAAATCTTCGCTGCTTCCGGACTGTGTTATGGCGAATATTTCTTTTTGGGTTTCATCCATAACATCTTTTATTTCTGGCGGATTACTGTAACATCTATTTATGGCATTCCCACAGGTATGTATAAGTTTGCGCAGTATACTCTTTTCACTGACTATTTTTATCTTCTTTACAGTAGATGTAGTACCCACATTAACTGCGCTGCCCCCGTTTGCATCAAGATGCTGCGCCTGAACATTCACCTGGGTTTTCTGAACTCCCATATCCGAAGGGTTTATACAGAATACAAGTGTCCCCGAAAGTGCTCCTGCGCATATCCTTGCAAATATCTTCTTAATAAACATCTTTTATAATCTCCTTTTGAATCACTGATTATCTTTCTCAAATATGAAATACCAACATTTTTTGGTTTTTTAAAAAATAAAGTGATTTTTTTATCCTGAAGATAAATTGAAAAGGAATTCTGATTGTGTTATATATGTTTTCTGTCAAGGAGCAGTAACACAATGAAAAGAAATCTAAAAGGAATAATATATACGCTACTTGGAGCATCTTGCTGGGGATTGTCCGGATCAATGGGCCAGTACCTTTTTACCGTACAGCTGATGGATAGCAGGTGGCTCGTGCCTATAAGACTTGGTCTTTCAGGAATACTTATCCTTTTGTATTGCCTGATAAGACATAAAGATACCGTGTTCAAGCCATGGAAATCTGTAGAAATGGCAAAATGGATGATTATATATGGAGTTGCGGGTGTAAGTATCTGTCAGTTCCTATATTTTCTAACTATCGAACTTTCAAATGCAGCCATGGGAACAATACTTCAGGATCTATCACCAATATTTATACTTATCTTTACATGCATGACCTCAAAGAGATTGCCCAGATCATTTGAAATCATATCCATACTTTTAGCAATAACCGGTGTTTTCCTGTTAACAACTCACGGTGATTTAAAGCATATCTCATTACCACTTCCTGCACTTATTGCCGGTATCGGCAGTGCTTTCTGCGTAATGATATACAACGTACTTGCACCGAAGATTACTAATAGCATTCCTGTCATCGTGGCTCAGGGATGGTCATTTTTACTTGGCGGTGCACTCTTGGGGATAGCTTTTAGAACCTGGAAAATACACTACATTCCAAACCTTATGGGAATATTGGGAATACTCTTTGTTGTCGTTATCGGTAATATTTGTGCATTTACCCTATACATAAGCGGAGTATCAAAAATCGGTCCACAAAAAGCAATTCTTTACAGTTTTGCTGAACCAATAACAGCTGCCCTTATCTCAACATTTGTTTTAAAGAGTAGATTCACCATCTACGATGCCATAGGTTTTGGACTTATCTTTATGATGCTATTCTTCATTACCTTGGGTTCAAAAGAAAATACCGTTACATCAAAGGAGACTGCGAAGAATGCTGTATAAGCATTTTTCACAGTCTTTTCCTAACTTTGATTAGCATCGACAAAAAGAATATTAAATCATTCACTGATAAAATGTGTCCACAAGTGTTCTTCCGATTTTGGCATGCCATATTTTTCTTTTCCTAGAGCTATGCTCTTCATTAGGAAGGACATGTTTCTGGCAAGAATTCTCATTGTCTGAAGGCCTTCAAGGTCTTTTTCAGCCTGTCCCTTTTCCCTTCCATGAACACTATTCCAATACAAGAATTCTCCTTCCGTCTTATTTAAGTGACATTCCATCCTTAAAAGCATTACCCACAACATCACCAAGGGCAACATACGTATTGTTACACGGATCAAAGGTAATTGGCTTAAGCTTCTTTGGATCTACATTTCCGTTCGTAACTACGCTTTCATCAGCGGATACGTTTACAATCTCACCGATCAGAATACCATCCTCAAAGCTTTTTACTCTGCACTCTAAAGCCATTGGAAGCTCATCTATAAACGGGGCATCCACAAATTCACTCTTTGTTGCGTGAAAACCAGCCTTAGCAAATTTGTCGGGAACTTTTCTGCCTGATTCTATGCCAACATAATCGCAGGCGACAACAAAATCTTCTGTGGCCATGCTGACAGTAAAGGCTTTCTTTACCTTTAGATTATCTGTTGTTTTATGGTCTGAAAGACTTATTGTGATTTCTTTAAAGTCTGTTGTTATGCCCCATGCAGCATTCATGGCATTAGGTACCCCATTCTCATCATAGGTACCGATAATAAGTACCGGCTGTGGTAACATAAGTGGTTTTGCTCCGTAATTCACTCTGCTCATTTTAAATCCTCCTCTTGTTATTCCATGAATGACTTTATTTCTGTCATTCTCTCGCTTTGCTTTACACCAAATGGACATCTGTCGTCACAATGGCCACAGGAAATGCAATCTGATGCCTTCTTTTCCAAGGTACTATAGTGCTCTTTTGCAAGTGTATCTCCCACCTTTGCCAGATCATAATATTTGTTCACAAGCCCTATATCTATGCCCACGGGGCATGGTTTGCAATGATTACAGTACACACACTTACCATTTGCCTGCGGTGGCGCAAAGGAACCTATTACTGAGTAATCAAGCTCTTCATCTGTCCTGTCGTAGTAAGACAATAGTTCGTCAACCTCTGCTACACTCTGCGCTCCCGGGAGCACTGTGAGTACTCCGGGCTTATCAAGCGCATATTTTATGCATTGAAAAGGTGTGAGTGCCTGTCCGAAAGGCGACCTCTTTGCATCAAGGAGCTGGCCTCCTGAGAATGGCTTCATTACAGAAATACCGACGCCTTCTTTTTCACATCGCTTGTAGACTTCTGCTCTCTCATCAACTCCTCCATGAGCATAATCGCCCTGCCCGTAGTCATAGCCGGGATTAACGGAAAACATGAGCATATCAATCTGGGCTTCATCCATTATTCTTTGGATTACTAAAGGCGTATGGGATGAAAGACCTGTATGCTTTACCACCCCTTCTTCCTTCATTTTCATAAGATAATCGTATACACCGTTCCGCTGATAAGTTTCCCAATCAGAATCTTCGTCCTGACAGTGAATAAATCCATAATCAATATAGTCAGTCCTAAGGTCGTGAAGCTGCTTATCCAGTGATCTCTTAACCGTGTCCAAATCAAGTGACCACCCGTAAGTGCCTCTTGAATAATCCGCCCCAAAATGGAGCTGGTAAAAGATATTATTCCTCACATCAGACAAAGCCTCTCCATACATGGGAAATGCTCTGCCATCTCCTGCGGCCATATCGAAGTAGTTGATACCACCATCATAGGCACGTCTGATTGCTTCAACCGCAGCTTTGGTTCCCGCTTCATAAATATATGCAGAGCCAAATCCTATCTCACTGACCTTATCTCCGGTTTTTTTATTTACCCTGTATCTCATAAAAAATCTCCAGTACTATTTATCCAATCTTTTCAACAAAATCAGACATCATATCTGAAATCTTTATCTGCTGTGGGCATACCTTCTCGCAGCTATGACAGTGCAGACAGGATACCGGCTTCTTGGATTCATCCATTGCTGCAAGCGCCATGGGGGCTATGAACGTCATTCCTCCGGCAGCTGCTGTATAGAGATGTTCGTTGTATAAAGAGATAAGATAGGGTATATCTAGTCCCTGAGGACAGTGACTTACGCAGTAATGGCATGCTGTGCATGGAACAGACTTTGTGGACATCATTCTGTCCACAACCTTCATCAACCCTTCCATCTCTTTATCATTGAGGGGCTTATCCTCAGAATACGTCTTAAGGTTAGCATCAAGCTGCTCCATTGATGACATCCCTGAAAGCACCATAGTTACGCCTTTTACTGACTGCAAAAATCTGAAAGCCCATGCCGGGATTTCCTCGTCAGGCCTGAGAGCTTTTAATTCTTCTTCTGACAGTGGATCAAGCTTTGCAAGTTTGCCGCCCCGAAGTGGCTCCATTACCCAAACTGGTATATTCATATCATTAAGGAGTTTAACCTTTTCCTCAGCCTTCTGGAACTTCCAATCAAGGTAATTGAGCTGAAGCTGGCAGAATTCCATATGCTCACCGTATGCGTCCAGGAATCTCTTAAGGACTTCATACTCTCCATGGCATGAAAATCCAAGATGCTTTATCCTGCCATTTTTCTTCTGCTCCATAAGATAATCAAAGATCCCGTACTTCGGATCAAGATACTGATTGATGTTCATCTCACAAACATTATGGAAAAGATAGAAATCAAAATACTCCATCCCTGTCTTTTTGAGCTGTTCTTCAAATATTTCTTTTACCTTTGGCATATTTGAAAGGTCATATCCCGGAAATTTGGTAGCAATGTAATAGCTGTCCCGGGAATACTTTGAAAGAGCTTCCCCCATTACTATCTCAGAGTTACCGTCATGATATCCGAATGCTGTATCGTAATAGTTGATTCCGGCTGCCATTGCTCTATCAACCATCTTTTTGGCCTCATCACGATTTATCTCCGCATCGTTACCGTTTACAACCGGAAGCCTCATAGCTCCGAATCCAAGCCCTGAAAGACTGATACCCTGAAAATCTCTGTAAACCATTGCCATAAGTCATAACCCTCCTACATTTCTGATAATTACTCATTTACTCCCACGTGAACTTACCTGTTTTCTGTGCCACTTCATATCTACCAATCTTATAATCCAGCTTCTCCAGGGCAACATCATATTTCTTCTTAGCCTCAAGGATCTGCTCCCTAGCTTCCTTCAGCAGATTTGTCCTGGCATCAATGGTGGAATCGCCTTCCCGAAAAAGCTTCACATATTCGATCAGCATTTCGACAGGAACTCCGGCGTCACGCATACACACAGCATTTTCAACCCATCCGATATCTTCTTCCTGATAATCTCTTATGCCTCCGGCTGTTCTTGTTACCTCAGGGATGACGCCTACGCGCTCATAATAACGCAGCGTATCCGGGGTCAGATTGTACTTCTCACAAACTTCTTTGATTGTCATGGCCTTTATCTCCTATATATGATCAATCTTTATCAGGCACATTTTTCCATACCATTAACAATTATCTTTCCTGAAGCACTTGCATCATCCATGATGATCTCTGAAACTTCCGGAACTGAAATAGAACCTGAATGAGGATTTTTTATGCTGACAACAGGAGAGATAATCGTTGCCTCCACTTCAGATTTCTCAAAAGCAAGGTCTGCATCAATCATCTTGCAGTTAATAAGCTTAAGCCCCTTGCAATAACAAAGCGGCTGCGTTCCGATGATTGTGCAATTCTCAAACGTGACATTCTCACAGTACCACGCAAGATATTCACCCTTTACAACGCTGTTTCGTACTACCACGTTTTTTGCATGCCAGAAGGCATCTTTTGTATCAAAGTTGCAGTTCTCAAAAACAGAATCTGTAATATACTGGAAAGAGTATTTACCCTTAAGCGTCACATTCTCAAAATGAAGTCGGTCTGATCTCATCATGAAATATTCACCCTGGACAGTAGTATCTTTCATCTCAATGTCTTTTACCGACCATCCAAACTCAGGAGAAATAATGTCACTGCTTTCGATTTTAATATTTGAACACTCTCGCAATGCTTTAATCCCGTGCATTTTGGAATTACTGATTGTTGCATCATTTGTATACCAGAGGGCTGCCCTGCAGTTTTCAGTCATTTCGATGTTATCAAGAACCAGCTTATCATCATGCCAGAATGGATATCTGAGATTAAAAAAGCTGTTCTTCACAGTAACGTTCCTGCTCTCTTTAAAAGCACTTTCTCCGTCTGCAGGACCATCAAATCTGCAGTCCGTCACGGTAATATCTCTGCTCCCATAAAGGGCTCTCTCTTCATCAAAAGTTTCGTTCTTTATAATCATATCGTTCATCAGATTACCTCTTCTCTCTATAAAAAATCATCTGTAGTTTCATCTTTTTCTCGGGCTCGATATGGTCATCCTACACCCTGGAGTTAACTCTAAGTCAATAGGTCTGGTACAGGAAATTTATTAAAAAATTATAAACTTCTATAGATACAAATAATCCCATGACTTCGTTACAAAATCATGGGATGCTATTGTCTTATACCATTTCTTCGATTTTCTTTACTAGTCTTTCCTTTGGAACTGCACCCATCTCATCATCATAGAGATTGCCCTTTTTAATAAAAGCAAAGTATGGTATGCTCATTACCCCATACTTCTGTGCGAGCTGTGGCTCATGATCAACATTGACCTTACCTATCTTGATCTTACCGTCATATTCGCTGGCAAGTTCCTCAACTACAGGGCCCATCATCTTGCAAGGACCGCACCAGTCTGCGTAAAAATCAATAAGAACCGGAATATCACTGTTCATTACTTCTGATTCGAAATTATCCTTTGTAAATTTGTATTCCATAATAATCACCCATACGCATATACAACAGCGCCTTTCATATAATTCGTGAATAACTACTTGTTTTTCTCAGCTGATACTTTTATTATATGTGGTATATTTTTTATATCAAGTACGCAGTTTTTATTTATCTGGTAAGGAAAAGTATACTATGAGAAAAAAAGGGACAAAAGAGCCCTTATGCGAAGATATCGCAGGGAAAGATTGTGGATTAAAAAGAGTCATCGATACCGTTGGCGGCAAGTGGAAAATCATGATCCTGTGCGTCATCGATAAGAATGAAGTTGTAAGATACGGAGAATTAAACCGTTCAATTCACGGAATTACCAACACAATGCTGGCCAATTCCCTGAAAGAACTTGAGGCAGACGACCTTGTAGAAAGAAAACAGTATGATGAGATGCCTGTAAGAGTTGAATACAGCCTTACTGAAAAAACAAAAAGCCTCATCCCCATTCTTCTTGAACTAAAAAAATGGGGAGAGGACAATTTGTGATTCTAGCAATATATTCCGATATAACTTACTCGTCCCCAAGCATCTTTTTATAATAATCTGACTTGGTAGTTGCATCAAATCCATCCAGTAAATACTCGTCAGGAATATACTTTGTATAATCAAGATCCATGAAATAGTTACAGAATATCTGCTCGCCATATATGATTCTGCCCTTACCATCAGTGAGTGCATACACAAAGCCATTGTAAGAATCCGCATTTACCGCAAGAAGCTCATACGTTTTCTCCTCTTCAACGCAGTAGTATCCTATATATTCTGTAGAATCATATTCATTTAATCTCTTTACCTCTTTTTCGTACTCATCAGCGGAATAGTCCACAACCATATATCCCAAAAACTGTGCGTCCCATGGATTATAATAAACCATCTTAAAATCAGCCACATCCATGGAATCTGTTATTCTTGCAGGCCATATAGTTTCATCCATTCCCCACTTGGTCCACACAGTATCCACGCCCTTTTCGTAAGCTCCGTTTGAGAAGTTCATAAACTCATTGTAGCGGGACACATCGTCATATTCTTCAATCGGAGCTGATTCAACAGAAAAAATCAGGATTCCAGTAATGACAGTCATAACAATTACTCGCCAAAATGCTGCTGCAAGACCCACTATGGTAACAATCTTCATTCCTCGAACAAACTTCTTGTTTTCGGCTACTTTTTCCAGAAGTCCTGTCACATAAAGCGTAACGATAGCCATTATAACCAAAGCAACAAAAGTAACGACCAAAACGCCTATGTTCATCTGGTTGGCTTCTAAGCCAAAGGTCTGGATTCCGATTGATATCAGTAAAACCAACACCCCTATAAAGCTGATTATTTGTACACTCTTAAGCAGTTTCCCTTTTTCTTCATTTGCATAATCAGCCATCTTTGTGGCTACTTCTCTTACTTCCTCATCCATCATCTCGCTTTTTCTCTCTCCTTCAATAATTTCTCTGACATCCACATCATAGAAATCCGCTATCTCAACCAATAATGAAATATCCGGTAGATTGGTTCCGTTTTCCCATCTTGATATGGTTCTGGAGCTTACATTAAAAATCTGTGCAAGCTGTTCCTGGGTCATTTCCTTTTCATGTCTTAATTCTTTTAAAAATCTGCCAGTCTTTTGTTGATCCAATTATTTGATTGCCTCCTCTCCTTGGATAGTTGAAGTATATGTAACCTGTCCACGTATTACCACGACACAAAGCGAGAAATGCCGTATTTTTGCACCGGACAAGGTGTGTCTAGTCCAATATTATTAAATTCATGAGTTATTATATACATAGTAAAAGCAGCGTACAATCCATAATCCGAATCATACACTGCTAATATATTCCTACTAAAGAAATCTCACTGACTCCATGTTGATTCATTTTCAGATGTAGTCAAAGATTCCTTGGATAGCGTCTGTGATATTTATAATGTCAGGATAATGTATCCTATCAATCTTTGAATAACCCCTGATATTCAAATCAAGGAGTGCCATTTTTTCACATTGCACATAACCTTCTACGTCTTCAGTTTCGATATGTATATGTAAAGGTCCTGCTTCCCCTTTTTCAAAAATAGGGCATCCGATTATCTCATAAGTCTGATTAAAGAAATCCTTACTCACAATAAGAACCGGTTTCTTGATATGTTCAATCTTAAGTATATCCCCCTGATGCAATTCTTCCTTCATTCCCAAATCTCTCTTCCTACCGGTTCACCCCAATCAAATTCGCCATCTAAATGGAGCTGCCCACCATACTCTGCAGCACGTTCTTCCAGTGTTCTATGTCTAAATGGTTTAACAAGCATTATCATGCCATTAGATACCTTTACATCAAGAACATCATCAACTGAAACAGCCGCTTCCTGAAGTACCTCTTTTGGTATTCTAATTCCCTGACTATTTCCCCATGTTTTAACTTGAGCTTGCATAATCAGCACCTCCTTTGTATATACATTGTATATCCTTGAAACAAAAAAATCAACTTATTTGTCATCCAGATTAGTACGTTATGCTGGAATTTATATTTCTCCATTTTTCTTGTTTTCTTCTATAGCGATTTCATTCAATACCTTGTCCTGATGGGATTCTATAGCGAGCAAAACCAGAAGAACAGCAAAAACAATTCCCGATACCGCCCATACACAAATAGCTGCCATTCTGAACCGAAAGAAATATAATAACAAACCAATAACGATTAGGATGCCGATCCATTTAAGCATCCTCGACCCTGGCTCTAACATATTTAGTTTATGCTTAAACCTTTTTTCTTCATCCATTATTTTATGTCTCCCCGGGCTATGCATTAAACTGGAATATATTCCAATTTATTCTTCCATCAAGGATTATGTATTACATTTCTCTTTCCACTATTGGCAGTTCCTCTTACTTCTTCGTGGTAAAAGTAATCTACGATTGTTGGATGTCCTTTCTCTACTCTCTCATACGGAGTTTCATTATCAACAAACCTGCAATCATACTTTTTAGCCAGCTCTTCTGCTTTCTTTTCCAGCGCTTCAAAATAGCTGCGGTTCTTTTTGTTATAGATTTCGTCATACAGCGGCACCAGATCCGGATGTTTATCGGAAATGTATTTCATGATATCTGCCTTAAAACCTCCGCGAAGATTCAGATTCTCAAGCCATACAAGATCACACTGATCTTTTGTCCTGTCTATGATTGCTTCTATATCAGTAATCCCCGGGAACACGGGTGAAATGAAGCAAATTGTACGAATGCCTGCCGCATATACCTCTTTCATTGCAGCAAGCCTTCTTTCTATGCTTACTGCCGCATCCATATCATCTTTAAACTCTTCATCGAGAGTATTGATTGACCATGATACTGTAAGTCTGCTATTTTCATTGATCTCTTTTAGCAGATCCAGATCTCTTAGTACAAGGTCTGACTTTGTGCAGATAAGTATGTCCGCACCACTGCCCTTTAGTTCTTCCAGAAGTCTTCTTGTATTTTTATATGTTTCCTCTAGCGGATTATAACCATCCGTAACTGTTCCAATGATCACCTTCTGGCCGGCATACTTCTTTGGATTCTTTATTTCAGGCCAGTCTTTCACATCCATGAAAGTTCCCCATTCCTCCGTATGCCCTGTAAAGCGTTTCATAAAAGATGCGTAGCAGTATTTACAGGCATGGGGACACCCCACATAGGGATTCACCGAATATCCTCCAATAGGAGTATTCGATTTTGTCATTACACTTTTTGTTTCTATATGATTTACTTTGATTTCTGGTTGTTCCATATCCTCTGTTCCTCCAGCACTTTGTTAAAAACATCCGGCATTTCCTGTATCATTTCTTCTCCCATAATCGGAACAAGATCTTCTTTCCAGAATACAGGAATGTTCAGTTCATGAGCCTGTTCTGTCAATGAATAAGCCCACCCGGGATCTGTTTTAACAGTCCTGCTCTTTGCACCTGTCATGGTTCCCACCACAATCCAGTCAATGCCTGTAAGATCAACCTTACCCGGATCATCGAACAAAGGCTCAAAGGTAACATGATATTTTTTTGCCTTCACATTGCTCCGCAGTGCATCAATACGCCATAACTCAGACTTTCTCGTAACTGTAACGCCAAACCATGCATTATCAAGATCTGTTTCAAAAGACAGAAGATCCGGTCGTTTGGTAAGAAAAAGAAACTGGTGCTGAGGATTCTCTGCTATCTTTTTAAAGACTTCCTCTCTCCATTCCTCATGCCAGCCCGAGAGATCGCTCATGCCGGTCAGCAGAAAATTCTGCGGCTTTTTCTTTTCCATCATACGAAGCTTTCCTTGAAAAAAACTGTGGCTTTTCAAAATCATCTATGATGTGATAACGCCTCGTATTGTTTCTGGCATAGCAGTACGGACATCCAACAGTGCACCCTATAACAAGATTCATGTTCTGAATCTGATCTTTAATACAGATACTCATTTGTCACTCCATTCCTCAAGGTTTACCCTGATGCGGTTAAGATACTCTTCAAACTGAAGAATCTCTTTATCCGTAAAATCACGATAATAAATATTCCCCATCTCATTGGATACGGAGTCATAAGCTTCTTTAAGTTCTTTGGCTTTATCTGTGAGGAACAGAAGAGTTTTTCTCTTATCAGCTTCATCAGTTTTGCGGCTTATCAGTCCGTTTTTTTCCATCCGCTCAAGCATGGTCGTAAGTGAAGTAATTGCAAGTCCGCTTTTCTCGGAAATAATTTTAATAGGAACACCATCTTCCTGCCATAAGACATAAAGAATCCTTCCCTGAGCTCCGTTAAATGCATCAATGTTTTTTTCTGCCAGTATCCTTTCAAATATACGATCACCCAGCTGTTTTATTTTTGTAACAAGAAATCCACCATTTGTCTTCATAATTAAATACTCCTATATCGTAGTTTTATACTACGATATAGGAGTATTTTTGTCAAGCACACATATCATAACTTCCAATTTATCGTTCCACATCATCTTCTATCTGTTTCATTATCCTTGCAGGTACTCCGCATACAACACAATTATCAGGTACGTCTTTGGTAACAACTGCTCCTGCTGCGATTACTACATTGTTTCCTATAGTCACTCCCGGAAGGATTGTACAGTTGCCCCCGATCCAGACATCATCTCCAATTTTTACAGGCTGTGCTATGCCAGCGTGGTTTCTTCTTTTCATAGGTGATAACGGATGCCCCACTGTAGTTATCAGCGTTCCAGGACCAATCATACAGTGATTTCCAATACGGACTTCCCTTATATCAAGTATTGTAACATTAAAATTCGCTATGAAGTGCTTCCCCACATGAATGTTTTTCCCGTTATCACAGTGAAAGTTTGGTCCCACCCATGGGATTTCCCCGCAACTACCAAACATTTCCCGGAGAGTATCTGCTATGGCAGCTTCATCCTTTGGATCCTGGGCATTGAGCTTCTGGCAGAGCTCCATCGCATTTGCCTTTCTCGCATTCACCTCATCATCCCAGAAATCATATTCAAGTCCTGCTTCAAGTTTTTCAATTTCTGTCATTTAATCTCCTTTCACATCTGTGGCTGAAGTTTTGATACGGCAGTTTCCTTTGTATCCGACATTCTTCTGATGCATAAAAAATATACCGGAACCATATACATATCAGTGAACACCCAGGCAAGCGGAAGCGCTAGGCATATCCCCATATATCCAATCATCTTTGTAAGGACAAGTGCTCCAAACAGCCTGCCTGCTGTTTCCAATATACCGGATGCTATTGTAAATTCCGAGTTTCCTGTTCCTTGAAGCGTGAAACATGTTCCCTGCTGGATTCCGAGAAAACCAAACCCAAGGACGAAACAAATAAGGAACTGATGTCCGTAGCTAATGATCTCCTTATCAGCTGTATCTATGAATATTCTGATCATGTATGGCCCTGCAAACCATGCTATTACAGAGAGTACTGCTGTAAATATCCATGCATAGAGAACAACCTTCTTCCAGCCTTCTTTTATCCTGTCATTCCTTCTCGCGCCGTAATTCTGGCTTGAAAGCGGGATCAGTGACTGACATATCGCATCTACAGGTGCTGCCATTATTCCATACAGTTTATTCCCTGCCGTGCTCCCTACAACATATATTGTTCCAAGGCTGTTTACAGAAGCCTGTACTATAAGGATTCCAATTGATATTGCTGCCCCCTGCAGAGCCATGGGTATTGCCGTCTTAAGCTGTATCCTGCTCTTTGAATGATCGATCCTCAGCGTGATTGCAAAATGAAACATCTCTACTTTCCGGATAATGTATAATCCGAGGAAAACTCCAGATACTATCTGTGAAATGACTGTAGCAAGAGCTGCACCAGCCACACCCATGCCAAGGTTCATTATGAAAAAGACATCAAGGCCCATGTTAAGGAAAGAAGCGATAACCAGCGCTATTACCGGTGTCCTGCTGTCTCCTATGCTCCGAAGGCTCGCCGAGAAGTAATTGTAGATAAAGGTGAATGGTATCCCTTCAAAAAGAACTATTATATAGTCATGGGCATAGTTGTAAATATCATTCGGAGTATTTGTAAGCTTCAGAATCCATGCTGTTGACATTATGGTAAGCATCATTAAAACTAACGAAATCATCATGCCCAGTACCAGTCCGTTCCTGAAGAAACCCTTTACTTCAGCCTTGTTTCCTTCTCCAAAACTCTGTGCTGTTGATACTGCAAAGCCATTGCAGATACCGCATACAACACTAAATTCAAAGAACCATAGACCTGTGGTGGAGCCCACTCCTGCAAGAGAATTTACACCAAGAAGCCTTCCAACAATCATGGTATCTACTATGTTGTAAAGCTGCTGGAAAAGGATTCCCAACGCTACCGGAAATGCAAACCTGAAAATATGCTTTGTTATACTTCCCTTAGTCATGTCTGTTCCCATGTAAATACCTCCTGCCTGAGCTGTTACCCGAATACGGAATATCAATCAGATATTAAATGTAGCTCCAAAAGCAATCACAAGCGGTCTGTCATTGTTTCTGGCTGACAGCTTTTCCATACACCATTCGTATTTCCTGCGGAAAGCTTCATCTCTCTGCTTTTTTATAATCTCTGGCCTTCTTGTATCCTGTACATCATGAAATCTCATATCTGACCTCCTGCATCTAAAAATCATTTTCGTTGCTTTGCTCTGATCTGATTTATTTATACTCTCAAGAGCTCATTATAAATATCAATTTTCTCATGTTTTTATAAATAATATGTGGTAAAATATTAACCGGTTCAAAAGTCAGGGAATACTGGTTCAGAGGAAATATCATGCCAAAAAGAATATCAAATCCAAATGCACAGGTAGCTCTTAAGGATTTCATAGGCAGGGAAAACAACTATATTCATTTTGAATACGAAGATGAAATGAAGCAGTACGAAATGATGAAGAATGGCGACCCGGGAGCCGCCGATGAAAGTCACAAAATGATGGCAGAAAACACTTCAACTCTTGCCGATGATCCTGTTACCAATATGAAATATCTCATGATCTGCAACGCTACTCTCATGACAAGGTTCGCCATTGAGGGCGGCCTCAACTCAGAAACCGCCTACAACACAAGTGACCTTTACATCTATAACATGAACAAATGTACCACAGTACAGGAAGTTCTGGATCTACATTACGAGATGGTCACATTCTTTACCGAGCAGATGCAGAAGCTGAAAAAACAGAATGTCTACTCAAGGCAGGTTATTCTCTGCATGGACTATATCGACCATCACCTGCATGAAAGCATCCGCCTGAATGACCTTGCTGCTTTCGTAAAGCTCAATAATAACTATTTCTCTACTCTGTTCAAAAAAGAAACAGGATATACTGTATCAGAGTATATCCTGTCCCGAAAGCTTGAAGTCGCAGAGAACATGCTGCGCTTTTCTGATTATTCATGCGCTGAAATAAGCAGCTTTCTTGCGTTTAATTCCCAAAGCTATTTTACGCAGTGTTTCAGAGAAAAGAACAGCTGCACTCCGGCCGCATTCCGAAAAGCCCATTTTAACAAGCATATTAAGGGACGGCATAAATAACTTCCGATTTAAATGCCAAAAGGCCTTTTTGATTTGCCTAAAAGTTACCTGTTTTACTCAGAAAAGCGAATAATTATTCGATGCTAACAGCACTACATCATCTGGATTTGTCAGTGCTTTTTCAATACTTATATAAAATTAAATACATAATGCTGCTTTATAACACCATCTTCTTCAAATTCGTTAGCCAAAACACCACCGCAACTCTTAGCCGTACTTGCTGAAGCGATATTGTCTTTATCACAAGCAACAACTACTTGCTTAAGTGGAATCCGCTTAGCAAATTCTAAGCAAAGTTCTAATTGAGCTATGCCATACCCCTTTTTTCTTTCAGAAGGTCGTATGCCATAAGCAATATGTCCACCGTTTTTCAACTCGTCTGTTAACGAATGATGTATCTTAATACATCCAATGAGTTTTCCATCCGAGATACGTTTGGAGAAAAATGTGCTTGTTTGGACACCCGTCTTAGGATTCAGATTCCTGATTGTGTTTATGTGATTCAGCCATTCTTCATAACTATCAAAAAATGCCAATCCTCCAGTACCATGAACCTGCATATCACCATAATCAAAATGTTCCTTCTTGTATAAAATAATTTGTTTTTCCATATCTCTAGAAGGAAATACTAATTCTAATTCCTGCTTGCTCATCTATTTTCCCTGTTAAAATTTTTAATTGACATACGCATAATATCACTAGATAATACTCTTCCAAATGAAGAGAACGGGTGTCACAAATGCGTAACACCCTTTTCAGTCTTATAGCTTAATGATTTATTTCATTCTGTTATTTTTTATATCTAGTTACCTTTTCCCAATTGCTTGGAAAGCCCATATATTCAAGCAAATCTTTTTCTGGCAGATGTGGGCATCCCTTATTTACCTTAACAATCAGCAATTTCAGCTTTCTCTTGAACTCCTTAAACTCATTATCCGGGATCAAGTATTTAAGTGCTATGACAACCGCAAACAAATCATGCTTACCATTTATGTAGGCACCATTCTTCATTGGAATCCTCATTTTAACATGTAAGTCAGTATTAGGGCCGGATAATTTAGAATGAAATGTAAATAGCCTCTCACTGTGAGCACAGACATTTCTGCAGCTTGCAATTATTCTGATAAACTGATGCAATTCAGCTTCAGAAACCTTTGAATAATTCTGACTGACTTTTGTTCTTACATCCGTCGTAGCATATTGATACATGGCTGCTACATTCCCAAAAGTAATAGCATTCATTGCAACCCAAAGAGGAACATTCCCATATGTGTTTACATGATGCACTATATATGGATAATTGCTTGGTAAAGTTATTGCCTTTTGCAGGCAAGTTATCAGTCTGCTTATACCAAGAGCATTGTTAGGTGTGTTGTTGTAATTGTTGGCATTCAGATAATGGCTTTGATTGTCCCCATATTTCTCACAGAAGTGATATGAAAGCAGCGACTTGATCTGCCGTTCTACATGAAGAATATATTTAAGAAGCAAAGATCTCATTTCTTCATCGAAATAGTAGAGATTTACTATCTCTTCAAAAGTAACACCTCTAAGATATTTTCCAGACGGCAAGTGCTTAAAAGGTTGCTTATATCCGCCAATCAGAGAATAATAGCTTATTTCCTTTAATTTATTCTCAGCATAGTTCCTGTCCTGAATTATCAGGTCCTTTTCTTTTTCAAGCTTATCCAATTGTTGCTGATATGTATAAAACACTTTTGCCACAAAAGGTTCCTCCAAAATAAAAAAAGAGAGCTCACGCATGAACTCTCTGGGCCGTGGGCATCTCGAGATTCCACAGCGCATCCACTACCTATAATATACAAGGAATCAGCCCTTTTTTCAACAACTTTTTATTACTTAAGCATTCCCATTTTATTGTATATTTTATGCAAGAAATATACAGCTTGTTAAAAAATTTGTAAGCACGTTTTAACTGGAAGTTAAAAATCAACGAGAATATCTGAGATGGCAACCAATGTAACCTCTCCGCTAATTCTTATCCTTCCATGCTCAAGGAGTTCGCAATATAGATGCCCACCTCTCTTCGACGCCTGGTACGCATGAATCTCTGATTTCCCTAATTCTTTTGACCAATAATCAGCTATCTGGCAATGCGCAGAACCGCAAACGGGATCTTCGGGAACCAGAAGTTTAGGAAAGAAACTCCTCGATACGCAGTCTGTATCTTTTCCTTTTGCCGTAACATTTTGTCCACGTCCGGGAAGCCCTGCAAGTTTAGCCTGATCCGGCTTCATGTTACGGATTTGCTCCTCAGATTCAAAAATACATACAAGATCTGGCCCCAGTATCGCCTTAACGGGCCTCACACCAAAAGCACTTTCCATCTCATCTGTCACCGTTATCTCCTGCTGTTCATAAGTAGGAAAATCCATCTCATAAAGCTTACCCTTTCTGACAATCGTCAGTTTTCCGCTGAGAGTATTAAATTCTATTACATCCTCATTCTGCTCAAAGTAATTGAATATCACAAAAGAAGATGCCAGAGTAGCATGACCACATAGTTCAACTTCGGATCCGGGAGTAAACCATCTGAGATGATACCCCTGTTCCTCCTTGACAATAAACGCTGTCTCGCTCAGATTATTCTCCATAGCCAACTTCATCATGAAGTCTTCTTTCGGCCATTTATCCATTACACAAACCGCCGCCGGATTTCCGGAAAACGGCTTGTCTGTAAAAGCATCAACAATATATTGCTTCATTACTTACCTCCTTGATCGATAATGCCTGAATATTATATTACCATCAGCAGCGTCCCCGCTCCGATCAGGATGCATCCCATAATTGACTTTGCAGTAAACTGCTCATGCAGGAACACAAATGCCAGAACCATAGTGATCACCACGCTGAGTTTGTCTATAGGTACTACTTTAGAAGCTTCTCCCAACTGTAATGCTTTGTAATAACATAACCACGAAGCACCCGTAGCCAGACCTGAGAGAATAAGAAATATCCAGCTTCTTTTGCCGATCGTCGATAACCCGCTCTGTGCATGAGTTATGAATACCATAATCCAGGCCATTCCAACCACTACCACGGTTCGGATGGCCGTAGCCAGATTAGAATCCACTCCTTCGATTCCTATCTTAGCCAATATTGAGGTTAATGCAGCAAATACTGCAGATAACAGTGCAAATATGATCCACATATATCTAAAACCTCCCCATCTATATTTCATTCCGACAATTAAAGTTTCAAAATAATAAATTCTGATTGAACTTACTATCGCATCATCCCGACATACTTGGATTCAACTGTCCATAAAGAACTATTCTTTCTTCTGCCTTCTCCGAATCAAGAATACAATATATGCGCCAATTGCTACACCGATTGTGTTTAAGATCAAGTCATCAACATCCGTATGTCTTCCGAGACAAAAGAGCTGAGTCACTTCGATAAGTAGAGTAAGCCCAGCACCTGCAAATATGGTTTTTCTAATCGTATCTAGTCTGCTAAAACAAATCGGCCATACAATTCCAACCGGTATGAACATTGTGATATTCCCAATAATGTTCATCTTCCAACCATCATACCGGTCTACAAGAAAATAAAATGGAATGAAACTGGTCATATCACGGATATCATCTCCAAAGCCTACCTTTAATGTCGGTATCTTTCCATTCTCAAGATGGAATCCGAAGTATACAAATCTGCAAATAACAACAATACACACATAAACCAAAAGCTGCCGACATTCATGCTTTACTGAAAATGTCTTCGATTTCATCGCTATGATACATCGAGTAATTATCCATATTATTGTTATAAGTAGAAAAAGTTGAAAGTATGTGATCTCAATCATTTTCTCCGTGATTCTTAAAACTCGGATTGTTGTCGTAAATATAACTGGAATATAATCTTACCCTATCAACTGCATTATCCCTGATATGATAGCTGCAAGTATAGGAAAGCCAACAAGAGAACCTGCCCATTTTCTGATCCTTGTTTTCGTGTTGATATAAGGCATTAGATCCTCAGTACCCGGAATAACAGTTAATTGGGGTATAAACAGAGCAAGTCCCGATATAACAGATGTTCTTTTGATCTTCTCTGCCGTCGTCAATCCACGCTCAACAACCCTCTCTTTTACATCCTGCTCATAAAACACAACCAGTCCAATCGGGCCATTTGCTATACCCACCACGCAGATGAGTAACATCCAAAAGCATACGATCAACTGGAAGATAAATCATATAACACTTTCAATTAATTGTACTGTTTCAGACAATCCACCCTCAGTCCTGATCTTATCAGATATTTCCTTTGCATTTTTGCTTTTTTCATCATACGTATCTTGCATTTGAACAATGGAATTATAGATATTTTCTTCAGTCAGCTCCTTTGCTTTCAATGGTTCCGTGGCCACATTTAAATTTCTAAGCTGCATTGCAAATCCCATCTGGTCCAGCACATGAGGAACCGGTATAGACGGTATTCCATAGATCATGGTTGCAGCAGATGTTCCAAAACCACAGTGATGAATCACGAAGCTGCACTGTTTGAAGAGCCAGCTGTGAGGAACACTCCCAACAGACATCATTGTTTCCGGAAGTTTATACTCTTCAAGTGATTTTTGAAACCCTTGTATGATTGCCCTGCATCCCGCCTTTTGAAATGCTTTGACAAACATATCCAGTTTATCCGTTTCTGCTTTATCTTCGAATGACATTGCGCCGAGTGCGAGCAGAACAGGCTTTTCACCACTTTTAAGAAAGGCTGTTAATTCCTCACTTGGCGAATATACCTCCTCTTCTTCAAACCAATAGCCTGTCAAAATATGCTGGTCTTCCCAATACGGGCTTCTTGTCACAACAAATTTACTTATGGGGACCAGGTCGAGTTTTTGAGACATCAGGGAATCACCGACTCTCATCGCTTTAAGACCATAAACCTTGCATAATATCCAACAGCATATTCCTGGGCTTCCAGGTATATCTTCTTAGCCTTAAACAGCTCAGTAGCAACCCTTACGCCTTCGTGGAGAATCTTTCCTCCAACACCCTTACCATGCTCCAACGGATACAGTAAAGAGCAATATAAATAATCTTGCTATCAATTTATGATTGTCTTTCACTGCTTATTTCCTCAAATAGAATCTACAAAAACTTCCTATTTTTTATACCCCAAAAATCAATACCGTTCAGCCTCTATACTTCTTCGTTATGACCATAATGTAAATTGCCGATCCACTCATAGCGCCCCTCCTTTAATGGTTGAACTCGTTCGTCTTATGTTCCATTTCCCTTTTTCTATCGATTATTGCACCTATCATCATGCCCACGAACATTCCGAGTCCTGTTCCTAAACACATTCCGGTTGAAACTCTTCCAGACATGAGATAACTTGCGACGCTTCCGACAGTAACTCCTATAGCAAGTCGCCAGCTCTGCCCCATCACCATGTACTTATGCTTAGATTTATTCTTTTCATACTCTTCTTTGTTCTTTTCAGACATCTCCTTTACATTTTTATAAGTGGCAACTCCGAACAGAAGATAAACCGGTGCCATTACTGCAATCAAAACTACGAATAACCAAATTTTAGGTGTCATGTTTTTTCTCCTCTTGTAAGTTTCCCTTCAGTAAAACAGTAGCTCTTCTGACCATCTCGAGTCCAATGCCCTTCTCTCGATACTTTGGAATGGTTCCGACGCAACCCGGTCCACCGATTTTAAGATTATCTTTCGTTCCAAAATCGCTTAGTATGCAAAATGCAACCACCTCATCCTTATCAAAGGCACAAAAACTCTGCTCCATTCTCCAAAATACTGTACCCAGTCCTCGTCTACTTCATTTACTGCCTTCCTGAGTCTGCTGACATCGCCTTTATATTCATCAAAAGTAATGTTTTCAGGGCAATGCGGTACTATTTCACGAGGCGAATCTTTGTGCAGATCCATTATCAGTTCTGAAAATACCCAATCTTTTGGCATTCCACATATGCCAGGATCATCAAAGAAGTCGGGATGCATGTTGTTAAACATTTTTATTTAAAAAATCTGTATTAAAAAAATCCATTATTCCCTCTAAAAATTACGATTTGCTTAACCATTTATATTAAAAATCTTTTTACCTTCCACATAGGAAAAAGGAATATAATCGCCTTTAAAATAGTCATTCGTAACCCAGCCTTCAAAGTCAAATCCAAATGTCTTTTGCGTCAGTTCGTTCAACATTTGACGGTATGTGTCATCTCTCATGTAATCACTAATTAATTCCATTGTATTTTACTCCCTACAATAGTGTTTCCGTTAAAATCCGCTCATCTATCCTGCGCACAACACTATTGGTATATGCCTTAAAATACTTAAGCCAAAAACCACTTCCTGCCGGATTGATACTTTCAAAATCCACTCCAAGCTTGGTGTATCCTTCCATTTTTAAAGTATTTATAACAAAGTTTAGCAGATTCTGATATACTCCCCTGCCCCTGTGTTCCGGCAAACAATATGCCCCCGTGATATGACGGTAACCGTCTCCGGATGCAACAAAGGTTTCGCCTTCGTCTGACACTTCCAAATAAGCACATAGTTCTCCGTCTTTCTTCGCTACAAAGAAACGTTCCGTTTCAGAAGAGGTCAAAAACTCTTCCTGTGTATGCTGCTTTCGATTCATAAAAAATGGGCTAGAGCAGTAATGCTCATTAAGTGCCAAATAAAGCGGATAAACATCTTTAAGATCTGCCTTGGGCAATTCCATAAACTCATACCCATCGCATGAGGCGCAGTCAATTGGTTCCATCGGACGAATGGCGTCCAAGCACCTCATTCCAAATCCATAACGGAAAAACTGCTGTTTTGCTTCCTCATCATGTTCATATAAACAAATTGAATGTGACATCGCTCCGGCTCTTACCCACTTTTTTGCAGCCTCTTGATACATCGCTGCATAAATCCTGCCGTGATTTTCTGAAGCAGCACCATTCGCACCCATGGGTGAAAAAACTCCTCTCACATCAGTGGAACGAAAAGCATTCTCAAAAGGTTCCACACTGCAAAGGAATCCTACCATTTTCTCGCCTTCAAACGCTGCAACACTGAAGCTATTTCCGGCTAATTGTTCCAGTATCGGAATGTTTGATATTTCCGAAAGAGCCTGTGTAAACTTCCTTTCATAATTGTATGCACTAAGGGCAATGCCCATTGCCTCCTCTATATGTCTCGGTTCAAAGTCTTTAATTATTATTTTATTCATTGTTTTGTCTCCATTTTTCTTCTTGTTATAGTTATTACTCACTTCTTTACGGAGACCCTGTTTATGGAAATATTACCTAAATTTGCATAGAAAAAGCCGCGACAAAAATGCCACGGCTCAAATCGTCAAATGTCAATTTTCATATGATGAAAGACGGCAAAGTAAATTATACCTCTTTCTGATGATATTCATAAGCCGAGGGTCTCATACTATATTCAGTTACAATCTCTGTTCCGGTTATTCTCATTTCATACATACGCATGATTACCTCGCTTTCTTTTAGATTTATTACTATTAGAGTTTATCAATAAAACGTACACATAGCAATAGTTACACTGATTTGGGTGTAATTTACACCTCATTATCCTTCATAAAATGGACATCTGTCCTTTATACACTGCTGATTCTGTGATGAGAACTCGCAGGTCTGCTCTTCGTATTCAAGGTGCACTCCATAGTGCTGATTCACATACAGTATCCAGTATACTTATGATCTCTTGTTTGTTCATACTCTCACCTTTATTCCCAAAGCAACTATTTATTCCTTTTACTGCATATCATCCTTAAGAGTTTCATAGATAGTCCTTGCTATTAGCTTTGACCCTTCTAATGACGCATGTTTCCTGTCTTCATAGAAAAGATCTGCTTCAGGATGTTCATGGATATACTCCCACCACTTTTCTCCAACAGGCGCAACCTTGCATCCATATTTTTCCGCAAGTTTCCTGTACCTCTTTGACATTTCTTTTTGGGAAGTCTCATCACCTTCTTGGGTCCAGGTCATATAAAAACATGGCTTGGATTGCGTCATCCTTATCCACTCCATCAACTTGTCAGCTGCTTCTTCCATAACAGAAAAATCTCCCATGGGGTGAGCTACATGCTGGAGAATTCTGCTTAAGGTATAGGAACGGCACACCTATCAGTTCAAAAACAATCCCTGTAACAAACCATAGCATAGCAACTGCTTTATTATAATTTTTTACATCCGTGATTTTGGGCGGCTTGACCCCTGTGAAGAAGCCCACCGGCTTCTTAGATTTCAAATCAACAACGCCTATAACGAAAAACAAGACAGCGCAAAGGCTCCAAATAACAAACCCGATTATCATACCAACTCCTCCCATGCCTAGTATTTCAGACAACTTATGAATTATCATACATTTTTTCAGACAAAATAAAAAGCCATCTTGAAGCTTTTGCCTCAAAATAGCTTTGTGATAGATTATGCTGAAATTTATCATTTATCCAACCAAATCTCTTTTACATTTAGTGTACCGTATAAGAACCATATGTAGAAATACCATAAAACAAGGGTAATCGCAGGATAATCCATCCTGGCTATCTTCATTATGATCGCTATCAAAATAATTACCATTGAAAAGACATGGAACCATACCTCTTCCTGATATTTATAGTATCAGTTTAATCCGATGGCGTTAGTATTACCCGACATTTTTTGCTCTGATTTGTCGTGAAAATCATAATACAAAAAACAGGTTAATCCCCATTTATAGTGGGTAACAACATTTCCTTATTATTGATTCCTGCTTGGAAGTGTAGCTGTGTGGCAATGGTATATCAAGGGAGCTTCGCTCCACTGTGTGGAAACCCTTGACATACCATTGCCACACAACTACAGGGCACCCAAGGAATCAATGAATAAGAGTGCTACGCCATAGTTATCACCGCTTCAATATCCAGATCACTGCAGTTCAGGTAGATCATTGTTTTGAAATATTCAGTATTCCTGAAACCGCGGGCTCTGCGTTTTACATTCTGTATGATACTGTTCATACCTTCCAGTATTGCGTTTGT
>NZ_FMYB01000066.1 GCF_900104155.1 Butyrivibrio sp. INlla16
TGAGGCTTCTGGCATATGTGTGAAGCCCATGTACCTTTAACAACATAACTATATATACTTGAAAAGCCACCTGGTTTTCCTTAAAGTGTAGCTGTCGAAGAAACACAAAAGGAAAGAAACCAGATGACTTCAGCTACTACTTTATTCAAAGAACTCTTAAATGTCAATGATACAATTATAGATGATATCAATATTTCAAAGAACCGCTATGATGAAAAGGTTCTTATAGCAAGGATTCATCCACGCAAAGGACTTCAATGGAAATGTCCTATATGCGGTAAACGCTGCAAAGTTTATGACCAGCCATACGAAGAAAGACGTTGGAGAGGTCTGGACTTCGGAGCTATTCCGGTAGAACTGATTGCATCTGTTCCCAGAGTGATCTGTAAGGAACATGGCGTTAAGACAGCTGGTGTCCCTTGGGCTTACCCTGACTCTGGATTTACCAAAGACTTCGAGTATACCGTTGTGTGGCTCTGTAAGTACCTTAGCCGCAGTGCAGTATCCAACTACATGCGTATCGACTGGAGAACCGTAGGACGCTGTATCACAAGGGTTCATAATGATATAGAACCCAATGTACTTGGCCGACTGAATGGTCTTGTTAAGATAGGCATTGATGAAACATCCTATCGCACAGGACACAAGTACATAACCGTTGTGCTCAATCACGAGACTAACACTGTTGTATGGGCATCTGACGGCCATGGCAAAACAGTACTTGAAAAGTTCTTTAATTTGTTAACACCGCAGCAGTGTGCAAGCATCGAGGTTGTAAGCGGTGATGGCGCACGCTGGATTACCGACTGTGTGAATGAATATATCCCTAATGCCAAACGCTGTGTAGATCCGTTCCATGTGGTTGAGTGGACGATGGAGGCACTCGATTCCGTCCGCACAGATGCATGGCGCGAGGCTCTTGCCAAACTTAATAAGTATGACGTTAAGCGTGGTCCAGGACGTCCCAAGGCTGATGATGAAGAAGCTAAAAAACACCGTCAGGCAAAGAAAGAAGCATCAGAGATAAAGCAGTCATCATACGCTCTTGGCAAGTCTCCTGATCATCTTACAGCCACGCAGGAGGCTAGACTGGAGATGATCCAGAAGAGCGACAAACGCTTATACAGGGCTTATATTCTGAAAGAAAAGCTACGTCTTCTTTTGAAGATAACTGACAGAGACGAAGCTGAAAGCGAGCTTATCGCCTGGGTCAAATGGGCAAGGCACTGTAGGATACCGGCGTTTGTGGAGCTTCAGAGAAAGATCATGCGCCACAAGGATCATATCCTTAACACTATCGAGCTAGGTGTGACCAATGCCCGCATCGAAGCAACCAACAATAAGATAAAGCTGCTTATCCGCAAGGCATATGGATTCAGGAATGTAGACAGTATGATTGACATGGTTTTGCTATACTGTTCTGGCCTTAAAATACCGTTGCCAAATCGCAATAGGGTAAGATACGCTTAAGCCGCATGGCATGAGGGCTTAGGCGTATTCAGCGAACCACACTCATGCCAGAAGAGCCCTATTTTTTCTCTTACTCAAAAATATTACAAATACGCTCCATCTTCACATGAGGAATTCCATCCTCCATGAACACATCAGAAACCACCTCAAAGCCTTCTTTTGCATAGTATCCAATAGCATATTCCTGGGCTTCAAGATATATTTTCTGTGCTTTAAGCCTGTTTATAGCTATATCGACTCCCTTATGAAGCATTGCTCCTCCGATGCCTTTACCATGCTCCAGAGTCACTACTCTGCCAATCTGTGCCACCCCTGCGGTATCATCATGATCTTTCCAAAAAACTCTGAGGCACCCTGCAACTCTTCCCGAATCATTCCAGCAAAATACATGAATTGCATCCTGATCCTTGTCATCCAGATCCTGGTAAATACACTCCTGTTCAGTGACAAATATTTCAAATCTTGTTTTTAAAATCTCATAAAGCTCTCTTGTGCTTAGCTCATTAAAATGCTTAATTACAAAATCCATCTTTTTCTCCAAACAAATTGTTAGCAATATTATACTCTATAGGCAAAGCGAATGGGCAAAAGAATATGCACCTTACACCAATGAGACAGGAAGTGGTGGACAAAATAGCTAGCGGAGAAATTGGAGGATCATCAGCTCTGGTCGACCTGCCTGCCAAGTATAAACGGGGCATCAAGTGATGGCACGGTCTATATCTATGAAAATGGCAAAGATGGTATAGAAGTGGGATTTTGGGAATTCAGGGGGATGCTATCCGGTTCCAGAATTGTGATGTATATCAATGGCAGGAATTGTAACCATGTTGATCTCCTTTCCTTTCTGCAAAAAATACCGCCTGCCTCATCAAAGGTAAGCGGTACGCAAAACATGTTTATCTATCTGCTCTGATCCTATTGTCTTTGGATCCGTGCTAAAACAACACTTTCTCGCATTTGCCTTTCTTTAAATGAGCGCATGAAATCAAATCCCCACTCATATTTATACTGGAGTGCTGATTCATAACTTTCATTATTCAGGCAATACATGCGATTAATTGTTGTCATGTCTCTTTCCTTTCCGGGAGCCTTCTGTCTGCTCCGCTTATCTCTTTCTATATCATATAGTAACACCGATATACTTAGCAGTCTATTATACTCGTAGTATAAAACTCCTTAGTAAAAAAGCCCCTCCGCCATTTAACACCGAAGCTCACTCCTTCCAAATACAATAGCCCAATCCTTAAACAGAATTATCCTTTTTTAGCTTCTGACTCCGACGATATAAAGCAAAACTGATGCAGATCGCCGCAATTGAAATAATCAGACATGTATACAGAACCGGTCTCAGAAGGGTAGCATATTCTGTTTCCTCAAAGATTCCATCCATATGCAGTTTTATTGAAAAATAGATCCAGTAGGCCGTAGAAGCAAAAGCAACAATCCATAAACCTACACGAATCACAAATAATCTCTTTATCTCTGCACTTATTTTATCCGGCATCACTCGTCTCCTCAGAATAAGATATTCAATAATCACGATACCAATATTATAAGCTACCCAAAACTTATAATTTGTTTTTCTGATGATTACACTATAATCTTTTTGCTGTCCAATAAAACTCTCTGCACTACGAATTTTCGGATTTTTTAGATTCTTAGGAATCCTCTTCATCACCCGAGTTCAGAAGTTGAATAGATTATAAATCATCCGCAAGCCCTTGTGGCATGCGGAATTTTTTTGTCAATATTTTGTATTTTATATATAGTGTAATCTAATGTAATGTGGTATAATATTTTAAGAAAGGCGGTTATTATGGACATTCTTTTATTTGGCATTTCAAATGTAGGCAAGAGCTCAACTGGTAAAGTACTTGCTCAAAGCCTTGGGTTTGATTTTTACGATCTTGATGACGAAGTAAAAAAAGCGTTTGGAATCACTCTTGAGGAATTTGTCAGTACAGGCAATCTTGAAGAGCGCGACTGTAAACGCTGTTGTGTTCTTAAAGATATAATCAGCAAGTCTAACAGAAGCAAAGTCATTGCTGTTACTCCCATCTCAAATGTTGAACACTTGTCTGATATAGTCAGCAATGACAACACTCTATCTATCGAACTTCAAGATTCTGTCGAGAACATTTTTGACAGACTGGTATTCTGTGATGAAAACGATATCATTTACAAAGATGATGAATACAAAAATGAGCATAGAGACTACTATATGGAAGACATCATTGAAGATCAGAAATGGTATGGCAGTATCTATGCCGGTTTCTGCCGTGCCTTCGACATGAACGGCGATTCACCCGAAGAATCTGCCAGCAGAATCATATCTGAATTCAATATCACAGCAAAGAGGTAAAACACCATGTATCTTCGACAAATCAACCGGCCTCAGGGTATATATCTTGCAATCCAGGAAAGTTATTATGACAGGGAAAAGCGGCAGAGCCGCACGAGGACAGTACAAAGCCTGGGATACCTGGAAAAACTAAAAACGCAATATGATGACCCTGTAGCTCACTTCACTGAATACGCCAGGGAACTGACCGAAAAGAATAAAACCGAAAAAAGTACCGATATAGCTATAGATCTCGAATCTACAATGGAAATCGGCACAAATGATGTCCGGAATGTAGGCTACGGAATTCTCAAAAACCTTTACAAGGATCTGGAAATAGATAAGTTCTGGAACTGGAAGACCCGTGGCCGTAAGATGAAATTCAGCACGGATCAGATAACAAAGCTCCTCACCTTTTCAAGGGCGCTTAATCCAGGCTCGAAAAGATATACTCTCAACAGCAGCGATTTCTTCTTTGAGCCATTTGATGACTGTTCCCTTGATGACATCTACCATGCCCTTGATATCATTGCTGAAAATAAGGACAATCTCCAGAAATGGATCTATGATAAGTCTAAGAAAATCTGCAGTCGCGATATGTCTGTCTCCTACTTTGACTGCACTAACTACTACTTTGATATCAGCCGGCCTGACGTAGATGAAGTTGGTGTTGATGGAAACCCGATAGATAAAGACGGCAATCCTATTGATGCCAAGTACCGTAAACGTGGTCCCGAAAAGAACCATCGTCCGGATCCAATCGTAGAAATGGGTCTGCTCATGGATAAAAACGGTATTCCAATGGCCTTTGATCTCTTCCCGGGAAATGAATCAGAAAAAGTCCACATGCGTCCCATAATAAACAGGGTCAAGGATGAGTTTGATGACTGCAGGGTAATCTATGTGGCAGACAGAGGGCTAAACACTTCTGACAACATCTACTGGTTAAATGGTGATAACAAGAATGAAAACAATACTCGTGACGGATATGTTTATGGTCAGTCCGTAAGAGGTGCTGATGCCGAATTCAAGGCATGGGTGCTGAAAGGTGATTACCGGAATGACAAGGTGCTTGATGACGATGGCCATGAAGTAACTTTTAAGCACAAATCCCGTATCCACCCTAAGGAGCTCCATGTAAACGTGACAAAGCCGGGCCAGAAAAAACCGGTTAAGAAAACAGTTGTGGTAGACCAGAAGCAGCTTACATACTATTCGGAGAAGTATGCAAAAAAACAGAAGGCAGACCGTGATGCCATGATCACCCGCGCCAAAGACCTGATAAGAAATCCAAAAAAATACACGAGGGTAACTGCGAAAGGAAGCGCATCCTACGTGTTAAACATTGCATTTAACAAGGAAACCGGCGAAATAATAGAGGGAAGAAGTCTTGAGCTTGATATGGAAAAGATCAGGGAAGAGGAAAAATATGATGGCTACTACTCTATTGTGACCAGTGAATTAAATATGAGTGATGAAGAGATGCGCAATGTCTACAGAGGTCTTGCCAGGATTGAAGATTCATTCAAAGTAACAAAGACTTTCTTTGAATCACGTCCTGTATACCTCCGAACCAACAAACACATCGATGCACACTTCACCACCTGCTTCCTGGCTCTGGTGCTCGTGAGGCTGTTAGAGAAAAAACTTGATGGAAAATATCAGGCTGGAAAGATACTTGATTCTCTAAAGAAATATAACTGTACAAAGCTTCACACAAATCTGTGGAGATTCACTTACTATGACGAAGTCATTGATGCCTGCAGCAAAGTATTCGGAATGACACTGAATCTGCAGAATCGAAAACAGCAAGATATCCAGCGCCTGTTACGGTACTGAGATGGAAGAAATCCCATAACTGGGATTTCTCTGAAACAAGTGCATCGAAGATGCACAAATATCCTTATTCGGGCTTGTCTAACCGTACTAACATATCTATAGGTTAGTCAAGGCCAAAGCCGCGAAGCGGTGCCCTGCGGGCAGCCTTGACATGCCTATAGATATGTTGAAAAAAGTAATCAAGCCCGAATTAAGGATTAGAGCGCTCCGCGCTCTAAGTTCAAAGGCAGTTGCCTTAACAACTGGCTTCCTTTTTAACATCTAACGCTGCTTCAAAGCAGTGTCTGAAATTTTTCTATTACATTCTAAAATATATGTCAGTACGCTATACAGATGAAAAGGCTCAATCCCAGATGTTTTCTAGGATTGAGCCACTTTTACTTCTGAACTTGAGATTACACTATAATCTTTTTGCTGTCCAATAAAACTCTCTGCACTACGAATTTTCGGATTTTTTAGATTCTTAGGAATCCTCTTCATCATGATCATCTATGAAATCTTCACTTATTTCCTGTGTTGTAGCATCAATAAGAATATAGGTACCCTTATCTACATCTCTCAAAAATGGCGATGCCTTATCATTTACACATGTTACAACAAGCCTCTGCTGCGCCCTTGTCATAGCAACATAAGTCCTGTTTCTCTCTTATCTCATAAGCGAAACGGTCTTCTTATCTCAAGCCAGGGTCTGAACTGTAACCGAAATCAGGCTTGAAACCATCCCTTCACGGTCGCTATCTCCTGCACATATCCCTCATCATCATTAGGGGTTTCCAGGATGAACGGGAGGCCTTCGAACGCAGGGTGCATCGCAAACCTCTTCATGGCTTCCGTGCCTATCATTCCCTGACCGAGTTTTTCATGGCGGTCTTTTCCTGAGCCGCGCTCGTTTTTGCTGTCGTTGAAGTGAACTGCCTTAAGTCTGTCTAGACCTATGATCTTGTCAAACTGTTCAAGGACGCCATCCAGGTCACCTGCGATATCGTAGCCAGCATCCCAGGTATGGCATGTATCGAAGCAGACTCCGATTTTGTCTTTGAGGTCCACGCGGTCAATTATTTTCTTTAGTTCTTCGAAGCTTCTTCCGACTTCGGAACCTTTTCCTGCCATGGTCTCCAGAAGGACTGTGGTCTGCATCTCCGGCCATAGCGCTTTGTTAAGGCCATCCGCTATCTGCTCTATTCCGACCTCCGCTCCCTGTCCTGTGTGGGATCCGGGATGGAAGTTGTAAAATTGCCCCGGAAGGTATTCCATTTTCTCCAGATCTTTTTTCAGCATATCAAGGCCGTTGTCCCTCGTGTCGGGATTTGCCGAGCAGAGGTTCATGGTGTAGCTGGCATGCGCCACGAGTTTTCCGAATCTATTTTCAGAAAGAAGCTCTTCAAGCGCCTTGACGTCGGCGGGATCTACATCCTTCGATTTTCCTCCCCTGGGGTTTCTCGTAAACCACGAGAAGGTGTCTCCGCCAAAACCCAGCATCTGACGTCCCATGGCCTCATATCCATTTGTAACCGATAAGTGACAGCCTATATGAATCATTTAAATCTCTCCAAGTATTGTGTTATAGTGCCTTCATCAATCCTCAAACAGCTCATCCCCAACTATTACATTCTGGGCAATTCCGGAGTACTCGTTTTGCTTATAACCATTACCGCAAATAAGTGTGATGTGAATTGCTTCCTTTGCTCCGGTTTCATCCTGAAATTTCTCCATTCTATTCCGGATCTTTTCATATTCTTTTTTATCGAGCATATACTCTTTGTTAGTAAACTTCATTTCACAGATATTTATGACACCATCCTTGCGGTATATTATGAGATCAATCTGAGCTCCCTTATCTCCCTCCTTACTTCTCCAGGAAAATTCATTTGTCTCAATGCCGCTTATTCCAAGCGCTGCCTTTATCTGATTAATATGGTTCAGACATACTATTTCAAAAGAATTACCTCTCCAGGAATTATATCCCGGAGAATTTATATACTCATTCCATGAATCAAATTTCTTGTTTTCTATAAACGCTATAGCAAAAAGAGTGAATGGATCTATAAGCTGGTAAACAGCATTATTCTCTTCTTTTGTATAATTGGAAAACCTACGGATAAATCCACATTCCTCAAGCTCACGAAGATTCTTAGTCAGTACCGATCCTCCTCCGATTGCCTTTTGTTTTGAGAGCTCCGTCCTGGTCATGCCTTCTTTCTTTTTCGCCAAAGTCTCAAGGATGGCAATATGCTTTTCAGGCTTAGCAAACAGCGAATGGAACAGATTATAGTATTCATTATGAAGCTCTCCATATTCCTTAAAACACAGTTCATTAATATTCTGGGCCAGAGAAAGCCTCGGATCCAGGCGGTTGAGATAATGCGGAACACCACCAAACACCATATAACTCTCGATCATCTGGCTCCTGGTCATGACCACTTCATTCATCTCAAAAAGTTTCTCACATTCTGCCAGTGTAAAGGCTACTAAATGAATACGTCTTGTAACCCTGTTATGAAATCCCTTTTTGGAAGTCAATAAATTAGTTATTATCCATGAAGTCGCACTTCCGCACACGATCAGCACCAGATCCTCCTGGGCAGATGCCCAGCTGTTCCAGAAATAATCCAAAGCACTTTTAAAGTCAGACCGTGCCGTGTCCATCCATGGCAGTTCATCCAAAAATATCACCCTTTTGTTGTTTATAGGCTCGCGATACACCTTATCACTTTCAAGCAATTCTCTCAGCCATGCAAATGCCTCAAACCAGTCCTTAGGAGGTGTCTTGCTCACATATCCACATGTCTTGAGACTCTCATTAAAGGCACGTAATTGTCCTTTAGTCTTTTCATCCGTAAGACCCGTGGTATAAAACGAAAACTGCTGATTGAAATACTCTCTTATCAGGTATGTCTTCCCTACTCTTCGTCTGCCGTATACGACAACAAATTCCGGTCTCTTTGACTTGAGGCACTGCAGCAATACATCCTTTTCATGCTTTCTTCCAATTATCTTCATAAGCGCCCTCTTTTGATCATATTGCGCCAAAACATATTCTTATAACATAGTTTTGGCGATTTATAATGCTTATTTACATTATAAATCGCCAAAATACCATTTTCAAGCATGATTTTCCGCAAGTATAGTCAACTCGATTAGATATCCAGAGCTGCGTGGTATCCCCAGTAAACCGCGTTGGTAATTGTTGATACTCTTGAAGCATCGCCGATTACTCGAACGAAGAGTGCAGATGACGCTCTTTCCGGGGATAAGTACTTCTTTCCGTCAGGGCCTTCGCAGATAACGCCGTCAGCTGTTACCCTGAGCGCCTTGTGGGATGTATTTAGGTCCTATGCATCCGTCGTTGGCGATGTCGATTCCTCCCATGGGCGCTGAGAACATTCTGTTTCTGAAAGTCGTCCGCCCTATTGTTATCGGCTTTGTAAGATTGGGGAATTTTCGCTCTATATGTGTACCTCTCTAAAATGCAGTAACTACTATATATTTTCACTTATACTCGATGTGTTCCGTTGTCTGTGCTGTGTCATTCGTTCGCTTTTTTCATAATGAATACCGGCCAGATCGCCACAACGAAGAACCACATGATGGCTCTTTAGATGAAGTGTCCCCAGTGTCCGCCGAGGGCCTGAACGATTGTTGCAGGTGCCAGGAATTCTTTCCAGGAAAATACAATCATGAAGCCGATGAATCCGAGAATGGGAAGATTTTTGGAGCCTTCCGGAATCTCGAAGTGAATATAATGGCGTTCAATATAGCTTCCTAACAGAAGTCCGAAAAATGCACCGCATTGTTTGAAGGTGTCGTTCATCATTTTTTTCGGATTCACAAGTAGCTCGCCATCCACATAGTCCATGGGATAAGACTTTACCGAGATGTAGATAAGGGATACTATAACCACGATGACTCCGACGATAGTCAGGATGTCCAGTGTTTTTTCATTGCCCTCGATTTTCTTCTCAACAAATCCATATATAAGGATGATGATCAAAGTTGCACCAAAGCCAACGACCACGTCCTGCGGGGTATGTACGCCAAGGAAGTTTCTTGAAAATCCGGTCAGCGCGATCAGGATGCCGCAGGCATAGGCCAGCCATTTTCTCTTTTTATGCTGCCACGCTATCGTTGTGCCATAGACAGATGTCGCCTCGGTGGTGTGTCCACTCGGGAAAGAATACCCGGTTGCGGCAGTCTTGGAGTCTCCTGCGGGTTCGATCAGGTCGGAGCGGATCCAGGGTCTGTATGCGCATACCGTGAGCTTTAGAATTCCGTTCACCACGTTTGCGATGCCAAACGTGTAGATGAAGCGATAGCCCCACTTTTTGTCCACGCACCAGAAAATGATGAACGGCAGGAACGGCATTACATCCACCGCGATTTTCGACAGCGCATTGAAAAATTCGTCAAAAGTGCCGCCTGTTGCGTTCCTAAGTTCCTGAAGCCATAACAAGTACTGAATATCCATTACAAATTCCTCCTCATAAGAATTTTTTCTTGTATAAGTACTTCTTCATATATATTTTTTGATTTCTTGTATTAGTCCTTCATCAGCCGGTAGCCAGTCAAGGGTGTCTATGTCGTCTTTGGTTACCCATTTTGCTGCCTCATGCTCGAGAAGTGAGAGTTCTCCGCTTTTCACAGTTGCAAAGAAGCAGTGCATATGCAGATGGAATGTTGGGTAGTCGTAATCGACGATGCTGATGAGGTCATGCACTTCTATGTCTGTCGCAAGTTCTTCCTTTATCTCTCTTATAAGCGCATCCTCCGGGGTTTCGCCGTCTTCGATTTTTCCGCCGGGAAATTCCCAACCGTCTTTGAAGTCACCATAGCCACGCTGGGTTGCAAATATTTTTGTTTTGTTTTTGTAGTCGTCACAGATTACGGCTGCTACTACGTTTACTGTTTTCATGGGTTATGTCCTGTTATTGGGTTATGTTTTTTGGGCTGGGGCTAGTGTGCCGGGGCTCGATTCTGTTTTGTTGCTAGATTCCGCAGATGCGCAGGGGTTCGCCGGACAGTTCCTCATAGTGGATTCCTGCTTCATCTAGTTCCTTCAGGAAGCAGTTATAGTACTCCTCTGATGAGAACGGCTGCATTAAGGCTATGAAGAAGCTGTGGTTGATGCAGGTAATCTCACAAAGGATGTCTGTAATCTTGGATAGGGCTGTCACGACATATATCTCTTCGATGTAGGGATCAAGCGGGCCAAAGCTTCTGCCGGTTACATAGGATACGCAGATGCTCGCCAATGAAATATCAGGTGCGGGTGGCGTCTGCTGCATCTGCTTCATCTGCTTGATCTCATAAAGCGCGTTTTCAGTCTGAATCTGCAGCATCATCTGTCCGCGGGCTATTGTGCAAGCCTTAGTAATGTCGGTTAAGTCCCTGTTCTTGGGGAAGTCCAGTCTGCAGTCCCCCGCAAACATGCGGTAATTGTCATGATTTCCAAGGATTGCCTTGCGGTCGGTGCATATAGAAACAGTGACCGGCTTTTCATCATTCGTTTTATATCGTCTTGCCGCTTTCGCCAGCATAACTGAGAAGAACACGTTTGGACTTCCGTCTTTGTCCCTGCAATATTGCATGATTTGTTCTTCCGGGAGTTTCAGATAGAATACTCTCTTTTCATAGTCTTGTTCATTGACCAGGCGTAGGAAGTCTGTGATTGGTTTCTTTTGGTAGAATGGCTCTTCCACTTCTGTGAAATCTATGTCCTTGAAGGGGTCTCCTGTTTCTGATTCGGGTATCGTGTCGCCGGGCAGCCTGAATCCTTCTGAATTGAAGGTCTTCCCGGTCGCCTTCGAGAGGTACAGATACATTGCACTTTTTATGTAAGGCATGATCCCCGCCCCATCTGTCAGGGCATGATCTATCTCAAATGCAAGTCTTTTATTCTCGAATTTCCAGGCCGCGAGGTGATAGTTTGACTCTGCTGAGTTTAGTTTTATCGGCTCCCAGGTGTTACGTATTGTCATTGGAAGGTCGTTGGGAATGGGGATGAGGTCGGCCGGGTTTGTAGGCTGGCTGCATTTGCCTGCTTCTATTGGCTGGCCGCCGGCTCTGTTTTCTTCTGTTGTCTGGCCACCGCCTCTGCGCCATACCTTCACATAGAAGTAAGGGAACCTCTCTCTGAGCTCCTCTACCACTTGCCTTAGAATCTCACCATCTACTTTCTCTTTGAGCACAACTATCACACCCATGGTGTTGTGAGTCTCTGGTGATGATATATTTATTTGAGGTTCGTAGTATTCCGACATTTATTTCCCCTCATTATAGTGTTTGCTTCAGTCCGTAAATCCAGCTCCTAATATTTTAACATTTTTATGACGACTAATTACCATTTCCTCGTAGGTTTTATATTTTTTAATGTATCCTGGTATGGCATATTCCGACCCTCTACCAAGATATTAGTGATAACAAATATTTCTTGGTACAGAAATTCTATTTAATTGCCAAGATAAGTCTATATTAAGATATATCTTGGTATTGCTTGTTCTAGGCATTACCAAGATATTTGTGGAAACAAAAATATCTTGGCACAAATAAGCCCTTTCCTTACCAAGATAAATCTAAAACAAGAAATATCTTGGTTCAACTTGATCCAAGCACTACCAAAATACTTACGAATACAACATTTTCTTGGTAAGGGGACAGCTCCAAGATACCCCTGCGCTCAGGCGCGTCTTAAAAACAATGAGCTACAAAAAGCCTAACCAGCTCTTCATAGCTCATACACATTAACCTACATTATTCACATATACTCTCAAGCATGCACAGTAGCATACATTCTACCTTAAATATATGTAACTGTCTCTGACAATTCTTTTCTGCTGTTATGGTTGTCGAGCGGGCCGGCACCTTCAGCAGCGTATCCGAGATCAAGGAGCATCAGAATCTCTTCGTTCTCCGAAAGGCCGAGGTCTTTTGCCAGCTCATCAGGATCAAAGAAATTGAGCCAGCAGCTGTCGACGCCTTCATTTGCTGCAGCAAGCATAAGATGCGTTGCCACGATGGACGCGTCCTCGATGCCTGAATCTCTCTTGCCGCCGGGATATGTGAACACATTGTTCTTGTCAAAAGCCACAACGAGTACTGTTGGTGCTCCATAGCGGCACGGAGTAGCCTTATCGATTTTAGCAAGATTCTCCTCCGACTCAATTACATATACATGCTGTTCCTGCAGGTTCTTTGCTGTAGGAGCAAGTCGCCCTGCTTCAAGAATTGTATTAAGTCTTGCTCTGTCAACTTTTCTGGTATCGTACTTTTTACATGAATAACGATTCTTTACTACATCACTGAATTCCATTTAATAATTCCCCTTTCGCTTGCTTTGGCCCGCCAATGGTAGGCATAAAAAGATACAATTGTATTATATTTTGCACAATGTAATTGTATCACTCTGTAATCTTTTTTCAAGTAATGAAACGTAAAAAAACCTGCCAAAAAGTAATGAAATGTAAAATTCTGTAAGAAGAGTAAAAATCTTAATGGACTACTTTCACTTCTCCAATGCCAAGATATAGTTCAAGCAAGGAATATCTTGGTACAGTTTGTTATGGGCTCTACCTAGATATTCGTGAAAATTAATATTTCTTGGTTCAGAAAAGTCTTTTCATTACCAAGATAAGTTTAAAGCAGGCTGTATCTTGGTACAGCTTGTTCCAGGTTCAACCAAGAAATCTGTGAAAACAAAAATATATTGGTTCCGAAATAGCAATTCATTACCAAGAAAAAACAAAAATAAGAATTATCTTGGCATATACAGCAATTCCATTACTATTACCATTTCCAATACCAAGATAATTAGTAAGAAGCCAGGAACTACGCCTGCAAAATAAAAAAATAGAAAGGGGCTGCATCGGCAGCCCCTTCTAATGCAATCATATTTATTTATAACACTCAATAATTTTCTCGTATTTGATTTCAGCACTCTTGGCTCCGGCCTTTTTTATCTTTTTCACCATTCTGTTAAACTTCAACTTCTTGCTTGCGTATATAGTGATGGTTGCACCTTTCTTGATTTTTCCGAAGGCCTTGTCCCTTATGGTAAGATTCTCTGATTTAATGATTATTGTGCCAAGTTTTGAGCACTGGTAAAAGGCCTTTTTGCCAATGAGAGTTACTGTTTCCGGAATTACGACCTTAGTGATTTTCTTATTAGCGTTAAGGGCTTTAGCGGATATAGACGTTACTGTATACATAATACCGTTTTCATCCGTTATAGTTGCCGGAATTGTGAGCTTTTTGTCCTTCTTATAATTTTTTAATCCCGCGAAAGCTACTGTTGCAGCGCCTTCAGTATTGGAAGTAACTACAAATATAAAATTTTTGTAGCCGACAGCGTCAATCTGTGTACCTACATCTGCAGGCTTCTTCGCTTGGTCATTGTTCTGGTTTTCGTTCTGTTGAACGGTAGGCGGATTCTTCTGCTTGCCTCCATTAGAGGATCCTGACTCTCCGCTATTTCCTGCCCCTGATTCTTTTCCATTTCCTGAACCGGACTCTTTTCCATTTCCTGAGCCGGACTCTCCGTTATTTCCGGAGCCCGATTCTTCCTCATTGTTATTCGGTTTTTCTTCCGTATCAGAAAGGTTTATTCCTGTATCCTTGGATAGCGGTTTCGGCTTGCCGTTTACTTCAATATCAAGAAGCAAAGCAAACCAGTCATCTTCTGAAGCATAGCCGTTATATTTCACCTTTACGGTTTTGGAATTAGTCTGAGTTATCTTGAAGCATTTCTCAGATTCCGGATCATACCCATCCAGTGACCATTTGTAAGTTATGTTCTTGGAGCCGGCGTTCTTGATATTTGCCGTAATTGTCTTCTCTGCGGCTACACCTCTGACAAAGTACAATTCCTCCGGAGAGTAGGTTACTTCATACAAATCCTCGAGATAAAATTCAAGAGTCATAGTGCGAAGGTTCATCATTGTCTTTCCGGTCTTTGATTCCAAATAAAATTCCATATCTGCCGCATAAAGTGGATAACCGCAATCATCGTTATCAAGGCCATTCTCAGCAACAATGTTTGCAGCGTCATCCATCAGCTTTACAGTAATATCCTTACCTGTTTTGCTCACAGAAAAAATGTCATCTGCATAATCTCCGGAAAGATCCCAGGAAATCATGTCTGGATCTATGTTGTCAGAAATTTCCATTTTTACAGTGCGTGTCGGATATTCCTCGCTTAATCGGCACGCGTCAGCAATATAGAACTCCGCGTCTAATGCAAAATTAATTGGAATTTCCCTCACCAGGGGCTCTTCCAGATCATCACTATATACCGTCAGAGTCAGCTCTCCGTACGCACATACCTCGCCGCCAAGCTGCCGCAAAGCATCTTCCTTTGTAGCAATAGCTATGGTGTCCCCGGTAGCAGAACCATCTATATACAGATATTTTTGTAAGTCCTTGCTAAGTGTCCACTCATATTCAGGATCTGAAACGGTATTTTCAAGTTCCTCATCCAAAAACACTGCAGAATAAGTGGGGCCTTCTCCATCACAGATAGTATCTTCATCAATTATCTCGCCAAATTCATTCGCAATTCCAATAGCATAATCAGAAAAACCTATTTCGTACGGATCTTCCTCTTCTGCATGAGCAGTCAAAGTGAAATCACCGGTCCCTAGAACCCCAGGGCCTGAAAGTGCCAGAACGGCAGCGCAAACAATAGAAACCAGACGTCTCTTTTTCTTCATATTTATTTCCCCCAATGTCACAAAGGTAGTGTCAAATTTACTACCTCTTTTTTGTTCTAAAGCCTTGATTTATCGGGAGTTCAAAATAAAATGAGCATTGACCTCCCTTTTTGGTATAATGTCAGCGACCAAACTCACAAAAAACCAGGAGACAATGCTCGTGAACATTATACTTTATTTACTTGAAATCATCCACCAACTCTATCAGCAGAATTGCTGGCTGGTAAACTTCATATGCAGATATATACCGCTAAAACAGTGGGCTTTCGACGATTCCCATTCTCCCAAATATCAAAAGTTCAAAGTTGATAAGCTTCCCGTCATCATAAAAGTAGAGCCATGGGATTACCGTGATTTCATGGCTTATCTTAAATGGC
>NZ_FMYB01000019.1 GCF_900104155.1 Butyrivibrio sp. INlla16
GACAGAGCAAAGATGCTTTATCCGTTTTGCGAAAAATATCATATAACGTAGCAAGGCTGATGCAATTAGAAGATCCTGTGAACCGGATACAGATGATAGATATAATGGATGAAGTGGACTCGGATCTTACATGTGTGGCAAAGTTTATTTTTGAACCAATTCCCAGTATGTATTGATTTTTGAGAATAACAATACCTTTACTCCTTTTGATGACGCATAGGGATAACTATGCGCTTTTTTATGCTGAATATAGGATAATAACATCTCAAAAAGCAACTACTCCACCTGATTATGGCATTCTCCTGCACAAAAACTTCTTCATGAAACAACCCTAAATGACAGTGGCCTTTACTTTACATTTAGTGCTTACTGTGTTAAAATCAATTGGTTTCTCGCATGAGGAACAGTAACGTTATTACCGATACTCGGAGGTAGGATACTCCAGCCGCTTCTGTGTATTCGGCACATTGTAATTAAAGGAGAATGAAACATGATTACAAAGGAAAAGAAGACAGAGGTTATCAATCAGTACGCTAGAACAGCTGGCGACACAGGATCACCGGAGGTTCAGGTTGCTATTCTTACAACCAGAATCAAGGAGCTCAACGAGCACCTTAACACACATCCGAAGGATCACCACTCAAGAAGAGGTCTTCTTAAGATGGTAGGTAGAAGACGTGCTCTTCTTGCATACCTTAAGAAGAAGGATCTTGAGAAGTATCGTAAGCTTATTGCTGATCTTGGACTCAGAAAATAATTTCCGATGGGAGAATAGGGCGGGGATGCCGATTAGAAATAGTCGGCCTGTTCCGCCTTGTTTCTTTTTCAAGACAAAAATGGTTTCAATTTAAAATGTGGAATTATTAATACCTTCGTGCCTTCCCCTTGGGGGGAAGGTGGCACGAAGTGCCGGATGAGGGATTAATATAAATAACTATTTTTATATACATAATGCGCCCGAGGATGGCGCGAGAAGGAGAAAAACATGAAAACATTTTCAACAGAACTTGCAGGAAGAACTCTTACAATTGAGATCGGCAAGGTAGGAAAACAGGCTAACGGATGCGCATTCATGAAGTACGGCGATACAACCGTTCTTTGTACAGCAACAGCTTCCGACAAGCCCAGAGACGGAATTGATTTCTTCCCTCTCAGCGTAGAGTACGGTGAGAAATTCTATTCTATCGGTAAGTTCCCCGGAGGATTCAATAAGCGCGAGGGAAAGCCTTCTGAGAATGCTATTCTCACAAGCCGTGTTATCGACAGACCTATGCGTCCTCTTTTCCCTAAGGACTACCGCAACGATGTAACAATTGAGACTATGGTTATGTCTGTAGATACACAGTGCAGACCTGAGCTTGTGGCTATGATCGGTGCATCTGTAGCAGTTTCTATTTCAGATATTCCTTTCGATGGCCCCTGCGCTATGACACAGGTTGGACTTATCGATGGCGAGTTCGTTATCAACCCTTCACAGGAGCAGTGGGATAAGGGTGATATGCGCCTTACAGTTGCTTCAGTAGGTCAGAAGGTTATCATGATCGAGGCAGGTTGTAACGAGGTTCCCGAGGATAAGATGAAGGAAGCTATTTACCTTGCACATGATGTAAACCTTAAGCTCATCGAGTTCATCAAGGGCATTGTTGCAGAGGTTGGTAAGCCGAAGCACGAGTATGCTAGCTGCGCAGTACCGGAAGAGCTTTTTGCAGCAATCAAGGAAGTTGTTCCTCAGGAAGAGATGGAGAACGCTGTATTCACAGATGAGAAGCAGAAGCGTGAGGCTAACATCGCTGAGATCACAGCTCGTCTTGAAGAGAAGTTCGCTGACAACGAGGAGTGGCTTGCAATCCTCGGAGAGGCTATTTATCAGTATGAGAAGAAGACAGTACGTAAGATGATCCTCAAGGATCACAAGCGTCCTGACGGAAGAGCACTTGATCAGATCCGTCCTCTTGCAGCAGAGATTGATCTTATTCCGAGAGTGCACGGAAGTGCTATGTTCACACGTGGACAGACTCAGATCTGTGACGTAACAACTCTTGCTCCTCTTTCAGAGATGCAGAAGGTTGAGGGACTTGATCCTTTCGTAACAGGTAAGAGATATATCCACCAGTACAATTTCCCTGCTTATTCAGTAGGTGAGACAAAGGTTTCAAGAGGACCCGGACGTCGTGAGATTGGTCACGGTGCACTTGCAGAGAGAGCGCTTCTCCCTGTACTTCCTTCAGAGGAAGAGTTCCCTTACGCAATCCGCTGCGTATCAGAGACCTTTGAGTCTAATGGATCAACATCAATGGCTTCCACATGTGCATCATGTATGTCACTTATGGCAGCAGGTGTTCCGATTAAGAAGATGGTTGCAGGTATCAGCTGTGGTCTTGTAACAGGCGATACAGATGACGATTTCGTAGTACTTACAGATATCCAGGGTCTTGAGGATTTCTTCGGAGACATGGACTTCAAGGTAACAGGTACTAAGGAAGGTATCACAGCTATCCAGATGGATATCAAGATCCACGGTCTTACAAAGGATATCGTAACTCAGGCTATTTCACAGTGCCGCGAAGCTCGTCTCTTCATCATGGATGAGTGCATGAGCAAGGCTATCGCTGAGCCTCGTAAGGAAGTTAGCCAGTACGCTCCCAAGATCATCTCTATAGAGATCGATCCTGACAAGATTGGCGATGTTGTTGGTCAGAGAGGTAAGACGATCAACGAGATCATCGACCGCACAGGCGTTAAGATCGACATCACAGATGACGGGAAGGTAAGCATCTGCGGTGAAGATAAGGGTAAGATGCAGCAGGCTATTGATATGATCAATATCATTACAACAGATTTCGAGAAGGGCCAGATCTTCACAGGAAAAGTTGTAAGCATCAAGGAATTCGGCGCATTCGTTGAGTTTGCACCCGGTAAAGAGGGTATGGTACACATCAGCAAGATCGCTAACGAGCGTATCGATCACGTTGAGGATGTTCTTACTCTTGGCGATGAGGTTAAGGTTGTATGCCTTGGCAAGGATCGTATGGGCAGAATCAGCTTCTCAATGAAGGATGTTGCACAGAAATAATCAAAAGCAGATTTGCTGCGATAAATACAAAATAAGAAGAACTGAGAAAGTGACCTTGAATCATTTTCTCAGTTCTTTTAATATGGAAAAAACTCATTTTATCAAAAAATTATAATGTTTTGATACTATTTCATGATAAACTAATAGGGTAGGAAAGAAAGATTTACCTACTATTTCTAATTTTTCCGGAGGATACAAATATGGGAAGAATTTTTCTAATAGTGCTTGATAGCTTTGGTGTCGGAGAAGAGCCCGATGCTGCAGAGTACGGAGATTTTGATGTAAATACAATAAGGTCATGCGCTACCAGCAAGTATTTCAGCATGCCTAATATGGGAGCGATGGGACTTTTCAATATTGATGGAGTTGACTGTGTGCCTTCCGTTCCCAATCCCACAGCAGCTTATGGCAAATGCCAGGAGGCAAGTAAGGATAAAGATACAACGACAGGTCACTGGGAAATCGCAGGTGTGATATCACCCAAACCCATGCCGAAATTCCCCGACGGATTCCCACAGGAGTTCCTGGATGCATTCAGTAAGCGCGTCGGAAGAGGAGTTATCTGTAATAAGCCTTACTCAGGCACTCAGGTAATCAATGATTACGGCGATGAACATGTAAAGACAGGAAATCTTATCGTCTATACATCTGCAGACAGTGTGTTCCAGATTGCAGCACATGAGGACATAGTTCCGCTGGAGACCCTCTATGAGTATTGCCATATTGCAAGAGAAATGCTTCAGGGAGACCTTGGCGTGGGACGTGTAATTGCAAGACCTTTCGTCGGTACAAGCGGCAATTATACAAGAACTCCTCACAGACACGATTATTCACTTGAGCCTCCGAAGACAACCATGCTTGATCAGCTGAAGGCAGCAGGCAAGGATGTTCTGGGAGTTGGTAAGATAAGAGACATATTTGAAGGAAAAGGCCTTACGGAGTTTGTTTTCTCCGAGAGCAATGCCGATGGAATCGAAAAGACACTCGCATATATGGACAGGGATTTCGACGGACTCTGCTTTGTGAATCTGGTAGATTTCGATATGCTTTACGGACACAGAAGAGATATCGACGGCTACGCAAAGGCGCTTAATTACTTTGATAACAAGCTTCCCGAGATGGTCGCTAAGCTTCGCGATGATGACATCATTATGATGACAGCTGACCATGGCTGTGATCCCGCATACCAGAAGACCACGGATCATACCAGGGAATACATACCTTTCATTATGTATGGCAAGAATGTAACACCGAAGAACCTCGGAACCAGAAGTACTTTCGCTGATATAGGAGCCACTGTTCTTGACTACTTTGGAATTAAACCGGAGTTTGAAGGAACATCAATGCTATAAAACGTATATTTAGGAGGAAGAAGTATGAAAAAACTAGGGGTAAAATCAATTGTAGCTATTGGTATCGGTGCGGCACTTTTCTTTGTGCTCGGAAGATTCGTTGCAATCCCGAGTCCTGTGCCCAACACTAACATTTCAATCCAGTATGGTCTGCTTGCATTTATAGCTGCTGTTTTCGGACCGATTCCGGGAGCTCTCGCAGGCCTTATCGGACACTTCTTTATCGACTTCAGTTACGGCTGGGGAGTATGGTGGAGCTGGGTTATCGCTTCATCGGTATTTGGTTGCCTCATGGGAATCGTAACTATGAAACTGAAGATAGATGAGGGTGAGTTCGGTACAAAGGGTATTATCACTTTTAACGTAGGTCAGGCTATTGCACATGCTATTTCATGGATAGTTGTTGCACCGATCCTGGACATCCTTATGTTCCAGGAACCTGCAAATAAGGTATTTGTTCAGGGTGTCACCGGCGCTATCATTAACATCATTACAACTGCCATTATTGGAACAATTCTTTGCATAGCATATTCTAAGGCAATCCCGAAGAAGGGCAGCCTTACGGAAGAAAACTGATTATAATATGAGCGAATATATACTGGAATTTAAGAATCTTGGATTTAAATATAGGGCGCAGGCTAAGTCTACGCTCTATAATATTGACCTCAAAATAAAAAAAGGCGAAAAGCTGCTTGTAGCGGGGCCTTCCGGTTGCGGTAAGTCCACTCTGGGAAGTCTTATAAACGGTCTTATTCCGTCGTCCTATAAGGGTGATATCACCGGCTCTCTTTTGATAAACGGTAAAGACTCGAAGGAAATGTCAATCTTTGATATCTCGCATATCGTGGGAACTGTTCTTCAGGACAGTGATGCCCAGTTTGTAGGGATGACTGTTGCGGAAGATCTGACTTTTGCTCTTGAGAATGACTGTGTGTTTCTTCCGGATATGAGAAAGAGAGTGGATGAAGTTGCGACAACTCTGAATCTAAAGGACTTTCTGCTTCACGCGCCCGGGGAGCTTTCCGGTGGGCAGAAGCAGAGAGTATCCGTCGGAGGAGTTCTTGCCAGCGATGTGGATCTCTTTTTGTTTGATGAGCCTCTCGCAAATCTTGATCCCAGGACGGGAAAACAGGCAATTGAACTTATCGACGAGCTTCAAAAAAAGACAGGTGCTGCGGTTATCATAATTGAGCACCGTCTTGAGGATGTCCTTCACAGAAGTGTTGACAGAATTGTTCTGATGCAGGAGGGACATATAGTTGCAGATGAAAGTCCTGATGAGCTTCTTTCAAAAGGGCTCCTTTCCGAATGCGGAGTAAGAGAGCCGCTGTATCTTACTGCTCTTAAATATGCAGGAGTGAGTATAGAGAGCAAAATGCGACCTTCTTCCATAGAAAATCTTGTTCTTTCCGATACTGACAAAGCTCAGCTTAAGAAGTTTATGAAGGAGGTTCACAAGGATAAAAAGCCTTTATCTAAAGAAAAGCTCCTTGAAACAAAAGGACTTTCCTTTACTTATGAAAAGATGAAAAAACGGGCCCTTGACAATATTTCCACCGCGATTTCTAAGGGTGAAATGGTGGCAATCGTCGGAACCAACGGTGCCGGGAAATCCACTTTTTCCAAGGTTATCTGCGGAATGGAAAACGAAGATGAAGGGCAGATATTCTTTGAAGGCAACGACTTTTCCGCATTGTCTATCAAGGAGAGGGCAGCCTATGTGGGCTATGTAATGCAGAACCCGAATCAGATGATCTCCAAGGTCATGATAATGGACGAAGTCGCTATGGGCTTAAGGCTCAGGGGAGTCCCGGAGGAAGAGGTTCAGGAAAAGGTCACAAAAGCGCTCAAAATCTGCGGACTCTATACGATGAGAAACTGGCCTATATCAGCGCTTAGCTATGGACAAAAGAAGCGAGTTACCATTTGCTCCATTCTTGTGCTTGAGCCCAAGGTGCTTATTCTCGATGAACCCACTGCAGGACAGGACTATAGGCATTACACCAAAATCATGGAGTTTTTGAGACAGCTGAATCAGCAGGGAATCACGATAATCATGATAACTCATGATATGCATCTTATGCTGGAATATGCTGACAGAGGCATAGTCTTTTCCGGCGGGAAGATAATCGCGGATAAAACCTGTGCAGAGATTCTGACTGATTCTGAAATTGTCGACAGGGCAAGCCTTAAAGAGACCAGTCTTTACGATCTGGCAAATTTGTGCGGTATTGAAGATGCTGCCACCTTTGTTCAGGACTTTATCGACTATGAGCGAGAGAATGTGAGAGGATTATGGGATGAATAATCTTTTTAATTATATAGAAAGAGAGTCTCCGATTCATGAGCTTACAGGGGCTACCAAGCTGGTGTGTCTTCTTTTGTGGAGCCTTGCCGCCATGACTACATATGACACGAGACTTCTTGCTGTTATGTCGGTTTTGGGAGTCGCGCTTTTCCCTGTAGGCAGGATAAAACTTAAGGATGTAACCTTTATGCTTGTATTTACACTGGTTTATCTTGCATTGAGTACAACGTTGGTTTATCTGTTTTCGCCTCGCCACGGCTGCGGAGTTTACGGCAGTACAACCCTTCTTTTTGGACTATCGGGATACTTCGCGCCCACCGCGGAGCAGCTGTTTTTTCAGCTCAATTATATTCTGAAGTACTTTGCGACAATTCCGTTTGTGCTGCTGTTTGTATGCACCACAAATCCCAGCGAATTTGCGGCGTCGCTTAATAAGATAGGAGTTCCGTATTCCGTTGCCTATTCTGTGGCTCTGGCACTTCGTTACATACCGGACATACAGAAACAGTATCACGAGATTAGCCAGGCATCACAGGCCAGAGGGATAGAGCTTAGTAAAAAAGCGTCACTTGTAAGCAGGCTTAAGTCGGCTTCTTCAATTCTGATTCCGCTGGTACTAAGCAGCATGGACAGAATCGAAGTAATTGCGAATGCTATGGAGCTTCGCTGTTTTGGGAAAAACAAAAAGCGAACCTGGTATATGGAGAGGAAATTCAGATTGATAGACTATCTTTGCATCGTCGTATGTGCATTGCTTTTGGTGGCATCGATTACACTTACGCACATAAACGGTAGCAGGTTCTATAACCCGTTTTTATAGAGAAAATACAAATAGATTAAGTCAGTAATTGACTTTACGCGCACCTTTCCTTAAAATAGGTTGGGTGCGCATTTTTATAGGTGAGATATTTTTTTATGAGCGCACGGCAGATATTTTGGAAGTAATAGTAATTTTTGCGTTTTTTTGAAAGGTTTTAAAATGAGTAACAACCAGATCACAGAAGAGATAAATAAGAGACGTACCTTTGCAATCATTTCCCACCCCGATGCAGGTAAGACCACACTCACAGAGAAGTTCCTCCTCTACGGTGGAGCCATCAATCTTGCGGGATCCGTAAAGGGTAAGGCTACAGCAAGGCACGCCGTTTCAGACTGGATGGAGATTGAGAAACAGAGAGGTATTTCGGTTACATCCTCAGTTCTTCAGTTTAACTTTGAGGACTGCTGCATCAATATCCTTGATACACCAGGACACCAGGATTTCTCAGAGGATACTTACAGAACACTTATGGCTGCTGATTCCGCAGTCATGGTCATTGATGCAAGTAAGGGTGTTGAGCCCCAAACTAAGAAGCTTTTCAAGGTCTGCACCATGAGACATATTCCGATCTTTACATTTATAAATAAGCTCGACAGAGATGCGATGGATACATACGAGCTTCTTGATGATATCGAAGATCACCTTGGAATTGCTACATGTCCTATGAACCTTCCTATCGGATCAGGTAAGAACTTCAAGGGAATCTATGACAGAGCGGAGAAGCATGTCGTAACTTTCCAGGATACAATGAAGGGAACAAAGGAAGGTACAGAGACCATAATCCCTATGGAAGACAGGGATCAGCTTGTTTCCACAATTGGTGAGGAAGCGCTTGAGAATCTTGAGGGTGAGATCGAGCTTATGGACGGTGCAGGTGCTGAATTTAATCTTGAAGAGGTCAGAGCAGGTAAGCTTACGCCTGTATTCTTCGGTTCTGCACTTCAGAACTTCGGTGTTGAGCTCTTCCTTCACAACTTCCTCCAGATGGCAACACCTCCGAGCGGAAGAACTGATTCAGAGGGAGAGGTTATCGATCCCAAGGAGCATGAGTTTACAGCTTTTGTTTTCAAGATTCAGGCCAATATGAACAAGGCACACAGAGACAGAGTTGCCTTCATGAGAATATGCTCCGGACGTTACGATGCTGACAAGGAAGTTAAGCATGTTCAGTCAGGAAAAGTGTTCAGACTTTCACAGCCTCAGCAGCTTATGGCCGATGAGCGTAAGATTTTAAGTGAGGCCTATGCAGGTGATATAATGGGTGTATTCGATCCCGGTATCTTTTCAATCGGTGATACGGTATGCATGCCCAAGGATTCCGTAACCTATGAGGGAATCCCGACCTTCGCACCCGAGCACTTTGCAAGGGTTCGTCAGGTTGATACCATGAAGAGAAAACAGTTCGTCAAGGGCATTGAGCAGATTGCGCAGGAAGGTGCTATCCAGATTTTCCAGGAATTCAACATGGGAATGGAGGAGATCATCGTAGGCGTTGTCGGCGTACTTCAGTTTGACGTACTTAAATTCAGACTTGAGAACGAATATAATGTCGAAATTATCCTGGATATGTTACCATATGAGTATATACGTTGGGTTGATAACGAGGATGTCGACATGAATTCACTTGTGGGCACCTCTGATATGAAGAAGATAAAGGATATGAACGGAAGACCGCTTCTTATCTTTATTAACGAGTGGAGTCCCCAGATGGTTCTCGACAGAAACAAAGGATTATCGCTTAGCGAGTTTAGGAAAAACTAATGAGAAGAGACAGATGTTTTAAAAACTTAATAGGGAAAGCATCTGTCTTTTTTGCATCCGTTTTTATGGCGGCATTTCTGACAGGATGTAATGATTCGGTCACGGATTTTTTTAAGGCCAACAATCTTATTAATTCCGATGAAGAGATTTTGGTAGGAGAAGAAGTAGCAGCAGAATCTGAACCTGCAGCCGCGGAGGCAGAAGCTTCAGATGCCCCTACAACCGACGCTTCTGTAGATTCAGTTGAAGTCTCTAATGACGATGCCTCCCATTCAGGTACATTTGATCCCGATAAGGTTAACCAGGCTATCGATGATCTCATCACTCAGATTGAGAAGGAGACAGGAAGAACAGGACGCCGCAAGGATGTTGAGGAAACCGACGAGGAACAGGGGAAAGATGCGACAACCTATTTTAGTGACTCCTTCCAGCAGGCGCAGAGAGAATCCCTCGGTTTATCTGTAGTTGATATAGAGGATTTAAAGAAGGCTCAGCAGGGCAACTACGCCTATGAACACCTGACAAAGGAAGGACAGACCTTATACGTCGAGCTTCTTAGAATTATTGAGAGACGCGCCGAGGACGTAGTTGTATCAACACTTGATGAAGAGGTTCTCGATGTGGTATGTCAGTTTGTACTTGCCGATCATCCCGAACTTTTCTATATGGACGGTTATACCTACACCCGCTATACAGTAGCAGGAGTTCTGAAGAAGATATCGTTTACCGGCAATTACATATACAGCGACGAGGAGATTGACTCACGTCAGGCCAAAATCGATGCATATGTGGATACCTGTCTGGCAGGAGCTCCGCAGGATGCTGATGATTATGAGAAGGTCAAGTATGTCTATGATTATCTTATAACCAATACTGAATACGACGCGAGTGCGCCGGATAATCAGAATATCTGCTCGGTATTTTTATATGGAAAATCGGTCTGCCAGGGCTATGCCAAGGCTACGCAGTATATTCTTAATAAACTTGGGGTTCCGACCACAATGGTCACAGGCAAAGTGAATGGTGTCGGCCACGCCTGGAACCTTGTATATGCTGACGGAGAGTATACCTACGTCGATACGACCTGGGGAGATTCCTCTTATCAGAAGTATGAGAGCGGAGGAGCTGATTCGCAAAAACTTCCGCTGATCAACTACACCTATTTGTGCTGTACAACCCAGGATATCAGTAAGACACATACCATATCCGAGACGCTTCCAATGCCGGATTGCACTTCAATGCGCAACAATTATTACGTAAGGGAAGGTGAGTACTTTACGGAAAATGACATGACTGCGCTGGGGAATCTTTTCTCAAGAAGATACGCCGACGGAAGTAACAATGTCACGATAAAATGCAGTACAAGAGCCGTATACGACGAATTCATAAGAAGGCTCATAACCGATCAGCAGGTATTCGGATATATGGAGGGCTCAAATAATACAGTTTCATATACGACCTTTGATGAACAATACATTCTTATAATCTGGTTATATTAAAACTTCGTACTTTAAAATGCTGCTGGAAATTGCATTTTTGGTACGAAGTTTCTTTTTGCGAATACAGATATTTCCTTGATTAGAGCGTTCCCCGGTGGTAAAATTGTATCGTTCGGTTTTTATGATTATCTACATGTTTTCATACATTCGTAAGGACCGGGTAACTATATAAACACCAAGGAGGAAATGGTATGTTTAATTTGTTCGATGTTACTAGTTTCATGACCGGCATATTTGGGGGCCTGGGGAAAGTGATAGTAGCGCTTGTTATCCTGCTTATAGCCTACATCGCGGCTTCAATTGCCAAGACACTCATCATTAAGTTGATGACACACACTAAGCTTGGATTCATTGTTTCCAGAGCAGATGGTCCGAGACCCGGAGTTACAATTACTTACATCAGTAAGCTTGTTTACTTCCTGGTATTCTTACTTTTTATTCCACAGATTTTTAACACATTGGGAATTGACAGTGTTACATCTCCTGTAATGGGACTGCTTAACACAATTTGGGGATATGTTCCCAACGTTCTTGCAGCACTTATCGTTATCTTTGTAGGTAACCTTATCGCTACAACAGTAAGAACACTTCTTGTTCCTGTATTTGCAAGACTTAAGGTTGATGAGCTTCAGGCTAAGGCAGGCATTGAGGTTAAGGACACAGCTAAGCTTTCATATACACTTGCTTACATCGTATATGTTCTTATCATGATCCCTGTTTTCATCGTAGCACTCAACGTTCTTAAGATTGACGCTATCACAGCACCCGCTGTAAGCATGCTCACAGTTGTTGTTGAATACATCCCTCGCATAGTAGTAGCTTGCCTTGTTGTATTTGTCGGCTACCTTATCGGCAGATTCGCAGGTCAGATCGTTACTCAGCTCCTTGCTTCAACAGGCATTGATAAGAAGCTCACAGACGCAACAGAGGGTAAGACAGAGAAGTTCGTTCTTTCAAAGGTTACAGGTACTGTTGTTCAGGTTGTTATCAACATCATGTTCATCGTACAGGGCTTTGCAGTAGTAGACCTTAAACTCCTTACAGACATCGGTGCTGCTGTTATCGGCTATATGCCTAAGGCCCTTGCTGCTATCATCGTTCTTACACTTACATACTTTGCTGCAATCCTTGCAGAGAAGGCTCTTAAGAAGAACGGAATGGACGGCTATGCACTTGTTTCCAAGGCAGTTATCTTTGTAATCGGCATTTTCATGGTTCTCAACCAGCTCGGAATTGCTACTACAATCGTTAATTCAGCATTCATTATCATTGTTGCAGCACTTGCTGTTGCATTTGCAATTTCCTTCGGTATCGGCGGAAAGGCATTCGCTACAAAGCAGCTTGATAAGCTCGACAAGTACATTGAAGAGAACAAAAAGAGCGACAAATAATAGCACGAAATTTTACGAAAAAACATATTGAAGCTTTGGCGGAGGGTATACATAAAAAGTTGCCCTCCGCTTTTCTATCTTGTATAATTATAAGGATTTCAGTATGAAAGGAACGTGATTATTATGGAAAAGGAAGTACAGAATAATACACTATTAAAGGCTAAGGGAATCGGCTCTGTAAAAATTGCTGACGACGTTGTTGCCAAGATTGCTGCGCTTGCTGCTCTTGAGATTGACGGAGTAAGTGAGATGGCAGGTGGTTATACCAGTGAAAATATAGATAAGGCAGGTCCGAAGAACATCCAGAAGAGTTCCAAGATCTTTTTGAATGAAGGTAAGGTACGCGTGGATATGTCCATTCTTATGGATTACAGCTACAACATTCCCGCTACAAGTAAGCAGGTCCAGGATAAGGTTAAGAGCTCCATCGAGAGCATGACAGGACTTAGTGTTACTGACGTCAACGTACGTATTGCCGGCATCAAGATGCCTGATTAAGGATTACAGAGGATATTATGAAAAGATCAGAACTTAGAGAACAGGTTTTTCAGCTTCTTTTTCGTGTAGAATTCAATACACCCGAGGAGATGCGTGAGCAGGAGGACCTGTTCATTGAAACAAGCGACATAGAGATGAGTGCTAAGGATGTTGATTATGTTAAGGAGCGCTACGAGAGCATCGCAGAGAAGCTCCCCGAGATCGACAAGCTCATCAATGAAGTAACAACGGGATGGGATACAGGGCGTATCGGAAAAGTGGAGCTCGCAATCCTGAGACTCGCTGTCTATGAGATTAAATTCGATGAATCTATCCCCACAGGGGTAGCAATCAACGAGGCAGTTGAGCTGTCCAAGAAATTCGGCCAGGACGGCGCTTCTTCCTTTGTAAACGGAGTGCTGGCAAAACTTGCGTAATGTATATACAGTTGAGCAGATAAATTCCTATATTAAAAATATGTTCACGCAGGACTTCCTGCTCTCATCACTTACGGTGAAGGGCGAGGTCAGTAACTGCAAATATCACTCCTCCGGTCACATCTACTTCACGCTTAAGGATGCGTCCGGAGCGATTTCTTGTGTGATGTTCCGCGGGAGTGCTGCTACGGGGCTTAGATTCCGTATGAAGGAGGGCCAACAGGTCTGCGTGACCGGATCAATAGATGTATATGAACGGGACGGGAAGTACCAGCTTTATGCCAGAAAAATTGAACTGGATGGAGCAGGTGCTTTGTTTGAGCGTTTTGAGGCCTTGAAAAAAGAGCTGTCAGAGCGCGGAATGTTTGCCAATGAATATAAACAGCCGATACCAAAGCATATAAAAACGCTTGGGGTTGTGACAGCTCCTACAGGCGCGGCTGTGCGAGATATTATAAATATTTCCACCAGAAGAAATCCCTATGTGCAGATATATCTATATCCCGCAATAGTTCAGGGAGATCAGGCGAAGGAAAGTATAGTCCGCGGTATAGAAACTCTCACAGCAATGAATGTTGATGTGATCATTGTAGGAAGAGGCGGCGGATCTATTGAAGATCTGTGGGCATTTAATGAGGAGGTTGTAGCGGAAGCGATTTTTAATTGTCCGATTCCCATCATCTCGGCAGTAGGTCACGAGACGGATACTACGATTGCCGATTATGTGGCTGATTTAAGAGCACCTACACCTTCTGCAGCGGCAGAACTGGCGGTATATGAGATCGATCTGCTTTTTCAGGATATCGATGCCTACCGCGATATTCTTACCCGCATGATGAACGACAGGATAATGAGACTTCGAGAGAAGGCAGCTTCCGATAGACGCCTTTTGGAACACCTTTCACCGGAGGCGAGAATACGCGACCAGAGAATGAGAGCTGCGCAGGCTGCTGACAGACTTGAGCGCCTGATGACAGACCGCATAAGGGACAACAGGCATCGCCTGGATGTCGATATAGAGAGGCTGAAAGCGCTCAGCCCCCTTGATAAACTGCAGTCGGGATTTTCCTATGTGGCTGATTCCGAAGGCAAAAATGTCAGGAGCATCAAAAATGTTTCGCCCGGCGATAAGATTGAAATAAATGTCAGCGACGGTGTTATCGGGGCAGAAGTTATAGGTGCGGAGAAGAGAAAATATGGCTAAGAAAAACGAAGAAAAAGAAATCACAATAGAAGAAGCCTTCGCTGAAGTAGACGAGCGCATCAAGGCTCTTGAAAAGAGCGATGTCACTCTTGAGGAATCCTTTAAATTCTTCAAGGAAGGCATGGATTTGCTTAAATACTGTAACGATTCCATCGACAAGGTTGAGAAAAAGGTTCAGAAGGTTATGGCTGACGGCAGCACGGAGGATTTTGAGTAATGTCCGATTTTGATAAGATGCTGGATTGCAGAGCGGCAGAAGCAGAGGATATCATAAAGAGCTTTCTTCCCGCTGAGGAAGGCTATCAGAAAAAAGTAATCGAAGCCATGAATTACAGTGTCATGGCAGGTGGCAAGAGAATCAGACCGGTTCTGATGCTAGAGATGTTTAAGATCTTTTCCGGAAAGGACAAGGATCTTGTAGCTCCCTTTGCGGCGGCTATTGAGATGATCCACACCTATTCTCTTGTGCACGACGATCTGCCGGCGATGGATAACGATGAATACAGAAGAGGCCGGAAGACCACGCATGTTGTATACGGTGCGGGAATGGCTACTCTTGCAGGAGACGGACTTTTAAATTATGCATACGAGACCGCTCTGAAGGTATTTTTATGCAAAACAAATACCGATCCCTTCGACGGAGATATCAGTGACAGGAGAGCTAAGGCACTTGAAATCCTCGCCAGGAAAGCCGGCATATACGGAATGGTCGGCGGACAGTGCGCAGACATAGAGGCTGAGGGAAAGGCTGCAGCGGCCTCCGAGGAACTCATTTTCATTCATGAGAATAAGACAGCTGCAATGCTTGAGAGCAGCATGATGATAGGAGCGATTCTCGCAGGAGCCGATAAAAAGGCGCTTGATGATATCGAACAGGCTGCGAGGAAAATAGGAGTTGCCTTCCAGATTCAGGATGATGTTCTTGATGTTACGGGCGACGAAGCGGAGCTTGGAAAGCCGATCGGTTCAGATGAAAAGAATGAGAAGACTACATATGTGACACTTCACGGACTTGAAGAATCAAAAGAAGAAGTCAGGAAGCTTTCGGACGAAGCAGCCTCCATCCTTTCAAAATACGATGGCAGCGAAGAATTCCTGATACCTCTTGTAAAGTGGATGATCTCAAGACAAAAGTGATAACATTTATGCCTTCTCCTATGGAGAAGGTGTCAGCGAAGCTGACGGATGAGGATTAACATGTTACTCGACAGTATAAAGAAACCAAACGACATAAAGAAAATACCGAAAAACAAGCAGGGAGAGCTTGCTCAGGAGATTCGTGATTTTCTCATAGAAAAGATAAGTGTGACCGGTGGACATCTGGCATCAAACCTTGGCGTGGTTGAGCTTACCATGGCTCTTCACTTAGAACTAGATCTTCCGAAGGACAAAATTATTTGGGATGTCGGACATCAGTCCTACACACATAAGCTTTTAACCGGTCGTAAGGACGGCTTTGATAATCTGAGGAAATTCGGTGGGATGAGTGGATTCCCCAAGAGATCGGAGTCGGAGTGTGACTGCTTTGACACAGGCCACAGTTCCACCAGTTTATCAGCGGGACTTGGTATGGTAAGAGCAAGACAGCTCTCCGATGAGAAGTTTACCATCGTATCTGTAATCGGTGATGGTTCACTTACAGGTGGCCTTGCCTACGAAGCCCTTAACAATGCGGCAAAGCTTGATACGAATTTTATCATGGTACTAAACGACAACGAGATGTCTATTTCCGAGAATGTTGGAGGAATGGCAAAATATCTCAATGTTGTAAGAACCAATGAGGGATACCTTAATTTGAGGGATGATATATACAACTCCCTTAAGAATTCCAGTCCCAAGATGGTCAAGGGAATTAGACGTGCAAAGAACAGTTTTAAACAGCTCTTTGTTCCGGGAATGGTTTTTGAGAATCTCGGCATCACATATCTTGGACCGATCGACGGACACGATATCACAGCACTGCGGGCTGCTATCCGCGAGGCTAAGAAGGTTCGTAAGGCTGTTATGATTCACGTGGTTACCAAGAAGGGTAAGGGCTTTGAACCTGCAGAGAGGCATCCTGCGCGCTTCCATGGTACGGAGCCGTTTCTTATTGAGAACGGAATTCCAAGGAATCCCAGAACAACAGCCAATTATCAGGATATTTTCAGCACGGTTATGTGCAAAATAGGTGAACGCGAGCCCAAGGCGGTGGCAATTACAGCAGCAATGGCGGACGGAACCGGACTTAAGAGATTCAGGAATATGTACCCCGACAGATTTTTTGATGCGGGAATCGCGGAGGAACATGCGGTTACCTTTGCAGCAGGACTTGCAGTCGGCGGTTTTCATCCGATTTTTGCGGTGTACAGTTCATTTTTACAGAGAGCTTACGATCAGGTACTGGAGGATGTTTGTCTTCAGAATCTTCCGGTTACCTTTGCGATAGACAGGGCAGGACTTGTTGGAAGCGACGGTGAGACTCACCAGGGAATATTTGATTTGTCCTACCTTTCCAGTATGCCCAATATGCATATAATGGCGCCCAAGAATAAATGGGAGCTTTCCGACATGCTTAAGTTCGCGATTGCTTTCGATGAACCTTCGGCGATCAGATATCCGAGGGGGACAGCATACGATGGACTTGCAGACTTCCGTGCACCTATTGAGATGGGTAAGGCAGAGCCATTGTACAAGGAGAGAGATATCATCCTCTTTGCATTGGGAAGTATGGTGAAAACCGCGGAGAAAGTTCGAGAGATACTTCTTGAAAAAGGCTACAATTGTTCACTTACCAACGCGAGATTTGCTAAGCCTATTGACGGAGAGCATGTGCGGGACGCAGCGAAAAAGCATAAGCTTATAGTTACGATGGAAGAGAACGTTGAGAACGGCGGTTTCGGAGATCAGGTAAGACGCTTTATCTATGATGAGGGAATTGACATTCATCATCTTTGTATAGCTCTTCCGGATGAGTTTGTAACTCACGGCTCATGTGATCAGCTCTATAAGGCACTTGGCGTTGATGCCGAGTCGATTGCCAAAAAAGTAATGAGAAAATATGAGGAAATAACAGTAGATGGCTAAGGAAAGACTGGATGTAATTCTGGTTTCCAGAGGTCTTGCCACTTCCCGTGAGAAGGCAAAGGCTGTCATTATGGCAGGCGATGTTTTTGTAAACGGTCAGAGAGAAGACAAGCCCGGAACATCCTTTGATGAATCAAAAATCACATCTCTTGAAGTGAAGGGAGAACAACTCCCCTATGTCAGCAGAGGCGGTCTCAAGCTTGAGAAGGCTATGAAGAGCTTTGAGCTAAAACTCGACGGCTTTGTATGCATGGACATAGGAGCTTCCACCGGAGGCTTTACGGATTGCATGCTTCAAAACGGAGCAGTGAAGGTGTACTCGGTGGATGTGGGACATGGTCAGCTTGCCTGGAAACTTAGATCCGACGAGCGCGTTGTCTGCATGGAGAAAACCAATTTCAGATATCTTACAAGAGATGATATAGATGATGATCTTGATTTTGCATCGGTTGATGTGTCTTTCATCTCACTTACCAAAATACTTATTCCCGCGAGAAAGCTTCTTAAGGATGGCGGAGAGATGGTATGTCTTATCAAGCCCCAGTTTGAGGCTGGCCGCGAGAAGGTAGGTAAAAAGGGAGTTGTGAGAGAACCTGAGACTCACAAAGAGGTCATCTGCAAGGTAATAGATTTTGCCCACATAATCGGATTTAAGGTTTTAAATCTCGATTTTTCACCGGTTAGGGGACCGGAGGGAAATATAGAATACCTTCTTTATATCAAAAAGGATGAGAGCAGAAACGATGAGGTGTCTGAAATCAATGAAGGCGAGGGACTTCATTTGCTGTCAGAGGTTTTGAGTGCAGGCAATGGTTTTTCAACGGAGCCTGATATGAAGGAACTTATTGAGGAGACGGTAGGAAGAGCACACGGGGAGTTATAAGGTCTATGAGACGGTTTTTCATAATCACTAACAGAGGCAAAGATCCCGGAATGAAGGCCACCCTGCGCATCAGGGATTACCTTGAGCAGAAGGGGGCATTCTGCGAGGTCGCCGAGATAGAGAGCACGGCGAATAAAAACGGCAAGGAGTATTTCTGCAAGGTTCCGGACTGCGTAGAGTGTTGTATTGTCCTTGGAGGCGATGGAACGATGCTGCAGGCTGCGGGTAATGTCCTTGGGAAAAATATCCCGCTTATAGGAGTTAATCTCGGAACGCTGGGATACATGGCGGAGGTTGATCTTTCTGAAGTCGAAAGCGCCATGGATAAGCTTCTTAATGATGAATATGAAATAGAAGACCGCATGATGCTTCAGGGAGTTCTCTGTCAGGGAGAAGAAAAAGGCGTTATCAACTACGCCTTAAATGACATCGTAATCGCGAGATGTTCATCACTCCGGGTTTTCAATTTTAATGTGTATGTTAATGATCTGCCGCTTACAACCTACCAGTCCGATGGAATAATTCTTTCATCGCCTACGGGTTCGACGGCTTATAATATGTCTGCAGGCGGACCGATTGTGGATCCCAAGGCGCGGATACTTCTTCTGACACCGATATGTCCGCATGCGGCTAACGGCAGGACAATAGTTCTTTCCGAGAATGATAAGGTCACTATAGAAATCGGAAAAGGAAGCGGAGACTGTACTTTGGAGCTGGAAGCGTCCCTTGACGGAAGAAAAAGGATGATGATGAAGAGCGGGGACAGAATAGATATCACCGCAGCAAAACAGGTTACCAAGATATTGAAACTAAGCAGTGAAAGCTTTTTAAACATTTTAAGGAAAAAACTCGTATGAAGAAAAAACGTCACAGCAAACTGATCGAAATAATTCAAAACAATGTTATCGAAACTCAGGAGCAGATCGCGGATATGCTCAATGCTGCGGGTTTTAAGGTTACCCAGGCGACCGTATCCAGAGACATAAGAGAGCTCCGACTTACAAAAAGAGCTACTCCTGACGGAAGGCATAAATATGTTTTTGTTCAGGACAGTGCCGGAATGACTGACAAGTATGCGGATGTCCTGCGAGCAGGCTTTATCAGTATGGATCATGCTCAGAATATTCTGGTTATCCGGACGGTATCGGGAATGGCGATGGCTGTAGCCGCTGCTCTTGATGCCATGGAATTTGAAGAGGTAGTAGGATGTATTGCCGGTGATGATACCATCATGGCAGCTATACGTACCAATAATGACGTTCAGAAGGTTATGGATGCCCTGAACGAAATAATAGGCTGATAGTACCTGTCCCATTAAACGGACAGTTATTATATACATTTCCTTGACTTGCCCGAAGAAGCAAAAAGGAAAGAGGTAAATATGTTATACAATCTACATGTGAAGAATCTTGCTCTGATAAATGAGCAGGAGGTTGAGTTTGAAAACGGTCTTAACATAATGAGTGGCGAGACCGGTGCCGGTAAATCAGTTATTATCGGCAGTGTGAATCTGGCGCTCGGTGCTAAAGCTGACAGTGGTATGATTCGCACGGGAGCTGAATATGCTCTTATCGAGCTGACCTTTGGAATCAAAAATGAAGCGCAGCTAAGAAGCCTTAAGGATCTTGATATTCCTGTAGAAGAAGACGGAACACTTATTTTGCAGAGAAAAATCATGGAGGGCAGAAGTGTCTGCAAGGCAAATGGTGAGACAGTAAGCGCAAGGCAGCTTCGGGATCTTTCAAACATACTTATAAATATTCACGGTCAGAATGACCATCAGGAACTCCTTCACAAGAAAAAGCATCTGGAGATACTGGATGATTTTGCAGGTGAGGAGCTTTTGCAGCTTAAGGAAAAGTGTGCAAAGGCTTACGGAAGCTGGAAGGATGTCCTGAAGGCTCTCGATGAGACCAACTTAGACGAGAGAGAACGTGAGAGACAAAAGGATCTTGCGAATTTCGAATACAATGAGATTACTGATGCAGACCCCAAAGAGGGTGAGGATGAGGCGCTTGAGACCAGATACAGAAGAATGGTCAATTCCAGGAAGATTGCCGAGGCAGCAGGTATTGCCGCTGAGGTGACGGGAGCAGGCGACTCCGGTGAAAGCGCTGCGGATGCTATAGGAAGAGCAGTGCGTGAGCTCTCCTCGGTTAGCAGCTATGACGATAAGGCTGCGGAGCTTTTGGGACAGCTCTCTGATATCGATAATTTATTATCTGATTTTCGGCATGCTATTTCATCCTATATCGATGAGCTTGAGTTTGATCCCGAAGATTTTGCGATAACAGAGGACAGACTCAACACCATAAACCATCTCAAGGATAAGTATGGCGGAAGCATTGAGGAAGTTCTAAAGTACAGGAATGAGAAGGAAGAGGAACTAAAAAAACTCGAGGACCTTGCAGCATACCGAGACGGTCTTCTTGCTGATGAGAAGAGGTTCCATGATGAGTTGTTATCCGCCTGCAAGAGCATCTCAGACCTGAGAAAAGAAAACGCCAAAGCTTTATCGGAGCTTCTCCGCAAAGCGTTGGAGGACCTTAACTTCATAGATGTAAGATTCGAGATTGATGTTAAGCCTGACGGAGAGAGAGTTTCCGCGGGAGGCTATGATGATGTGGAGTTCATGATTTCCACAAATCCCGGAGAGAAGATAAGACCCCTCGACCAGGTGGCAAGCGGCGGTGAGCTCTCAAGAATCATGCTTGCGATCAAGACCGTTGTCGCTGAAAAGGATGACATAGACACACTCATTTTTGATGAGATAGATGCGGGAATAAGCGGACAGACTGCATGGAAGGTTTCGGAGAAACTTGGACTTCTTGCAAAGGGTCACCAGATAATCTGCATCACACACCTTCCTCAGATTGCATCTATGGCTGACACTCATTATGAGATCGCGAAGGGAACTCATGAAGAGGGCGGAAACGAGAGAACCGTAACCCGGATCAGAAAACTCTCGGATGATGAGAGAGCATCAGAACTTGCAAGAATGCTTGGCGGCGCTACAATCACAGATTCTGCAATGGAGAATGCGAGGGAGATGATGCGCCAGGCAGAAAAAGTTAAAGCAAAATAGCCGGAGACAATATATGACACTAGACTATGATGATTTTCTTAACAGCATAATGGCCAGCATGGACAGAACCACTCAGGTTGATGTTAATGATATCCCTAACATCAACCTGTATATGGACCAGCTGCTTACTTTTATGGATGAAAGCCTTAGGAAGTCCTCAAGGCATCCCGGAGTGGATAAGATACTCACGAAGACCATGATCAATAACTATGCCAAAAATAATCTGCTTCCTCCTCCGGTAAAGAAGAAGTATTCCAAGGATCACATCATACTTTTGATGTTCATCTATTACTATAAGAACATGCTATCCTTCAGCGATATCCAGACCTTGTTTGAGCCTGTTTACAAACGTTTTGGAAAAGACGATGAGGACATAAATTTAAAAGATATCTACAAGACAATCTACGATGAGCAGAAGGATATTATCGCCCATCTTAAAACTGACATCGAGGAAAAATATAAGACCGCCCAGGCATCATTTCCCGAGGCGAAGGGCGAGGACAAGAACGAACTTCAGATGTTCAATTTTGTCTCAATGCTCGCTTACGATGTTTTCATGAAGATGCTTCTTATCGAGAACATCATCGATCACATCGAAGAGGAGCGCGAGGGCGACAAAGAGACAAAGAAGAAGAAAAAATAATGCCTTCTCCCTCTGGGAGAAGGTGTCGGCGAAGCCGACGGATGAGGGTAATTTTCGAAAGGTAGTACATATTTAATGAGCATTTACGACACCCTGAATAGTGAACAGAAAAAAGCGGTTCTGCAGACAGACGGTCCGGTCCTGATACTTGCCGGAGCAGGTTCGGGAAAGACCAGAGTCCTGACGCACAGGATCGCTTATTTAATTGACGAATGCGGAGTTAATCCCTGGAACATTCTCGCGATCACCTTTACCAACAAGGCGGCCGGCGAGATGCGCGAAAGAGTTGATAAGATTGTAGGCTTTGGCGCTGAGAGCATATGGGTTGCGACTTTTCACTCAACCTGTGTAAGAATCTTAAGACGTTATGCTGACAGAATCGGTTACAGCAACAATTTTACGATTTATGATACGGATGACTCCAAGTCGGTACTTAAGGATATCTGCAAAAGATATCAGCTTGAAACAACTCAGCTAAAGCTCCGCAACATCCAGACTGCGATATCGCATGCAAAGGACAACTGCGTCGATGCCAATGAATACATGCTGGCATCGGGAAACGACTTTAAGAAGCAGAAAATTGCGAAGGCATACATCGAGTATCAGAATACGCTTAAGAAGAATAATGCAATGGATTTTGATGACCTTCTTCTTAACACGGTGAAGCTCTTCAAGGACGAGCCGGAGGTGCTTGCGCAGTACCAGGAACGCTTCAGGTACATAATGGTTGATGAGTATCAGGATACCAACAACGTACAGTTTGAATTTGTAAGGCTTCTTGCAGACAGGTATAAGAACCTTTGCGTGGTCGGTGATGATGATCAGAGTATTTACAGATTCCGCGGAGCGAACATCAGGAATATCCTTGATTTTGAAAAAGTGTATCCCGATGCGACAGTGATAAAACTGGAACAGAATTACAGATCCACACAGAGTATTCTTGATGCGGCTAACGCTGTTATAAAGAATAACTACGGAAGAAAAGACAAAGCCCTTTGGACAGATGAAGGAAAAGGCGAACTCGTCAGATTAAAGGTTGTGAATCAGGCTCCGGAGGAGGCTGAGTTTATAGCCTCTGAAGTTTGCAAACTCAAAAAATCAGGCAAAGCGGATTATAAGGATATCGCAGTTCTCTACAGAACAAATGCGCAGTCCAGACTTCTGGAAGAGAGATTCGTGTATGAAGGAATTCCGTACGACCTTGTGGGTGGAGTGAACTTCTACGGCAGACGTGAGATCAAGGACTGTCTTGCCTATCTGAAGACCATTGATTCCGGTGCGGATGATCTGGCAGCGAGACGTATCATAAATGTTCCGAAAAGAGGAATCGGAGCTACAAGTATCACTCATGTTCAGGAATACGCAGATAAGGCCAATATCAGTTTTCTGAAGGCGTGCGCCGAGGCTGATATGATCCCGGGACTTAATAAGACAGCGCAGGCAAAGTGCAAGGCATTTGCGTCAATGATCGGAGCTTTCAGAGCCTTTGCAAAAGAGGCAAGACTTGATCAGCTTATGCAGCACATCATCAGAGAAATCGGCTACATAGATTATCTCTATACAATCGATGAGGATGCAAACACCGAGGATAACGAGCGTGAGCAGAACGTGGACGAGCTTATATCCAAAATGGCCGGCTACGAGGAAAAAGAGGATGAGCCTACGCTTACGGGATTCTTGGAAGAGGTTGCTCTGGTGGCGGATATTGACAATGTATCCGAGGATGACGACAAGGTGCTCCTCATGACACTTCACAGTGCAAAGGGACTAGAGTTTGATCATGTGTATCTCGCAGGTATGGAGGAGAATGTTTTCCCCAGCTTCATGGCGCTGATGGACGAAGGAGTAGATCCCGAGGGACTCGAGGAGGAGAGAAGACTTGCTTATGTTGGAATAACCAGAGCAAGAAAACATCTCACACTCACAAGTGCCAGAAGCAGAATGACAAGAGGTCAGCTCCAGTACAACCCTGTGAGCAGATTTGTAACTGAGATTCCGGCTGAGCTTCTTGAAAAGGTCGGAGCGGCTGAAGCCTCCTTCATGTATGATGGCGGAGAATCCATTGATGACGACGATGATATCGATCTTGATACAGGTCGCATTTTTAAGAAAAAGATGGATTTCTCAAAACCCACCTATGCAGCCGGTACAGCAAACTCACCTCTTAAGAGGAGTGCTTATGCCGGGACAAAAGCTGCTACCCAGCCAGCTTACGGAAGACCTGTTGCAAAGCCGGCACCTCCCAAAAAGAGAGCGGTACCGAAGGACAAACCTTTTATCGCAGGCGCTGCCAGTGCACACAGCAAGGCCTATCTCGGAAAACCGGGACTCGCCGGATTATCCAAAGGAATGCCGACAGCCGGAGCAGCACTTGATTACGGCGTAGGTGACAGAGTCCTGCATGTTAAGTTCGGTGAAGGAACTGTCCTTGATATCGTCAAGGAACCGAGAGACTATAAGGTCACAATCGATTTTGACGATTACGGACAGAAAATCATGTTCGCTGCATTTGCGAAGCTTAAAAAAGTATAAACTTTGCCAATTCAATAGATTGTGAATTAATAAATGTTATAATATATATAACATTTTATGCCTTCTCCCGCTGGGAGAAGGTGGCACGAAGTGCCGGATGAGGGGTATTAACCACTAACTACATCTTGGAAAGGGGTAAGTAATGGATAAGAACAGAATCGAAGAACTTCTTGAAACAGTCAGAATCAATGAGCTTTTAGAGAAAAAAGAAGCTGCAAACGCTAAAAAGCCATCAAACATTGTTTTGTGGTGCCTTGCAGTTTTCGGAGCAATTGCTGCTGTAGCAACAATCGCTTATCTGGTATTCAATTACATGATGCCCGAGTACGAGGATGATTACGATTATGATGATGACGATTTCGACGACTTTGATGACGACGACTTCGTTGATCTGGATTTGGAGAAATGAAGAAAAAAGATATAGTATCGGGCAGAATCGTTAGGGTTGAATTCCCTAACAAAGGCATTATGGAGACACCTGAGGGAAAAGTGATAGTTAAGAATACACTTCCCGGTCAGAAGGTGTCATGTGTGATTATTAAAAACAGAAATGGCAGAGCAGAAGGTAGGCTCCTCGAGGTTCTCGAAGAGCCTATTGATGCTATAGAAAGCCCCTGCATGCATTTTGGCAAATGCGGAGGCTGCAGCTATCTTACCATGCCTTATGTCAAAGAACTTGGCATGAAGGAACAGCAGGTAAGGCATATTCTTAATCCTATTCTGGAGAAGCAGACTCAGAGTTACACCTGGGAGGGCATTAAGACAAGCCCCATCAAATTTGCATACAGAAATAAGATGGAATTTACTTTTGGAGATGAGGAGATAGGCGGTCCCCTCACTCTTGGCATGCACAAAAGAAACAGCATGCATGATATTGTCAGCGTAACAGGCTGCAGAATTGTGGATGATGATTACAACAACATCTTAAGCGCCACACTTTCGTATTTTGGAGAATTATATAGACAGGAAAAAATCACTTTTTATCATAGAATGAAACAGGAGGGCTATCTTCGACACCTTCTCGTAAGAAAGGCTCAGAAGACAGGCGACATCCTGATAGACATAGTGACGACGACACAGGAAGACCACAATCTCATGAATTACGCGGAGATGCTTCTTACACTTGAGCTCTCCGGGCATATCGTTGGTATTCTACATACAAAAAATGATGCCAAGGCAGATGCCGTAATTGATGAAGGTACGACTGTGCTTTATGGACAGGACTATTTTTATGAGGAACTTCTTGGACTTAAATTCAGGATCACACCCTTCTCATTTTTCCAGACAAATTCTCTTAGTGCAGAGGTTCTGTATGGCACTGTCAGGGAATACATCGATGGACTTTATGACAACATGACTGAGGATCCCGGTGACAAGATTATCTACGATTTATACTGCGGCACAGGTACCATTGCCCAGATAATCGCGCCGATTGCCAACAAGGTTATCGGTGTTGAAATCGTTGAGGAAGCTGTAGCGGCCGCGAAGGAGAATGCAGCGAGAAACCAGCTTGTGGACTGTGAATTTATCGCCGGAGATGTGCTGAAAGTCCTTGATGATATCGTGGACAAGCCCAATCTCATCATCCTTGATCCTCCCCGTGAAGGCATCAATCCCAAGGCACTTAAAAAGATCATCGACTACGGCGTAAAGCACATGATCTACGTAAGCTGCAAACCTACTTCTCTCGCCAGGGATCTCGAAACCCTTGCAGAGGGCGGCTACTATGTTCAAAGAGCAGTCGCAGTAGATCAGTTCCCATGGACAAATCACGTGGAGACGGTGGTTTTGCTTTCCAAGGGCGAGATACCCAGTAAGAAAGTCAAGGTTGAATTCTCATTAGAGGGCATGGATACTGATGGTTTCAAGGATGGAGCTACCTACGATGAGATAAGAGATTGGGTACAGGAAAAGTATGGTATACATGTTACTAACCTGAATATAGCACAGATCAAGAGAAAGAACGGCATTATTGAAAGAGAGAACTATAATAAGCCGAAGTCCGAAGATAGCAAGCAGCCAGGAACAACTCCGGAAAAGGAGAAGGCCATCACAGAAGCACTAAAACACTTTAATATGATATAGAATAATAAAGAGGGGCCGTGGAGAAAATCCACGGCTCTGACTTTAAATGACTGATTACGGCTCTGACCCCAGAAATCTAAAGCCAAGCATTGTGATGTCGTCGAACTGTTCGGCATCAGTAGTAAAGCTTTCAATATCCTTAGTAACTGCCAGAAGGGTTTCCTTCATGGTGGCCTTCTTTGTTTCATTCAAGGCTTTTTTTAGCCTGTCCAGGCCATAGAGACTTTCATAGACATCTGCTGCTTCGGGAATTCCATCAGTATAGACAAAGATGCTGTCACCGGGGTTCATTATGAGCTCGTATTCAGTAAGATTTAGCTTTTTCTTTAGGCCCAGGATAGGAGCATGCGGGTCTTCATATAGTTCATAGGATTTATCCTCGCGGCGGATCATGGGATATTCATGCCCTGCGTTACAGCATTTCATCACACCGGTATTCAAATCAATTATCCCAAGCCACACTGATACAAACATCTTTTCATCGTTTCCCTCACAAAGGGACAGATTAGCTTTTTCAAGAACTTCTACAGGAGAGTAATCCTGCTCGGCAACAGTCCTGATGGCAGTTTTACTCCGCATCATAAAAAGAGCTGCCGGGATTCCTTTACCTGATACATCAGCTATAACAAGGGCAAGCTTCCCTGGCCCTACAAAAAAGAAATCATAAAAGTCACCGCCGACCTGTTTTGCAGGATCCATTGTTGCGTAGATTTCGAAATCGTCCCTGTTAAAGTTATAATTCTTTGGAAGGGCTGAGGCTTGAACGGATTTTGCAAAGGACAGTTCCTGCTCAACTCTTTTTTCTGCAGCAGTAATATATCCTTTTAGTGCTGTTACCATCTGATTTATATCATTGGAGAGTGAAGCAAACTCTGATGAGTCATATACTGATACTTCTTCCTTCAGATTTCCATTTGTTATTTTATTAAGGGATTCATTAACTGTATCAAGGTTGTCTACAACTATGTTTTTTACAAGCTGCGTGATCAGAACAAACAGAACTGCCAGCATTATGATATTTGCAAACAGTGACTCATAGCTTCTTGTATCCCTGTCATCAAATACCTCTGTTAATGGGAGAGTTACAAGAAGAAAAGTGTTCTCATCAAGTGAAACTATTTTGCACCTTGAATCAACACCATAAAAAATCATATTGAAATAATCAGATGATTCATTTTTCTTAATTGCTTCCAGAACTTCATTGGATACGAGATAGCCCTTATGTGTTCCAGCCAGATATCTTGATCTGTTTCTTATAATATCGAAGGTTCCTTCGCTTCCTACGTGGAATTCAAGCTTTTCCAGAATCTCCTCATCAAATGATTTTAGATGCGAATACTGTGTGACAATGTCAGAAATTGATGTCTCCATTTTCGCATTTGCATCTTCAACTGCCTTTTGTGTATGCATCATATGTGATATGGCAAAGTTGAGAGTTAACACTCCGGCAGTAAATACAAAGAGCCAGAAGCGGAATTTTTGTGAAACATGAACCTTATCCAGGGATTTATAAGTAAAGGGGTTCACCCATTCCCTGGCTAAAATCTGAAGAAACAGTGAAGTCAGAAATAATCCAAACGCTGTAAAAAAGATCATTGGAATAGAGTTGTTTTTTACAACCATGAGAGCTGTTGTGATATCTCTTCTGTGGGTCAAAAAAACCATGTACATATGAAACACTTCTACAACGGCACCCATAAAGAAACCATAGATTGCTGATGGCTTTTTTCGATCAAAGAGATAGACAGACATGAAGGCAGCAAGGATACCTGCCATGCATGTCGAAACACTGCAGGCAATTCTTGTATAAGAGCCGATTCCAAAATAAGTACCGATTATATATCTTTCTATCCCGGCAATGAAACCTGCAATAATGCCGGATACAGGGTCAAAGAAAAGACCGGCTACCAGGGGGCTAAGATCCCTTATATTTAAAAGGCTGTGACCATAGTTCACATTGAAGTGGTTGGAAAGAACACCGCAAAGTCCAAATATAACGCCTATCAGTATTTTTTGATGCACAGGAAGTTTTCTGCCCTGGAATCTGCGCCATAGAAGTACTGTTAAAAGGATATGTGCGGCAACAATAGACATCATTTTGATGATCATTATAAGCATAAAAATCACCTCTGGTTCATCCGAAAAAACACGCAATTTACTGAATATCATCATAACATAAATCGATATCTCAAATATTGAACGAAAACTAAAATAACTCTAAACCGGGCAAAAAACAAACACACATTCGAATTAAAAAAGGCTTAACCACGCGAAAATGACCGAATAGACATAAAAAACGACCGAATAGACATAAACTATATAAGCTGCTGGAAACTTGCGATAAAATGTCAATAGTATCTGAATTTGTATTTGATGAAACCGGAAAGGAACTGCGTGTATGGCAAATGAAACAATATTCAGAGACAAGTCCATTGAACGTATATCATCACCAGAGCAGCTGAATGATTATGTAAAGCTCACAAATCCTGGTGTTTGGTTTGTGTCTTCCGCGATTCTGATAATCCTTATAGGTACCATTGTATTTGGAACTGTAGGTCACATAGATTCATCTGTCCCCAGTGCTTTGATCTCTGATGGAGAGACATCAGTGTGCCTTGTTAAGAGAGAATATGGCGAGAAATTTACTGATGATATGCATGTAAAAGTTGATGGAACAGAATATAATGTTTCACTTAAGGCTGCTAAGCCAGTTGCCATAAACCCTGACGTAGATTCTTATACCCTTTTTGTGGGAAATATGGAAGTTGGTGAATGGGTGTATGAGATAGATGTAGACGGACAGATTCCTGAAGGTGTTTATGAGGCAAGGCTGGTAACTGAGAGGATTTCGCCTCTTTCATTTATATTTGGTGGACAATGACAAAGGAAAACAAACTTAAACAACCCGTGCAGGGAAAGGTGGCAAAGGTGCCATTTATCATGCAGATGGAAGCATTAGAGTGCGGCGCTGCATCTCTTGCCATGATCCTTGCCTATTATGATAAGTGGATTCCATTAGAGCAGGTGAGACGTGATTGCGGAGTATCAAGGGACGGCTCGAATGCTCTTAATATCATGCGTGCAGCACGAAACTACGGTCTCGAAGCCACCGGCTACCGATATGAGCCTGATTATCTCAGGGATAATGGAACTTTTCCCTGCATTGCACACTGGGAGTTTAATCACTTTGTGGTAGTGGATGGGTTTAAAAATGGAAAAGTATATTTAAATGATCCGGCAAGAGGCACAGTAACACTGCCTTTTGAGGAGTTTGATGAGAAGTTTACCGGGCTGTGCGTTCTCTTTTCGCCATCAGAAATATTTGAGCCCGGTGGAAAACCCAAGTCAACATTTGAGTTTGCAAAAAAGAGACTGGTTGGGTGCTCTGTTGCAATAGCTTTTGTGATTGCCATGAACATTATAAGTTCTCTTATAGGTATTATTAACCCTGTCTTTTCCAGAATATTTATGGACAGACTTCTTACCGGAAAGGATCCGGACTGGCATATTCCCTTTATTATTGTAATGGCAGCTTTTGGCTGCATTCAGCTTATAAGTCAGTTAATAAGCACAATATATTCAAGGCGCATTGATGGAAAAATGTCCATATATGGAACAACTTCATACATGTGGAAGGTATTAAATCTTCCCATGGATTTCTTTTCCCAGAGATATGCCGGGGATATCTTATCCAGAAGAGCGGGAAATGCCAGTATATCCAATTCCCTGATATATACCTTCGCACCAATGGCACTTAATACTTTTATGATGGTGTTTTACCTGGTTGTAATGCTCAAAAACAGCGTGATTCTTACCATGATCGGGATATCTTCCATAGTGATAAATATGCTGATCTCCAGGATTATTTCTGCGCGCAGGGTAAATATCTCGAGAATACAGATGAGAGATGCAGGAAAGCTTTCAAGCTGCACCACAGCTGGGATTGAGATGATCGAGACAATAAAATCCAGTGGCGCTGAAGATGGATACTTTCAGAAATGGGCAGGCTATCAGGCCAGTGTAAATACTCAGAAAGTAAAATTTGCAAAGCTTAATCAGTATCTGGGAAGCATTCCGAGCCTTGTTTCGGCACTGACCAATACTATAGTCCTTGCAATGGGAGTGTATCTGGTGATAAATGGCAGGTTCACTATCGGTATGATAACTGCATTTCAGGGATTCCTTTCTTCCTTCTCAGCTCCGGCTTCAACTTTTATCTCAACGGGACAGACGATGCAGGAACTTAGGACTGACATGGAGCGCATTGAGGATGTTATGGAATATCCTGAGGATGATAACGGAGCTGCAAGGTATACCACAGGAGAAGGCGAATATAAGAAACTGAGCGGAGAAGTTGAGATGAAGAGTGTCACCTTTGGCTATTCCAAACTGGCAGATCCGCTTATTAAAGATTTTTCACTAAAACTTGAAAGAGGGAGCAGGGTTGCATTTGTAGGTGAAAGCGGATGTGGAAAGTCAACTCTTTCAAAGTTGTTGTCGGGGCTTTATAGTCCCTGGGAAGGTGAAATTCTCTTTGACGGGCGTCCCATGAAGGATATTGACAGAAGTGTATTTACAGGATCTCTGGCAGTGGTTGATCAGGACATTATCATGTTTGAAGATACAATATCATCCAATATCAGAATGTGGGATGATTCCATAGAAGAATTCGAAGTAATTGTAGCAGCAAGAGATGCCCAGATACATGAAGACATCATGACAAGAGATGGTGGCTATGAATACAGGATGATAGAAGGTGGTAAGGATTTTTCCGGTGGACAGAGACAGCGAATGGAGATAGCAAGAGTCCTGGCCCAGGATCCCACAATAGTCATCCTTGATGAAGCTACATCAGCGCTTGATGCAAAGACAGAATATGACGTGGTCAATGCAATAAAGGATAGAGGCATTACCTGCATTGTTATCGCCCACAGACTTTCAACAATAAGAGACTGCGATGAGATCATAGTTTTAAAGCACGGCGAGGTTGTAGACAGGGGTACCCATGAGGAGCTTTATGCAAAGGGCGGGTACTATAAAGAACTTGTACAAAGTGAATGATATCCTAAAGAGGAAGTGATCATATGGGCTGGTTTGACGATCAGATTAAACTCAGAAAACAGAATGATGAAATCGCTTTTGACTCTGCATTCAGGAAGATAGCCGGAGCAGTTACGGGAGGCGGTGGTTTTGCATCTTCCATGGATGATTCGGAGAAGGCTCAGAGTGCCATAGATGATATCTTAAGCTACTATCATGTAAAGAAAGCTGATATTCCCAAAAAGATAGTGACAGTAGAGGAAAAGCTGGATTTTGCTCTGCACCCATCGGGAATAATGTACAGAAGAGTTGAGCTAACCCCTGGATGGAGAAAAGATGCTTTTGGAGCAATGCTGGGCTTTAGAAAAAGAGATAACTCGCCGGTTGCACTTCTTCCTTATGGGCTTACACATTACAGATTCTATGATGATCTGTCTGGGAAACATGCGATTGTTGACAGCAGGAATGAGTCTCTTTTTACAGGAGAGGCCTTTGCCTTTTACAGACCATTTCCACTTAAGAAGCTTGGAATTAAGGAGCTGGCAGGATACATAATCAGGGTGATTGAACCGGCGGATTATGTACTGATCGCTCTAGCAACGCTTGCAGTAACTTTGGTGGGAATGCTGACTCCCAGAATAAATCTGTTTCTGTTCAGGGATGTGATAGGCAGCGGAGATGTATCACTTCTTGTGGTGACAGCTATGTTCCTTCTTTGTTCATCCTGGGGAGCTCTTATGCTAGGCTCGGCCAGGAGCCTGATTTCATCAAGAATAGATACGAAACTTAGTATATCTGTGGAAGCAGCCACAATGATGAGAATATTGTCACTCCCTGCCGGTTTTTTCAAGGATTACAGTTCAGGAGAACTCTCATCAAGAGCCTCTTATGTGAATTCACTGTGTTCCACTCTGGTTTCGGTTGTTTTAAACACTGGGCTGACATCTCTATTTTCGCTGGTATACATAACGCAGATCTTTGCATATGCACCGGGACTGGTTGTACCTGCACTTATCATAATTACAGTTACTGTTGGATTTTCAGTAATATCATCTTTGGTTCAGATGAAACTTACAAAAAAGCAGATGCTGCTTGGATCCAGGGAAAACGGTATGAGCTACGCTTTTGTTTCAGGGATCCAGAAGATAAAGCTTACTGGGGCAGAGAAAAGAGCATTTTCCAGGTGGGGCAACCTCTACGCAAAGGGTGTGGAACTTAGATATAATCCGCCTATGTTTATAAAGATCAATTCCGTGATAAGCTCAGCAATTTCTATTACAGGAACCATTGTCATGTACAATCAGGCAATAGTCACGCATGTATCTACTGCTGAATACATGGCCTTTAATACAGCTTATGGAATGGTATCAGGTGCCTTCATGTCACTGTTTGGAATTGCACTTACGGCTGCAAATATCAGGCCTACTTTTGAGATGGCGCAGCCTATCCTTAGGACAGAACCTGAAGTTTCTGAAAACAAAGAAACTCTCACAAGAATCTCAGGCGGAATCGAGATTATAAATCTTTCCTTTAAGTATAAGGAGAATACGCCGGTTATAATCGATAATCTTTCACTTAAGATAACTCCGGGGCAGTATGTAGCCATTGTTGGAAAGACAGGTTGCGGAAAATCGACACTGGTAAGATTGCTCCTTGGATTTGAGAAGCCTACAAAGGGCGGTATCTTCTATGATGGGAAGGATATAAATGCCATTGACCTTAAATCACTTAGGAAGCACATAGGAGTGGTTACCCAGAACGGCAAGCTGTTTCAGGGTGATATTTACTCAAATATTGTTGTTGCAGCGCCCCAGCTGACTCTGGATGAAGCCTGGGAAGCAGCCAGGATTGCAGGAATTGATGAGGATATCCGGCTTATGCCAATGGGAATGAATACCCTCATCTCAGAAGGAAGCGGAGGCATATCGGGCGGTCAGAAACAGAGGCTAATGATAGCGAGGGCAGTAGCACCAAAACCCAAGCTCCTTATTTTTGATGAAGCCACATCCGCACTTGATAATATCACCCAGAGGAAAGTTTCTGAAGCTCTGGATGAAATGGATTGCACCAGAATCGTCATAGCACATAGACTTTCTACCATAAGGCAGTGTGACAGAATACTTGTATTTGATGGTGGTCATATCGTTGAGGATGGCACCTATGAAGAGCTGATAAGTAATAATAGCTATTTTGCAAGTCTTGTTGAGAGACAGAGAGTTGACGCGTAAGGAGGTATCTATGGAGACAACTTGGGAAGTTAAAGGAGAGGATCTTTTTGTAGGAATAAGCGGTAAGCTTGATACCATGAATGCTATGGACCTTGACGAGAAGTTTAATGACATTCCGGATGAGGTAAGAAACATTTACTTTGACCTTGACGGACTTATTTACATTGCATCTGCAGGTCTGCGTGTTCTTTACTGGGCAAACGAATACACTGAAGAAAAGGGCGGAACAGCAGTGCTTCGCAACGTTTCTGCGGAAGTTCTTGAGATACTGAAAATTACCGGATTTAAAGATTTTGTGAATATAGAGTGAATGCTTATGGGAGATATAAAAGAGCTGACAATTGAAGCAAGGCTTGAAAACATAGAGAGAGCAATAGACTTTATCAATTCTGAGCTGGAGAAAAAGGGATGCATGTTTGATGTCATGCAAAGGATCGATCTTGCCCTGGAGGAGATGCTGGTAAATGTCTCGCATTATGCGTATGGTGAGAGCAAGGGAGAAGCAAAGGTGGAAATCAGCTTTCCTGAGGAAGGCCTGGTACAGCTTGATATATGGGATAAAGGAATTCCTTATGATCCAACCAAGAAGGAAGATCCTGATGTGACAATTCCACTTAAACAGCGTAAAAAGGGTGGTCTTGGAATTTATATGACAAAGATGGTCATGGATGAGATGAGCTATGAATACATAGATGGACGTAATCATACCATTCTCAGAAAAGATCTTAACAAAAAGGTAATCATATAAGTATAAGTGTAAGCTAACTATAAACAAGTAACCTATAACAAGAAGGAGAAATAGCATGGAAAAGATCAAAAAGAGCACAAACACAGCAGTAAAGGTGGCAGGAGTATTCAAAACTCTCAGCATTGTAGGACTTATAGGCTGTGTAGTAGGAGCGGTACTCAGCTTTGCTATGTCAGGTTTCATTGCTCAGTATTACTCGGATCCGAATAACCTTGTAGCAGCTCAGAATTCCCTTGATGCTGATATGGGAATCTTTGGTTTTATTCCCTTTGATTCGTTGAAAGATTCCGGTGCTTATGGAGCATTCTTTGGAATACAGCTTCTTTGTGCTGCGGTAAGTGCATTTGTGTATGTTTACCTCTTTTCTGTTCTCAAGAAAGTCATGGAAAATATCCGTGACACTGGAAGGAGCTATGCTGAAGCTGATGCAGCAAAAGTAAAGACAAGCTTTATCATAATAACTGTTTTGCTGTTTCTTTTCAGCGGATTGGTAGAGGCTGTAATAGCCGGAATACTGCTCTGTGGTCTTTATAATGTAACGGCGGTTTCAGGACAACAGGTTTAAGTGAAGATACTGAAAAATTATTGAATGGGGACAGGAAAAAATGTCTGATTTACTGGATATAAAATTGGTAATAGATAAGGACTGCCCAAAACTTAACGTACTCATTACAAATAATGAGCGCAATGATGACGTTGAGGGAGTCATAGCTGCTATCCAGGGATATGCCAACAAAAAGATTCCGATGGTACCGGCATATTTTAAGGAGAGTGTTGTTATGCTACCACAAAGGCAGATTGTAAGATTATACATTACCAACAGGAAGGTTATGGTTGAAACAGGGCATAGAGTCTATGAGGTAAAAAAGAATCTCAGGGAACTGGAAGAAATCCTGGATCCTGATCGTTTTGTGCGCATATCGCAGTCTGAGATCCTTAACCTTCACAAGGTAAAGAGCTTTGACTTTTCGGCAGTAGGGACTATAGGTGTCGAACTGGAAAACGGCGAGAGTACATGGGTTGCCAGAAGAAGAGTAAGAGATGTCAAGAGGATTCTTGCGAAAGGAGGTAACGATGGATATAAGAAATAAATTTATGTTCAGAGCGTTACTTGGCTTTACGCTGGGTATACTTGTAGGACTGACCACATATATACTCTTTACGCCTGCGGGAACTGTCATTGACAAACCATATATGGCACTTCATTTTATAGGCTCTGCTCTTATGGGACTTGTTGGATATGGTGGAGCAACCGTTTATGACGTTGAGGAGTGGTCTTTGGGAAGAGCTACTTTTTCACACTACATAGTGACCGTTATCACTATGCTTGTGATAAGTGAACTTCTTGGATGGTTTCCCCATGACATACTGTTTATAGTATTTGTCATGTTTACAGCCACCTATGCGCTTATATGGCTTACAGAGTACCTGATATGGAAAAAACAGATAAAAGATATGAACAGGGATCTGGAAACTATGCGTGGTAATGATCAAGAGTAAGAGGATTTGCTTTATGAAAGAAGGAGAACAGGGCTATGGCAGATAAAAAGAATGTTCAGCTGCTGGATGAGGAGATGTTTAATGCTACGGGGGGACGTAATTCCGGTAATCAGGAAACTAAGGGTTTTGATGCGGTAGGAACAGTGATCATGCATCTGCCAGGAAGGCAGTATCAGGTGCGCTTTGATGATGGGGCAGAACTAATAGCTACAAGCTATTCGGATGAAAGTGTTGCTGAAGGAACAAACGTTGGTCTATTTGCGATTGCCGGCGGTTGGACAATGCATGTCTTACAGTGATGGGAAAAACTATGAAAAAATTAAAGATCATGGTAACCGGAAAGAACAGAAGAATAGCCTCTGATATATGCAATCATCTTGCAGACGACAGGGACTATAACGTTATTAAGTGTGCAGCCACGAAAGATGCGCTTTTTCAGACTGTCCCAAATGAGATGCCAAGAGTTATCATCATATGCCTTGGGAATGAAACTAAGGAAACGGTCAAAAACTATAACATATTAAAGGAGTGTGCAAAGCTTGGTGCTCTGACATTGATTGTAGTATGTAACTCTGTGGATAAGAGCCTGTTTATAAAGTACACCACTCTTGAGAAAATATTTTTTATGTCAAGACCGGTCTCACTTTTTGTCCTGTATGACAAGCTGGATGAAGTCGAGAGCAAGTACGCATCCGGGGAAGATGATTATGCCCTTTTATCAGAGTATGTAAATCCGAATCCCGATGGTATCCGGAGAAAACATATACTGGCAGTTGATGACAGCGCAGAACAGCTAATGCAGATAAAAGAGCATCTGAAAGAGTTCTATGAAGTGACTTTGGTTGGAAATGGAAAAAATGCGCTTAAATTTCTGGAAAAACAAAAGGTTGATCTGATCCTTTTAGATTACATGATGCCAGAGATGGATGGACCTGATGTGTACAAGCTGATAAGGGAAGATGAGAAACTACAGGATATACCGGTGGTATTCCTTACAGGGGTAAAAGAGAAGGAGACGGTAGTTAAGACGCTGGTGGAACTTAAACCTCAGGGCTATGTAGTTAAGCCTGCAAAAAAATCAGAACTTGTAGCAAAGATCATCGATGTTCTCGGATAAGGAAGGATATTTATGGGATACGATTTTGAGTTTTTGGAAAAAGCGGGGATAGATACCGGACTTGGTATGGAATATACGGGAGGGCAGGAGAAGTATATCTCTGCCCTTTCACGCTATTACAGAAACTATGAGAAGAACCTGAAAAATGTCGAAGATTCATTGGGGAGTAATAATCTGGAAGATTACATGACCTATGTCCATGCCCTTAAGAGTAATTCAAAAATGGTTGGCAATGTAAAACTTGCGAAGGCTTTTGAAACTCTTGAATTGGCCGCCAGGGAGAAGCACATGGATACCATAAATAATAATCATGAAAAGACTCTTGATATGTACAAAGAGTTTGTTCTCCTTATAAAACCGATTGGCAAAGCAAATATGGCACCTCCTGCTGATGAGATAACAGGTGAAGAAGCAAGGAAAATCTCTAAGCAGCTCCTTGAAGCGCTGGATGATTTCGATGATGAGAAGTCATCGCAGCTTATTGGCAAGCTTTCCGGATATCCCTTCAGGATCACGCAGAAAGAGAAACTTAAAACAGCAGCTTCTTTAGTGTCAGATTTTGACTATGACAGCGCAGCCGAGATCATCAGAGAAATAAAAGAGACTATTGAGTGAGTACACCCTAAGAACAGTACTGCCCTACATTAGAGGTTTGCCTATGAAGTATATCAAGAATGCACTTTCAGTTATGCTCATTCTTGTATTTGGATACATAATCATCGGAGAGATAGTATTTCCACATAACACACCAAGAGATGGCTTTATTTGTTATCAGCTTCCCGGGGATAACTGGGTAGAGATCCGGGAAGACGGTAGCAGGGTATCCTATGCTGTCCCGGGGAAAGCTGATGGGGACATCACGCTGGAAACAACACTTCCATCTGAGATTGATAAGGATATCTCTTCTATGTGTCTTAGAGGAATGGACATGAAAGTCTACGTGGATGGAAATCTAAGGATAGAGCAGAAAACAAAAGATTATTTTCTGCTGGGAGACAGATCTGCTGAAGTATTTGTTATGGCTCCGCTTTATCCGGAGGACGCAGGGAAAACTCTGCGCGTGGAGTATGAATACAATTCCGGGGTTGTATATGAGGTTTACTACGGAACCAGGCTTGGGATATGGGCACATTTCTTTTCCCAGTATGGTGCAGAGCTCTTTGTGGGAATACTTATAATGTCTCTGGGAATAATCTGCCTGGTGGCATCTGTCGTCTATCAGATTATATATAAGAAATATCTTGAAATGCAGCACCTGTCCATAGGTGTTCTTCTTGGTGCGTGTTGGGTAATGTCAAATTCTATCTTCAGGCAGTTCTATACCCGTAACACATCAGTCATGTCTGACATTCCATTCCTTATGGTAATACTGCTACCGATTCCATTCCTTGTGTTCATTGATTCACTTCAAAAACAGCGTTATACGAAACTGCTGACTCTTGCAGGGATCATTGAGATAGTCGATTTTGTGGTGCTGATGATCTTCTTTATATTAGGAAAGATGCCGCTTGTCAGGAGCTTTATTATTGCTGCAAGCTGCGCTCTTATAAGCATTGTTGTTATTGGATATACCATTATAAAGGATTTTACGCAGGGACTTACAAAAGACTACAGTTATGTGGCTGTGGGATTTATGGTGCTTGCTATAGCTGCTGTGGGACAGATAATGATGTATCTTTTGGCACATAATGGAGTTTTTTCCGGACTTCTTATGGCAGTAGGTCTTTTGGGATTCCTCATATGCGCTACAGTTCATACCATCAAGCAGCTTATCGGGATCAGAATTGAGGCAAATGAAGCTTATAATGCCAACAAGGCCAAGGATCAGTTCCTTGCAAATATGTCCCATGAGATCCGTACTCCATTAAACGGAATCTTGGGAATGGATGAAATGATAATAAGGGACACCAGGGACAGGCAGATCAAAAAGTATGCCCTTGATATCAAAAGTGCAGGAAATACTCTTTTATCCCTCATAAATGACATACTTGACCTCAGTAAAATTGAGGCAGGAAGCTTTGAAATCATACCTGTGGAATATGGGGTTGCTTCGGTCATTAATGATGTGATCAACATGACCAGGCCTAAGGCACTTAGCAAGAACCTTGAATATAGATTTGATGTAGATTCTGATATTCCAAGTGAACTTTGCGGAGACGAGATAAGGATCCGGCAGGTCATGCTCAATATAATAAATAATGCTATTAAATACACTGAAAAAGGCTCTGTACATATGAAGGTCATGGCGGACAGAGCCGGTAGTGAAGGAACGGCTCTTTTGACAATTAAAGTGTCAGATACGGGAAGGGGAATAAAGCCTGAGGATATGGGAAAGCTCTTTTCCTCGTTCCAAAGACTTGATGAAAAGGAAAACCGGAATATCGAGGGAACGGGGCTGGGCCTTAATATAACCAAGCATCTGACAGAGCTTATGAACGGAAAGTTACTTGTGGACAGTAAGTATGGTCAGGGAAGCACTTTCACCATTATAATTCCTCAGAAAGTAGTAAATAACGAGCCTATAGGCGATTTCAGCGAAGCCGTGAAGAATTTTGTGGAAGAAATTGAAACTCCGGAGCCTACATTATACGCGCCAAAGGCCAGAATACTGGTGGTTGATGACAATGAGATGAATCTTGAGGTCATAGATGGACTTCTTCGAGACACGAAGATCAAGCTTGAGATGGTTACCAGTGGGCTTGAATGTATTGAAAAGGTTAAAGAAAGTTCTTTTGACCTGATACTTCTTGATCAGATGATGCCAGGAATGAACGGAGAGCAGACCCTTAAGATAATGATGGACGAAAATATCCTTAAAGATATTCCGGTTATCGCGCTGACTGCGGACGCCATCATGGGAGCAAGAGAGAGCTACATTGCAAAGGGCTTTACCGATTACTTAAGTAAACCTGTCAAATATGACAGACTTGAGGATACCATAAAAAAGTATATTCCACTGGATAAGCAGCAGGAGAGGCCAAGTGCGGAAAGAGAGCTTCCGACACTTCTCATCTGGGGAACAGATTCAGAGAGACTTAAGGAAGAAAAAGAGAGATTGTCAGATATTTACAAATGTACCTGCGCTTTAGGTGAAAAGGCTAGGGATAAGTATCTTGAAAAGCATGAAGTGGATGCAATTATGAAGGTTTGAGGTTGGGGGATAATCCTACTTTAAAACGACCGAATAAGCATGAAAAGTGACCGAATAGACGGGAATTATGGCAAGCTCTTTTAGCACGTGATAATGTCATCTCATCAGGAAACGGTAACAAATGAAACACGGATAAACACCAACAAAAGAGCGATCAATAAGGAGGAACTTACGATGTTAGATAACAGGTTCTGTGAAGGGAAGGATTACTTGATGAGAAAGACAACAGTTATCATGACAGCTTGCTTTGTTGCAAGCTCGGTGCTTTGTGCTTGCGGCAATGAAATGAATAAAGAAACATCTGACGCGGGAAATAATGCAGCTTTGGAAAGCATAAATAATGAGATCGTAGAAGATTTCAATACGGAGCAGGCAGCTACCGAAGATGAGAGTACAAAAGAATATGTAGATATTGCTATTGGCACCACTGGCTATATCATAGCAGTTCCCTCCGACTACTACGGTGCAGATGTTACTGAAGAGGAGAGAAGAGATGACATGATCGCATATTACAAGAGCGATGCGCATCTTATGGATTTCGATGTATACCAGTTTCCAAAGGAAGGACAGACTCTTAATGAATATACTGCGAAGGAAGCACATCAGTATGGAGCTGAGACCTTTGAGAGGGTCTTTCTGGGTGATGGAGATATAGATGCAACCCTGTACTACTCAGAGGAAGAGTATAGCGGTGTTAAGTACAAGGTTGCAAATTACATATTTGAAACTACTACAGAGTTTGGAGAGCTTGTGTTTTGGCTTGACGGCGATGACGCAGAGGAGCTTGCTGATGATATCATATCTACGCTTACATATACCGGTGAAAGCCATGATATGATAGGCAAAGTTCTGGACAAGCTTCCTGAAGATGAATATTACAACCACTATAACGTTAAGGGCGACAATGACGAAATTTATATCTGCAATTACAACGGTGAGGGTGAACTTGAGGAAGGCACGTGGGTTTACATGTATATGGTGGATGATGGAATGTACAACATAGAGGTTGCATATGATATCAAGGACGCTGCCTCTCAGACAGGGGAGGTTATCTATACTAATGAAAACGGAGTAGAGGTAAAAGACCTTGCGGTTGTGCTTATAAGCGATACCTATAATTTCCAGATCATATTTGCAAATCCCACATCATCAGATCAGGAATTTGACCTTACAAAGCTGAAGGTTGAAAACTATGATGGGACAGAAATAAATGTTTTCACTGTAAATGAGACGCCAAAGATCGTAGGCGCCGGGCTTGAGTACTCGCAGAACGCATATACTATATCTGCTCCGGGAAATCTTTCTCTAGGAGATGAAGTGTCTTTCTACTATGATGGCGCTTTTATATACAAGGCAGTTGTAACAGAATTTTAAACAAGCATGCAGGCTGCATTAAGGCAGCGGGAAAGGAGCAAAAAACATGGAAGAAAACAAGTACACACAGTTTATTGGAAAGTACCGTAACGAGGCAAACGAGCTCAAGAAAAAGATGAATGCCGCTGTATCAGATGAAGACATGGCGCAGGCAATTGGTGGAGTTGGTGGGGCAAATGAGGCTACATGCCCGGTTTGCGGAAAGCCTATGAATAAGGTTGAATCAGGCTATGGTGATCCATTCTGGAAATGCCCTTATGACGACACTATGCAGATCGTATCAGATGCAGAATACATCGAGATGATCAGGATGCTTGAACAGGCAGGTCAGACACAGGGAATTGTTTATCCTGTATGGTGGAGCCAGGTAAATAAAAAGAAGAAATAAAACTACATAATAGGACTATACCCTATGTACAATATTGACTTTGAACTGGCCGCAACAGGCTTTGTTGCAATACTACTTTTGTATCTTCACGTGGAATATCCCAAGGCGTCCGAGAGCAATATCCGCTACAGGCAGTGGGTGACCTGGATTCTTATAAGTGAGATCATGGATATTATCACAGGACGGATGATTGACTACGGTCAAATGATCCCTCCTGTGCTTAATATCCTTGTTAATACTGTCTATTTTTATACTACTGCGGGTTCATTCTGGGGATTCGCAAGGTATCTTAATTCCTTTGTAAAAACTAAAAAGAGCAGGATATATATGGCGTTTAATACGGCTGCGATTATAGTGTACATCTGCATTATGACGCTTAATGTATTTACCGGATGGGTGTTTACCTTTGACGGAAACGGGCAGTACATTCATGGGCCGGCGTATTTTTTGTCTTACGGGATTCAGATAATTGTGGGGACTACTTCATCGATACTATTGTGGACCTACAGAGACAGGCTTGAAAAAAGACAGAAGATGGCCATCTGGCTGTTCATGATTCTTATTGTCCTGGGATTCTTTCTTCAGGCTGTGTTCTTTCCTAAGGTTCTTTTAACTTGCTATATGGCTTCAATTGCAGCCATGACTATGCTGTTCATAATCGAGACGCCTGACTATTTGCAACTCACACAGACTATGGAGGAACTGGAGAGGCAAAGAAACATAGCTGATGTTGCAAATAATGCAAAGTCTGAATTCCTGGCAAAGATGTCCCATGAGATCAGAACTCCCTTAAACGGCATCCTTGGCATGGATGAGATGATAATACGGGATGCAAAGGATAGCAGGATAAAGAGATATGCTCTTGATATAAAAGGCGCGGGAAATACTCTTTTGTCCCTTATAAACGATATCCTTGATATGAGCAAGATTGATTCGGGAAATTTCGAAATCATTCCCATGGATTATGGCGTTGCATCAGTTCTCAATGATGTAAAAAACATCACTGAGCCCAGAGCTGAAAACAAGGGACTTGGGTTTTATATGAATATATCACCGGATATCCCCTCAAAGCTTAATGGAGATGAGATACGGATACGTCAGGTGATGCTGAATATCATAAACAATGCCATAAAATATACCAGTGAGGGCAGCGTGACAATCGATGTCGATGCAAAAGAAATACCGGATGACGGGAAAGTTCTTTTGCAGGTAAAAGTTTCTGACACTGGTATAGGCATAAAAGATGAGGACAGGGATAAGCTCTTTTCAAACTTCCAGAGACTGGATGAGGAGAAAAACAGGAATATAGAGGGAACAGGTCTGGGGCTGTCTATCACTGAAAAACTGGTGGAAATGATGGATGGCAGGATTGAAGTTGAAAGTAGTTACGGGCAGGGTTCTGTATTTACCGTATATATTCCGCAGGCAGTTGTAGACATTACGCCGATAGGTGAGTTTTCGAAAGCGGTTCTTTTGCAGACGGAAAGCACTAAAGCTGAAGATATGGAACTGTATGCGCCAGATGCAAGGCTCCTTGTAGTTGATGATAACGATATGAACCTTGAGGTTATGGAGGGACTCTTGCGGGATACCGAAATAAAGCTGGATCTTGTAACTTCAGGAAGAGAGTGTATTGAAATGGCAGGGAAGAAAAGTTATGACTGCATTCTTCTTGATCAGATGATGCCCGGCATGAACGGTGAAGAGACACTTAAAGAAATGGTAAAAGCAGATATCCTGAAGAGAACGCCCGTGATTGCGCTTACTGCGGATGCAATAGTTGGGGCAAAAGAAAGCTATATTTCCATGGGCTTTTCTGACTATATCAGTAAGCCTGTAAAGATTAAGGTATTGGAAGAGGTTCTGAGGAAATATATCCCGCAGGAAAAACAGATTTCTAAGGAAAACATCAGGGAAGAGTTGCCCGTTTTGCTTATATGGGGAGATGATTCTGAGGCGGTCAAGAGAGAAAAGGATAGGCTTGGAAGTATATATAAATGTGTTTGCGTAGTAGGAGAAAAGGCAAGGGATAAGTATCTTGAAAAACATAACACGGATGCTGTGATGAGGGTGTAATGTATGGACGCTGCAGGCGGAGACCGAATAGACATCAAAAACGACCGAATAGACAGGAATTATTGTTATGAAATTCCGCACATGATAAAGTCGTATCATCAAGAAGCGAAAAACAAAAGAAACACAGATAAACACTAACAAAAACAGATCAATCAAGGAGGAAATTACAATGGCAGATAACAAGAACATGGAACTTAATGACGAGATGATGGCAAAGGCAACTGGTGGAAACGGCGGAGAGATTGCTGGGCCAAAATATGAGATTGGTGATACTGTTCAGCTCAAGTTTGCAAATGATGAGGGCGTTGTTACAACAGTAACAGGTGTTGTTGATGACAGGCGTGCAAATCCGGGGGGATGGGAGTATCTTGTTCGATATGAGGTAAATGGAAATGTATATGAGCACTGGTATCCTGAAATTGCAATCTGAAAACATGGAGGGAAAACGCAATGGCAAGTTCAAAATTTCCAACTGTAGAAGAGCTTCTGGCAAAGAAGAATAAGAATTCAGCACTATCTGACGAAGAGATGGCATTGGCTTCGGGAGGAGCGCAGGACGGAGCACCTGTACCAAGGTTTAGTGTTGGACAGCATGTTATTGTAGATGACTGTCCAGAGTTCGATGAGATGATCATAATAAAGATTTTGTGGTGGACAGAAGAGGAAGGATGGGATTATGAAATAAAGGCCCATATGATCGATGTTGGCTGGTTGGAGTCCATAGGATGCGTTTCTGAGAGATACATTCATCCGGCATAAGATAGAAAAGACAAGAACATAGATAACCAGTGACAATTCGGGAGGTTGGTGCAATGAACGCTAAGAAACTTATTCCAATCATATGTATGGTATCGGTATTTGTAATGCTTGTATGGGGCTTTATCGGATCATTTGAATACAGCTGGCTGGCTGTAATGGCAGGAGGCATCATAGTAGCAGCAATATCAATACTGGATAAAAAGGACAGTAACAAATAACGTACCTCGGACAAAATGGAGAACGGAGGATTTTAAATGGCAGATAACAAGAACATGAAACTTAATGATGAGATGATGGAAAATGCAGCCGGTGGAAACGGCGGAGAGATTGCTGGGCCAAAATATGAGATTGGTGATACTGTTCAGCTCAAGTTTGCAAATGATGAGGGCGTTGTTACAACAGTAACAGGTGTTGTTGATGACAGGCGTGCAAATCCGGGGGGATGGGAATATCTTGTTCGATATGAAGTTAATGGAAAGGTATATGAGCACTGGTATCCTGAAATTGCTCTTTGATGTCATTCAACTGGCTTAATATTTGTAGGAGGGCCTGTCTTATGAACGATAACAAAAACATGGCACTTTCCGATGAACTGTTTGCAGATGTTTCTGGTGGTTTTGGTGTTGCAAGCAGTCAAAAAATCTATGATGCAGTAGGCATAGTTATCATGCTCCTTAAAGATGGAAGCTATATGGTCCGTTTCGATGACGGCGGGGAAGTTACTGCAAGTCCAAAGGATGGAAAATCTATAGCTGAAGGAGCAAAAGTAGGGCTGTTTGCCTTCGCTGGTGGTTGGATCATGGACCCTCTTGGCGATGAAAGATGATTTGGAGAGGAATGGACATGAATAGGAAAGATTTTTCACTATTGAACTGCACTATGAGTGGAATGCTGGCATTTGTACTGTCAGTGCCAGTTCACGAGTTTATTCATTTTCTGACAGATATTATCTATGACCATGAAGTGATCTGGTTTTCAGCGGTGGCGGTTTTAAGTTCGGATGATTATGACTTTATGGCATTATCTCCTTTTCACAGGGCCATGGCAGCTGGAGGAAGTGCATCTGTAATCAATGCGCTGGTCGCTATTCTATTATTCTTTGTGATCATAAAAATTCAGATGGGACCAGGACTTAGAGTTTTTCTCATTCAGTATTATGCCATGCAGATGTGCCTTGGCTTTGGATATTTCATGGTAAATGGGCTGTTTGGTGCTTTCGGGGATTGGGGCAATGTTTTTGAACTATTCCCGGACAGCACTGTGGTGATAATGAGAATTGTACTGGGAATTTTAGGAAGCACCGGTATAGTATTTACCATGTTTGCTCTTAACTACATGTCATACTACTTCGTAAAGCATGTTGATGACAGGAAGGAGCGTTTCCATGTTGCTCTTGGACTTCACTTGCTGCCATTTATTGCTTCATCAGTCTTTGCTGTTATTGTAGATATGAATTCAATACTCATGAGAGAGGGATATTTTGATGCGAATCCTTTCTTCTCTATTGCGGTCAGATTCATGTTTATACCGCTGTTTTGGGGATTTATGTTTACATGGGTAATGGTAAAACACCCGAAAGAGAGCCGGTTCAGGTATAAGCTCCCATCAGAACCAAGGTATGTTCTATGGGGAGTAACAATAATCCTGCTCCTCGTAGATCTTTTTGTTTTGGCACCGGGAATCAGAATAAGCTAGATGATTATAGTGTGGCGTGATCTCAAATATTACTTGCGGAGAGAATTATCCTGGTCGCTATATATCAGAAAAAACATGGAACTAAATCTAACGAATGAGTGGTGAAAAATGAAACTGTTTTTTGACGCAGATAAATACCTGTTGAGGGTGGAAAGCCCAAGAATCAACAAAGAACTTGACAGGAAACAGCAGATTTTAGCATATGTAGACAGATACTTTGTGATGTTCAGACATGAATATTTTGACGAAGTCTATGATGCATGCGTGAAATATATTGATGAAATGTTTGAGGACGACAGTGATAATGACCCTCAGATATCAGCGGAGGTTCAGGCTGTAACCATCATAATAAAAGGACTTCGAGACTATGCAAAAAATGGCCTAAAGAATCAGTCAAAGTATCTTAAGGTTCTTGTGGCAGGAGACGTGTTCAAGTTTTATAGTGGCATGATCTCCAAATCCCTGGATCTTGGAGTTATTGACAAAAAGCAGGCAAGAAGACGGATAGAGGTGTTCTATAAAGAGTGTGAACTTGAATAGATGATCAAACAGACAGAGTATACTCCGGCATGTTGATGGAACCAATAAAAGGAGGGCGCAGGATGACGGATGAGAGGAACATAAAACTTAATGACGAAATCATGGCAAGTGTAGCTGGTGGAGACGACGAGGAAAAAGGCCGCACAAGACATGCCATAGTACGAGGCATTCATGAACATCCATACTACAAAGATATGATTGAAGTTACTTTGGATGGCGGTCAGGATGTCATAGCTCATTATGACGCAATTAATGTCATAAATCCCGGTACAGAAGTAATAGTAGAGCTTGTAGGTCAGGGAAGATGGAAGATAATAGAGATCTTGTAATGACTAACAAATCGGAGGTAATAACAATGGCAGATAACAAAAACATGATACTCAAAGACGAAACTATGGCTAAGGCTGCAGGCGGAGCAGGAAGGTCTGATGATTATGATATGTACGGCTTTGTAGTAGATAAGCTTTCTACAGAGCAGTATGCTAACCACTACAGGGTTAAGGGTGATAATGATGAAATCTTTATCTGCTGGTATGCTGGAGACGATACCCTCGGTGCAGGCATTGAGGTTGGAATGACGTATATTTCACAGGATAATGGCTGGAAGATTGAACCAATAATGCACATATAAAACGCTCTGGGCCATGGTGATAATCCATGGTCTATTTTTTGTGACCCCACATTTTGTATGATAGGCAGCGGAAAATAATATATAATCAGAAATTGATAGTAATGAATCATGGAAAGGTTAACTAAGGTAGATCTTTTGAGGATATGTGATTTCGGCTCTGTAATGCAGACAATAAAAGAGTATATCAGTGATTCGAGGGAACTTAGCCAGACGGATATTCTTTATGAAGTGTTTGCAACTTTTATGAGTGATAAAGAGAACGCTGACTACGATTTTGATATAGCTCTTGTATGTAGATGGTTTAATGGTCAGAAGGCTATTACGCCAAAGATATCCAGGTATTATCAGGAACATCAGATGGAAGATATTCTTATACATGATATCAGGGAAAATGTTGTTTCGTTGTTTTATGATGCCCCTATGTGCGCTGAGAAGATATATGATCTTCTTATGCTTGATGATACGATCTCAGGAACTATGAAGGCACACATTGCAGAACAATCTCCATGCGCTGATCCTGAAGGAATAGCGAGACTCATAGGCAGGACTCTTTACTTCACGCTTCAGCGGAATTTTATAAAGCACACGGATGATACCATGCTTTCCATTGCAGATGGAAAGCTTTCTCCTGCTGTTTCAAAATATATAATAGGCAGCAATCCGCCTTTACCATGTAAATACTTTGTTGGTAGGCAATCTGAGATTAAAAATATCAGAGAAGTCCTGACCGGTTCCGGGAAGGTTTTTCTGCATGGAATAGCAGGTATGGGCAAGAGCGAGACAGCGAAGGCTTATGCCAAGACCTACAGAAAAGAATACACAAATCAGATCTATATTTTCTATTCGGGAAGTCTCCAAAAAGACATTGCATCGTTGGAATTTGTTAATGATCCTTTTGGTGCAACAGTAGATGAGCTGTTCAGGCAGCATAATAGGTTTCTCAGAACTCTTAAGGAAGATACCCTGCTTATCATTGACAACTTTAATATTGAATCCGATCCCGATCCCATCCTGTCAGTTGTTCTGAAATATTCATGCCACGTTCTTTTTACAACAAGAAATCTTATAAGTGGCGGAGAATGCATCTATCTGGATGATCTGGATATTGATGATCAGAAAGCACTTATGCAGAACCTTTATAAAGACTCTGCTGATCATGCGCATGCGATCTCAAATATTATCTTTAACGTACAAAATCATACCTTTGCAATAGAACTGGCTGCGCGAATGCTGCAGAAAGGAATAATGACGCCTGAAGAACTGAGTGAAAGGCTGTTCATTGCACCGGTGGATATGTCATCCTCTGATAAGATAAAGGTGTCAAAGGATGGTGAGACCGAAAAAGCCACTTATGCAGAGCATATCAGGACTCTTTTCGGTTTATATAAGCTGTCACCGGAATATTTCGATATTCTGAAATGTATGACGCTCATGCCTGAGGACGGGGCATCCAAGAAATATTTTGCAAGATGGATGGGACTTACCAATCTTAATCCAGTGACCGAGCTTATAGAAATGGGGCTGATACATGAAGGTGAAGGTCACCGGATAAGTATCCATGGGATCATACAGAAACTTATTATAGCTGAGCTTAAACCAAGCATAAGCAGCTGTAGGATTTTTTTGGAAAATATCCAGTATGACTGCACTCTTCATGGAAATGATGAACCTGCATATTATAATGCTATTCCTGATGTGATTGATAAGGCAATACTGAGCCTTGTTTATGACGAGCCCCTCATTTTACTCAGGGTCGTGGAAGATGCATATGCATATTTTGACAGACCGATTTCTACTGCTGACTTGTTATTCTGGATTTCTTTTATGAAAAGCATGATAGAAAAGGAAGGTATCGGAGATGTCCGGGATAGAATCCTTCTGCTTGATTATAAAGCATCCCAAGCAAAGGATGATGATGATAATGAGGAAGCCTTTAAATTTGAGAAAGAGGCAGCTTCACTTATAACAGAAGTTACCGCAGACAATGCGCTGCTATATTCAAATATCCATGCCAATCTTGGAACACTATATTTTATGAGGGACGAACTTGATAATGCACGTCCTCATATTGAAGAAGGTATCAGGATATTACAGGAGTTTGATCTTCTGTATATGCATGATGCAATACCACAGACCTGTCTGTTTGCCCAGCTGCAGGCGGCATATGGCTATGTAGATGCGGCACTTAGCATCTTGAAAAAGGCAGGGAAAGTCGTGGCTAGAGAAATTTCCATATACTCAACTGACTATGCAAACATAGAAGAGACAATTGGAAGCATCCTTGCATCTGCCGGGAAAACAAGGGATGCAATAGACCACTTTAGAGAAGTTCTAAAGGCGTATGCTGAAATATACGAATATGATCCTGAATTCCTGTGCAGGATATGCGAAAGACTATGCACTTACTTTCCGAAGCCGGATGATGCAAGATTTCCATTATTGGATAATGCAAGAAGCCTTTGTGATAAAAAGCTGGGATAAATTTGTTTTCAGAAAAAATGCCAAAAAGTCAATTGTCGGTCAATTGTTGGTCAATGCATAGCAATTCTATGTGTTTTATCCTTATAATGGATCGAGTGGTATCAAAACAGTTCCACATTGATACCAAATCTGCTTGATCCGGAAAGGTGGTCAAAAGATGACCGGTATATTTACAACTAAATATTTTGGAACTTACGGCAAAGAGATTGGGAATGCAGATTTCCTGGTCTCTTTTTTCGTATTGTCCGGCAATACTGAAGGAAAGGAGGTAACTGCGAAATGAAGGAGCATGGAGAAATTGTAGTCATCGGCATTGACCATGGCTACGGAAACATCAAAACAGCATCAACATGTACTCCCACTGGTATCACTGCTTATGATACTGAGCCGATTTTTTCGGAAAACATTCTGGAATACAAAGGCGTATACTATCGCATCGGTGACACCCATAAAGAATTTGTTGACAATAAGGTATCTGATGAAGACTACTATCTTTTGACACTAATGGCAATAGCTCGTGAACTGTATACAGCGCACGTGCGTGAAGCTACAGTGCATCTGGCTGTAGGACTGCTACTTACATGGATATACAGGCAGAAGGAAGACTTCAGACAGTACATGCTTAAGAATGATTATGCTGAGTTTAAATGGAACAGTGAGATGTACAAAATCCATATCACAGGCTGCTCTGTATATCCCCAGGGATACCCTGCTATTATAGGAAAGATTAATGACAGCCTGGGACTGAATCTTCTTGCTGATATTGGGAACGGAACCATGAATCTCATTTTCCTTAATGGAAAAAAGCCAGATGAAAAGCGGAGTTTCACCGAAAAACTTGGAGTAAACCAGTGTGTCATAGCTGTAAGAGATGCAGTATCTAAAGAATTCCAGACCACAATTGATGAGCGCGTGATCCAGCAGGTTTTAAGGAAAAACGAAGCTGATATTTCGGAGGCATATCTTGAGGTGATTAGAAATACCGCCAGGGAATATGCGGCGAAGGTATTCACTGCCTTGAGAGAACATGGGTATAACCCTGATCTTATGAGGCTCTATATCGTAGGTGGTGGAGGATGTATTATCAAGAACTTTGGAAATTATGATGCTTCCAGGGTGACGATCATCGATGATATCTGCGCAACGGCCAAGGGTTATGAACTGCTAGCATATCTTAGTCTTAACAGAAAGAAGGAATGTGCATGAGCGAAAATGTAAAGAGCACAAGTCTTCGCTTTAATCTTGATAAGGCTGCTGATAGAAAGGCCTGGGAGTATCTGCAGACAATGGATAAAGAAGAATTCCGCTCATACAGCCATGCTGTTGCTACGAGCGTCAATTATTTCTTTGACAGATACTATAAGGCAAAAGATGATCCCTATCTGGAGACCAGGGAAAAAGAAGAAAGATTTGTACAAAAGATCGTGGAAGCGGTGGAGCATACCTTAGGGAATGCTCTGCCGCTGTTTTTATCCGGCTATGCTACTGCCTTATGCACAGCAGCACCGGATGGAACGATGGTCATTCAAAAAAGTACGGCAGGAATAGCGACTGAGGACAGCGCAGATAAAAGCGGGACTGATGAGGCAGATATTGAAGTAAATCCTGAAGACATCCCATGGGACTATCTTGATGGATGATAAATGGCAGATATTTATAAGATGAAGTGGAATTATATTCTTACAGAAATGACTAATGGTCTGGAGCATTCTATTTGTAGCACCAGACAAGAATTGTTTTGGCACCAATACTGACTGAAATAAGTGGATTTGGGCACCTGCCTTCTGATCCCCAAATTCAATCAGAGCGTATTGGTGCTTTTTTAATGACAAAAAACAGCAAAGTGGTATCAAACCGGTACTGCTTCAATAATTTAGAAAGGACCAAAATCATGAGTGATAACGAAAACAAAGTAATGCCACCGGAAGAAAAAGCAGCTATTCAGGCAAGACACCGCATGGAACAGGCTGAGAACAGAGACAGGGCAAAGGAAAGTAAGGCAAAGGTAAAGTGCCACATAGATATGGGCAGGATACTGGAAAAAGCGTTTCCTGCATCCCAGCATATGACAATGGAAGAACTTGAGGAGTATCTTACAGAACTCTTTAAGCTTGCCTCATAGGAACTAAGAAACATAACATAGGCCTCCCTTCGAAAAGAAGGGCGCACTTACTCACCACCTGCCTTCGGCAGGTGGTGGCGTGCGCTCTACGAGGTCAAAAGCTTTACGGCCAGGAAAGAACTCCTTTCCTGGCTTTTCCATTTATATCAGGAGATTGACACAATGAACTATTTTCATCTTGAAGCAAAAGTAATAAGCCGCGGATCCGGGCGTTCTGCAGTAGCAGCATCAGCCTATGCATCCTGCAGCGAGATATATAACGATTATGATGGCGTGACCCATGATTACCGTAAGAAGACAGGACTTGTTTACAGTGAAGTTATGCTGCCAACAATGGCACCTGCAGAATGGGCTGACAGGGAAAAGCTGTGGAATGCAGTTGAGGAAGTTGAGAAAACAAGGGACAGCCGACTGTCAAGGGAACTCGTCGTAGCCCTTCCAAGGGAGCTGGATCCCGTCGTATGGGTAGAAATGCTTGAAAAATATCTTAATGAAGAATGCGTATCAAAAGGGATGTGCGCAGATTTCAGCATCCATGATGTGAATAAGTACAATCCGCATGCCCACATAATGCTAACCATGCGTCCTCTTAACGATGACGGCTCATGGCAGGCAAAGACTCAGAAGGAATACATCTGTTATAAGGACGGAGTTGAAAAAGGTTTTACTGCTGAAGAATTTAAAGCTGCAAAGAATCTTGGATGGGAGAAGCAGTATCTCTACAGTATCCCGGGTAAGAAAAAGAAGATATATCTTACTCCGGCTCAGGCTGCCACTATCGAAGGTTCCAAGAGGACATCCAAGTATCCCAAGAGTTCAAAATATGGAAGACAGAATCCCATATGCGAGGAATGGAACAGCGACAGGCAGCTGCAGACCTGGCGAAAGTCATGGGAAGATATCATAAACAGCTATCAGGAAAGATATGGCATAGCTGAGCGGGTTAGCTGCAAGAGCCATGCTGCAAGGGGCATCAAGGAACAGCCGACTATACACGAAGGTTATTATGCAAGGAACATGGAAAAAGAAGGGCTTGTATCCGACAGATGCGAGATCAACCGTCAGATAAAAGCAGATAACAGCCTTCTTCGAAAACTTCAGAAGAAAGTAAAGGCGTACTCAAAAGCTGCATCTGACAATATCCCGGCAATTGCTTCAAAGCTTGAAAAGTTCTTTAAAAGCCTTGTCGTTTACACTTTTCAGCTACACTTGAAGAAGAAACAGAAAAAAGCAGCCGAGAAAAGGCTTGGTGAACTGAAAGAACTTAAGAAAATCTATGAAGACTGTACCGCAAAGATAAGCTCCCGAGCTGAAGAGCGGAAAGAATTCAACGGAAAGCTTAAGAACTTGAAACCATATCAGAAAATCCAGTTCATAAAGTATACCAGTCAGGTAGCTCTGCTCACTGAGGAAATTGAGGAGTTTAAGAGTGAAAGGTCTGCTGCTCTTTCCAGATATGGCATGCCTGTGGAAACAAGGATCACGGATATAAGAAGGGAAATCAAGGATGCTGAAGGTATAGTGGAAAAGCTGGGTGGTCAGATACCTGAAATCAAAAAGTCCAAGGAAGATACTCTTGGAAAGTATAAAGCTGAGATCCATGCTCTCAGCTCAGATATGTTTGCTCAGATTTCTGAGGAAAGAACAAAGATCCATGATGAACATGTCAATGAGGCAAGACAGATTTTAAGCGATAGCCTAAAGAAATCCTCTGATAAGGACCTTTTTGCTAAAGCTATTAAAGAAGTGGATGCGACACTATCAGAGATTGAGCCATCTGTAATGCCAGAGACAGAAAACAAGAAGAAATCTCTCCTTGCAGATCTCAGGGCAGATAAGGAGGTTGCAGCAAGAATACCCAGAAAAGTCAAGGAAAAGGACAAAGATAAGGGCATGTCACTGTAGTGTCACAGAAGAAATCATATTATTTACAGGCATGGCAGGTGTAGTATTGGAACTTGCCAGCTTGGGAAAGGAGGAATGATGAAAAAGTACTATGATAACAGGGAAGATAACATTGCTTTTGAGAGATGGGTAGATGTTACTGCAAGACTGATGGTGAAGTACGGCCCAGGGTTGCTTAAGAGGTTGGAGAAGGAAAACATGGTCTTGTATATGATAGATTACGAGTTCTGCACGGATGGGGCAGAATCAGATTCTTTCACAAATGATCCTGATGTTGTACTTGGCTATTCTTATGTAGTAAGTGCTGCCTGACAACAATGAATTACACGTTGTGTACAAGAATTATTTATGGTAAACTTATACACAACGTGTAATTGAGAAAGGGGCGTCTCATGGATGATAAAGCGAAAAAAATAAAAGAACTACGCGAAAGTACTGGTATGAACCGCAAGGAATTCTGCGAGTATTTTAATATTCCTTACAGGACAGTTACTGAGTGGGAGCGTGATATGAGGCATGCACCTGATTATGTTGTGAGGCTTTTGGAGTATTACATAAGGATGGAAAAACTGCTGAAAAAGGATGATGAGAAGGAATAATTGTCTTGGAATCAGTATGTTTAAACAGGTCGAAATCGACCTGTTTATAATCTGAATGATCCTAAACCCCTCGAATTCGACGGGTTTAAAAGAAGTGAGGAGCAATATGGAAAAAGGAAACAAATCAAGAAATGTATCTGTAATTAAGGATGCAGATGGAAACAGCATTGTCATGATAAATGACATTATCTTTAAGGGTAAGCGAAGCCTGAACTGGGAAGATGTCGAACAGTATCTTAAAGATTATGTGGGAGAGTTATACTCAATAGCAGAGGATGGAGAAATCATATATATTGGGACAACTCTTCCAGGGGAATATGCCGGATCTGTTTATACCAAGAAGCTGAAAGGTGCGGTTGCTAAAGCTAAGGCAAATGCTGCACAGGGAATACCGGAAATGATTGAAATAGCTACGAATGGGGTGTTCGAAGAAAACAGGAAGAAAAAGCATGGCCGTGATGCTAAGAATGGATGGTATAGGTATGATACTCGTTTTGGATTACCAATCTATGGTGAAGATGATGAAATCACTGGATACAATATTTTTCACGCCAGACTATTGATAAGACATGCAGGCAGTGGGAAGAAATATCTATATGATGTTATGGAAATAAAAAAAGAAACGAGCAAGTCCTGTCAGGCCGAAGCCCTACCCGGTGAAAAACCCATTTCTTAATCTTTATCTTAAATAGGTTTGTTACAGTTGTCAACAGAAAAATGGAGGGAGATGACAATTTATGACAAAGACTAAGAAAACTAAGTGTTACATATATACAAGAGTATCCACCGCTATTCAGGTTGATGGATACTCTCTGGAAGCTCAGAAAGAGAAAATCAGAAAGTATGCGGAATACCAGGATATGGAAATTGCAGGCGAGTATTCTGATGAAGGATTTTCCGGTAAGAACATAAAGGGCAGGCATGAATTCCAGAGAATGCTTAATGATATTGAAGATTGCAAGGACGGGGTAAAATACGTCCTTGTTTTCAAATTGTCGAGATTTGGAAGGAATGCTGCGGATATCCTTAATTCATTGCAGCTGATGCAGGACTTTGGTGTAAACCTTATCTGTGTAGAAGATAGCATCGACAGCTCGAAGGAGGCCGGAAAGCTTCTTATATCAATCCTTGCTGCTGTAGCTGAGATGGAGCGTGAGAATATAAGAGTTCAGACAATGGCAGGTCGTGAGCAGAAGGCTCGTGAAGGCAAATGGAACGGAGGTTTTGCCCCTTATGGCTACAAGCTTGTTGAAGGCGGGCTTGAGATAGCAGATGATGAGGTGGAGATCATTAAGCTGATCTATGATCGTTATATTCACACTAATTCCGGTATCAATGGTGTGGCAAGCTATCTTAACAGTCATGGCTATACGAAGAAACTTCGTCAGAACAACACCATATCAGGCTTTTCATCCAGTTTTGTAAAGGATGTTTTGGATAATCCGGTTTATATGGGGAAAATTGCATATGGAAGACGCAAGACAGAAAAGAAGATAGGCACACGTAACGAGATGCATGTGGTGGAGTAGTCAGAGTTCCCTATCTACGAGGGTGCTCACGAAGCCATTATTTCTGAAGAGGACTGGAATCTTGCTCAGGCTAAGAGAAAGGAAAATGCATATGTACGGCAGAAGGTTCATGACATTGATCATGCTCACATCTTATCAGGTATATTGAAATGCCCGTGTTGTGGTAAAAAGCCTCTATGGAAATATAGCCAAGGCTCATAGCAAGGATAACAAGACCAGGTATTATTACTATTGTAAGAATACTCTTGGTGCAACAGGACACAAGTGTACTTTCAGGCTGAACATTGAGCAGAATGAAATGAATAATCTAGTCGCATCCATCATATCAGCAATGGTAAAGGATGATCAATTCAAGAGTGCTATCAAGGAAAAGATTGGAAATGCTTTGGATACAGAGGAACTTGAGAATGAGAAAGATGTTCTCAGGGGGCAGCTTAAGCAGGCTGTTGGCACAAAGAATCGACTGGCAAAGCAGATGGATTGCCTCGATGTTGATGATCCGCACTATGACAGGAAAGTTTCAGATCTGCAGAGCCGTTATGATGAGCAGTATGATATTATAGAGGATATAGAGAACCAGATTGATGAAGTACAGAAGCAGATAGACAGTATCGTGCAGGAAAATCTGTCTGGAACAAGTGTCTACAATCTCCTGCTTGTGTTCAATAAACTCTATAAGGACTTTACCGAAGCTGAGCAGAAGGAATTCATGAGAGCGTTCATTGACAGGATAGACATCTATCCGGAAAAGCCTGCTAATGGCTGCTGGGTAAAGAATATAGTCTTCAATTTCCCCGTTCCGATAAATGGTAGGAATGTTAGAGAATTGTCCTTGGAAAATGAAACAATACTCGAGACGGTATGTTTATTGTCCAACCTTCATGAAGCAAAACATCATGTCAATGTTAAGTTAGATATGGATGAACTTGATCTTACAAGTGCTGAGGCTAAAGCTACATACAAAGAAATTGAAGAATGGGTGCAGGAACACTACGGATTTCATGTAACAAATCTTAATATCGCTCAGGTAAAGCAGAAGCATGGAATCATAGAGCGCGAGAATTACAATAAGCCAAAATCTGAGAATAGCAGACAGCCTGGAACAACACCAGAAAAGGAGAATGCTATTACTGAGGCACTAAAGTTTTTTAAGATGATATAAGTTTGAGGACAGGGAATAAAAAACTTGTCCTTTCTCTATTATTAAAAAATGTTTTGTAAAGTGGTTCGTACAGAAATTATTATTGACAAAACTAACAGTGTTAGTATAATAAGACTAACACCGTTAGTTTGTGAGGAATGGGAGTAAATATGCCAAGAACAGGATTATCTAAAGAAGAAATAATAGAAAAAGCTGCTACATTAGCAAATGAAAAGGGGTTATCATATTTGAGTGTCACAACGCTTTCTGAATATTTAGGAATCAGAAAACCGTCTCTCTATAATCATGTAAAGTCAATAGATGATTTGCACTATAAGCTTATGATCTATGGTTGGAAGAAGGTTTCGGATGAGATAGTTGCAGGAATTGATTCAACCAGTCCAAAAGAAAAACTCATAAATTATGGCATAGCATTTTACAGATTTTCTATGGAGAATCCGGGTGTATTTGAGGCGATGCTTTGGTATAACAAATACTCTGATGAAACTTTACTTGAAGCTACAGAGGGCTTGTATTCATTCTTCTTTGAACAAACAGATAGTCTTGGTATAGATAGAGAGGTGGCAAATCATTTGCTTAGAACTTACAGAGCTTTTCTTGAAGGATTTATCATGCTACAGATCCATAATTCTTTTGGCAATCCGATTTCTATTGATGAAAGCTTCGAGATATCTATGAATGTACTGATATCTGGTATGGAGCAGTATAGGAGATGACTATTGTTAGCCTGATAATACTTCTGCCACCCTGATCTTGCGATGCCTTGACGAAGGCTTGTATCCAAGTTGGGATGCCCAGAACATGGACTAGGTTCATCTAGCGGAAAAGCTGGGATATGAATATTAGCATGAATATACGGCGTATGAGGTGTCGAGCGAGGAAATAGCTGATTGGCAGAAGTGTTGGAGGAACAAATAAACTGCTATCTGATGATGAAAAGAAGAGGGTAAAGATATGAACTATAGAGTTATTGATAAAGAAACCTATTACAGGAAGGGGGTATTCCGGCATTTTACGGAGGATTGCAAGTGCTCGACTTCTATGACGGCAAGGGTTGATGTGACGGAGCTTGTTAAGTGCTCGAAGGAGAGTAACACGAAGTTCTATGTCAATTTCCTATATATCCTTTCCATGGTATTGAATTCCCGGGATGATTACAAAATGGGGTATCTCTGGCAGACTGAGGAACTGATCTGTTATGACAGGATTAACCCTACGCAGTATATTTTTCATGAGGATACCGAGACCTGTACGCCGGTATATACAAGTTATGATCCGGATTATGCCGCATTCTACAAAAATGCTGTCTCTGACATAGAGAAGGCAAAACAAACGAGGGAGTATGGCCTTGATATGGAAAAGCATCCGAACTGGTTTGATGCTTCCTACATTTCCTGGCTGTCCTATGATTCCCTGAATATTGAACTGCCAGATGGATTCCTCTATTTTCTGCCGATCATCAACTGGGGGAAATACCGTGAGGAAAACGGGAGACTTTTGATGCCGGTGTCGGTTCGTATGAATCATGCGATAGCGGATGGGTATCTGATTGCGAATGTATTCCGCCTGCTTGAAAAAGAGATGGCTGCGTTTTGCAATGGTAAAGTGAAGGATGAACAGATATGAGTAAATACGAACATCTTTGGAAATGGATCCGGGATAATGGAATGGACAGCTTCAAGCTCGCATATGCTGAGATTGAAGAAACTACAGGGGTTCCGATCGACCATCCTTTTCTCAAATATAATAACAGGCTTATCTTGTAAAGGATGGAACGCTTTTTCTGCTTTACGGCAGGAAGGATTTTGAGAAGATGACAAGCCGGCGGTATGAGTATATAAAAGGACTGAACGGTCATTTTGAAATAGCGCTGTATGTCGATACTTTTGAAGAGGTGGATGAAGCATATAAGAAGGCCGTGGAAAATGGAGCGACATCCGTGCTGGAACCAGAACTTGAACCTTGGGGGCAGAGAACCTGCTATATCGCTGATCCGGAAGGCAACTTGATAGAGATCGGTTCCTGGAATAAGTCTTATGAAACAAAAGACTTGACGGAGGGGTGCTGATCGTCTGGTGGACGATCGTTTAACACCGACCGAAACAAAGTGGAGAAAAAGGGTATGGCGTTTGATTACAAGAAGGAATACAAAGAATTCTATATGCCGAAGGGCACACCATCTATAGTTACTGTTCCGAAAATGAATTATATCGCGGTTAGGGGCAGTGGGAATCCAAATGATGAAGATGGCGAATATAAACAGGCTATAGGTCTTTTGTATGGAATCGCATTTACGATCAAGATGAGTAAAAAAGGTGATCATCAGATTGACGGATATTTTGATTATGTAGTTCCGCCATTGGAAGGTTTTTGGTGGCAGAATGGAGTAATCGGTATCGACTATGCTCATAAAGAAGATTTCAAGTGGATATCCGTCATCCGCCTGCCAGACTTTGTAACGAAAGATGATTTTGAGTGGGCTGTCAGGGAAGCTACGGTTAAGAAAAAACAGGATTTCTCAAAGGTGGAGTTCTTTACTTATGATGAAGGGTTGTGTGTGCAGTGCATGCATATCGGATCGTATGATGATGAACCTGCTACAGTAGATGCAATGCACAGATTTTCCAACAATAAAGATGTACAGGTATCTTCAAAGAAGGCGTGGCTTGCGGACAGATTTGATGAGGGGCTTGTATTCTTAAAAAGTGTGGAGCGCGGGAAATGCTTCATAGAATATATTCCTGCAGAGCATGCATGGAATCCAATTGAAGCACCTGGGTATATGTATATAGACTGCCTATGGGTTAGTGATAAATGCTTTGCCTGATGAAGATTATGACAAAGCACATAATTACAAGCAATATCGGAAACACTACATGAGGACTATAGAAAAGCATCTGAGACAAGTTGCTTTTTGTAAAGAAGCTCATCCTAGATATAGATGTAGCAAGAAAAAAATAAAGTGAAAGATGGTTAAAGCTCAGGGAATAAGCATCCTGGGCTTTATTTTTTTGCGAGTAAAGATTAGAATGAACATATTGTATAGACAAAACTGGATGTAAGATTTAATTCCAGGATAATGAAATAAGCAAATCGGAGTTTGCATTTTTTATGTTTGTTGCAGCCAGATAATTATGATTTAAAGGCATAGAATAATTATGAGTCTAAACAAAAAAGTAATTACACTTGAAAATGCCTCAAAGGTATATGATGGTAAGTATGTGATAAATAATATTTCACATGAATTTGCCAAAGGAGAATCCATAGCATTATGTGGACATAATGGATGTGGCAAAAGTACAATGCTTAAGCTATTAGCTAGCATTGTTTCGTTAAGCTCTGGGAAAATAGTGTATCAAAAGAAACTTAAATTCGCTTATGTACCTGAAAAGTTTCCAGGTATGGAAATATCAATGATTGATTATCTTCAAGGCATTGCCAGGATAGAAAGAGTGGATTTTTCGCTAGTGAATGAACTGATCAGTGAATTCTACTTGGAATCCATGATCAAAACAAGATTAAACAAACTATCAAAGGGAAGCCTTCAAAAAGTAGGAGTTATTCAGGCTATTCTTGCACCGCGGGATGTGATTTTTCTTGATGAACCTCTTTCAGGTCAGGATGCAGACTCTCAGAAACGGTTTATAACAAAAATGAATGAATTGAGGAACAAGGGAGTTACGATCTTCATGGCTTGTCATGAGAAGATGCTGATAAATGAGTTGTCTGACAAGGTCTATACGATAGATAAAGGAAAACTCATGGAAGTAAAGAACCCAGGAGAGTTACAATATTTGGTCTATGTTAGAAAATGCCCCAAGTTACAAGCTTGGCTTGGCATGAAAAGTAATGGTGATAGGTATGAAATTACGGTAAAGGAAGCAGTGTTAAAGGAAATGGTGCTAAAACTATACGATGAGGGTTGGGAAATTGTTGGGATTGAGAAACTTGATTGAAATATATAGATTAAGGTTAAAAATGCTGAAGAAAAGCTCTACATTAACGATTCCTACAGTTGTCACTCTGATTTTTCTCGGAGTAATGTATTCTGTAGCACCGTATGGTATATGTAGTAGTTTTTTACTGTCTGCGCTTTTCATATACTTTATATGTCTGTTTCTGTCTATATACTTGAATGGTGGAGAGAATGATATATATGAAGAAACGCTATTCCTGCATTGTTTGGACATTCATAGCTATTACTTTTCGCGCGAACTGTTATTAATTACATTGGATTTATGCTATACACTTGTGCTGACATTAGTGCCTACGATATTGTTTTTGATGGATAATGGCAGTTTTAACAGGCAGATGGAACTTGCAGATATTGCATGTGGAGGGGTACATATTTTCATGTGTGGACTCGGGGGTATGATGACAGGAGATTTTTTTCACCCAAGAATTTTTAGAAAGAGAAGGGATGCGATAATAGGAGCAATAGCGATTTCCATGCTTGCAGTCTCTAAGGAGGGACTTATTGATTGTTCATCAGCATTTAGTATTTTGAACTTTATACTCCCGCCTATCACTGATGGGCTCAAATCTGTGGGAAGCAATAGTTATTTTGAACCAAGAGAGATGTTGCTGATATGTATGCACTTGGCGGTTTATTGTTTACTAATTATGATAGTAAAAATAAAAATGTTAGAAAAGAAAAAGTTCAGATATTAGTATGTAGATTGCTTTAACACAATTGATGATAAGTTGATAGTTGATAAGATATATTTTATGTCAAAGAGTTCGAGCCCATGTATGATACAGTACGTGCAAATATCTGAAGCAAGTTACCGGGGATTGTAGCTAACACAATCATGAATTACAATGAGAATGGTGAGTTCTAAAAGAATAATTTTAAGAAACTTATTTTTTTAAACATATATTTTAAAAGGAGGTTACTAAATGAATTGTGAAATTAAAGGTGGAAACTTTCCGGTAGCTATTTGCAAGATGGAAGCTGGAGACGCTATCATGTGTGAAACAGGCGCTATGTCCTGGCTCAGTGGCGGCGTTAAGATGGAAACAAATACCGGTGGCGGACTTGGCAAGATGATCGGCCGTGCATTTTCAGGCGAGTCTCTGTTTATGAACCGCTATGTAGCTGATAGCCCCGGCATACTTGCACTTGGCGCATGTTCACCCGGTGAGATCCGACAGATCGATGTTACAGGTAAGTCAATCGTTGTTCAGAAGGGTTCCTTCCTTGCAATGGATGAAGGCGTAAACCTTGATATCTTCTTCCAGAAGAAGATCGGGTCCGGCTTATTCGGTGGTGAAGGATTCATCATGAACAAGCTTTCAGGAAACGGTAAGGCTCTTATTGAAATCGATGGTGGCGCTGTAGAGTATGATCTTGCTGCAGGCGAGAAGATGACAATTGACACTGGTTACCTGGTAATGTGCGATGATACTGTATCTATAGACATCGTTATGATTAAAGGAATCGGCAACGTTCTCTTCGGTGGTGAAGGTCTCTTCAATACAGTAGTTACAGGCCCCGGTCATGTAGTTCTTCAGACTCAGCCGCTCCTTCAGTTTGCATCAACACTGGCAGAAATGCTTCATTTAAACAAGAAGTAAGGCAAGATATATGTCGCGAATAAAGTTTCCGTGATTGAAGTGTTAGATATAAGGAGAGGTTATAGTGATTAACATTAACACGGTTAAGGCAAGCGATTTTTCAATGGATTATTTCAAGTTCGGAGCCGGACCGCGCAATATGGTGATCTTGCCGGGACTTAGTGTTCAGAGCGTTATGGGGTCAGCCGATGCTGTGGCAGATGCCTTCACTATGGCAGTCAATGATTTTACAGTCTACACCATTGACAGGAGAAAAGAATTACCGCCGGAATACAGCGTTTACGATATGGCAAGGGATACCGCTGAAGTCATAAAACAGCTGGGGCTTTCCGATATTTATCTGTTCGGAGCATCTCAGGGCGGAATGATAGCCATGACAATTGCCATAGAGTACCCTGAGCTTGTCAAAAAACTGGCGCTTGCTTCCACATCCTCACATGTTACCGATGAGCAATTTGAATCCCTGAATAAATGGATAGAGCTTGCGAAAAAAGGTGACAAGGAAGGACTTTATCTATACTTTGGAAAGATGGTCTATCCTCCTGCAGTATTTGAGCAATTCAGGGATTATTTCATTAATTCCGCTAAGACCGTTACAGACGATGAACTTCGAAGATTCATCATAATTGCAAACGGTGCAAAGAATTTTAATGTCACTGACAGGCTCAAAGATATCAGGTGTCCTGTTATGACAACCGGCACCTTTGAAGATGAGGTTCTTGATTCTGACGCCACAATGGAAATTGCGGAGCAGCTGGATGAAGAGCACGAGTTCAAGCTGTACATGTACACAGGACTCGGCCATGCTTCCTTTGACACGGCACCTGATTATAAGAAAAGAGTATACGACTTTTTTATGGAATGAATTTTATTTGAGATTATGTAAATAAGTGTAAAACAGACCCGGATAAGTGTATCCGAGTCTGTTTTTTTGTGTGGATGATATATTTTTATGTGGAAAATCAGATAAACACTATAAAATTCAAATACATCTTATTGACGATATTTTGTATAATATTCTATGAAGAAATATAAGTGAATTTAATGAAGGATAAATATCGAAATGACAGTGCGCACCGTTCTTTTAGCAGTAATTATATTCAGCATATTTTCCATGTTTTTTGAAGGCTTTATTGTATTCAGAAACATGAAAAATAAGCTTCATGCATATCTTTTCCTCAACTGTATAGCAATGCTCATAAGTAATACAGGATATCTTTTGCAGCTTCTTTCAAAAACGGAAGATGCCTATATTGCTGCGCTGAAGTTTTCTTATGTAGGAAGAGTCTGGATCGTTTTTTCTCTGTTTATGTTTACTGCGCAGCTTGTTCATATCAATATTCCAAGAGCTTTATCGGGAGCATTTATACTAATTGATGCTGCGGTATATGTGCTGATTTTTTCTCTGCAGGAGCATACTCTCTATTATTCGAAAATATGGTTTGACAAGACCGGAATGTTTCCGGTTCTGCTTCACAGAAATGGCATTGTCCATAAAGTGTTTATGCAGTATCAGGTCATTGCAATAATAATTATGCTTTTCTTACTGATAAGGTCTGTAAAGAATCATAGCGGAAGTACGGCCAGAAAGCGCGCATGTATCATCCTTGGCGGCTTTTTCATTTCTGCAACTCTTTATATTATGCAGATCGCACACGCATTTTTTATTACATACTATTTTGATATTTCCGTTGTTGGAAATGTGGCAATCACAATCTCTATGTTTATAGCTATATTCAGATACAACCTGCTTGGGGTTATCGACATGGCAAGAGATTATATTGTCGACAGGTTGTCCGAAGGAGTTATCGCATTGGATGAAAGTGGAAGTGTGCAGTATTACAACGAACATGCCAAGGAGCTTTATCCGGAAATAACTAAAGATCCGATGGATGTTGTTAATGCCCTTCGTGAGGCTATCATAAGAGGCGATACCATAAAGGTTGGTGATAAATACTATACTCCTGAGGAGAAAGAACTTTTCGCAGATGGTGAAGTCATCGGAAAACTCTATGCTCTCGTCGATTCAACTGTACTTAAGCAGAGGGAGTATCAGCTAAAATCCGATGCAGCTATCCTGGAAATGGCTGCCGGCAGTATGCGCGACAGACTTAACGCTGCAGAAGAACTCATCAGTCAGGACAGGGCTATGCGTCATGACAGGAGACACTTTGAGGCACTTGTTTTAGCACTTATTCAGGACGGTAAGGTGGATGAAGCCAGAAAATGCCTTGAGGAGAGATTATCTCAGGAACCTCGCGGAAGTCACCGCTATTGCGAGAATACCACAGTTAATGCTGCGCTTATGCATTATGTGACGCTTGCAGAGCGCAGTGATATAAAGGTTACAGTATCTACAAATATTCCCTATAAAACCGATGTTGATGAGATGCAGCTTGCAATAGCGATAAGCAATTTGCTTGAGAATGCGATTCACGCCTGCGAAAAAGTGCCGGAAGGTGAACGTTTTATTGAGGTTACTGCAAAATATAAGCAGCAGCTCCTTTTGGAGATATCTAATTCATGTAACGAAAGAGCGGAGCTGGATGAAGATGGGCATCCTGTCACATCAGAAGACGGCCATGGCATCGGAACCAGAAGTGTTCTTGATTTTGTTAAAAAGACAAACAGTGAGATCAGATACGTCGCCGAGGATAATAAATTTAAGGTGCGCATGATAGTAGGTTAATTCGAGGAAATGTGTTTATGAAAAAAGGTGCGTTGTTTCTTTTATCTATGATCATATGCTTGAGTACGCTTTCCGGCTGTAATAAGCCCCAGGAGCAGGAAGGGAAAACCGTCATAACCTTTCAGACATGGAATCCTGCAGATTATGGGCCGGACAGTCCGATTTACAAGATCATAGATTCTTTTGAAAAAGAGAATCCCGATATAAAAGTTAATTATGTTTTTACCGAGGCAAATGCATATCAGGAGCATATGCGGGTAGAACTTATAGACGGTGATGGACCCGATGTATATGGCATAAGTTCGGGTTCCGCTTTTGATGCATTCAGGCTATTTGAGGAGAATCTTACTCCTTTTTGTGAGAACAGCTGGGGATCCGAGTGGCAGGATAAATTCCTTGATTCATGCCTTTCGCGTGTTAGCGATGTTGACGGCAAGATTTATGGACTTCCGCTTGGACAGACCTATGCCGGATATATGTGGGCAGATGTCAACATGCTGAAAAACTATGGTCTTAAAGTGCCAACCTCATATAAAGAAATGCAGGAAACATGCAGCAAACTTCGTGAAAACGGGCAATATCCGTTAGCTATAGGCGCAAAGGATTCCTGGATGAATCTTGATTTGTGGATGTCCATAGCAGCTGACTGCGGGAGCGATGCCTTGTACGATGCGATTGAGGGCAGAGCTTCCTTTGAATCAGAACCTCTGATAGAATCCTTCAAAATATGGCAGGACTCATTTAGTAATGGAGTATTTCAGGATAAAGCAATCAAAATGCCGATTTATAATAAGGTCAACGATATGTTTCAGCGGGAGGGAACTATTCCCATGTTTGTAAACGGCTCATGGGCCATGAATATGTATACGGTAAGCGATGAAAAAACCCGCGCAGTCTTTGATGCTGAGGGAGCGGAACACGAGGCTTTTCTGATTGACTGGAATGATGATGGAAAAGTGTCTCCGGTAACAGCTAATGTAGATGTAATCCTTTGCCTGAACCCGGAGTCCCGTCAGAAGGAGGCGGCTTTCCGCTTTATGTCATATTTGGTAAATGAGGGACAGGAGCTTCTTGTTAATCGGTATCTTGAATATATGCCCTCCCGTGCTGACATGGAGTTGAATATACAGGGATTAAGCGAGGATGGGAAAAAGAATCTTGACTATATCATAGAGAACGGAAAAACAAATGTCGCCGGAACAAGAGGAATTAAGTACGAAGACCTGAGTCTTGCCGTATGTGATGCACTTGAAGATCTGGCATTATCATATATTACTCCGGAGGAAGCAGCCGGCAGGATACAAAAGGTATCAAGCAGTGTTATCCGCTGACATTGGTGACAATCACCTATCAATAGCATGGAGGACAAGATGGTTAACAGTAAAACAAAGTATGAAGCAACGCATGAAGAAATTAGGGAATTATTCGCTTTTCATAAGCTAGGACAAGTGAAGAACATTGCACCGCTGGGAAATGGTGAGTTCAATGCTGCGTATAAAGTTACTCTCGATGATGGAAAAAGCTTTGCCCTTAAGATAGCGCCTCCGGAGGGAGCAACCGTTCTTACATATGAAAAGAACATGATGGAATCTGAGGTGTTCTGGTACAAGAAGATGCACGAGAATACTGATATTCTATGTCCGGAAGTATATGTGTCCGATTTTTCAAAGAGCATCATAAAAAGTAACTGCTTTATCATGCAGATGATGGAGGGAGAGCCCTTGTGGGCTGTCAACTTTTCGGATCAGGAATATGAAAAGGTTCAGAAGCAGAAGATAGAAATGCTTACAAAAATTCACAGGATTAAAAATGACAAATTCGGCTATAGGCAATCCGGGCTTCATGATACATGGGGAGAAGCGTTAAAATCCATGGCGGGCAATCTGGTTAATGACTGCAAAGCGCTAGGATATGAGACCCCGGATGGGGAGAGATTTATTGAATGCATAGACAAGCATTCTGAAATCCTTAAGAATGTGCCTTGCCGTATGGTGAATTTTGATCTGTGGGACAGCAATGTCCTTTATAAAGATGGAAAGATTTGCTGGATTGACCCGGAGCGCGGATTCTGGGGTGACCCGGTGGCAGACTTTATTACCCTTGGTGCCGGACAAAAAACACCGCTGTCAGCAAAGCAGAAAGAGATAGATATATATAACGAGACAGCAAATGAGAAGATAGTTCTTTCCAAGGAGACAGAGATCAGATATGCATTTGCAGTATGCCTACTTGCACTAATCGAAGAAGTTGAAAAATATGTCAGATATGAGCCGGATGAGCCAAACTATATTAGAAACACAGCGGACGCGAGAGATATGTATGATATGGCGTTTGGAATACTATAAACTGCATTACGAAAAAATTTTCATATAAACGATAAAGGACAAGACAATGAAATCATTTATAAGACTTACCGATTTCAAGAAAAGTGAATTATTGGAGATATTCAAGATTGCTGATTCTATAGAGCAGTATGACGGATTTTTAAAGGGAAAGACTGTCGTTATGTTCTTTCCGGCATCCGGTATAAGAACAAGAGTGTCTTTTGAAAAAGGCATTTATCTTCTTGGTGGGCAATCCATATTATTTGATCCTGCGACGTTAGACAAAAAAGAAGATATCAGGGATGTATGCGGATATCTGCAAAATTGGGCAGATGCAGTTATCGTGCGATATCCGGACATTACTGTGCTTGATAAAATGACAAAAGTTATGAAAGTACCTGTTATAAATGCTCTTACAGATGATAACCATCCGTGTGAAATGATGTCTGACCTATATGCTCTTTCAAAAATCAGAGCTGATTATCTTCAGGATAACTATTTGTTTGTTGGAGCTGATGGTAATATAGGTAGGGCTTGGAAAGAAGCTGCTGAAGCATTCGGATTGTCACTGGTTCAGAGTAGTCCGGCCAAGTATCAGATTCCGGAAGTTCATTGTAATGAAAATTTGAAGGATGCAATTGCTGGAAAAGATATCATATGTACAGATTCCATTCCTTCAAATATGATAAATGATTTCAAGGATTATCAGACTTCTAAAAACATGATGCGATTAGCCAATGAAGGAGCAATCCTTAATCCATGTCCACCATTTTACAGAGGAGAAGAAGTAACAGAAGATGTAATTGATTCTGATTATTTTGTTGGATACAAGTTCAAACAGAGCTTATTAATAGTACAGCAGGCGATACTAATTTATTGTCTGTCATATTAACGAGGAGGTAACTTTCAGATAACAGAGGAACAAAATGGATAAGCAGATACTTTTAACAAGGAGGTGTTATGGGATTGGAATTTTTGCAGGCATCTACAGCGGATGCTTTAACTATAACCGGGATTTCGAGGCGGGCTTTTCACAGTGACGTGGAAGCTGGATCTAAGGAAAAAACGGGACCTCCGGGATATATGTCAGTTCCGTTTCATACAAAGATGGCCAAATCAAATCATCTTTTCAAACTGGTTGATAACGGCCTGATTATCGGCGGAGCGATACTTTTTTTAGATGATGAAAAACTAAATATTGGTAGGATTTTTATCGGGCCGGAGAATTATCGAAAAGGCTATGGAGTTTTCATGATGCAGCAAATAGAAGCTTTATATCCATCGGTAAAGGAATTTACACTTGATACACCAATCTGGAACATCAGAACTAATTCATTTTATACGAAAATGGGATATACGGAAGTAAGACGCGATAATGATTTCATCTATTATGCCAAACAACGATAAAATTCTTGTTGGTCATTTTTGAAGGATAAAGGTTTAAATGGAACAGAAAATCATATTGGAAGCAGACAGATTGTTTCTTCGCGAAATGAATATGGATGACTTTGATGCATTGTATAAGGTCCTCGCTAATACAGATATCATGCAGCATTATCCGTATTCTTTTGACGAGGAGAGAGTAAGAAATTGGATTGAAAGAAACATGAACCGTTATCATGAGAATGGTTTTGGTCTGTGGGCTGTATGTTTGAAAGATACAGGAGAGATGATCGGTGACTGCGGATTGACACTTCAAAATATTGAGGGGGAGATGCTCCCGGAGATTGGTTATCACATACGTGCAGATCAGCAGCACAAAGGCTATGCCAAGGAAGCAGCTGCTGCTGTCAGGGACTGGGCATTTGCAAACACGAATTATCCTGCGCTTTATTCATATTGCAAATATACAAACATCGGCTCCTATAAAACTGCAGAATCGATAGGCATGCATTTCGAGAAGGAATATCCGGATCCTGAAAATGAGATTACCCATGTATCTGTAATCTTTCGTAAAGAGTAGAGAGTTGTATATATTTCAGCACAACGCTCTAACTACTAAGGAATTGGCGCAGAAAACCGGAACGTAATGAACCAAGGAGGCTTTATGGGAAACCCATGGGAAGAGATAAATCTGGAGGATTACGAGAGTCATATGAGCCTCGATAGTGTTAATCAGCTTCAGACTATGAATTCAATTATGAAGGAGCAGTTTAATGCATATCCTGTAGATAGAGCGATGGTACTAGGGATTGCAGGAGGGAACGGACTAGAGCATGTAAGCCGGGATAAGTACCAAACAGTTTATGGGGTGGATATCAATGAAGATTATCTTCGAGCAGTTTCAGAACGATATGATAATCTGTCTGATATATTGAAATGCCTGAAGATTGATTTGATAAAAGAGTCGGACCGGCTTCCGTATGCACAACTCCTTATAGCAAATCTTCTTATCGAGTATATTGGTTATGAAGTATTTCAAAGAGTAATCTGTAAAGTGAATCCCGAATATGTGTCATGTGTAATTCAGGTCAACACAGATGACGAACAGTGGGTATCGGATTCGCCTTATCTACATGCATTTGACAGGCTGGACGAGGTACATCATCAGATGGACGAGAAAATTCTTTTGGCTAAATTGATGGAGATAGGATATAAAGACATACTTAAGACAAGGACCTCACTTCCTAACGGGAAGGCTTTAATTAGAATGGATTTCCTAAAAGGATAACAAGGATGAGATATACGAGGATAGCTGTGCAGAAAGCTAATTATGCTGTTCGAATATATGAGAAGGTAGGATTTAAAACTGTGTATGAAAATGAAGAAGAGTTTATAATGGTGTGCGAACTATGATCGTTATTATTACAGGAGCATCACATACCGGCAAGACTGTTCTTGCTCAGAGGATGCTTGAAAAATACAAATATCCATATGTCTCTATTGACCACTTGAAGATGGGATTGATCAGAAGTGGTAATACTGATCTAACGCCAGAGGATGATGACGACCTTGTAGGATATCTCTGGCCGATTGTTCGTGAAATGATTAAGACAGCTATAGAGAATCGGCAGAATCTTATCGTGGAGGGTTGTTATATTCCTTACGATTGGCGTAAGGATTTCGATGATTGCTATTTGCCCGAAATTAGGTTTATTTGTCTGGCAATGACGGATGTATACATTGATGCACATTTTGATGATATACGGAATCATGGATCAGACATCGAAACCAGACTTGATGATTCTGATTGTACTGCTGATTGGTTAAAAAATGATAATCAGAAGAATATAGAAGGTTTTGGACGGACAGGGGATCAAGTGATACTAATAGACAAAGATTATGAAAGTGATATAAGAGAAGCTTTGAAACAACTGGATGGAACAGGCAGTCAGTGATCTTTCGGCTGAGTCCGCACCTTCAAGACAGTTATGGGAAAAGAAGTTAAGGGCACCAACTGGGTCCAAAACCATTATGATTATGCTTCAGCCCTTTCCGGAACGCGGTAGTCGTTATAGTGTGCTTCTTTTTTCCAGGTATGAAAAACAACGTTGTCCTTTTCGATGTATTCAATTTTAGCGTAGTCACTTTCGAACATTACAAACCTCCCAAATATTTATTTTAGTTATTGGAAATAAACTGCCATGTGGAATATGAGATATTTTGAGACGCACTGATTTTGCATGGTTTTACACTAAAATAAAACATCAGTGAAAAACAGCCACAAATAAGTGTAATGACAAGGATGTTTTTAGTTTGGTACTATACTCTGTGTTAGGAATGCTGATATTTACTAAGAGAGATACGATTTGACGGACTTAGATTGGAGGAACAGGATGAAAACTATCGGAATTATCGGCGGTATGAGCTGGGAGAGTACTGTTACTTATTATGAGATCATAAACAAAGAGGTGGTCAGAAGGCTTGGAGGATTCCACAGCGCAAAAATCCTTATGTACAGCGTTGATTTTGCAGAGCTTGAGGAAAATATGGGGAAGGGCAACTGGCAAGGTAATGCTGAGATTCTGACAGATGCTGCGGCAAGACTTGAAAAGGCAGGAGCTGATTTTATTGTAATTGCAACAAATACAATGCATAAGCTTGTTCCTGATATCGAGAAGAAAATCAGTATACCGATCCTTCATATAGCGGATGCTGCCTCTGGTGCAATAAAGCAAAACGGAATAAAGAAGGTTGGACTTCTTGGAACAAGATTCACAATGACACAGGACTTTGTTATTGAAAGACTTAAAGACGCAGGGCTTGAAGTTTTTGTGCCTGATGAAAGGGACATGGAGATTGTCGACAATGTCATTTTTAATGAGTTATGTCTGGGTAAAATATTGGACACCTCCAGAAATGAGTACAAGCGTATTATTGGAAAAATGAAGCAACAAGGAGCAGAAGGTGTGATTCTTGGATGTACCGAGATCGGCATGCTCATAAAGGATGAGGACAGCGCACTTCCGACGTTTGATACGACAATTATTCATGCAACAGCAGCTGTAAATGAGGCGCTAAGATAAATTTGATAATAGGGAGATAAGTGCAATGGTAATAGGAATTATAGGCGAAAATTGTAGTGGGAAATCCACACTTGCAACTGAAATTCAGAATAAAATAGGAGCTGAGGTTATTACAGGAAAGGATTATCTCAGAATGGCAAAAAGTGAGAGTGAAGCGACAGCGCTTTTTAAGGAAAAGCTTTGTAGTGCTGTTCACAAGGATAATATCGTTTATGTAATCTCAGATGCTGAGCACATTAAGTTGCTTCCTGATGATGCTATAAAAGTATTGGTCACGGCAGATATTGATACCATAAAGAGTCGCTTTAAGGAGAGGCTTCATGGCAATCTTCCTATGCCGGTTGAACAAATGCTTGAGAAGAAGCATGGAATGTTTGATGCGGAATCTGTGGATTTCAGATATGATGGAGTAAATGGGGATGCATCTTCATTATGCAGGTTACTGGAAGAACGCATCGCTGTATAGGCCTTGATATGAATAAGGAAAGTATCTTTATGATATGCCAGTCATTCAATATGGATGACTGGCATTTTTTATTTAATAGGAAATTTCGCCTTGGCGGCGAAACCTTGAATTAAAAGGCCCGGCAAGACCGGGCCACGCAAAGCGGAGGTATATTGGCTATAAATTACCAATCTACCTCGTCAAAGAATTCGTCATCTTCGTGCATAAAGTAATCCATGTCGAGAAGGTCTTCATCGTCCATCTCGCGGATTTCGTTCGCCGACATGCCTTCTGGTGGATTTTGGATGTATTTCTCTCTAAGCTTTGCTATTAGTTCTTTACTAGCCATGGCTGTTCCTCCTGTAGCATGATTTTATCATGCACAGGAATACGAGGGAACACTGCCGATTTTTGAAGATGGAGCTCTGCTCTTGGGACGGCATTTTCCCATTGCCTTTTCATATAGGGCTTCGAGAGAAACACGTTTGTGGTTAAAGTGCAATTCAAGAAATTTCATGGTTCTGGTGCACTTGGGACAACTCAATGGATCATATCCGAATGCTGACAGGATACCTGAACGCCATTGAAGGAATGATTTAAAGAATGGTTTTTTAGATGGATGAATCAGCCGGTAAAGCTTTTTGTCTGATTCTCTATGACGGCCATACACACCATAGTAACGTATCATTTTAAAGTCTTTTTCGGGTATGTGCTGGATAAGACGTTTGATGAATTCCATGGAAGGTATGGTCTCGGTGACAAGGACTTCGTCCTCATGTCTGTTGTAGTGGAAAGTGACAGTATCATGCTCTTTATCATAAGAGTCAATCCTTGAGAGGCCGATTACTGGACGACCAAGGTAGCGACCTATATATTTAGCCACTGTGTGCCTGTCAGCAAGGGTGGGTTTTGCGTAGATATAGAAACCATCTTTTTGATTTTTGTATGAGAGGGCTTTTTCTTTTTTTTTGAACAATGCTTTCTTCTTGGGATCAGTAATACGGGCTTCCATTAGATTAAGCAGAGCTGTTTGAAAAGCATGGCGTAAGTAGTGGTAATTAAAGTGATTGACTCTGCGCCAAAAACCAGTGTCGCCTACACCACCTTCAGATATGAGGCAGTGGATATGAGGATTCCATTCTAAAGGACGACCAAATGTATGAAGAACCAGAATGTAACCAGGTGTGAAGTTCTGACTCTTGTTGATTTTGTAGAACATACGGTTAATAACACTGCTGACAGCTTCGAAAAGACAGTTAAGAAGGTCGCGGTCTTCGAGAAAGTAATGTCGTAATTCTTTTGATATGGTGAATACGCAGTGTCTGTGCTGGCAGTTTATGAGCTTGAAGGACATAGCCTGAGCACGTTTCTGTGAATACATGGCACCACATGTAGGACAGAATCTTGAATGACAACGAAAGGGAATGAATTTGAGAGTACCACAATCAGGGCAGCCGTACATGGCGCCGCCATAGGCAGGATCTCCGCAATTGAGCATCTTATCGATGTTTTCAATTTCAGTTTTGCGGGGGTGAAGAGTATATTGAATTTCTTCGTAATGATCGCGGAACAGATTTTGTAGTATGTTTCGTTTCATAAAAATCATTATGAATGAGTTGAGGCAAAAAACAACCCCCACCCCTCATGATTGAGGGGCAGGGGAGCTGAAGTGCCGCAGGCACTTTTTTATTTTGGGTATGAATATACTTAAATCAGTGTAAAATATATTGTTATAAGTGTAAATGCCGTAGGCAGTAGTTCGGTGTGATAACTTATATGTATGAAAAAGGAGGAATTAAAATATGTTGAAAATAGAGCATTTGACAAAAACATACGGGGATAAGAAAGCTGTAGATGATGTGACACTTCACATTAAGGCCGGAGAGATATTTGGCTTTATAGGTCATAACGGTGCAGGAAAAAGTACTACGCTTAAAAGTGCGGTAGGAATTTTGAGATTTGATGAAGGTAAGATTTTCATAGACGGAAAATCCATCATAGATGATCCCATCGGATGTAAAAAAGAGATGGCGTATATTCCGGATAATCCTGATATGTATGAATTCATGAGCGGAATTAAGTACCTTAATTTTGTTGCGGATGTATATGGAATTTCATCATCGGAGAGAAATGAAAAGATTCATAAATATGCTGATATTTTTGAAATAACGCAGGATTTAGGCATGCCTATTTCATCTTATTCACATGGAATGAAGCAAAAACTTGCTCTCATCAGCGCATGGATGCATGAACCTAAGCTTATCATAATGGATGAACCCTTTGTGGGACTTGACCCTAAGGCTTCACACTTACTTAAGGAGATGATGAGAGAGCACTACGACAAAGGCGGAGCAATTTTCTTTTCCACACATGTCCTTGAGGTTGCGGAGAAGCTCTGTGACAAGGTTGCAATTATCAATCATGGAAAACTGGTAAAAGTCGGAACCATGGATGATGTTAAAGGTGATGACAGCTTAGAAGAAGTATTTCTTGAACTGGAGGCGGTATAAATGCTGAAGACGCTGGTTAAGAAACAGTTATTTGAAGTGTTCAAAGGATATTTTTATGATGCCAAGAGAAACAAAATGCGCTCTAAATTTGTGATAGCTGCATGGTTTGTCTTTTTTGCGGTCATCATGGTTGGGGTTCTTGGCGGAATGTTTCTGGCACTGTCTTTGACATTATGCGGACCTTTGATAAGCTGCAATGCCGGATGGTTTTACTTCGTTCTTATGGGAACTGTAGCAGTGCTTCTTGGTAGTTTTGGAAGTGTATACAATTCCTATACGGCACTCTATCTTTCCAAAGATAATGATCTTTTGTTATCATTGCCGATACCTGTGAGGGATATAGTCGGCTCAAGGCTTATAAACGTGTACCTTCTTGGAGTAATGTATATTTTAACCGTTACGATTCCTACCGAGATAGTTTACTTTATGCAGACCGGTATTACAGGAGCCAAGGTACTATGCGGGATATTGTTTTTCTTTATTATCTCGGCGATTGTTATGCTGATATCCTGCGCATTTGGATATGTGATAGCAAAGATCAGTTTAAGGTTAAAGAACAAGAGCTTTATCACGGCTTTTGTGACACTGGCAGCAGTTGCAGCCTACTATTTCTTCTATTTTAAGGCCGGAGATTTTATCAGGGACCTTTTGGTTAATGCGACCATATATGCTGAAAATGTTAGAAGATATGCATATCCGCTGTATTTGTTTGGACAGATCGGAGAAGGAAATATTTTGTGGTGCTTTGTTTTTACAGTTGTATTTGCAGGAGCATGCTTCCTGCTGTGGCGCCATATGCTAAAGAGCTTTATCTCTATAGCTACAGCTTCAAGTAAGGTTGAAAAGGTTCAATATGTCGAAAAGACAGTAAAAGAAAAAACTCCGTTTGAAGCACTTATCCATAAAGAACTTTTAAGGTTTACTTCAAGTCCTACATATATGCTTAACTGCGGTCTCGGCATTATCCTGATGCCTGCAGCAGGGATACTGCTACTTTTCAAAGGACAGGTGATCATAGAAGCAATGGAGCGTGTTTTTTCAGATTATCCGGGATCGGCAACAGCATTTCTGTGCACAGGACTAATCTTTATGGGATCAATGATAGATACTGCAGTTCCCTCTGTATCTCTGGAGGGAAAAAGTATATGGATTTCGCATTCATTGCCGGTAAAGCCGGTGCAGGTACTTCTTTCAAAAATGACATTGCAGATTGTTCTGGCAGCTATGCCTACATTGATTGCGGCATTATGTACCAGTATGATTGTAGATGAATCATTTATCTGTAAATTGCTTATAGTGATTATGCCTATGATATTTGCGCTTTTCTCTGCAGCCATAGACACTGTAATTGCTGTAAAAGCCCCGCTACTTAACTGGACTAATGAGATGGCGCCAATTAAACAAAGCGGAGGAGCATTTTTGGCAATCTTTTCGTTCTGGGGGCTTTCAATTCTGTTTGCAGCAGTTTACATGCTTGCGGGCTTCCGCTTTGGAATCGTTATGTATCTGATAGCCTGGAGTGTGTTATTTGCGGTTTTATCAATTTTGATTATTGTATGGCTCTGTACGAAGGGAGCCGGAATTTATTCCGAGCTGGCATAAGCGGCATAGGGATTACTAATTTGGAGGAACAAGAAATAATATGCGTGTTTGCATAGAAAAGAATTACAGAAATAATGATGTTCTCAGAGCGTCGTTTAATAGACTTTCTGAAAAGACTTTTGGTCTTAACTTCGAAAACTGGTATCAAAACGGTTTTTGGAAGGATAATTATATTCCGTATTCTATTGTGATAGACGGAGAGGTAGTATCCAATGTTTCAGTAAATGCCTGCAACATGAATTATAAGGGCAAAACCGTGAAGCTGATTCAGCTCGGAACAATTATGACTGATCCCGATCACAGGGGAAAGGGTTATGCCAGAATGCTGATGGAAGAGGTGATGAAGGATTATGAGGAAAATGTAAACGGAATTTATCTTTTTGCCAATGACTCTGTTCTGGAATTTTACCCTAAATTTGGCTTTAAAGAGGCAAAGGAATATCAGTATACAAAAGAAGTAAATATAACCAGTGATAATAAAGCAGTTATGGTTCCTCTGAATTGTAAGGATGATTTTGACAAGGCTGTTCGAATTCTCGACACCAGGAGCCAGAATGCAGAGCTGTATATGGTCGGGAATACCGGATTATACATGTTCTATCTGTCGCAGTTTATGACGGAGAACCTGTTCTATATTGAGGATTGTGACAGCTACGCTGTTGCGGAATTAGAGGATGATACGCTGATTCTTCATACAATTATTGGCGAAGGATCGGTTGATGAGGTTATTACTTCATTTGGCTCTCAGGTAAAAAAGGTTGTCCTTTGCTTTATTCCAAAGGATGTAAACGGCTTTGAGAAAAGTGAACTTCATGAGGAAGATACGACTTTTTTTGTAAAAGGAAAGTTCTTCGAAGAAAACCTGGATCAAGAATACATGGTTCAGGCAATAACACACGCATAATGATTACGGAGCATTAGTGGGGCGGTTTTTACATTTAGAAGTACGTAAGGAGATCAATATGAAAAAGGTTTTGGGTAATTTTTTCGTGGCAGATGAGGAGTACAAAAACCAGCTAGAATCCTATACTATCGGCGATACTTTGTTAGCCATAGCATTCTATGCAATCTTTATGATTGCTTACTATATTGTTGGGAAAATCTATTATCAAAGTGGTGCGTATTACGTAACTATTGTCAATCTGGTTTTTATTCTGCTGCCGGTAGTTCTTTGCTTTCGCAATTTGTCAAAGACCGGCCTGAGTGCAAGGAACCTTAAAAAGTCGCTCATTGTTTCATTCATATTGGGAATGGCTGTGTTACTGGCTATTTCAATTATTCCGGGGATTATCGCACATGCGGAGTTTTTGACGGTCAGTCAGATTGCATATTACATTTTCTACTTCTTCGTTATTATAGGATTTAGCGAAGAAATCTCCTTCAGAGGATTTATTCAGCCAAGGCTGTTTCCTGTTTTTAAGCGGGAGTGGCTCACTATTTTAGTAGCCGGGCTTTTGTTTGTTTTAATGCATTATCCATTCCAGATGGCTGCAAGAGGAATGTCGTTTGTGGAATACTGGCCTGAGTTTATTGCAAGTGCGCCATTTCAACTTTTATGGCACTACGTGTGTACATGGCTTTACAGACGTTATGGAAATATCTTTGGAGCAACGGTTATGCATGGGTGCGTTGATATGAGTATGGGTATATTTGGCTGAGTTATATCTGACATAAAAAACTTTTAAGATTTTTCTTGAAAACAATTTTTAATCATATTAGCCTTTTCTTAGGACGTCCAAATCTTTCTAAGAGGAGGCTTTTATAGTGAATAAAGAACAACTACACACATATATTTCCGAGAGTACCGGTAATGAGAGCAACATCTGTCAGATTTATGCGATAAAAGATGGTGATACAGTATATGACGATTGTTGGCATGGGTTTAAGATTCTGGATGCAATGAATGTAAACTCTGTGACGAAAGGTGTGATGGGGCTGCTTGCCGGGATTGCACTGGATGCGGGGAATATCAAGAGCCTGGATCAGAAGGTGATGGAATTTTTTCCGGATTACACAGTAAAGCGCGGAGAGAAAACTATCTACGATGTTACCATAAGGCATCTGCTAACAATGACAGCTCCGTATAAAGGTAAGTCAGAGCCCTGGAAGAAGGTGTGTACTTCACAGGATTTTACGCTTGCTATACTTGATTATCTTGGAGGACGTAAGGGAATTACCGGAGAGTTCAGATATGCGACGCTTGGCATTCAGATTTTGGCAGGAATAATTGAGAGAGCGACAAGCGAGAAATGCATCGATTTTGCCAACAGAAACCTGTTTGAGCCGCTGGGACTTCCAAAGCGAATACCGCACGGAGACAGTTCCAAAGAAGATCAGTTTGATTTTTTTATGAACAAGAATCCCAGAAAATACGAGTGGTACTCTGATCCTCAGGGCAGCGTTACCGCAGGCTGGGGATTATGCATGTCAGCAAAAGATATGGCCGTTATCGGCGCGATGGTTCTTGATAGAGGCTTGTATAACGGGAAAAGAATAATCTCTGAAGAGTACCTGAAAGACATGCTGGCACCTCACATTAAGCTGGGTGAGCGATTTGGTTACATGAACTACGGCTACTTATGGTACAAGCCATATGATGACAGAGAGGTTTATGCTGCTATTGGTGACAGCGGGAATATCATCTATGTAAACAAAGAAGAAAATGTATCTGTGGGAATGACAGGCACATTTAAGCCCAGGATCTTTGATAGAGTGGAATTCATAGAGAAAAAAGTTTTGCCGGCTATTGAATGTACTGTATAGGTTTATATTTCAGTTTTATGTTCTTGGGCAATAAAGGTTATCTTTAGTGATAGAAACATAATATTTGGAGAAGATTTTACTGCTACAAGAGAAGAAAATAAGAATAGGGGCAGTAAATTGCGGCTAAAATAGTATGCCGCAAAGAGTATTACTTGAAATTATGGCATAAAATATAGACTTTATTATCGTGGTAATTGCTGATGTAAAGGAAAAAGTAAGAGCACATAAATCAGTGTAAAACAGACCCAAATAAGTGAATAGGGTCTGTTTTTTCTTTGTTGACATAAAATGATAATAAATCTAATATATCAATTAGATATATCATTTAGATATATCTATTAGTGCAAATCAAAAGGAGATTACAGTTATGCGACAAAGAATAAGAAAGACGACTCTACTAATATCATTACTTCTTTTCCCGATTACAATGTGGTATTTTTCGCCCTATATTATTATTAATGCGGCAATGGAACATATCATAAACGGAAGTTTTATCATGTTTGCAGCGATGCTTATTTTTTCAATGTTTTTCGGAAGAGTCTGGTGCGGATATCTATGCCCTGCGGGAGGGCTTCAGGAATGCGCGCAGCGGATAAATGATAAGCCTGTAAAACAGGGGAAACGTGATAAAATCAAATATGTGATATGGATTATCTGGATATGCGCTGTAATTGCTGCATTTGTGATGGGGAAGAATGATGTGACCATTAATCCTTTCTACATGACGGACCATGGCATATCCATTGCAAGCATATACAACTATGTAATCTATTATGGCGTAATACTCTTATTGCTGGTGCCCGCGCTGATCCATGGCAAAAGAGCAGCATGTCATTACATCTGCTGGATGGCGCCCTTTATGGTAATCGGAAGCAGTATTGGACGATTCCTGCACCTGCCACAGCTCCATATTGAAGCAGAAATGGATAAATGTATATCCTGTGGAAAGTGTAACAGGGCATGCCCGATGGGACTTGATGTAAAGAAGCTGGTGGCAGAGGGAAAGAATGCCAAATGCAGCGAGTGTATTCAGTGCGGCGCCTGTGTTGACGAGTGCCCTAAAGCAGTTCTGAAATATAAGCTGCTTTGGAAATAATTGCTCTTAGAGGTAATAACTGCTTTTGAAGTAAATCGTCACAAAAAAATCAGGAGAAAAGACATGGCAAAAGACAGGAAGATAGATGTTGTAATATTAGGTCTTTTATCCCACGAAGACCTTACCGGATATGATATTAAAAAGAGGCTGGATGGAGCGATAGGCTTTTTCTGGAAAGGCAGCTTTGGAAATATCTATCCCGCGTTGACTGCAATGGAGAAAAAAGGACTTGTTTCAAAAAAGAAGAACTCTAAGACCGGGGGCAGGGAGAAAATACCTTATCATATCACCAAGCAGGGAATCAAGGCTCTTCAGGCATGGCTACAGGAGGAACAGACTTCCAATGAACTTCGATATGAAACTCTCTTGAAACTATATTTTGGTGGGGCTGCAGATAGGAGTCTTGCAATCAGGAATATCCAAATTTTTGAGGAGGATGTTAAGCGCAACCTGACAGTACTAAACATGTATAAAGATAATCTGGAAAAAGTGCTGGATGAAGAGGATCACATTTTCTATTATCTAACAGTGACTTTTGGAATTGACACCTACGAGGCGTATCTTAAGTGGTGCGCCAAGGCAAAAAAACTTCTGAGAGATGGTTAAGATCTGAATCAAAACAGATAGCGATAAGATAAATCAGTGAAAAACAGTGCATTATTAGTGAAACTTAGTAATGACTTTCTTTTCTGAGCATATAACCTGAATTATTCATGACAACTTAAACCTCTGAAATCAAACTCATAATCCGATTTTTTTGAAATGGATGCCTAGAATAAGCGGGAATCAGTCCTAAAAATGGGTAGACTGTCCCTATGAATCAGAAATACAGACTTTTAAGTTATCAAGGTACATCAATAGTTGCTATTCCAACTGTGGATTTAAGCTGCTTATATTTGTAAGTGTTTCATAGAACTCAGATATGTAAGGGCAGCTGCTACACAGCTTGAAATAAATATATCTACCTGATCTGACTACCTTAACGGCAATCTTGATCAGTTTCAAACGGATTGTATCTGCACACTGCTTCTTCATGGAAGCACACAGAGC
>NZ_FMYB01000072.1 GCF_900104155.1 Butyrivibrio sp. INlla16
TCCGAAGTCCAGACCTCTCCAACGTCTTTCTTCGTATGGCTGGTCATAAACCTTGCATCGCTTACCACATATAGGGCATTTCCATTGCTGCCCTTTGCGAGGATGAATCCTGGCTATAAGAACCTTTTCATCATAGTGGTTCTTTGAGACTTTGATATCATCAATAATCGTATCATTGACATTTAAGAGTTCCTTGAATAAAGTAGTAGCTGAAGTCATCTGGATCCTTTCCTTTTGTGTTTCTTAGTCAGCTACACTTTAAGGAAAGCCAGATGGCTTTTCAAGTATATATTGTTATGTTGTTAAGGTGCGTAGGCTTCCACACATATGCCAGAGGCCTCCATAAAAAGTACCATTATCTTCTATTACCGGTGGAGCAATTGTTATATTTCCGTGCTCATAGTATGGATAAATCAATTTTGCATTATTATATATACGTAATATGTGACCAGTGCTCGTCCGTATTACTTTACCAAAAGGTATCTCCAGGGTACCTCCGTAGATTGCGATCTGTGGATCTGTACGATTCATGGCAGTTATAGCGCTTTCCGCACCTGCCTCATTACGAGTATAAATATATGGTCCAGTTTTTGTATTGTTATCACCAATTTTCAGTGATCCATAGACAGACATGCCATCTCCCGAACCACTATCATCACCTGCATATCCCGTCGCCGGAGAAGTGCCTCGATTATATTTTAAACCGGACGCTGATCCATAGCAGTTAAGCCTTCCTGTTCCCTTAACTGTTAAGTCTCCTTCACAAAACAGTCCGTCCGCTTCATTTGATCTCAATGTAACGGTAACCCCACTGTTTATCACAATTGTCGACCCTGCAGGGAGCCCTACCGGTACCATGGTATACTGCGCATGACCGGTTGTTGCAATAGTCGTATTACCGGTAAAAGTAAGTGTTTTCGTGGTCCCATTCCATGTCCATCCTGTCCGGCTTGTTACTCCGGACATATCAAGAAAAACACCACCAACCTGATACTTATCAGAAACAGCTGCCCTTGCAGTAAGACCACCGCCGGACACCAATCCCATCACAAGTACCACTGCCATACAAACAGGCAGCAACTTTCTCTGAAGTATCACTCCAACGTTTTTCTCTATCACCCTCATAAAGAACCTCCATAAAAAAACTTCTCCTTATATATTATACAAACCCGGACAGCATTTTCATAAATCTTTTTGAAAAATATTGGATAAAAAAATGATGCTGACGAATTGACATCAGCACCATTTTTTCTTTCTCATTTGTAATCCGGAATTATAAGTATTTCTTTGCCTTTTCTTCATCCAGATTATACTGTTCACAAATCTTCTTTATGATCTCTGAATCTTCAACCTGCATTGATCGAAGCAGCGCTACTGCACCTGATATTCCTTCATCTAATCCCAGAACATGCCCTTCCTCATATCCATCCTGATGAACATTTTTCAAATGAAGTTCTTCGTTATACTCAAGTACACTCATTCTCTTCACCTCCGCAAGATTCTTCCTTAGAAAATCTGCAAGAATGCCTTCGTTTATACATTCATTTATTGCCCTTGAAACCGCTTCCTCAATGTCCATATTAGCAGCGTATTTTCTTATTCGGGCTACAAAAATCGAATACCCCCTAAGTGTCTCACAGGCTGACATGATCTTAGTGTTTCGATTTTCGTTGATGTTGATTACTGTAGCAACGAGTTCAAGTTCAGGGTACTCAATTTTCTTCTCGAACTGCTCTGAAAGTTTGTAGGTTACCCTGTCCTCCTTCATGTCCTCGCCATTGTAAAATACAACAAATCTTGGCGCAGAGATCATAATGACTTTGCTCTTATAAAGATCCTCCCTGACTACTTTTCCCGCTAAAATATCAGATACATAGAAAAGGTATCTCAAAGCAATGTTGCCGCACTTTGAAGATTGATGCTCATACAAATTGAGCTCGAATCCAAACACAAAGGAAACATCGTTCTTCATCTTCATGAAGACACCTTCCTCCAATGTATTGATCTCCAAATCTTCAGTGTTGTCATAATCAGTTCCGTTTACGGCATTGTATAAGGATAACAGTTCGGCTTTCTCATCGAAAAGCATCCTGAACACGGAATCCTTATACCTTTGGTTTACTGTTAATTCATTGTTACTCAATTTCTCCTCCTTGTACTTTTAATGAATTAATTCAAGAAACCATACAAGGTAATGAAAAATAGAATAAAACAAAATTTTTAACTACTTCAATTATATTACTTCACCTGCCTATTGTCGCCAATTTCTTAAGCAATGTAAGCAATAACCTTCCTCGCACAAATATAATATATGGAAATGTGGGAGAAACTCCCGGATACCTGTATGATTCCTGAACAAGAATGAATCATACAGGATTAGGTATTTTGAATCAATGCACTTGAAGCCATTTTTTATTCATTTTTGATAAAAACATACACATGAATAATGCATCCTATGAATATTTATTTCTTATAACTGTCCGCAAAAATGATGCTAACAATTTGTTCCTCAGGCAATCACTCCCCAAATTCATCAATCGAAGCAGCAATCTCGTCCAGGCTTATCTTTAGTTTCCCATCGTAAATTGCAACCGGTGCTTCACCTTTTAGCGGAAGAACCTGCGGGACAAAATCCTCATCCATAAAGTTGTAAATTATGAGACATCTCTTGTGAGGATCAACTATCCAGTATTCCCTTACGCCGGCATTTTGATACTTTGCAAGCTTTATAGTCAAATCTTTTTTTCTTGTGGATTTAGACAATATTTCAACAAGAAAATCCGGTGCACCATATATTCCAAAGCCATTGATTTTGCTTCTGTCACAGATTACGAGAACGTCCGGCTGAACCATAGTCTTATTGTCGCAGTCAAGTTGAACATCCACAGGCGCGTAAAAAGCTTTACATTTCCCTTTGTTTTTCTTAATATAATCCGCTATAGCAGAATGAATTACATAGGAAATATCCTGATGTACAATCCTTGGTGAAGACATGTCATAAAAAACACCATCTATCAGCTCAACTCGCTGCTCGTCAGGAAGTGCATAGTAATCATCAAGGGTATATTCACCCTGCTTCTTATTAGGATCACCATATTTATTGCTCTTGGTAGCTGCACCGTATACGGGCTCAGGTTCCATAAATTTACCGCTTGTTGCATCGTGGTATTCATAGGCTTTCCCTCTATAAACCGATTCATCGCTTGATAGCACCTTCTCTATAGCATCAAGCGTAGCCTTCCGTGGATTCCTGGTTTTTCCGGTAAAAATCTTTTGCAAAGTAATAGAAGGAACTCCCGTATACTCAGAAAGCTGACTGTAGCTGTAGCCTCTGTTTTCCTTGATTTGTATCATCTGCTTAATTGTCATAGCAGTGCCTCCGTAAGAATTAGTGGCATGAATGCTTATAGCATTATTATAATATATAATTATATATATCTCAATAATTTTATATCTTTTTTAATACTTTTGTATATTTGCATAAAAAAATCGCATAATACCGCTCCATCTGATCCGACATAATGCACATCATCATGAAAAGAGCGGCCACAACCGTACTTAGCGCAATAAGGTGTACTCCGAAAAATTTTGCCTGTAAAATCATGGATATCATCGGAACTATTGCATAAACCGCAAAAGCAGTCCTTTGGCGTTCGGAGAGCTTTTTTCTCTTCTTCCAAACCGCAAAAAGATTCACAAGCATGATAAGCACTGTAGGTATTATTAAAAGTGAAAAGTAAGGTCCTCTCTGATAACTGTTGTCATTATCAATGCGGTAGCTTCTTCCTGTGAACAGATTGCTTATAAGCAGTATATTGTAAATACCCCACAATACTGCGGATGTATAAAATATGCCGTTTTTCATCCACCTTTTTTCGCCGCTCTGAAACAGTACAAAAATAGTTATCAGGATTGTTAAAAGAGATGCAAAAAAGGCCTGGCCAAAAATTACGACTTTTGATAAAAACGTCCAACCATATCCCTGAAGATCATATGTCACTTCCCTTATCAGAATGCATAGAACATATATCTGAAGCGTGCCAAACAGCACTGTGAAAAAGTGTCTGGTCTTACCATCGAAATTGTGTCCTATCCTTGTCTGTATCAGCCCAAGCATTGAAAGCACAAGCCCGGCAACAGCGAAGATAAGATTGATCGTTCTAATCTCACTAATCATTTACATCTGTCTCCTACTATTCATTTTCAAATATAATAATAGTAGCTTGTACGGGAATAGTTTGCATACAGAATCATTTTACAAAAACAAGCATTACATAAACATTACAAAAACATGTATATAAAGTCCAAAATATACGGAAATCTCTATTTAATCCAGCTTCATCCCACCGTCGCCGGAGACGAGTACTCAAATGAACTACTGAGAGATATCGCGGCGGCGGGGAGCTATTGATTTGAAGCAAAACGTAAATCATTCAAAGTGCGGAAGAAGGGGTGAGGTGGATAAAGAAAAAGGTCCGGGGGACCTTTTTCCCACCGAACCGACCGACGAAGCAGCTATGCTGCGAGGAGACCTTGAACCCTGGGTTCAAGGGGCTCCTCGGCACGATACGAAAAAGGGATTAGCATTTCTGCTAATCCCTTTTTGTATCGTGCGGAAGATGGGACTTGAACCCACACGATGTAGCCATCACAAGATCCTTAGTCTTGCTCGTCTGCCAATTCCGACACTTCCGCATCTATCTTATTTTCGCTGCCGCTTGTTTATCAGCGACAGCTTTTATATAATATCAAATCTGAAAAATAAGTCAACACCTTTTTTAAATAAATCGTTAATATGATTATATTTGAACTATATTTAGATATGTTCATTTTCAACAAAAACTTCCCATTCAGCTTAGTTACTACTGATAATTGTTATTCGGACACTGGACGCGCTATAATAGTTTCGCACTATTTCTTTGAAAGGATTCAAAACAAATGAAACAATTAAAGCCAATTACAAACAAATTACTCTGGATTTTCGCTATGGGACAGTTCGGATGGAGTCTCCTCTCCGGAGTCGTTTCCAACTGGATGGTGTACTACTACACCGGTGCTCCGAGCGAGCAGAACCCCAACACGGGTCTTTTTGCTTCCGGAATCACCCAGTCACCCATACTTTTTAAACTTACTCTCTTCGGTCTCGTTCTTGCAGCCGGCAGAATATTCGACGCTGTAACAGATCCGCTCATCGCAGGATGGTCCGACAGAAGTAATTACAAGGGCGGCCGCAGAATCCCATTCATGCGCGCGATGGCAGTGCCTTTTTCGCTTTGCACTATCGGGCTTTTCGTTCTTCCGCAAACCCAGAACATCACCCTGAATGATACAATACTCTTCATTCTTCTGATGGTATTCTATCTTTTCATGACTATGTTCTGCACACCCTATAACGCACTGATTGCGGAGCTTGGTGACACTCAGCAGCATAGGATTAACGTTTCTACCTTTATATCATTCACGTTCATCCTTGGTCAGAGTATCTCTTTCCTTCTTCCGAATCTGGCAGGTGCGCTTGAGGGGGCAGCAGGTCAGCAGGGTTCCATAAGACTTTCGGTAGCAATCATGGCCACTATCGCATGCCTTGCAATGCTTATTCCCGCATTTTACATAAATGAGCGTGACTACATCGATTCCAAGCCCAGTGATACAAAGCCCTTCCAGTCCCTTGCCAAGACCTTTTCAAACGGACAGTTCAGACGCTTTGTATACAGCGACGTGATCTACTTCTTCGCGCTCACACTTTTCCAGACCGGTCTTGCATTTTATGAGACACAGCTTATGGAAATTGAGGATACCTGGACCTTCGTGCTGACAGCTACAATGACAGCGATCAGCGTGCTGCTCTATCCCATCATCAACGTTCTTGCGAAGAAGATTGGCAAGAAGAATCTTATCATCACCGGTTTCTTCGCTTACTGCTGCGTATTTGCCATCACAACCATGTGCGGAAAGGGACTTTACTGGGGCTTCATAATTGCCGTTACAGCAGCTATTCCAATGGCAATTCTCGGAATTCTTCCTCAGGCCTGCGTTGCAGACGTAGCTGAGCTCACAAGACTCGAGACCGGCGAAGACAGAAGCGGAATGTTCTTTGCTGCAAGAACCTTCGCCTTCAAGATGGGTCAGGCTATCGCAATGGTAACTTTCACCTCTGTAACTGTCTCACAGACAAAGGCAAGCTACCGCACCACTGCCGCAATTGCATTTGTAACATGCTTCATCGGCGCCTGCATCTTCTTTACCTTTAATGAAAAAATAATACTTGGAAAAATCAGAGAGCTTAAAGGAAGCGACGAAATCTAAAGAGTTGTTCAATAACAAAAGTAAAGCTGCCCGGGGTATTCACCTCGCGGCAGCTTTTTATTATCCCTATATTTAGTTTTCTTAGTTCTCAGCCTTGAGAGGAAGGAGCTGTAAATCCTTTGTTCCGAAATACAGACTATTCCTTATCATACCTATACGATAAAGGCTGATAATGTAGTACAAGGATTTTGTAACCATAACAAACCCAAATACCTCCACCAGTTCTTCCACAGTCGGCGGATAGCCCTTTCTTCTCGTATAGTTCCCAACAAATTCTGCTATGTACGTATCGTTAATTTTCATGTCACGACATCTCCTTTAGCAAGTCTGTGACAATCATACCGTTAAAATGTTTCCTATTTGTGAGCCATTTATAAAAATTTTATAAACAATGTTTTTATTACTCTGCGTAGCCGATGTATGGCTGTTTGAGCTCCTTAAGATTCGGTATCTGTCCGGGCGGAACTGCCTGAGTCTTAATCTCTGTGGAGTGTTCGAGCTTACCTGCCCAGCGAAGTCTTGATCTGTTCTGCTCTTCCTCTGAGAAGCTGACATCAAGAGCACCGCCCTCTCCAAGCTTGAAAGTTCCTCTGATGCCGCATACAGGGCACTCTATCGCCTTTCTGTCAGGTGAAACAGTAAGCATATTCATGTGGCAAACCGGGCAGATTCCCTGCTCGTCTCCGCACCACTTCATGCGCTTAACTTCATCATTTTCATCCTGAGCCTTGAGAGCCTCGAGGATGTTTTTACCCATCTGTCTTGATCTCTCCATCTCAGGTTCGTTTCCGAGGACATGCTCGCAGGCCATTGCGCCAAAATATTCGTGTGCATCGATCACATCGATTCCCATAGACATTGTCATCTGGTACATCGTAGGAAGTGTGAATGCAAGCCAGTTCTTGGTCATTGCTCCGCCTACAGAAATGAATGCGCCAACTCTCTTCTTAAAGCTTCTTGCATCCGGAAGCTCATCTTCACTCTTGCCGGCAGCTTTTCCCTCATCGTAAGTCGCCTTACGGAAGGTGATGTCGTGTGAAGGGCCAAGTCTGTCGCAAACCGTCTTAAAGCGGCCTGTGGGGGAACACTCATAAGTAGGTGTTCCTATGATCACTGCGTCGCACTCCATAATAGCTTCGTCAAGAATATGAAAATCATCCTGAAGCGGGCAGCCGCCTTTTCCGCGTCCCGTAGTCATTCCTACAACGCATGAGATGCAGCCTGTGCAGGGCTTGATATCCATCTCGTCAACTCTGAAAAATTTGACCTCGCAGCCCTCTTTCTCGCACTCCATTAGCGCTGTTTTTACCATAATATCCGTGTTGCTGAGCTTTCTTCCGAACGAAAGCCCCAAAACTTTTTTGTTCATAACTTCCACCATTTCCCAAAATTTCTGTTACGACAAATAATTCTCAATTTGTCCATGTTACGTTACTAATTTACATTTTTTATTGCCCGCGCTCTTTTTCACCGTTTCTTATTCTTTGTCTTCTCTTGCATATAAAAAATGGCTGCACCATATTGTGCAACCATTCGCAAGGGGTTATTGCATTAACTTTTCATAATAAGCCCTATCAGTTCCTCTATTGCGAGACTACGGTGTTTATCCTTATGAACAAATATCTGTGAATAAATCGGAAAATCTGAGCCTGCCCAGTCGATCTTCTTAAGTTTCTTTTCCTTTACCTCCGTGGTGGCCGTCATGGCCGGCATAAAGGCAATTCCAAGTCCGTTTATGGCAAAAGCTTTTAGAATCTCCTTGCTGCTCGTTTCAAGTTCAATCTTAGGCGTCACTCCCTGCTCCCTGAAATCATCAAGAAGCATCTTCCTGAAACTGCAGGTGTGGGATGTCAGTAAAAGAGGAACATTTTCCAGATCCTTTTCTTTTACCTTCTTCATTTTTGAGATCGGATGGGAAGGGTTTGCCAAAAAGCTAAGGGACTCCTTCTTTTTACAAACCATTTTAAGCTCAGAATTCTCTATCAACGGATTCAGGGTGTAGACCACATCGAGCGCTCCGCTCTTAAGAAGCGCAGGAAAAGTATCATGATCTATAAACTGAATTCGAATATCCATGCCGGGATATTTCTTCTTATACTCCATCAGTTTTTCCGGAAAATTCCTGTAGCACAAAGACTCCGACACGCCGAGCTTTATTATCCCCGATGGAATCTCCGCGGCCGAAACCTCCAGGAGCATCTGCCTCTGAAGCTGCAGCATCTGCTCCGCATAGGATATGAGCTTTTCTCCCTCCGCAGTAAGGACAAGCGTCTTCCCAAGCCTTTCAAAAAGAAGGCATCCAAACTCTTCCTCCAACAGCTTTATCTGCGTCGTCACAGTTGACTGAGCGTACCCCAGCATATTTGCAGTGGCTGTAAAGCTCCCTGTTTCAACAATTTTCAAAAAGGTTTCAAGCTGTGTGTTATTCATATCGACCTCTTCTAAATATCAATTTATTTGATGATTATAATCTGTTATTTCAATTTTACTGATGTGTTGTTTAATGATATTTTACATTTAAGGAGATTCAAAATCAAGTCATTGATATCGTCAAATGTTTTATAGAAGCAGCCAAACCGGAGGTAACAGGGATATGAGTATCGAAGTAAATGACCTTACCAAAATATATAAAATGAAGAAGCATCAGAAAAAGATTGCCGTAGACAATATCTCTTTTTCCATTCCCAAAGGAGAAATTGTCGGATTCATCGGCCCTAACGGAGCAGGAAAATCCACCACCATAAAAATGATGACCGGAATCCTCTCCCCCGATAATGGTTCTATTTCGATAGATGGTCTGACTTTCAAAAAGAACCGAAAGCAGATCATGATGAAAACCGGCGTGGTCTTTGGTCAGAAAAGTGTTCTGTGCTGGGATATCCCGGTCATAGATTCTCTAAAGCTTTTTAAGGATATGTACCGTGTTCCCGATGTCGTTTTCAGAGAGAATATGGATAAATTTTCAGAAATCCTCGGACTTGATGAATTTATCGGACAGCCTCCAAGGCTCTTAAGTCTCGGGCAGCGGATGAAGGCAGACCTTGCGGCATCGCTTATCTACAACCCGGATATTCTGTTTTGGGATGAGCCAACCATTGGAATAGACGTGCTCTCCAAAGAACGAATCCGGCAGTTTATAAAAAGAATAAATGAAGAGCGGCACACCACCATCATACTGACCACGCATGATGTTTCGGATATCGAGTCATTATGCGAAAAGATGATCATTATCGATAAGGGATCTCTTATATATGATGGAACCCTGCCACAATTAAAGACTATATACAGGACTACAGATCTTGAAGAGATTATAAAAAGGATTTACCTTGCGGGAGAAGAAAAAAATGCGAAAATATGCTGACCTTGCAATGATTGGAATAAAAGAACATACTGCGTACTTAAACTCTGTATGGGCGAATTTTCTTTCTAAAATTGTATACCTTTACATGCAGTTTTCACTGTGGAATGCGCTGTTTTCATCGAATGCGGGGAGAGTTATTCCACTTAGCCGTGATGAGACCATCCGGTATATCATTGTAGCCACTCTCATCTCCACATTTATGAAATGCGATGTCATAGCCTGGATCAATAGCCAGATTCAATCGGGCGATGTGGCAAATCAGCTGATAAGACCGATTGACTATAAGCTCATGATCTTTGCGAAGCATATCGGTACAAGCCTTGCAAGAATTGTGATATATACTCTCCCGCTTGGGATTGTAATCTCCGTCTTTTATCATGGAAAAATATTCTGCGAAGAACAACTTTTATATGGAATCATCTCCATCCTTCTGGCGTATATGATCCAGTTTTTATATTCACTGATTATAGGTCTGATGGCGTTCTGGCTGATTGTGACCTGGCCGCTGAACATGCTGCTTGCGGCGATTTACAAACTGCTCTCCGGTTCGTGGATACCGGCTGCGATGTTCCCGGAATTCCTTGCGGCTATAAATGCATTTCTCCCGTTTCGCGCAATATATGCAATACCGGTTACCATCATCACTACGCCGATGTCCTTTGAAAATCTCTGTGAAAATCTCTGCGTTCAACTCATATGGATGGCTGCCTTATTTTTATTATCTGAAGTCTGCTGGTTCGTGGGGAAAAATAAACTTGTAGTTCAGGGAGGATAAGTCATGTATCTGCTAAAAATGTACAGACATTTCGTAATTATATATATGAAGGGAAAACTGGCTTACCACTTTTCTCTGGTCTTTGAGCTCATTGCAAATACGATTCAGATTGGGATCTATTTCGCAGGGTTTCTGGCTATATTCCATAACTTTGGTAACATTGCAGGATGGACTCAGAATGAAGTCCTTTTCATGTTCACCACTAGCTGGCTGACCTACAGCCTGAGCTGTTTCTTTTTCTGGAGTCCCATGAAAGATATGGGCGAGCTCATTCGCACAGGAAAATTTGACCTGTATCTCACAAGACCCATCGGCCCGATGCTGTATATGGTGCTGCAGCAGTTCCAGTATACTTTTATCCCGCGCCTTGTATTGTCAGTCATTTTCTGGGTCTACAGCATGCGGTCGCTTTCTATTGAGTGGACGGCAGGTTCGCTTATGTTTTATGCCGTAAACATGGTTTCTTCATTTGTGATATTTTCGGCAATTACTATATTTACCGGTACCATCAGTTTTTGGACAATAAAAAGTGAGGAGATAGTATCTCTCCTCACCAATAACAATTATGGATTAAAAAACTATACTGATTATCCGATCACCATATACGGCAAAGGCATCGGATTCCTGCTTACTTTCGTAATCCCATACGCATTTACAGGATATTACCCTGTTGGGCACCTTCTTGGAAAAAGCCTGTCTCACCCGGAATATGCCTATCTGTCACCTTTTGTTGCACTGATTGCTGGCGTAGCGGCTTATCTACTTTGGAACTATGGTCTTAAACATTATAACAGTGCAGGAGCTTAAATTCACATACATATGCACAAGCTCTTGAATGCCTTCCATACAGTATCACAATTCAGTATATTAATTTGTGTTGCCGTTCCCGTTCCCATCTGATAGTATATCATTTTGGTGGTAGCGGTTTCCCTTGAAATAGTAGGGAAAGGAAGCGATTGCCTATGACTATTTCCGAAATCTTTGCAATAGCAAATTTTTGCGTGAATATCATAAGGCTTGTGCTTGATATTCTTAAGAATAAAAGCAATAAAAAAGACCGCACCTAACCTGAGAAATTAGACGATCTTTTTTATCGTCAAAATCAAGGGTATCGCTACCACTTATAAGAATATTATACACTATCTGCTATTATTTTCAATAATACTTAATCTTTCTCGTAGAATACAATATCCATGTGATCATTGATCTTATCTACTTTTCCGGTCTGATGATACCCCATCTTCTCGTAGAGATGAAGATTTCCTTTTTCCTGTAGTATAGTGTCCAGGCACCAGTTTTCTGATCCGTATTTCTTCTCCACCTCAATCATTACCTGCTGGGCATATCCTTTATTTCTATGCTCCGGCATAATCCAGATCGGAGATATGCGCTTTCTGCTGCCGTCCTTTTTATCTATGACACGAACAGCACCAGCCTTTTCACCATCTGCCATAATGAAAAAATATGTAGTCCACGGCTGCTCGAACCTGGCCATTATCTTGTCCATGCTCTCAGCAGCAGGACTCATATCATAATCCTGATATTTTTCCAAAAGACCCGAGAATGCCTCTACCTGCATCTTCCAGAGTGTTTCTACATCATCTCGTTCTACAGGTTTCAATTCTATACTCATAGTTCCAGTTTCTCTCCAATCACAATAGCTTTTGAATCATGTCCGTGTCCGATTTCTCTTGTTTTTGCGACAGGTAATGAATCAGAAATGTGCATTTTTAAGAGATCATATATTGTCAGTTCCAAATCAGCTTTTTCATAAGAAAATTTATTCCGGATGAATTTTATTCTTTATTCTCATGCAAGCCTCGATGTGCATAATCCAATGTCTGGAGAAAGGCATCTGTATCAATCCTCTGACATCTTTTCCGCACCAGTAATCAATCAGCCAATATGCCTCTTCAGACGTACTGACAACATTTAGCGATTTCAGTTTCTCTTTTCTGTCCTCCGTAATCTTGAGCTTTAGATCATCGTAGGAAAGTCCTCTTACTATTCCCTCCGTACTCTTCTTTACATCCATTACATAAGCATACAATTCATCCAAATCAAGTTGCCCGGAAAATTCTGCTATATGCTCTTTTATAAGTTCATTTCCCGTAGTGATGATGGGTGACTTGACCCTTTGCTGATAATTCCCCTTGAAGAATACCTGCTCATCATCAGCAATAAGTGTATGCGCAACTATATCCTCTATACGAAAAATGTGCCAGATTGAATACCCGATTGTCTTACTGTGATATCCATCAGCATTTATAAACGGTATCGCATCAAATTCTTCCCTTGAAAGTTTTTCCTTAAAGCTGTTAAGCGTAGCCAGAAGCTGATTTCTCAGCTTTTCCAAAGTTATGACACCATCCTGCAAGGTGTCACGCTTTTTTAGCTGAAGCTGCATCGTCTTATTCAATTCTGACCATTCCTTGTTCATATCATGTCCCTCGCCTTGGCTTAGTAATTAATGCAGCACACTGAACGACTCATATGTATGCTCTTTATCTTGCGGATAATAGTATTATATACTACGGAATATCATCAACAAAGATATTTCACAGTATAATTATCTTGAGCATAAGCAATACAAATGACCTTGCCAATATCCACGGCCAGCCCCATAGCTCCCATGACACATCCCCATGTACCCAACACCACGTACATCATACTGACTTTTACCTTGATTTCAAACTAATATAACAATTCAAGGTACGCCCAAGTCTGAAAATGCCTTGATATCATGAAAAATGAAAAATTCAAGGTAATCGTTCAAATTCACATTACCTTGATTTCGTTAAAGTATTAGGAATCAAGGCAATATCAGCAAAATGCTTACCTTGAAAACAATAAAAAAGCATATTTCAAGGCAATTTTCCGGAAATCAATAGTAACTAAAAGAACCTTGCAATAAAGCTACGGGTGAGAGTCCCTCTTCCGCAGCGAAAGCGTAAACCATTCGAAGTGCGGAAGATGGGGTGAGGTGGATAAAGAAAAAGGTCCGGGGGACCTTTTTCCCACCGAACCGACCGACGAAGCAGCTATGCTGCGAGGAGACCTTGAACCCTGG
>NZ_FMYB01000075.1 GCF_900104155.1 Butyrivibrio sp. INlla16
GTCTGCAGCCCACAGCTATACCCAGGGCAATCCCAGACTCATCGACAACCTGATGACCGATGCCTTCGCCATCGGCTCACAGCGTAAATGCAAGGTCATCGATGCCGATATCATCCGTGATGCCGTTGAGAACCAGGCTCTGGATTGATGAAATTTTCAATGTACAAGGCTGTGACTGTTTAGTCATGGCCTTATTTCAAAAAGCATTCTGAATGCTCTCTGGAATAAAGCTATGACAGTGTGCGGTGTTCCCGCCAATATCCTGCGGTCAGGAATTATACCGCACGGTCAGGGAGTGGAAACTGCCGAAAACAATCAGCCGTTACCGCCTCCCACAATGTGCCGCCGGACACTCATCAGCAACTTTAAGCAATTCATTTATAGTACTGATCTGACTTTTAAATTGATCAAACGGAAACGCTGAAACTATTATGCAAAATATCCGGCGCATACCTGAATCCGGCTCAATTACAGTCCCATCTTCCATATTTATCTTCACATATGCAATTCCCGGCAATTCCCTTATACTTTCAACCCCTTCAACAGAAGCTATTTTCCCCGGTTTAAGCGAAACCAAATAAGCGGAAACATTCACCGGTTCAGGCCGTGAAATTGAGGCAAGATAGTCTTCATTCAAGGCATAATCAAGAACAATCTGACACATATAATCTTGTATAGGAGATGCCCCGCCAGGAAGACGATAATTCATTTCCGTCACAGCGTATTCATCACCTTCGAAAATAACCTGAATACAAGCTATTCCCTCATAACAACCAAGTTCATTAAATAATTTCGATAATTGAGGAAACAGTTCCTTTTCCAATCTACCCAGGCAATCTGCAGGTCCGTATCCAAAAACGAACGGTATATCATCTTTTCTGTCACCAAATGTTGCGCCTGCTTCAATTAAATATGACTCTCCCCGGTTAAATCCAAATATAAGACTTATCTCTACCCCGGAATAAAACTTTTCGATTACCACTCTGTTGGTCTTCGATTTATGATATGCATCCCTGTAGCCATCAATAAGATCCTCTTCATTTTCACATAGGTGAAATCCTATACTCGAACAACTGTCAGTCGGTTTCACAACGACAGGATATTCGATATGCTCCATTTCTTTAGTGCCTAGACTTATATCCGGCATATACTCTTTAACAACAGGAATTCCATATTGTCTGCATAGCTGCTTAAATTTCAACTTGTCATTTGTAATCTCCCATGCATAATCGGAGACATAAAATGGCAAATTAAGTCTCTTACATAGCTTTCTGGTTGCATCCATGCAGGTTTCACTGGCTCCGCAAGTAATGGCTGTAATTCCGTTTTCTATTGATAGTTTCTCAAGTGTATCCGTTTCATAAACACTTATATCCCAGGATTCATCTGCAATCAGTTTACACTTTGATTGTTTCTTATCCCGATCATCAGTGATTATGGTATATATACCTCTTGCTTTGGCAAGCTCAATCAATCTATCAGTTTTTCCGGTATCTCCTAAAATCAGTAATTTCTTCATATCTCGTTTAAATAAACCTACTAAATAGTATAGGTGCCAGTTGATACGCGATTCTTCGCTTGGATTTTTGTTTACATGGTGTAGATTTCAATTCTTTTTGCATCGCCCTGATCTGATCAGAGGTTCGCTTCCTTCTGTCTCCTTCACTATAAGCTTTTAATAATGTATACATACTATATTCCAGAATCGAATTGTAACTATCTAAAACATAATCTTCTTTTATAATATTACCTATCTTATCAAATGCAGGTTTGTAAACAAATATGCCATTACTGAAAAAGTCTCTCGTAGATGTCGCAGATGAAACATTCTGAATATAATGGTAAAAAGCTTTTGGAATGTACTTATATTTAAGATTATTGTTAGCGAAATAGCGCGTTTGAAATAGCAAATCTTCGCACATCGCTATATTTTCATCAAATGAATATTGCTTTACTATGTCCGCTTTAAAAAGTTTTGTAAAAAGAAATCCTCTGACAGTATCATCGGTAAACATAGCTTTCAATATGTCACCTGACTGCAATGTTTCAGATTGCAGCCTTGTATAAGATGTAATGATTTCATCCTTATGTGTAAAATATCCACAAAGGCAACCATCGCATGCCCCATCTGCTACAGCCTTAATCATCTCTTCATACATATCCGGATCAATATAATCATCAGCATCAAGGAAACTGATCCATGTACACTTAGCAAGCGATATCCCCAGATTTCTTGCAGCCGAAACGCCCTTATGGTCCTGATGACGATACTGTATTACCGGATATCTTTTCACATAATTTTTTATTATGTCGGCTGAATCATCCGTGGATCCATCATCTATCAGAATTATCTCATCAGGAACTAGTACTCCGTCCAAAATGCTGTCAAGCATAATAGGCAGAGTCTCTGCATTATTATAAAAAGGTATTATTGTTGTTATTGTATTATTTAAATTGTTCATAATCATTAAAAAGAAATAATAATAGCAGGAAACTTTGTATGAAATTTTACATTGAAAACATTAGTTTTTCTACTATACATTATGATAAAATCGCATTGAAATATAATAGTTTTATCCGCTATCTGCTTATGATAAAACGAAAGGAATTACCAAATGAAAAGCACATCCGAAAATACTTTTGCGACAACAGCATGTTTATTACTCAGTTTATTTCTTATTCTTACTCATTCATTTTTCTTTTTCAACCAAAAAATGGGCTACTACATAGATGAGACTCTCTCATTCAGATTGGCCAATGATACTTTAACCGATTTTACAACTGTAAAAGATGCTGTACTGAATCGGAATTCCGATGAACTCACAAAAGATTTAAAAGAGCTCACCATGGATGTTTGGTATAGTCGTGATGAAGTCCTTTCGAGATACACAGTATTAAATAATGAAAAATTCCATTATTTAAACACATATTTGCAGCAAGCCTTTGATGTCCATCCTCCCTTATACTACGCTGTCATAAAAACACTTTGCTCAATATTCCCCCAAACAAATCTAATGTTAATAGGTTTTATTATAAATATTTGTTTTCTTATTATTACCTGTTTTCTAGTATACAAAATTGGTGTTTGGGTATTTAACGATAGTTTTTTATCTATTACAGCTATGCTTTTTTATGGTTTTAGCTTGGATTTTATAAATAATTCCACCTATTACCGAATGTATGCAATGCTCACATTCTGGATGGTGCTATCTTTATTTTTAAATATTAAATGGTTTAAAAATAAGTATGTCAACGACCATAAAACAATATTGGTATTGTGTCTGATTGAGTATCTTGCCATGATGACTCAATATTTTGCTCTTTTTTTCTGCATCCCTATTTTTGTTATTAACATTGCATTTGCATTACATCAAAAAAAGTCAGTATCCAGATACCTTGTCTATAATGTTTTTACAGGAATTATTTATTTAATTACCTGGCCTTTTTCCATTATGCATATATTATTCTCTAACCGAGGCGACGATGTAACACATAATTTAAGTCATCTTCACTTTTTACAAAACATTATCAGCTACAAAGATTCCTTGGCAAACAGTATATTTGCCGCAAAATCCAAGTTGTTAATTATTGTGTTTTTAATTGTTTTTATCGTTATCATCGCAAAAAATATTCAAAACATATGCAAAGGTAGTTTTCACTCTTGGATCGATACAGAACATTTCGGGATAATGTTCTACCTGTATTTTACTTCCCTTATCTACTTTGTAATTGCAGCAAATGCTGTCCCCTGGCATGTTGACCGATATATAATGCCCATCATTCCGCTATTTTGCATAATAATTATATATTCATTAGCCAATATGGCATCTTTTGTAATAAAAAAGAATATCATTTCTATAGCTTTTGCAATGGCATTCTGCATATTCATTAGTTGCCTATGGCATATAACAACATCGCCTTCATATTTATATAACGATAATAAACGAACCGAATTGGCCAAAATTTGCCCAGAACATGAAGCAATAATAATAGACAAAGAAGGCGTTATTTGCAATTGCGAAATAGAATTGAATTTCAATCACCCGAGGTATTTTGAAACAGATGACAGTCGGCTGGATAGTATTTCCTCTTATATCGGCCAAGACTCAACATATATTGCATATGTAGCATGGTCAGTAGATACAGAAGCTGTTGAAAATGCATTCACAAATATAGGACTTCAAATGCATAAAGCAGACGCAAATACTGATTTCTATAATATTTATTATGTTAAAAGTGGAGATATGAAATGAAAGCAAAAATGAATACAATAAAGAATTCACTCGGCATGTTTGATCTAATAAAAGGTGTCATTATGATCCTTATGATACTTGGTCACACACAGGGATTGCTTTTCTTCCTTGGAGAAGCAGATACCAATTCCTTGCTGACCAGTACTAGTCCATTTCTGCTGTTTCTATTGCTGTTACTCAGCATAATTCGTGAAACAGCTATGCCCATTTTACTTATAATATGTGGGTATGGTTTTAGAAAAACAACTAATATCAAATGTGTAAAAAAACAATTTACTATGTTATTGATCCCATACGCAATTACAATGCTTATTACTACAGTAATGCATCTGATTTGCTACTATGTCCTTTACAGAAATGCACGTTCTGCAGTTAAAGCTACACTTTCAGTTTTCTCTGGTGGACTATTAGGATTTTCACATGAATGTTACATATTGGGTCTAAAATTCTCAGCCTGTGGTCCTATATGGTTTTTGTTAGCTCTTGCTATTGCCTATATTATCTTCAACTTTGGAGCAAACCTTTTTGAAAAAGAAAAACTCTTTTGTTTTTCTATATTTATCTGCCTTCTCGGCTGGCTTATTAGTTATATTGATATCATTCCCTGGAGCATTTCCCAAGGATTTATTTCTGTCTTCTATATAAGTCTTGGTTATTTTATCAAGAAAAACAAATTATTTACTACTGAGCAGAAAAATATTTACAAAGTCACATTTTTGATAATTGCTTTAATTCTTAAGATAATTGTGCTATTATCCGGCAGTCTGTTTGATATGGCAAATAATATGTATCCCTTGGGTCCTATTTCCATTGCTGAAGCAGGTATTTGGGGAATTATAATTGTATTCCTCTTTCTACACCTCAACAACATAACCGGTACAATTTCAACATTTATCAGGCGAATAGGCCGTAATTCATTATATGTCTTATGCATTCATTCCATCGAATTATTAGCATTCAGTGGATATTATGAATATGACCTTGCGCAAAATTGGCAAGGCAGTGTCGCACTAAGATGCATTTTAGTTTTTTGCGTCAGACTGGCATTTGTTCTTATATGCACATTTTCATTCACAAAAATTAAAGACACCTTAAAATGAGCAAATAATTATTGCGGGCTTTTTTGGTAAATGTATACATCAAAAAAGTCCGTTGAATAGCCGCTATTTATTATAGAATAGTTCTGATGAGCGAACTCACCTGTAATATGTTCCAAATCACAATACTTACTAATATAGATTGCATAATCATTATCTGCTATAAATGTCTCTTTAAGATAATCTGATAATCCTTTATCTTTTATCATAGTCCAATATGGATGATTTATATCGTCTACGACCTCTATATACTCAGCATCATTCTCGGGCTCTATAATCAGAGCCTCTTTATCTACATTATTACTAATAAACTCATGCTTTTTTTCTGTTATCGGATAAGCATACCTGGGTTCAATTTTTAAAGTATTCACATATGACACCAAAATCACAACCATGAGTAGCAGTGCACATATCCAGTCTTTCTTTAATACTAATTTTACACTTTTCCAAAGCACCCAAATTACGATTATGGAAAAAATGGGTATTGCCGGCATCACATACCTATCCATAACCCATGGTGAAATATATACTGATACCATATAAAAAATAGATACCGGTATGATCAAATATAAATAAAGCCACAATTTATGGGATTCTTTCAGTTTCGTGATACCATTTTGGATAATTTTCTTTAAACAAATAATTCCTAACAGAGCTGCAAAAAAAACGGTTATTATCAAAAAAACTTTGCTTCCACTAAAAATGGAGTATTTTAGCAAGCCACCAAATTCTTTAATCCTAAGAAGAAGTTTAAACGATGCCGCATTATTCATGATATCCTGACTACGCCCATTATGTGTTAATTGGATAATCGAAAATGGCCAAATACACAAATAGATAATTGCGATAATAATATGACATGCAAAATATCTCTTCACTGTTTTTTTATTTGCCAGCATAAATATGATCGTCATAAAAAACAAAGGAAAAATAAATAATGCCGCATAATATTGTGTAAGCATGGCAATAACTTCAACCAGGCATATTTTCAATAAAATCTTATTATTCAGATTAAAATCGTTATTAGCCAATAATAAATATAGATAAAGCAAAAGTACTATCAAAAAAGTAAGTAAAGCATACATTCTGATATACATCACACAATTTGCAAAATCATAACTCAATCCATAAAAAAGTATCCCAAACACACCACATAATCTGTCTTCCGTAAGTAATACAATTATTTTAAACAAAAAAATACAAGTTAGTAGCAAACTTAAAATATTGATTAAAAATCCAATGTTTTTAGCGGAAATACCTGGTACAGAAGAATTTAGTGTATTAAATAAGATATAATATAGCGGTGGATGTGCATCAATAATAGATACAAGATATGTATCTGCAAAAGTGAATTTATCACCAGATTGAGCATCAAACAACGCTTTAACTTCATCTGCTGTATATCTCTCTCCTATCACCATAGGTGCACTATTTAATGTTCCGAACAATGTTTTTTCAAATGCAAAGTCGTTTCGGGCAAGGCTTTGAACGAAATCATAAAAAGAAGTATAACTTACACTAGAATAGTAAAAAGTAGCCTTTTCATCAAGAAAATAGCCTTCTTTCTTCATACAATAAAAGATCGAATTAATTAAAATGATCACCAGTGCAAAAACAACTACTGCATTATAAATTCCTTTATTTCTTTCCATTTTTATTCCTTCTTAGTATACTTTTGTAGTATATTATACTATTATCAACCATACATAATATATATCTTTTTCTATCCTCTTTTGGGCGCAGATAATACAAAAAAGCTGAGGTACTTTTACTCATGAATACAAAAAGCAAAAAAACATTCTACATTTTTACTATTTATGGAATCATCATTTTTATCAGTCTGTTCCTTTTTCTAACAATTATTAATCCACTGGTAGTATATGATACAGATGATTGGCTCTACATCGGTCAGTTTCGTAAGCCAGTCCCAATAATAGGACATTGGAACCCAATTAAAGTTTTTCCCGAGACATTTATGCCTTTAGTATCATACTTTGGCGCAATAATAATAAATCCGATAATTCATAATTATTGCTTCTCTCTAACCTTAGCCCACGGATTATTCGGAGGCATACTTTTAACCTTCTATTTCATAGAGTTCTCATTACTGTTTTACAGAAAACAATTTGCTTCAGCATCATTAAGCATTCGGTATGGTGTACTTTTTATTTTATTACATTTCATCACCTATATTCATGATGGAAATAACAATATTTTCTTGTTATGGTCACAAGACCTTACATGCTTTTATAACTATACCTTATCTGCAATTTTATGTGCTTCGTTTGTTATTCATTCCATTTCATATGGTGGAATAAAAACTCTATTCACCAAAAGTCCTATATATAAAAAAGCCATTCTTGTAATATGGCTTTATTTTGCTATTTTCTCTAACTTATTTTCATCTGTAATACTTGCCGCATATATAGGTGCTGAACTTGTATCGCAGCTATTTTCCTCAGTAACCAGAAAAACATTTGATCTTAAAGAATACTGTTCCAATAACGCCATAAGTCTTTTTATTATTCTATTCTGGTTTCTTTCTAACATCATTGAAACAACCGGTGGCAGAGCTGATGATATAGGAAAAAGCACTTTAACCAATATTTCCTCAACATTTGTGTTTGCACTAATTAATTTTGTATCCATAAATGTTTTTATTACTATTTTGGGTATAGTCATTGGATTTCTATGGATAAGAAAATGTGGACGTTTCAATAATGTAATCGCGAAATGTGTTTTATATTTTATATTTACCATCATGTATCTTCTGGTACTTAGTGCGACAGCAGAACCCTACTATATATATCGAGCCGAAATTGTAATAGATATTTTATTCTTTCTTTTCATATGTCTTATAGCAGCATTTAATGAACTAATACGCAAAAACCGTAATTATTTTCGGCTGGTTTATATTTTGGCCGGAACAACTGTGCTTTTACTAATCCATCCCGGAAAAGTTTTTTATTCATATAACAACTCAAATGCATCATATAAACAATGCGAAGCTCTTATAAATGATATAATAAGTCAATTTCATGATGCAGAAGAATCCGGAGCTACAGAATTAACTCTTGTTGTTCCGGCATATGATGTCATATACAATTGGCCACTGGCGGATTTCGCAGGTGATAATATTGCTACAGCATTATATCATCACAATATTACTCAATCGTATATTTCCGTCAAAGAGATCACTCCATCAAGGACCAAAAATGCTCTATTTAACATAAGTGAATTTGAGTTAGAAAAAAATTTAAAGGAAGTATATTCTGTACTCCTGGTAGAGTAGTTCAATAAAAATAGCATTAAATAAACAATATAGGAAATTATGTATTTATGAAGAATAAAAGATTTGAAATCAAAAACACTCTGGGTATGTTTGACCTTCTTAAAGGAATCATTATGATTTTGGTTGTGGTATCACATACAGAAGGTTTAATTCCATTTTTAGAAAAATACCATTCCATGAATGAGTTATTTTCTAATGTCAACATATTTGTACTTTTCTTAACATTCATCTATATGATTGTAGGTCAGGCTTCTATGCCTGCATTACTAATCATAAGCGGATATGGCTTTAGAAAAACTACTAACACCAAGTGCATCACCAGGCAATACCGCTCTCTTTTACAGCCTTATATTATTACAATGGCCATTGCTATAATAATACACTTTTTTAGTTATCTATTCTTATACGGCGGATTGCGCTCATCCATTAAGCAGACTGTAAGTATCTTTTTAGGCGCACTTTTGGGTCTGCCCAAGGACAGATATTTATTAAATTTTAGAATCATTTGCTGTGGCCCAACCTGGTTCTTACTTGCATTGATCATAGCAACAATTGTTTTTAACTTTCTTGCAAACCGTTACGAAGAAAAAAAACTCCTTCTTATATCATTATTTGTATCATGTATTGGCTGGTTGCTTAGTTTTACCATTCCTCTTCCATGGTGCATTTCACAGGGATTTATATCCGTTTTCTTTTTGGGATTGGGATACTATGTAAAGAAAAACAAATTACTAATATCTTTCACTATCAAAAAGCTTTTCATTGGAATACTTATTATTATTCCTTACTTGATATCTGTAAATATAACGTCATATTTTGATATGGCAAATGACCTATATCCTTTGGGACCTATTTCCATAATTGCTAATGCAATTATAGGTTTTCTAATCATTTATGTTTTTTTACTTTTAAACCGGTTCAATGGTTTTTTATCTACATTTATAAGAAAAATCGGTCGAAATTCATTATATTTTCTTTGCATTCATTCTGTTGAGATGGTAGCCATCGGCGGTTATGTCCAGTATATGTTTGTCCATAGCTGGTGGAAAGGTAATCCCACATTAAGAAGTGCAATCATAATTAGTTTTCGATTATTCTTTGCCATTGTAGCTACACTACTATTTGTGCAAATAAAAGACCGCATAGTTAAAGCCAGGAAAGCATAATTGCTTTTCCTGGCTTTATTCTTGATTTTCTCAAAATCTGCTTTATCTCTTTATCTTGCCGCTGGATGTTTTTTCAAACTCCTGATTTCTAAAATCAATACCATATATTCTTTTATATATCGGAAGTTTCTTATTTAATTCAGAAATATATTCTTTTATATCTTCTCTATTTGCTTCATCACAGAAAATCTCAATACAAATTCTGTCATTCTTATCGAACACCTTACATTCCTTCACAAAAGAACATGCATAAACTAGTTGCTCTAACTCTTCAGGACTTACATTTTCTCCACCGGATAGTATAATAAGATTTTTCTTTCTTCCGGTTATATAAATATATCCATCATCGTCCACATAGCCAAGGTCTCCTGTATGAAGCACACCATCTATGAGGCTATTCTTTGTTTCCTCCTCATCCTTGTAATACCCCTGCATAACCCCAGGACTTCTGACGCAGATTTCATCATCGATTATCATAACATCAACCATAGCATCTGCACGGCCTACTGATCTCAAATGATTTTTACAGTCAAAATTGAAGCTAATATTTCCGCAGGTTTCGCTCATACCATAAAACTGACCAAAGCTAATTCCATTTTGCAAAAACACTTCAACTGTATCTAAATCAACAGGTGCGCCTGCAGTTACGACCAATTTGGCATGTCCAAGCCTTTCTATATGTCCTCTCTTGATTGTTTTTTTCCATAGTTTTAACGCCGCAGGCGTTACTACTGCGCTATCTATCTGTTCGTTTTCCAAATCCATAAGTATATTGGCCGGATTTACGCTAAGATATGTAGTACATCCATTCTCAATATTAGTAATCCACCCAATTATTCCTCCAATATGGTAGAAAGGAAAATTAGTGTACACCTTAAGTCCGTCACAGCTGTCAAAAGGGGAATTTGAGTCAAACATTGTTTTTTGATATTCAAAAATATTACCTGCTGTAAGCATTACCCCTTTGGGCTTACCTGTTGTACCGGAAGTAAATATCATCAGCGAGGTACGATTTCGCTCAGAATCGCTAAAATCATTCAATTCAACATACCCGGATTTATCTGAAAAAATATCCGACTTTTTAGCTATTTTCACTTCCAAGTGACTGAACTCTGATGCATTTTCATCTTCAACTATCAAATCAGTAATATCTGCTTTTTCTATCTCATAGCATATATTCTCAATGCTTTCACGTTTATTTAGTGGAACAACAACTGTTCTACTAAATAGTAAAGCTCCAAGTAATACTAGGTATTCATATGAAGTATCAAGATATAGTCCTACTCTTTTTTCTTGCATATTGCCGATTTTTTTTTCAAGAACAGCTGCACAAGTCCCCATATCATTATAAAAATCCGAATATGATATATATATTGAATGATCACCATCTAGAATTTTAAAAGCATACCTATCGCTATACTGTTTGCACAAGCCTAAAAAATTTATCATTTATGTTATTTCCTTACTTACGACAATTCATGGTGAGACCAATCCATTGCATTTACAATTGCAGCGCGTTCCTCTGTTGGCTTTTTCCTTGCTCTGATTTCTTTACAGGGAGTGCCAACATAAACAGTCCATGGCTTAAGCTCGCCCTTAACAAGCGAATTAGCTCCTACAAACGCGCCTTCTCTTATAATAGTTCCCGGTAATATGGTGCAATTTGCTCCGATATATGCATCATCTTCGATTATTACATCGCCGTAGCTTATTTTTCCTGCATCTCCGGGAAGATGTTCAATCGAATAATATCCATCGAACTCATATGTCGATGTAAGCACCTTCGTACCGGGTCCGAGAAATACCCTGTGCCCTATATCTGTCTTTGCACCACCTTCTATAAGTACATTCCAGGTAAGTGTCGAATATTTTCCAATTCGCAGTTTTTCACCCGCATCGATAAATACAAAATCAAATAACTGGCAATTATCCTCCAGTATGGCATTTCCCGGATGAATCATCTTGCATAAAGGATAAAGTCTTGCGTTTTCGCCGCAAAATGCCAATTTATCCCGCAGATTTTCACCCATGAAGTCAGTTCCATCAATATGTGCTTCTTTCATTTTTCCACCCTCATAGAAATAATATTTTTAGTTGGCTCTTCTGGCATGAGTGTGGTTAGTTAAATACGCTGAAGTCCTCATGCCATGCGGCTTAAGCGTACTTTACACGGTTGCGATTTGGTAACGGTATTTTCAGGTCAGAACAGTATAGCAAAACCATATCGATCATACTGTCTACGTCCCTGAATCCATACGCCTTCCGGATAAGCAATTTTATCTTGTTGTTGGTTGCCTCAATGCGGGCATTGGTCACACCAAGCTCGATAGTGTTAAGGATATGATCCTTGTGGCGCATGATCTTTCTCTGCAGCTCCACAAACACCGGGATCCTACAGTGCCTTGCCCATTT
>NZ_FMYB01000076.1 GCF_900104155.1 Butyrivibrio sp. INlla16
TTTTGCGAAAAATATCATATAACGTAGCAAGGCTGATGCAATTAGAAGATCCTGTGAACCGGATACAGATGATAGATATAATGGATGAAGTGGACTCGGATCTTACATGTGTGGCAAAGTTTATTTTTGAACCAATTCCCAGTATGTATTGATTTTTGAGAATAACAATACCTTTACTCCTTTTGATGACGCATAGGGATAACTATGCGCTTTTTTATGCTGAATATAGGATAATAACATCTCAAAAAGCAACTACTCCACCTGATTATGGCATTCTCCTGCACAAAAACTTCTTCATGAAACAACCCTATGTCACGGAGACGAGTTAATGACTTTAAGGAATAAGCGTGATAAAATCCTTTTGAATGGGGTTTGTACTCAACAGTCATTAACCATCGAGCAATGGATTCACAGTCAACAGAATCGGTTTTTGTACGCCTTAGAGTGGTCGATTTTTTATATTCCGATATCAAGACTGGATTTACTTCCATGAACGTTAGCGAGGCGTTTTCAAGGAAAAGCTCAAGATTCAGGGCATAATGAGATGTTGATTCAAACCCTATTCTTATGTCCTCAGGTGAGGATAAAGAGTTAATAGTTGTGAGTAGTTGATCAAATCCTTCTTTATTGTTTTTAAAAGTGAATTTAGCAACTATAGATACTGTCCAATCAGTCTAACATCCGTTACCATACCGACTTACGCATGGATTCCCATTTTCATCGAATGATAAATACCTTTGATTATGAGGATGCTCTCTTCAGGATTGATTCCAATCTAAAAGAATTCCGTGATTTAAAAGAAAAGTATGTGGTCTTCAGTGCCAGGAACGCTGGCAATCCACAGGCAGCTAGGCGAGAGCTGCCCGAGTTAGCACAGGAATACCAGAAGTCGAGGCATGAAATATTCCGCGATTTTGCCTCTCTTCTCGAAAAATTTGAAGATCCGATAGTCAACTCTTTCATAATGGTTGAAAAAATCTGTAATGGACAGATTTACGACAGCCGGCTTTCCAATGGTCCTATAGAATCCATAAACCGCAAAGCCAAAGACTTAAAGCGTCTGGGAAGAGGATTCAGAAACTTTGAACATTTCAGAAACAGGTTTCTTTATTCAACAAGGATCGAACCCGACACTCATTGGCGTTTCTGATTGTAACCCTGTTGTCTATTTTGAAGAAGGCGAGTTTTGAAAGGAGAAATATAACAATGATAAGATTTAACGACAATGTTTCAGCCGAACTTCAGGATATCCTAAACATAGAACTGCACCGATACAAAAGAGAAATTCCATCTATTACATATGAGGAATGGGATATGCTTGTAGACTGGGTCAAAGAAAGAAACACCCCCTATACAAACGGAGATGGTGTTTATGGTGATGATGGTTGGCCATTAGACTTTATTAACACTCTAAGATTCTGGGAGGATATGCGCGAGGATTTTGAATCCTAAGCTCCCGTGAATTTATACCAAGGATTCGGTATAAACTCATTTAACAAACCATCGCAAAGTCTTGTATTTACTGGCTTTGCAACTACAAAATATTGTATCAAAAGTGCCCATTTTGCTTGCGATTCCTTTTAATCCTTGGTATATTTATACCAAGGAGGTAATTGCTATGGAACTGAAAATCAATGAGCCTTGGATCACCAGCAAAGTCAGATGCCAGAACGGTTACGCTTATATCGACAAGCCTTTTTGGAACGCTGAAAAACAGTGCGCCGACCATAAGCGAGAATACATCGGTAAGTATGATGGCAAGGTCTTTACTCCAAACAATACATATCATCGTCTCAAATCTGAGTATGAGCAAAGTCTTGTTGCACCTAATACCGGTCCGGTTCCTACAGAGGTATGCCTCAGACAGTTTTATAGATCAACATATCTTCTGAATGAGATATGTGACAAAACCGGCATTGCTGCAGATCTTGGCAAATGCTTTGGCTCTTTGGCACCGCAGATAATGTCTGTTGCTTATTATCTTGTGCTTGAAGAAGGCCAGCCCATGTACAGGTTCCATAAGTGGGGCCTGACTCACAGGCATCCATATGGCAAGGATATCCTTTCACAGCGAAGCAGCGAGCTCTTTGGCCTCATCACTGAGGAAGCAAAGATGGCTTACTTCCGGTACCAGGCAAAACGCCATGGCCTGAATGAATACCTTGCATTTGATACAACATCTATCTCTTCATACAGGGCGCTTATAAAGCAGGCGAAGTATGGAAAGAACAAAGAAGGTGATTCCCTGCCGCAGATAAACCTTGCACTTCTGTATGGAGAGGAAGCAATGCTCCCTGTTTATTACAGAAAGCTTGCAGGCAACATCACGGATGTTAAAACCATAGAGAACCTCATAAAGGATGTTGATTTCCTAAAACTCGATAAGCTAAAGCTTGTCCTGGACAGGGGCTTCTACAGTGAGAAGAACATCAACGATCTCATGAAGCACCACCATAAGTTCCTCATTGGTGCCAGACTCTCACTTAGCAAGGTGAGCAGCATACTTGATAAGATCCGCGCGGATTTTGTTACCCGCTATAACTATAATTCAGAGTTAAAACTATATGTAATGTCATTTAAAGAAGAATGGGACTATACAGAAGAAAAGCCCCGCACCGGAGAGATAATCACTGACAAAAAGCGCATATATCTCCACTTCTATTACAATGACCAAAAAGCTACTGACGACAAGACAAGGTTCAATGCCATGCTTGACCGTCTTGAAAACAATCTGGTAAACGGCACTCCTGATCCAGCTGATGAAAAGCTCTATCAGAAGTACTTTACAATACACGAGACACCTGTAAGAGGCAAAACCTACAGCTTTAAGGAGGAAGCTATCCGAAAGGCTGAGAAGAACTACGGTTACTTCGCGCTCATGAGCAATGGAATCAAAGATCCAGTGGAAGCGCTGCGCATATACCGCCTCAAGGATCTTATCGAAAAATCCTTTGGCAACCTCAAAGAAAGACTTTCCATGCGGCGTATGTCCGTCGCATCAGAAGAAAACTTTGAAGGCAAGCTGTTTATTCAGTTCATAGCACTTCAGATGGTGTCTTATATCAAAAAGCAGATGGATGAAAACGGTCTGTTTAGCAAGTATACGATCCAGTCATTACTTGATGAACTGGATACTATTGAGTATTATCAGCAACCCGGCAAGGCACATCATCTATCTGAAATAACAGCAAAGCAATGTGAACTCTATGAGTTCATGGGTGTAAATGTCCCGACATGATTTGAGTGATTTTTGTCCGGATAATTCAAGAATCATGTCCGGATGTTTCAGGAATCAATCCTTGGTATAAAATGACGGGACTTTAGGTTATAGCGAATTCTATTGAGGACAAAAAATGGGAGCTCCTAGCTTTAGCTCCCACTCTTATAATGTAGTTATTTTAGTTTCTACTTATCTTTTATATCAAGAATTATCGTCTTCAGCTATGCCCGTCCCGCCTATTGCTCTATTCCTAATTGCTCCTATCAAAATAGCTAAAAGGACTGCTTTTTTTTCTCGTGTATCTATCTGATTCAAGATGTCTATTATTTGCGAAGACAACTGGGTTGTGAATTCAAACCTGTCATCTGCCATGTACATTGCTTTACGTATAAATGGTCTTATTTCAGAAATAATTTCCTCCGCTTTAGCATCAGAGACCACAACCGGGCTATTTGCCTGATAATATGGTAATCCCTTTATATTATTAGCCAATAACATTAGTAGTAATCCATACTCTCTTTCTGAAAGATTTATAATTCCCGAACAAAAAATCTGATCAAACAGCTTTTGATAAAAAGCCTCCGGGCACTGATTTTCAATCGTAATAAACCTCACCAGCTCAAATAAGTAATCTGTATAGTGATTGCTCATCGCATCTAAAAGGCTCTTGTCATCATCATTTATATCCTCAATATTTATCCTTATTTCATCAGAACACTCTATTATATTTTGAAACTTTAAATAGCTTTTTTCTGTTCTCTCAGATAAATATTCTCTATATAATTCGATATATGTATTAACATGATTATTACTATTTATTAGTTTACTGCTAATTGTTTTATCCATTCATTTGATCTCCTAAAATTAGTATTTATTGCTTCCGATGTCTCCTGACAATAACAAATGTTGTTCGACCATATCTCTCTATCATATGCAAAATCGACTTTTTTTATTTTTTTATCTAATAGACCATCACTATTCCTATAGTTTTCTATATCTCCCCATTTGATTTCTACTGTTATCTTAGGTTGATCCATTCGCCCCATTTTAATTAAATACGCGACAATTCTATCTTTTTCTTTATCAACATTTTTTCTGTTTTTTTTCAGATTAACAGCATATCGTAGCCCATAATCTGTCAACCGATAAACCTTATACCTTCCAACCCTTAACGAATCTATAAAATTTGATTCTACTATTCTCTTCATACTTTCAGTTAGAGTAGAAGCTTTCATTCCTAGTTTTCTACTCAAATCCTGATGAGTTATATTTTCATGCGCGTATATCATTTCAACGATCTTATCGAAATTTTTTATTTTCGATAAAGCCTTATTAGATTCAGACCACACATATTCGTCTCTCTTATTTTCATATGAAGTATGTGAGCATGCCCTTATAACTCCGCTTAATTCCCCAAGTCGGTAAAGTACTCTAAATTTTTTTATTCCCAAATACTTCTTTTCAAAATATTTAAGTATGGCACGACCATATTTTTCACTCTGCTTAAGAGCTATATCATCTCCATCCATTTGCTCAATTATACTGGTAATATTATTATCAATATAGTCTAGCAAAGTATCATATTCTTCTCTTTCAAATTCTGTACCGATATCTAATTCTGTTCTATACCACTCCATGTTATCATCTCCTTCAAGACATCTCTGCCCTTATGCACGAATCTGCTCAACTTCAGTTTTGAACGCGTCCCTATATACCAATTGTCGAAGCGGAAGCTTTGTCATAAAAATGCATGCTTTAACGCCATCACAAGAACCACCATTATCACATTTAAACATTTCTATATTGTTGGTTCCCGGAATTGAACAAGCGCCACAACAGTTAGCTTCATAGGCTGCCCCACAACAATTACCCCAAATAACTGTTGTATCATACCCAACATATCCCTGCACCTTGTTTATAAAATCCTGCCCGCCATAAGAATAAGATGGCACAATTAATAACGAAACGCCAAAGCATCTGCAAAGAAAGTCACTCCACCTTGACTCATTATCTGATAAGAACTCAGAACATATCAAGACTGACACTCTATGAACAAATGGAATATGTATAATCATACTTTCTTTTATATCGTACTCTCTAAGCGCCTCCTCTCTATTATCCCTTTTGCTAACAAATGGATAATATTTATACTGAGTTCCTATAACAAAGCCAGATGCATACGTTATAGTTGCTCCATTTTCGCTATCGTGCCAATAACTTGGCCATATAGTAATGTATGGAACATGCTGCCCTTTTTCTATCCTGTTCCTATATAAATCATAAAAAAATTTATCGTTCTCTTCATTAGTTCCATCCACACTCTCTGTTCCAAGTGCCTCTGGCATAAATATTATATCTGCACCATTATCAGCTGCAATTTTCCAATCTTCAAGCATTCTATAATATAACTCTTTTCCAAAGTTACCTAAAGAAATACTAATGCCACATTTTTGGTACCCTTTTCTTGTAAAAGAGCCATATTTTTTCTTCAAAATATTCTGCTTGGATGTCATCGGCGCAAACGCAATAGATAATTTACCATCTTCAGCATCTGCTAATGCTTCACCAGAAATGATAATATTATTTATTCTTCTAGTTCCATCCCATACAAAATAAGCAAAATTATTTAACTCACCATTAAGTCCATAAAAGGCATCACGGTTAAATACACGCTTTTCTCTGTCAGAGTCGTCTGAAGCATAAGTCTTGCGAATCGGGAACTTTGGATTGATCCATATACCAGTTTCCTCATAATTTGTATTTAAAGCACCTATTTGAACATAATCATCATCAGCAGCTATTCCAAGCAACGACCATATTGATAGTTTTTCTCCTCCATAATTTTTACTATTATAAGTCATTTTGCAATCTAACCATTTAGCTAATGCATATGCCTTAATATATTTCGATTGATCACTATTCCTTTCTATCTCGCAGACTATTCCTTTTAAATATGTGTTAAATTTAACAATATTTCCATCCCATATATTGTTACATTGTATATTTATATCATTACTAGTTTCTTGGAAAGCATTAAGTGAATAAAACTCCGTAAATTGATCATTCCCAAAATCATTTAATACTGACAATATACGGGAAAGTAAGTTCATCGTAGTTATTATGTCATTCTTGTAATTCATAGAGCAACTCCATTCCCCTTTATAGTAACATCTATTATAATTGTACTCAAAAAATATTTCAATTACAATTCAATTATATTTCAATTATATTTCAATGATTCTCAACCTCAGAATTTCACTACTCAAATCCAAAGCCCTGCTGAAACACTCATTTACAAGCAAAACAGCAGGGCCTATTATCCAAATAAAAGTTCATCAAGATACCCAAGCGGTCCACATAACTAGGGATGTTTTTCCAAATTTATATAACTTCCGAGTCATCCGGCTCAGTATTTAAAATGGTCTCATATTCCAGAAGAGACTTATCAACAAGCCACGGCTCATTGACATATAAAGGTGTCTCACCTTTCGGTATCGGATATGGATCAAATTTATGATGCATCCTCTAAATCCCCCATTTCCTCTATCTCTTCACCACCCGCAGAAGCAAATATCTTAACCTGATTTATGTCGTCTATCAAATCATCATAGCGCTTCCCATCCATATAAATGAAATCTTTGAGCATAATATACAGCACATAACCAATTGCATAAACCGCAAGCACAATTATTACCATAAACAGTATTATGGATATATAATCAATGTCATGAGTATCAACATAATTCTTAAAAAGTATGCCGAATGCGGAAGCCACGATTGTTCCCATCATTCCCAAAGGTTTTTTCACTTCTGCCCACGGCGCATTTTTTGCTTTATTGCTTTTAGCTTCACCGACAATCAAGTCCAGTTTTTGGGAATCATTGATATCTATACTATAATCCTAAAGCAGCTGTATAAATACATTCATTCGCCTTGCGGAATAAGGCTTCCGAATCTCCTCCAACAGCCTCTCCTTATTCTTTCTTATTGAATCCAGTATCCCCATTATGACAATAATTATAAACATACCAACTGCCGAAACACCCATGTAAACCGTAAACATATCATCAAAGATCACATTTGATACAGCAAATATAGCAAAAAGCGTCGCGAATATTATAAATAAGCCAAATAAAGCCAATCTGTAGCGCGGCTGCTCATCGTACCTGATTACAGAATTAACGCTCTTCATCCTTAGCTTATACTCCACGAAAAAATCGCAAAATCTCATTATTTCTCTGCCTCTCTCCCAAAAACTTCTCTTCACTTAAAATTGCTGTATGAACTTATACAGATTCACGTATTCATACTTTCCCCATGTTATACTTCACCCGGATTCCATCTCTTTATTTCAAAATACACCTTTAGAACACTATCCTTCAGATCAAGTATCCCTACAGAATTGTTATATGTGATATACGGACTAATCTTCCTTGCCACATCCACCTTCTTATTCTCAAAGTTCTTACATGTCTTACTGATATACTCCGGAAACAGTTCATACCGCTCCACCTGTTGTAATGTTGTACCAAACGCATTGCTTATTGCTTCAGCCGAAAGATAATTCTCTATCTCTTTACCTTTTGTAACCCAGCAATATAAACCAGCCTTTTCAAATTCATTTCTAACTCGCATTTTTGTTTTATTTATGCGACCCTTTGGCTTTCTAATATCGCTATCCATAACGATTACAGCATTCCTATTTGTAGTCAGAACATTTATCAGATCATCCGTCCTATCTTCAAATTCATTTGCTTCATAATGTGATAGCAGCCTGCCACCATAATACATAAACTGAAAATGTAATCCTTCTTTGTAGTTGAAATCAGGAACAAATGTCTTAAGCCATTGAAGAATATATATTCTGTCAGATGGCCCTTCCACCCATATTATTCCATTTGTTTGAAAAAGATCACTGGCTCTTACTCCCAGATCATCCAGAATTTGATTCCTTTCTGATCCATTTGTAATATCCGTCAATGATGATTCACCATTAGTCTTAGTTACATGATACAATTTAGCATTATCTTTCCTATAGAATGTATTTATTGCTACAGGTGAATGGCTCGTGATAAATATTTTTGTATTCTTCTCTGCTGCAAAGTCATATAAATAATCAAACACTCTCCTTTGTAAAGCAGGATGTAGATTATTCTCAATTTCTTCAAATGCATAGCATAATTCTAGCGAACGATATTTCTCAGTAAGAGGGATCAGATACAGATTAATTAAAATAAGAATTATTGTTTTCAATCCGCTCCCGGACTTGGAAATGGCATATCTTTTTCCATCTTCCTCCAGGTAGATTTCCCATCTGTATCCTTTTTCCGTTCTTTCGCCTATCTGTTGAATTCTAATAGCAGAAAAAAATGCATCCGGCTGCATAATCGTGTTTAATTCTTTAAGAATCACCTTTTCAACCACGGATTCATCATAAGATTCCGTATTGATAAACTTTCTTACAAGATTTGTAGCACCTTCTCCATTTTCGCTAATCTCTTCATTATCAGTCTCAATTTCCGGCACAATATCTCTTTCTGCGCTAATACGCAGCATAGCAACGTCGCTAATATCCCGACCATACCGACTTGTAACGTTAACCCAACTATGCAGAAGTCCTTCTTGCCACGGCTCATTTAATGGTATTTCATTCTCCCCATTTATATCCGGAACTAAACTATTTTGCCAGCACATTGACATGTTTTTCCCCAGAAATTGCCTGGCATATTCAAAATCAGACAGATATTGATATGGCAAAGCACGATTTCGCTGATTATCACGAAAGCCTTCCAAAATATGTGTTTCATCCAACTTAAAAACAAGTCTTAACTTATCTCTATCTACACCCCGACTATCAGTAATATGCCCTTTTCTAAATAAACTTTCAATAACATCAATCAAGCTGGACTTTCCGGAATTATTCTTTCCAATGATTAATGTTATATTTGTGCCCAGCTCCAATTGGTGAGTCTCATGACTTGAAAAGCTCTTATATGAATCAAATTCCAAAGCAGATAATAATAACAAGACATTATTTGCCATATCCAACACCTTCTCGATTATTTTCCTATGATACTATTTCATCTCCCATAAAAGAAACTTTTATATCTTATCGAACACCTCATTTCCTTTACAAACCCTGATTCTCCCTTTCTTCCCATCAATCTGTATTACCATCCCACTCACACAGTCACATACTGTAATCATATCAAAGCTATCAAGCCACAAAAATCTCAACCCCATTCTACGATAATGCAAATCCTCCCCGGCTTCTTTATTGATTGCCATTCCAATAGCTTCTACATTATCAATAATCAATGCCTGAAAAGCATCTAAGCTCCTCACCGTGTAATCCGCCTGTCTAAGAGCACTTATAGAGTATCCATTGGAAGCATAACCTCCGCCCATGCCCCAATACACCTCATTCTCGCCAAGTTCTACCAAAGTTGAAATGTGTTCATGCCTTAGCACCTTGTAATCGCTATCTGTAATCTTCTCTGTAAGTTCTGTTACGCCCTGTAAATGTGTTTTTTCAGTTATCTCCGGCCAATTATCCCGAAGAATTCGGACCATTTCCTGCTTACAGTATAAATTCTCATCACTGTGATCATAAGTCTGTATCATATAAAATGCAGCATCTGTAACGAATGCAAAAATCTGATATTGACTACGTCCGACAAACCCATCATCTCTAAACCTTCTTGATAGATGGAAGTGATAGATTCCCCAATCATTGAGCAATAAATCGTCGTAAGCACTGTTTCTTATCTTATCAGACATAAAAGGTGTAAGATCCTCACCCATTCTGATCTTGGTCTCAAATTCCTTCAATGCCAATTCGTATTCTTTAGGATATAAAAACTCCTTTGAATAAAAAATTGTTCGTGGCATTCTAGGTAACAACCGCTTTTGAATATTAAAGTACTGGTATATTGCATCTTTTCCAGTGATTTTCCCATAACCGGCATCCTTAAGGACACACTCTGCCCATTTTGTAAAATCTTCTATAAGCGATATATCAACAGAAACCCTATAAGATTTAATTACTATAGATTCATACCGCAACAAAAGACTCCCTATAGTGCTCTCTTAAGCTCATCATAAGTAAGATCATCCTTGTCCATTATTAAATAGAATCTCTGAAATATATGCCTTTATTTGTTTTTGCAATTTCTCTTTATTATCTTGGTTATCCATTTCCACCTCTGTATCACCAATAAAAGTCATTACTTCATATTCATTCTTCTTTGCATGGTTTGAATATAATACTTGGCCTGTAATCTCCAGTCCTTTGAATTAACTCCTCCTCGCCTAATATCTTTACTAAATTTGCAATTTGATCCCTTAGAGCTTTTTTACTATGATAGTAAATCGTGGTTGTCGCATATTTATGTCTAATTAGCCTCGCAATAATATCCCCATCTGTAACAGCCAAGGAATGGCCATAAAAATATATATTTATTTTTGTTGGTTTTGCTTTTTGATTTGCTTCATAAAACGCATTATTCGCCTCTATCCAAGATAAATAATTACTCCCTGTCTGCTTATATATTCTCTGATAAAACTTCTTAAATTCTATAAAATAATTATCATTAGTACGTTCAGGCTCTTCAAGATACTCCTCAATTCCTAACACCATATTACAAGTATCAATATCGTTTTCTAAACTAGCCTTTCCATGAATATAATCATATTCAATATTTGTATTTCCCATCCCATACCATTTTTCATATGTATCTGAATAATTAAAACTCAATACCCTGTCAATAGACAGTTCATCAATATCTTGAACTCGCTTATCAATGTCCTGTTCCTCAATAAATGATGTTATGTACAATTCATAGCTTCTAGTCAATCTATTCAAATCATTTATCATTCTTTTTTTTATCAATGCAACATCTGTAATAGATAACCTATCCTCAGCACCTTCTCTAAAGTAACATATTACATTTTTAATATGTTCCTCCACCGGAATCCTTTTTTGATAATCCCTTTTTCCTCCTAGTATAGTAATGATGTAGTCATTAAGGACTACAGTTAATAGTTTCTATTTCCAAATCTAAGTAATGATTGAAGGGAGGATTCCCCTCTCATCAGATATCATCAAGGAGCTTAACTAACAGTTATACATGTCTGTAGCTCCCGTATACTCCAGACAGATCATAAGGTATATAATCATCGAGGCAGGATCATTGACGGTTCCTCCTTGGGAGCCAGCTTCGGTTGGTGATACCTCGAAAAAAGTCTGTCAGTCCATTCGGTGGTGATTTATGTTTTGGCTGGTTGGGAGCCTCA
>NZ_FMYB01000077.1 GCF_900104155.1 Butyrivibrio sp. INlla16
AAAAGTCAGGTTGATTTTATCAAAATTTTTGATGATAGTAAGAAAAATGAGGATGGAACAAGTAAACTTATAGGTGTTCTTAACATCAATAATATGATTCCTGTTATAGATAGCGTTATACAGAAAGTGGATTTAACAATACACAAGAATGATGCTGTCGAGATTAAAAATCATAAAGAACTTATGCAAAAGCAGCTAAAATGGTGCAGAGATCATGCTGATACGATCGAGAATAGGGCAAACAAAGTGTATGATCTGGTGACAAACAAGCCAGATAAAAATAGAAATTTGGTGAACCTTTGTGATTGTGTTCATATATTAGAGGCATGCAGGGCGACAGGACTGGTTCTTGCCGCTTTTTTAAATTTTTTAAAATTTTTCCAACACTTTTTCTATCCATTACGTCTTAACTAATAGAAGGACAAAAGACCTTTCGGCCGAAGGGTATTTCACATGAAGGAGGAACCGTCATGGATACCCAAAAAACTTTTATGGATGCATATGTTAGGGGCGGTGTTACAGAGAATGCATGCTCTGTGCCTGCGTGGGCAAAGAAAGAACGGCTCGAGTACTCGATGCCGCTTATAGAGATTTGGAGGATGGGAGAGAGTGCTGTAAGGAAAAGAAAACGATGGAACTTGAAACGATTTTTCAAAAATTCAATAATGACCTGCTTGCCTACATCTACAGAATGTGCGACAGTAGACAGTTTTCGGAAGACATTGTCCAGGAAACCTTTGTCAGGGCAACTGTAAATCAGAAACTGCTAGGGACGCTACATGAAAATCAGGTGAAATCATGGCTCTATAAAACAGCACGAAATGTATACATAGATGCGGTAAGATCCGGGACTTTTAGGGAGAGCCCTGATGATATTCCTGAATCTATGGAGGAGTCTGAGGACTATTCCAATATAGAGTGGACGCAACTGTTGGAAGAACTTCCGGGCAGGCAAGGCGTAATAATGTATATGAGATACGTGGAAGGCTATACTGCGGAGGATATTGGGAAGATACTTGAGATGCCATCAGGTACAGTCAGATATGAGATAAGTATGGCGAGAAAAACACTTAGATTTACGATGAAAAACTATTGGAAGAGGTGAAGAAAGAATGTCAAAAGAAAATCTGGTTATCAATGCAGAAGTATGTGATTCAAGACAGATAAATGAAGATGTTTACGAAGGATATAAGAGGATTATCATAAATTCTGAGGTGCTTATTGCCAGCCAAAGGAGCAGAGAAGTTTTAAACAGGCTTGGAGCTGTGATCAACAGCGAGGCAATTGTCGATGTGGCTGAGGATGAGATTGTTGAGAGCAGGATCAGTAATGGAAAAGAAGTTATTTCAAAGGATTCAAAGCCGCAGAATAAGGTGATTCTGCTTGCAAATGGAAAAGTCACGATTGAACCCGGAACAGAAGATGCAATGGAGCAGTATGTATACATGCTTATAAATGGCTCGCTGTACTGCCCAAGAAGTATGAAAGGATATACTGACAAAATGCTCATAAATGGGTCCACGGTTCTTTATCCCGAGGATGCAGTTATGCTGGACTCAAAATTTGTTATGGATAAGTTCTTTCCGCTCCGAGTTAAGGAAAATGAAAAGTATTTTATTGCAAAAAAGCTTATTATTGAAGACTCTGTAGATGCAGACAAGCTCCTTGAGAAGAATGTAAGATTTGAGACTCCGTGTGTGGTTATGCGGGAGAGCAAGGTAGAGAAGCTTGCGGGGGTATTTGATATTACGACAAAGATCATGGTAATCCCTGAGGATATGACTTTTATAAAAGGCGATGCAGAACTAAATGATGCCCTGTTTGATAAAAGTGGAAGCAGGTTGTATGTTGACGGAGATCTTACAGTATCAACAGAATTTACAAGGCTTGATAAGTTGGAAAAGCTCACTGTAACAGGGACCCTTATTGTAAGGGAGAGCATGTATCAGGATATGAAACATGTTGATATTGACGCGGATGTAGTGGAGTATTTATTTGAAGGAAAGAGCATAGTCAACAGTGCTAAGGCAATAGTTGACAGATCACTTCTTATGGCTAATGAAAAGGGCGTGAGAGTAGTAAACTGCGCTCTGCTTTCCATAGATAAGGATGTAGAACCACAGCTTATCTGTGACAGGCTTCAGATTAAGAACTGCGCAAAAGTCTCCTGCACAGAGGAACAGGAAAGTGCTGTTCATACTGTAGCTAAGAACGTTGCTATGGTGGGATCACTCAAACCTGGTGAGAATGGTGGAGAGTCCGGAGGCATTATGGGCATGATGGGCTCAGTATTTGATGTTGTAAAGCAGGTGGCAAATACAAGCATGATAAATGCTGAGAAGCATATTATGTAGTGAGTTAATGACTTTCTGGCAATTAAAAACATTTCCATTATATGACTTGTGACAGTATGAATAATCAACCTCAGGTTGTACCGACTTGAAAACTGCGTCATTGTGGGCAATACGACTATATTCTACAATTATTCTTGTAAGAACTGAAATGAAGCTTCGTTTCTTCAAAATCATATAAGGAGACGCGAAAATGAATATTGGAAACAAGATAAAGGCACTTCGTTTAAAATCCAGTACAACGCAGGAGGCTCTTGCAGACGCGCTAGGAGTGAGCAGTCAGTCTATATCAAAATGGGAGAACAATGTGTGTGCTCCGGATATATCACTGCTCCCGTCAATATCGGAATTCTTTGGTGTTACAATTGATGAGCTGTTTGATCTATCTGTAGATCAGAAACTGCACCGTATCGAAAACATGCTTGATTATGAAAATGAGCTCACGGATGAAGCGTTTAATAATACAAAGGAGTTCCTGCTGGATATAAAAGATGAGTATGATGAGAACCATCCGGACAGGATGGATGGCAGGATTTACACGTTCCTGGCTCATCTATATCATCACAGAATAGTTAGTGACAGCAGATATGCTAGCTTGTATTCAAGAAAAGCTATGAATTTTCATCCTGATGCAAAGGAGGATCAGTGGCTCCTGCAAAAGAGTGAAGGGGCAGTAGTCTGGGACTGGAACGCAAGACAGCATAACAGTACTATAGAGTTTTTCAAGGATTTAGTAGAAAAACATCCTGAAATAGGCAGGAATTATCTGTTCCTTATGGATAACCTGATCGCTGATCATCGCACTAAGGAGGCTGCTGTATATTTGGATTCTTATTCAAAATTGCCTGATCATAAGGATGTTTTAGTTCCGGTATATGAAGCATATATTGCTTTTGCTGAGTATCGTGCTGAGGATGCATGGAAAATAGTTTCTGATATTGAGGAAAAGTTCCATGACAGCTATGATGTGATGTTTGAAGTAGCAGGCATATATGCATCCAATGCAAGATATGAGGAGGCTTTGGAAAGATATCACAAAGCTGAGGAAATATATGTAACTAATCACAATGAGCATATTTGCATGGATCATCTTCAGGCACAGGCAAGGATTTATGAAATACTTGGAAAATATGAAGATGCCATCAGGTATGTTGAGCTTCAGATCAAGTATCTGGAAGAAGAATGGAACATCACTGAAGGCGCGGATGTTGACGCTCTTTGCGAGGAAAAGAGAAGACTGATAGACAAGATAAAATAACATTAAAAGATATAAAACCTTTCGGCCGAAGGGTATTTCATGGGGAAGTTAATGGAGGAAATCATCATGGATACCCAGACAATAATAGAAGCAAAATATGGAATAAGTAAAAGAGATTTGCATACTGTTCCAACATGGGCGAAAAATGAACAACTGGAACGCACTGTGTCGCTCACAGAAATGTGGCAAATGGGAGAAGCAGATGTAAAGAAGTGGGACAAGTACTCTCTGGGCAGCTTGAAAGCTATATTTAAAGGACTTTTCAGACAGCATATATTCCAGGCGAACAGAGTGAAAATTGGGAGTTTTCCTTTATGCCAGACTCGGGAAACGGAGCAGGCTTCTGATTAAGAAATAGGCGCATAGTGGTGGGTACCAGTGTTATGCTGGTACCTACTTTTTTATGAAAAATTTCAATTTTTTCTATATTTTGTGTCCCGAAATGGGCATCTCGCGCGTTATATATATAAGAATAATGAATTCGGAGGGTGAACTATGTATGAAAAAAAGCGAATAAAAATCTGTTTTGGGGTAGTTGTAACTGCAATTCTTGTGGCAGCAATATTTCTCAGCTTAAGGCCAAGACCAGAGCCTTTTACTGATACTATGCAGGAAGTTGAAAAACAGATCACTTTTGAAGATGTTAAAAGCTGTGGATGGGTAGATTGTTTTTAAGGTGCTTTCAAAGGAATTTTCAATGTTTGGTAAAGGAAAAAATGAGCTTATATCAGTTTTTCGCTAGTGATAAGCCTATGCCTGAATTTGACAATATGCATGCGGAACCTGTTATAAAGGGCGGAGAAATAGCTGCAATAAAATGCAGACCAGGATTTGATGAAGAAACAGCAATACGGATAATAATAGAAGATGACCTGACTTATGCATCGCAGTACACAGAGCTTCAATACATCAATTATATAGAATGGTGCTACAAAGATGACCAGGCGGAGGTAATTATAGATTATATCCGGAATTTGTTGAAAAACAGAAAATCTGTGTCATTGTATAATACCTGGTTAGATGATAAATCAGAATTGGGAATTAAGAAAATTCATATTAGCAAGCTGACTATTGAAATCATAAAAGACTTATGGGGGAAGAACTATTTTAATTATAATGAATGCTGCATAATCTATCATTAGTCAAAAACGAAGGTTATAATGGCGGAATAACTAAGAAAATTGGTAAAGGCTGGTATTACTACGAAGCATGGTTTTGACAATGTATTGCATATATTACATCCGATTACTGCGCTTATATGAATGAGTTCGGGTGGATGAGATAAGCAGTTCTGTTCTTATTACGATATAAAGTGCATGCTCACTTGACTTAGTGAACATGCACTTTGTGTATTAATCACCACCCAGATTCTTGAAGTTACCAATATATGACTTATCTATAGCAGGTACATAGAATAAGCCAAATGCTTTTGTTCCAACCGGAGCTTCACATTCTTCGCTATCCAGCTCCACATAGAAAATGTAGTAAGGTATGTAATATTATTCGCCAGTGTTGCGATATCCGAGAGAAACTCTTGCAATATCCTTGTCTGAAAGCTTTCCGCCCTTAAAATAATCGGAAGGGACGGATGAATAGTAATCCCCACTAAGAAGATTTTCTATAGCTTTGTCACTCGTAATTATAAGATAATCTCCTTTGTAAGTTGATGAACTATAAGCATTGTAGATCCATATGCAAGACAGGTTTCCTTCTTCATCAGGACTAAATGATGCATAGGACAGATCATGATTACAGATGTTTTTCCTAATATCCGATGATCCGTCGTACATATAATATGATCGCATGTCTTCACCTGAATAACTTTTCTCAACACAAGAGTAGGAGACTGGCTCTTTATAGCCTAATTTAGCAGCATATTCCTCTGCGAGATAGTCCAGAACGGCATTTGCTTCATCATCAGTAGTGTTGTTATCGGTGAAATGGTATTTTGGGGGCAGTTGCGCATTTTCATATAATATCCGGATGCTTCCATCACCATAAACTGTAATTGATGAATTATCGGGGCAGGATGCATTTACGGAGTATGGAAGATTCCCGATGTTATCGGTTGAATCAGCTGAATTTTCAATAACCATAATATCCGATAGCTTCTCTGTTTCTATATCTACAATATTAAGCTTTAGAACTTTAGCAGTGTTCTTGGCTGTTTTCAGCTATTACTTCTCTTTTTTTCATGGACTGATTATTTCACAGCCCCTTTTCATGTTATATACATTTATCCCAGTTTTACTTGGAACTGTGACATAAGGTTATGCAGCTGGTTAGACTGATCAGAAAGTTCACTGGATACAGCACTTGATTCCTGGGCAGTTGCTGAATTATTTTGAATTACCTCAGAAATCTGCTCGATACCCTGATTAATTTCTCTCATATTTTTTGCCTGATGCTGAGCCATGTCTCCGGAGGTTCTCATCATTTCAGCCAGCTCATTTACGGAATCACCTATCTCATGCAATGTAATCTGTGTTTCTGCAACAATCTCATTACCGCTGTCAATTTCTTCAAGAGCGGAACTAACAAGTGCGTGGGTGCGCTGTACAGCGTCATTCGACTGCTGAGCCAGTTGTCCTATCTCCTGAGCAACAACTGCAAAGCCCTTACCTGTATCTCCGGCTCTGGCAGCTTCTATGGAAGCATTGAGAGCAAGGAGCTTGGTCTGGGATGAAATAGCTTCAATACTGTTTGCAACTTCCTGGATTTCCTTGGAAGCAGTCGTGATTCTCTGCATTGCTTCCGTAACCTGATCCATTTTATCAGCACCGTCTTTTGCTACCTTCTGGGCCGCAATTGACATCTGAACGCCCTTTGCACAATCCGCAGCCATTTTTTCTGTCTGTTCGGTTACTGTATTTACTGAAGCTGTAAGCTCCTCGACAGCTGCAGCCTGATCAGTAGCACCTTCAGCCAATTCATTGGCGCCTTTGGACATGTTCTCGGCACCCTCTGAAACTCTTGCAGATGCAGCCTTAACATCATTCATGGTGTTAGAAAGCTTGTCTGTAATGGTATTCATGGACTCGCTGATTGGGCTGAAATTACCATGATAAAGATTCGGGGTAATTGTACCTATACTGAAATCACCTTCAGAAATCTCATTAAGCGAATTTGAAATGTCATTTACGATATTCATGGATGCACGTGTTGAGTTTTCAAGATCTCTGGCCAGTATATCAAATTCATCATTGGCATGGTAATCAATAGCTACGTTAAGATTGCCTCTTGCCATTTGTTCTGCAGCCTTCGCAACCTCGTCAACAGGCATGACAACGCATTTTGTCAGCGTGTTTTGGGCATTTTTCATGAATACGATCAGCAGAATTGTCATGATAATACTAATAACAACCATTATCGTCATTATAACAATTGTCAAATCATATGAGCTTGTTACCTCATTAGTTACATTGGAGGTCATCTGCCTTGTGTTTTCCACTGTTTTCAAAACTTCAGGCCGAAGCTCATCTCTCATGACCGCGTATATTTCATTTCCATTACTAAGGCTTCCGTCCTCAAGTTCTTCAGCCTGTGCGTACAGGGAGGCGAGTTTATTGGTTGTTGCTTCTATATTTTTTATATTTGCGTCGAGGGACTTAATGAGCTCTGTCTCGCCACGATATGATCTTAAATTAGCAAGATCTTCTTTCATGTTGTTTAGCATTGTTTCATGGAACTCTACTATTTGTTCCTGTCTTGTCTCAGATACACGAGTAGCAAGCGCCCACCAAGCAGATTTTCCGAGATTCTGGTTGTGAATACGAAGAAGTCCCTGATAAGTATTTTGATTGTAATAGTTGTTATAAAGTTTATGATATCCTGATATACCAACTACGATTGAAATGATAAGCAGGCAGAGAGATAAACCAAGATATATGTATATGCGTGTAAAAGTATGCGCAAATTTCTTGCCTACATTCATCTCAAGCAACCTGTTATCATCTAAATTAACTAAATTCTTGATACTCATTCTGTACCTCCTATCATATATCCCGAATAGCAATTCTTTATAGCTACATAACTATTATAGACTAATTATTTCAATAACTGATGGATTTTCTGAAATGTTTATTCAAATTTAATGATATAGGTGCCAAAAGTCACATTTATACGTGACCTTGACATATTTTTTGAACATTGCTACGAAAATAAGCGACCTCGTAGCAATGTGCATTTTTAGGGTGTTTCTATACTTTTGACACCCACATCAGTACATGATTTATTAAATTGTGTACTGCTATTTTTATGGCTATAATGTATTAGACAAGTCTGTCTAATAGCATAAAAACGGCATTTCTCGCTTTGTGTCGTGTTTATATTAGACAGCTTTCTGTATTCTGTGAGTGAAAGGAGGAGCTAATGGATTCACAGAAAATTGGAGCGTTCTTACGGGTACTTCGTAAGGAGAAAAACTTAACACAGGAGCAGCTTGCTGAAATATTAAATGTTTCTGGCAGGACTGTATCACGGTGGGAGACTGGAACAAACATGCCGGATCTTTCTATCATGATAGAGCTTGCAGATTATTATGATATCGATGTAAAGGAGCTTCTAAATGGAGAAAGGAAAAGCGAGATGGATAAAGAATTAAAGGAAACACTTAAAACTGTAGCAGAGTACACTGATGAACAGAAAAAGGCAGCCGTAAAAGCAAGTAATTATGGATTCGTTATCATCTTTATCATAAGTGCGATAGCCATATTGATTCAGATGATTGCCTTCATGGATATGAAACTGGTTATAGGAGAGACGGTTGCAGTGCTACTTGGCGGGATGGCTTACCTGATGCTGATAGTAAGAGCCGGGGCATGGAATTATCCTAAGAGCAACGGGGATACATTAAAAAAAGACCTTATCAGTAGCTTAGCATGCACGATAGTTTTTACCGTTGCATTTTTCTTTATGTTAAGTAAGGCTATTCCCGGGCAGGAACTGAAGTACTCTCTGTTATTCTTTATTGTAATATTTGCAGTTTCATTAGGAGTTCTGAGGCTGTTATCATCAATATCGTCAAAACATACCAAGTAATGCAGCTCCGACTAATAACGGAGGTGACCTATGACATTTGATGATGAAAAAGACTATATCATGAGGATTATCAAAGAAGTAGCAAGAGTCCTCTTCTCATTGATGCTTGGCAAAAAATATGTTGCGGTAGAAATGGAAAAAGATAATGGATATGAAGTTTCAGGGAAAAAGCTTGAAGATTTCCTAATGATGATTGACCAGGGAATGATAAACGAAGCTGAAAATCAGCTCCTGGATAATATCGATTATTCCGATAAAGAAAATGTTGCTGCTGCAGTCTTGTTCTATCAATATTTATCAGAGAAAAGTGAAAGCTTCCTGACAGAACATGACTTTTCAAAGGGAGAGGTCTTAGATGGAATGAATCGCCTGGTTCAGAAGGCTGGATATGGAGATCTGCTAAATATAGTTGAGGGATTACAAGTACTATAAGCATATCATTGGCAGGTTAAAGGGTGTGTGCCTTAAATAACAGGCACATGCCCTTTTATATATGAAGAATCAAGAATTTCTCATTGGTTAAAAATATTTCCAAATGATTAACTAAAACTTTCCCAAATCGTCGGACTATAGGTTAAGCCCCTAAATCCGCGGTTTGTTACTTCAATTGTCAGAAAATGAGTGCACCAAAGGCAAAAATCCTTGGTAAACCGCATCATTTTCCCTGATTTTTACTGCACTTTGACATCAGATTTTTGTAAAATGGGACAAAGAAAACTTGATTATATAGTCCGACTATGGTATAATAGGACTATATAAAAGGAGGTTTTCTTATGCCAGTTCCAGCAGATATCCGTGCAGTTCCCAGACCAGTGAATACTATTGTAGATGACAGCGGACGTGACGGCCCTAAAAGGTACGCCGTTAGAGAAAGAGCATCCACAAAATATGTTGCAGGCGGAAATCCTCAGCCGCGCAACGGAAAGGTTGTCGGACATATTATCAATCACGAGTATGTCCCTGTTGAGACAACTGTTTCATCGGCTCCGGTGGTTCCTGATATGCTGTCCTATGGCTCATCTGCTCTTGTACACTCGGTGACCCGGGACATTGAAAAAGATCTGCTGGCAGTTTACGACCCTTCCGATGTCTATGCGATTATGGCAATCGCTTCGCTCAGGGTCATTAAGCCTCAGGTTACTGACAGCAGGCTTTCGACACACTACAATCGTTGTTTTGTCTGTAAGGACTATCCTGGTGCAGCCATATCGAAAAACTCTGTCAATAAGCTGTTTAACATGATTGGTATGGACGGAGCACGGCGCAGTAAGTTTTATCGGCTGCGCATGAAAGCTACATCCGCTGACCATCACGTAGCAATTGATGGCACCTTAAAGCAGGACACAAGCATAGTCAATGACCTGTCGGCATACTCCTACAAAGCTAGAGTACGAGGATGCAGCGAGGTCTCCGTTCTCTATGCTTACGATATTGAACTGATGGAACCCATATGTGCCGAGATATTCCCTGGCAACAGTATAGATTCAAAGTCATATCCGGCATTTATACGCGATAATGATCTTAGAAGAGGAATCATTGTCGCAGATAAGGGCTTTCCTCCGAGCAAGATTAAAGAAGAGCTCTCAGAAAGACCTGATCTTCATTTCCTTACACCTATCAAGCGAAATGACAAACGCATTTCTGATAATGACATGCTCTCGTTTGATGGTGTACTTTCGGGCATAGATGCCCATGTTGTTTATAAAAAAGCCAGAATTAAAGGTGGTCGTTACCTTTATGCCTTCAAAGATGCGAAAAAGGCTGCAAAGGAAGAATCAACCTACATTGCAAACGCCAAGCGTAAGAATACTTTTTCTCCCGAGAAGTACGCTGAGAAAAGAAACACGTTCGGCGTAATGGTTCTCGAATCAGATCAGGATCTTGCCCCTGAAGTGGCATACAAGTGTTATCAGGACCGCTGGCTTCTGGAGATGGTCTTTAAACGTTACAAGAGCGATGAGTGCCTTGACCATACCGGTGAGCAGGGCGACTTTGCTGTAATAGGCAGCGAGTTTGTAAACTTTATCTCAACTGTTGCAACCTGCAGGATTATCCGCAAAGCCGAAAATGCTGGACTTCTGAAACAGATGTCCTATGGTGAACTCATGGATGATCTTTCATCAGCATGGCGTAGGGCGGATGCACCTGCAGAGCCATCATCCGCTGACGGGTTTTGGGTGCACACAATACAAACCGCAATGGAAGAGCTCGAAGCTCTTGGGCTTTCAAAGCCGGCTCCAAAGCCTGAGCCTAAGAAACGCGGGCGAAAGCCGAAGCCAAAGGATCAAGTTGAAATAAAACCCAAGCGGCCACGTGGTCGCCCAAGAAAGGAAGCTAACCCTTCTGTCGGAAATCTATAGTCCGGCAGATTGGGAAACTTTTACTATAATGAAAATTATTTGTGTATTTTTGATATTGTAACATATGTTTGGAGATGTTAGTATTTAGTTACATCGAAGAGATGTATTGGTTTCCTTACCAAGCGAAATGGGAACTTTATCAGATGGGAGCCCCACCATATAAAATAATCGGGAGCTTTATCAGATGGGAGCCCTACCATATAAAACAAATGGGAACTTTATTAAGACGGGAGCCCTACCGGCGAAAAGGAATTTTACGAGCTGCGTCATGCGACGTAGCTCGTTATTTGTT
>NZ_FMYB01000120.1 GCF_900104155.1 Butyrivibrio sp. INlla16
GTCAGCTACACTTTAAGGAAAGCCAGATGGCTTTTCAAGTATATATTGTTATGTTGTTAAGGTGCGTAGGCTTCCACACATATGCCAGAGGCCTCGTAAAAATCTGCATTTTAAATCCAAATATTCGTAAAATCCAAATGCATATAGGGCACTACAGAAATCTTTGTTGGAAGTATCAAATATAATATCTTTGTTTTCGCTGATATGATATTTCAGTTCCAGTAATTCGATATCTCTAAGTGCATTTTCAATGGTGCTATGCGCCTCGGATATTTCTTTCTGCAAAACCTTTATCTGTGATTTTAGGCGATTGATTTCTGGTTGCCGTGCCAAAGCACCTATTGCTCCGCCGCCAGCCGCGGCTATAGCTGCAGTTACAACAACTACTGGTATCATGATTGGCTCCTTTCAAAGCTGTCCATCAAAGAACTGCGCTTTTTTTCCCTTAAATCCGGTTGAGATAATAAATATTTTATATCCTGTTCTGTTTCTCTTTGCTTTTTTATTACGGATTCATTTAGTCTATTTGATTCAGCTACGAGTTCTTCTGTCTTGCACCATAGAATATCTATGTTTTTATTCGAGGCTTTTATTAACTTATATGTGCTTTGGGTAAGGTAAAATAGGCAAATCCAGTTTATATGTGGAATGCCTTTATCTACTGCTCCTAATATGGCACTTCCAAGGAAATTAGCAGCTAAAGCAGTAATTACTATTTGTTGTTTGCGCTCTTCATCTGAAATGTTCCTTGCCTTGCAATATGCAGCTACGCTTGCACAAGCGAATCCATTGGCAAGAACGTCCTGCATATGGATAGAGAATAACTGATTAAAAACTTCATTGTTACCGCCACCCTGTTTCTTTCCTAAGACGTCATCCGCGTATCTTTGACAATAATCCAATAACCCATTGGTCCTTTTATCTCCATCTACTTTATCCCACCAAGATGAGGTGGGAATTGGAAGCCCCTGCTTAGAGCAGGTGTCTGCCAATATATGACGTACCGCCTGAAGTACACCTTCCGCAAAACCATACTGTTTTATTTCAAGGAAAAAGGGATTATCCTGACTTAATGAAAAAATGTCATGCCCCCAAAAGATTCGATGCGGAGTATTTGCAGATCCCTTCCATATATATTTTGAAACTTCCTGTGCATTTCTATTAACAAACTTCGAAACTACTCTACCATCTTCCTGAATAACAGGAACCTGATCCATCCAGTCTCCTTTGTGTTTCAGTATTTTAGAAAACAAATCTATGATTTTGTTTTTGTCTGAAGGATTATCTGAATTAGACACCTCATGAATTTTATCTAGGAAATCTTTTATTTTATCGTTCGTATCTAAAACAGCCCCAAGTGTTCCGAAAAGCAGTCCAAAAATAAGGTCATATACATCCAGTTTGGAAGAGCAATTTTTAGTTGCCTCAGCCATTTCTTCCTTATAATTAAAAGATGTATTCCTTAGATATTTTTCTAATTCCTGACAATTTCTTGAAAAATCATCCATTTATAAATTGCTCCCTATAAACCAGTATGCCCATATAAGTGTTTCTACCACATCATCGATGATTTCCATCTGATTAAAGTTATTTCTGATTTCTTCATAGGTATCATCACTTATAACCACTTCCTTTTTTTCTACATCATGGATTCTGGGGAATACTGAAATTGCAGATGCTTTTTTATAGTCTATAAATCCAAGTATTTCATTTAAAAAGTGATCAACATTTCGACCTTGTACCTGTTCATAGCACACAGAACTAATCTTTATATTTTTCATGCGATTTTCCTTCTACATAATATGTTAGTTAATTACTTCTACATTTGTTCCCTGGCTTCTAATCCACATATCAATTCCATCACCGAATACTTCTGCTTCGATGATGTATTTCCCGTCTTCTTCACCAGTTACCTTTGCTGTTGGAAGTCTATCTAAGACAGAGTCTAGTGAATACCCGCTATATTTAAACTTCACTTTTCGGAGCTTACCACCAAACATAAACTGGATTCTCTTCTTATATTCACCTTCTTCAAACCTGTTTCGATATGGCGCGGTAAAATGCTCTTCTGTGACAACCAGCTTTCTGATGCGGTCTATTCTGTATATTGTTGGAAAGGCATCGTTGGGATCAGCAAAAGCAGTTTTCTTATCTATATTTCTGATTCTTCCTGCAAGATAGAAATAGAATTCAGAAAACATTATAGCCAAAGGCTCTACTTCCCTGTGTTTTGGTGTATGTCCCTGTACTCCCTGATATTCAAACTCTATTACGTACTGAAATTCTATAGCATTCCCCAAGAGCATCATTTTATCAAGGATGATTTGCTTATGCGTAAGCTCCACATAGTGATACCTCTCATTTAGCATAAGGTCAGATATAACCTTCTGATTTTTTACCGGAACACAGCATGCTATAAGCTTATCCAGAATTATATTCATTTCTTTTTTGGGAAAAGCTCTGCTCGAAAGTAGTATCTTACATGTGGCAAGAATCTCGTCATTAGTAAAATGGGCATCTTCTGCCTGTTCGATGACATATCCTTTTTTCATATAATCATATATAAGGTTATTGGGAATCCCATCAGTAGCAGCCTGATTGTCGAGGAACTCTCGGATCTGTTCTATATCCCGCTGAATGCTCTTTTCTGATACTCCAAAGCGCTCAGCTTCCTGAGATTTATAGATGATGCGGCCATTCATCAATCGTGAATATATGGATAATGCTCGGTTACTCTTGCCTTCCTTATCTTCTGCCATCTTTCTACCTCATTAGATCTGTTGTCTACCTAGATACTACCAATCAGATTGGACATTGTTTGTCCATTTAATATAAAATGTAAAAATAATGGAACACAAAATGGTGTTCCATTAATAATTATAACTATTGTTTTTCTTTTATCTATTAAATATGTATTAACCTGAATTATTCATGACACCTTAGAACCATTCAAAA
>NZ_FMYB01000082.1 GCF_900104155.1 Butyrivibrio sp. INlla16
GAGAAGCAGCCAATCAGTGACAGGACTTTCAGCCGTTTCCGTGAAAGAGTCTCAGCTTATGAACTTGTGACTGGTATCGACCTTGTTCATGAATGTATGGTTTCGCTTTCTGATCATATCTGCAAGTTCATGGACCTAAACCCTAACATTAGACGTATGGACAGTATGATGATTGAGTCTAACATCAAGAAGATGGGACGTCTGGAACTGTTGTATACCTGCTTGTCAAATCTTGTAGCAAGCCTTAAACGAGGCGGTTACAATGACAAGATCAAAGGGTTGGAAGCTTATGCGGATCCTAACAACAGGAATCGTGTCGTATATTACGAAAAGGATATCTCTCAGTCAGAACGGATTCAAAAAGTAATCGATGATGCGGTCAAACTTCTTCCAACATGTAAGGATACCCATGGAGAAACCACTGACTATCAACTGCTTGAAAGAGCTATCTCAGAACAGACCAAGGATGATGGCAATGGCCATATCATTCCGAAAGATAAAGGTGAAATGAATGCCACTATTCTTCAGAATCCAGCTGATCCGGAGGCAACCTTCAGAAGTAAGGCTGGTAAAGAGCACCGCGGATATGTAGCCAATCTCACAGAAACTGTTGGTGAAAATGGATCCATTATCACAGACTACCAGTATGATGTGAATACCAGAAGTGATGCATCATTCATCAAGGAATACATCGACAACCAGGAAGAATCTCCTGAAGCTATAGCGCTTATAACCGATGGAGCTTATGACAGCCATGAGATAAAAATGCAGGCTGCTAAAAAAGGCATTGCAGTTTTCTCAACAGGCCTTATTGGTAAACAACCAAATCCTATACTTGCTGAATTTGAGATCACTACTGAAGGTACGGTATCAAAATGTCCTGCTGGAAATGTTCCAAAGAGCACTTCTTACATAAAACAGACAAACAGCGCACGAGTATCTTTCACAAGAGAAACATGTGAAAACTGTCCGCACCGATGTGAATGCAATCCGAAGCTGAAGAAGCGGACTGCCACAATGGTTATATCCTTAAACTCCAGAAAACGTTTGTTAGGATCTTTGGAGATTCTGGATGATGATACCAGAAATAAAATCGGCAGAATCAGGAACGGTGTAGAGACTTCACCGTCAATCCTCAGAAATAAATATGGCGTTGATAAAATGCCTGTCCGTGGAAAGCTAAAGACAAAGTACCGCTTTGGCTTTAAAGTTGGTGCCCAAAATTTCGCCAAACTGATGCGATTTATTAAAGGTAAATCGAAATGCCGAGCATTGGTTATGGAATGACGGTAATAAAGGGGATGAATATGCTCCTCAATAAGGAAATCTGTCATCAAACATAGTTTTATTCAGTTATCAATGTTCAAAATACATGTCAAGGTCACGTATAAATGTGACTTTTGGCACCTACATCATTCCATTGGTTGATAAAGAGCGTGGACTTATAGGAATATTCCTTGATGAAGTAAAACGCTCCGGAGTTAAGCTATTACATGACGGGTTCCTTCTTCCGCAGTGGCAATATGATGCGATGTGGGCAGATGAAAACCTGGGTGATGAATACGTTGAATGTTAAAAATTGTTGGAATCGCTCACGCAACGATAACAAAACAATAACACATCGATAACAAAGTAATAACAAAACAATAACACTTCGATAATTGTAAGCCGATTTTAGGCGTGATATTATTAAAATGCACAAGGGAGCAGGCAAGAGCCAAATGCTTCCTTGTTTTCTTTTGCGCAAAATGAATATTGTATGGAGACGGCATCAGCCTATGAGTGCAGATATGCATTCGTGGTCTGGTGCTTTTTTCATGCTTGCTACTGACGGCTCGTTTTATAGAAAGAGGTAATGGAATGGATTTTGAGACATTCAAAGAGGACCTTGCAAAAAGTGTGAAGGAGAAGCTTGACGTGCGATTCGGCTCTGACACAACAGTTGAGCTTCATAAGGTGGACAAGATGAACGAAACCTATGAGGCCATCACTGTTAAGCCTGAGGACAGCAACATTGGTGTGAACATCAATGTATCCAAGGCTTTTCAGGAGCTGGAAAATGGTAAGGACTTCGATGCAATTGCTGGTCAGGTCGCTGACGTTGCAGCAAATGCCCTTGAAGGAAGACCCGACTTCAACCTGGATGCAATCTCCGATTACAGCCAGATGAAAGAGAAGCTTGCAATGCAGGTCGTATCTGCTGACAGGAATGCAGAGCTTCTTGAGAGCGTTCCTCACAAGAACATGGAGGATATGGCGATTGTTTACCGCTTCGTCCTTGATTCTTCTGAGGAAGGAAGAAGCTCAATCCTTGTGACCAACAAGATGCTTGATAACTACGGTATCACAGCAGAGCAGCTTCACGCTGATGCGATGGCAATAGCTCCTGAGGTAAGACCTGCGGTCATCCAGGGCTTGTCCGAAGTGATGGCGCAGATGATGGGAGCTGAACAGGCAGAAATGCTTGGGCTTGGACCTCAGGCTGATGAGCCTATCTTCGTGGCAACAGTTGAGGATAAGACCCAGGGTGCAGGAGTCCTTGCTTATCAGGATTTCATGAGCGAAAAGATCATATTTGATTATTTTTATAATCATGAGACTGATATGGTCTGCTTTTACAGAATACCAAAGTTTCTTGTGACAAATGATCGCTTTTCTAAAATGAAAACAGAAGCTAAGATGCTATATGGATTACTGCTGGATAGGATGTCTCTGTCCCGGAAAAATGAATGGTTTGATAAGAAACAGAGAGCATTTATCTATTTTAGCCAGAATGAAGCCATGGAATTATTGAATTGTGGAGAAACCAAGACGAGAATGCTTTTTGGGGATTTAGAGAGGCATGGACTTATCGAGAGAAAAAAGCAGGGCCAGGGTAATCCGGATATTATCTATGTGAAGAATTTTGTGGAAAAAGATAGAGGGCAGACCGATGAAAATCACGGTTCAGGGAAGAAGGTCAGGAATTTTAATAAGGACAATCATTGTCAGACCAACGGGAAATACGGTTCTGAACCAACAAAAAATGATGGTCTAGAAACGCAGATTCCACGGGGTAATTATAATGATAGTAATAATACTGAGTTAGTTATAAGTCCTATCGAATCGATGGAAAACGATGAAGATGACGAGTATGATGCGTATGCAGAACTTATCAGAGAAAATTTATCATTGGATCTTATGAAGCAAAGATATCCCATGGATAGTGAGGATATCGATGGAATCTACGATCTTGTTTTGGAAACAGTTCTGTGCAGAAATAAAACAATTGTTATTGCAAGCAATGAATACCCGACAAAACTTGTAAGGCAAAAATTCCTGAAGCTGAATCACATGCATATGGAGTATGTCCTTGGTTGCATGAAAGATAATACGACTAAGATCAGGAATATTAAAAAATATCTTTTAGCAGCACTGTTTAATGCGCCTACGACTATGAGTGGGTATTTTGCAGCTGAAGTAAGCCATGATATGGCAGAATATGCAGTTAAACAAATGGAGGGATAAAATGTTCGTGTTGAAGCTTTTTGTAAAAATATTATTGCTTCCGGTCTTTATTGCAGTTGGCTTTATAAGAACGTGGGTAGATGTTTTATCTAAGATCGGGTGTGTGATTTTGGGATTGTTCTATCTTGTCATGTTGGCAATCATAGTCATGTATGCATGTAAGCACATGTGGGGGTGCGTCGCAATATCAGTTGGCATGTCTTTTGCAGGATTCCTGATCAGTTTTGCAACAGTAGCCGTCGGAACCATGCTTGAAGGAATCGGAGCAAAATTGGGCGATATAATAGCATCATAAAGCTGCAATTATACAGAATGATTATAAAAAACACGACGCTTATGCAACAAACGTGATAGCATATTACTATTGGAGCATTTTTGTAATGACAAGGTGAGTAAAGGTCGGTAAAGCATGGATATCAAGGCAAAACTTCAGAGATTTGGGAAAAGGACTATAACACTTGAAGAACTGTCTTCTGTCACTAATACGGTTTCATCAGATGTTAGGAATTTATATACAAGGATACAGGAAGTATGCGAACTGGGGTATATTGAACCGGTTAAGAATTCCGGCAAAAACGGCAATATTAGCTATCCACTATACAAGAAATACAGGATCTTGGTAAAAGAGGAAGCTGATAATGAAACCATAGACGAAATAAGAAAGTTGCATCCACTACTGCTAAGGAGTGGGTATTTATCTGCAAATCCTTTGGAATTTCAAAAGAATAGGGCTGTTATTGAATGCCTTAGTGCATATTTGTTTGGTGATAAAGATGTGACTTTTATATCCAGAAAAGAGCGTTCCTTTGAGATATTTGGACATGAAAAAACTCTTGATGACAGTATAGTGAAAACGCTTTTGCGGAAGCTGCAGATTACTGAGTCAGAACTGGGATTCTATGACACGCCGGAATATTGTTTTCATGATTATATTCCAGTCAGGAAAGATCACATGGCACTTCTTATCTGCGAGAACAAGGATATATGGTTCAACATCCGAAGGCGTATGTTTGAGGATGGTGTAAGAAGTCTGTTTGGAGTAGCAATTGACGGAGTTGTTTATGGCGAAGGAAATAAGGTTTCTGACAGAACGGGAGCTCTTGAAGAGTATGTTAAATTCATGGGTGATCCTGATGTGAAGTTCCTGTACTGGGGAGATATTGACAGAGAAGGCTTTGACATATTCAGAAGAACAAAAGATGCCAACGACAGGCTTGATATATCTTTGTTTGTGCCCGGATATAGAAAAATGATAGAAAGAGCAAGGGATACAGAACTGGAGGATAGTCCGTCTTCCAAGAAACAGGGCATGCGTTTTGATGACCTCATCAATGATTTCTCAGATGGTGAACGGGACTTTCTAACGGACATATTTGAGAATAACAAGCTTATTCCCCAGGAAATAATATCCTATAAATATTTGAGTGGAGGTGAAAGCTGATGCTTCGTTCTGACATAAAAGAGATGCTTTCGGATTTTCAGAACAGAATGAAGTTTATTGATATTGTAAGGAGCATCACTGTTACAAGCTATCCGGACGATATAAAGAAGATGTTCGGCGGAGACTATGATTATTTAAACAACATTGTGGTTGCAGTTCTTTTGTACATCAAGGAGCGTACTCTGAGTGACAGGCAGTCCTGTACACTTAAGGACATTGCCGGATTTCTTGACAGCATAATCCAGATTGTCCCTGAAGAATATGAAATTGACACTTATAAACTTGCCAGTTTCATTGTAGTAAATGTTCTTCAGAATAACGGGAAGCTCATTGAATACAATACATTTTACGCGGATTCGGAAAGCTTTAAGAAGATGCCAATCCGCCTTGTCAATGAGGAAAAGGGTTCTTATCATCTGACAGATGATGTTTTTGACTTCCTTTACAGGTCTAAAGAAATAGAGTCTGAACTGGATTATTCTGTAACCCGCTTTAAGATGCAGGAATACATGAAGCGTAAGAATTATTCCGAGGCACTTTCCCAGAGCAGGGAGCTGGTTGCAAGGCTCCGAAACATGAGTCACAGCATGGATGATTTCATAATGCGATGCCGCGAGAATATTGCAAAGATAACGGTAGATGAGTACGAGAGGATAGTAGGGCAGTTCAGAAGTCTTATGTTTGATGAGCAGAAAGAACTGGAGGAAATACAGAAGAATGCCCGCAGGGAGGCTGAGGCTATAAGAAGCGCCTTGGATAATGGCGCAGACACGCAGGAAGCAAGGAAGAACCTGAAGGCCCTGAATGAAATCAATAAAAATCTGGATATTACAATATTGGAGCAGCGATCCCTCATAAATGCCAAGAGCTCTGTTTCAGAAAGCTATAAGCAGATGCTTCGGGACAGCTTTGTGATAAAAAGCTTTGAGCGTATGAATTTTGAACAGGATATCATGGTGAAGCTCCGCAAGATGGGAGATGGACTGGGAGATGCTGTATACACACTCATGGAGCCTCTGCTTAGCCCGGAATTTGATAAGAAATTCAGTATCGAAAACTTTTATGCAGCCTGCGGAACCATAAGTAATGAGGAAGAAGACAAGGGGCTCAGCATAGATGATGCTGACATAAAAGCTGAGGAGCTGGGCAGAAAAAGAAACGAAATATATATGGAAATATGCATAGCTTTTTTTGCATTTCTTCAGAAGGAGAGTTCTTTTGAGATAAAGAAGTTCATAAGATCCCTGTCAATGGATGAACTTATGAAGTGGAACAAGGAGAGTGCTCTTCCCAATACACTTATGACCATATATCAGAAAAAGGAGATTGATATTGAGGCACTCCATGGGGACGAGAGCCTGTTTGCTAAAGAACCACTTGGAGAGTTTGATCTGTTATGGGTTCTTTGCAATATGCCTCAGAATTATCTGAATATGAAGAGAATTACATTTTCTACATCCGACCAGAAATGCGAATTTACTGTGGATGATGGGGAAACGCAAGTGACAATAGAAATGACTAATTTTACAGTTGAGGTAGAACGATGAATAAAAGTGCGCTTAAGCTCTATCATGAGCTTATGAAAAAAGGCTGGATAGATCGTGATGATAACAGCGTATTATGGGGATTTGTAGAGGATCCTGAAGCAAGAGACGAACTGGATCAGATGGGCTGCCGGATGATTTTATATTTGGAATGGATGCTTCATCACTTCTTGTAGAAGAAAAGAGTGGTGTTAAATATTATGATTTTGATGGTAATGAGCAGGATCCGCTCAAAATATTTGCTGATTCTGGAATTAACTATATTCGCCTGCGTGTATGGAATGATCCGTATGATGAAAACGGCAATGGATATGGTGGCGGTAACAATGATCTTCCTACAGCTATAGAACTTGGTAAAAGAGCTACTGAATATGGGATGAGAGTTATGATTGATTTCCATTATTCTGATTTCTGGGCTGATCCTAAAAGACAGCATGCGCCAAAGGCCTGGGAGGGAATGAGCGTGGAGGAAAAATCATCAGCGCTTTATGACTTCACAAAAGATAGCTTAACAAAGCTCTTTGACGCAGGTGTTGATGTTGGCATGATTCAGATTGGAAATGAGATCAACTATGGTATGTCCGGAGAAACCAGGCTGGAAAATGTAATAGAGCTTCTTAAATCCGGAAGCAAAGCTATCCGTGAGGTTTCGGAAGATTATGGTAAAGACATTGACATCGTTGTTCATTACACAAGAATCACAGCTAAGGCAGATGTTCTTACCCTTGTGGAGAAGCTTGTTAATGCGGAGCTTGATTTCGATATGATTGGAATGAGCTATTATCCTTTCTGGGATGGTGGTATGGATAATATGAGCCGTGTTCTCGAACTTATCCAGGAAAGATATGGCAAAAAAGCTTTTCTTGCTGAAACTTCATATTGCTATACTACTGAAGATGGTGATGGTTCAGGGAACAGTCTCACAGAAAAAGATCTTGTTGATGGATATCCGGCATCACCTGAAGGACAGGCAACCATTCTTCATGATATATGCCAGTATGTAAATAATGTTGGTGGTATAGGAATGTTCTATTGGGAAGGAGCATGGATTCCTGTGGGACCCGCCAGTGCTGACAATTCAGCAATATGGGAACAGTACGGAAGTGGCTGGGCAAGCAGCTATGCTTCTGATTATGATCCTGAGGATGCAGCTGTATATTATGGTGGATGCTCATGGGATAATCAGGCATTCTTTGACTTTGAGGGGCATCCTTTGGAATCTATAAATGTATTTAACTATATGAGAAATGGAGTTGAATAATCACGTTATGAATGGCACTTCTGCTTTTGGGAAGTGCCATTTGCATTGTTACTCTTTTTGATTATGTTCCAGGAGAACTAAGGGCTTGTAATTTTTGGAGCCTTTAGTCAATTTTTCTGATTATTTACACAGATAAAATAGTCCTTTATGTAAAAAAATGACAAAAGCGGCCATTAAACTTGTGTATTGTTGACATTGAAGGAAAAAGCTCTTGGAAGTATCATATAAATAGAGATAGTATACGCTGAAAGGAGGGTTTGCATGGCAGCTACTACTATTGAAAGATATGCAAAGCCTAATATGACTAATCTTCCCCCTGATTTAGGGCAGGAGATTTTTAACCAGATTCTCAGCACTCCTGCGCCAAACCGGAAAAAGATGAAAGAGGAAAGTGATGCACTGCTCAAGAAGATGATTCAGGAAAGGGATAATGAGGATGCTTGACAGTGAAGTGTTACCAGAAAATGAACTCTTTTCCTGTCATCACCTTGGCGAATCGGCAAATGATGAGCAGGATATCATGAATTTTACTACAAAGCATGTGACAGGTCAGGGGTTGATAAATTATCTTCGGTATTATGCCTTTCCTGACGAAGAAGCTGGGAATATGCGTACATATGTAATTCGAGATAAGCGTTCCGGTGAGTTTGTGGCATACTTTTCACTAAAGGCAGGGCTTATATCGCTGAATGAAGAAACTCAGGATGATAATGTTAGGTTCGAGACCTTGCCAGGAGTTGAGATAGCAAATTTTGCAATTGATTATCGCTATACTCAGAAGCATGAAAAACTGAAAGGAATCGGCAAGGTCATTTTTACTGATTTTATGGTTCCTATAATAGAGAGAACTGCAGCAAGCATAGGAATTAGGCTAATCTATATATTTGCATTGCCTGTGCCGGAGCTGATAGGACGCTATAAGGAGTATGGCTTTGCAAGACTTGATGCAAAGTCCGAGGAAGCGCTTCATCGTAGATTAAAGCCAAGATACGATAAGAGCTGCATCTTTATGTATCAGCAATTATGATGAGCGCATAAGAGACACAATCCATAATAAAACACTGATGTAGTGCACTGTGATTTTGAGCCGGTGCACTATTTTATTGATGGATTTAGCGACGCTCGAAGTGTTAATTTCTTGATTTTTTTATCATGGAATGGCAAAATCAGTTAGTGAGTTATCTACGAAGTTATTCGCTGCTATAAAAATATTAAAGAATAGGTTAATCCCCATTTATAGTGGGTAACAACATTTCCTTATTATTGATTCCTGCTTGGAAGTGTAGCTGTGTGGCAATGGTATATCAAGGGAGCTTCGCTCCACTGTGTGGAAACCCTTGACATACCATTGCCACACAACTACAGGGCACCCAAGGAATCAATGAATAAGAGTGCTACGCCATAGTTATCACCGCTTCAATATCCAGATCACTGCAGTTCAGGTAGATCATTGTTTTGAAATATTCAGTATTCCTGAAACCGCGGGCTCTGCGTTTTACATTCTGTATGATACTGTTCATACCTT
>NZ_FMYB01000078.1 GCF_900104155.1 Butyrivibrio sp. INlla16
CAAGGCACTGTAGGATCCCGGTGTTTGTGGAGCTGCAGAGAAAGATCATGCGCCACAAGGATCATATCCTTAACACTATCGAGCTTGGTGTGACCAATGCCCGCATTGAGGCAACCAACAACAAGATAAAATTGCTTATCCGGAAGGCGTATGGATTCAGGGACGTAGACAGTATGATCGATATGGTTTTGCTATACTGTTCTGACCTGAAAATACCGTTACCAAATCGCAACCGTGTAAAGTACGCTTAAGCCGCATGGCATGAGGACTTCAGCGTATTTAACTAACCACACTCATGCCAGAAGAGCCAATCTTTATCATTATAAACTTTTATTCACAAAAAGAAATACCCCAAAAGACTCGGCTTTTGAGGTATGTCTGCGTTATCTTATTCAGTTTTTACTTAATTTCGTCCGTAGAACCATCCTTCTTGACTACGATGAGTTTGCATCCAAATCCGAAAGCTGCAACAGATCCGGCAATCAGTGCCCACGGAGCAGTTGCAAGACCGACGATACCGCCGATGATTCCGATATTTACAGGAACACTGAGGATAACCTCATCATCCTTCTTGATCTGGATACGATCTACATTGCCCTCTTCAACTTTTTTCTTAAGCTGATCAATGAGGCACTTAACGTCATCGCCGATGTCATTTGCGGAAGGCTGAATAAGCTTTACAGCCTCATCAATGTTGCCGTCTGTTTTCTCAAGGGCTTCCTTTGCTGTTTTGTACTCCACGCCTGTAAGTTCCATTACTTTTTCAATAGCTTCAAGTGTTATATTCATGATATCTCCTCCTTTTTGGCTTGAATCATGTTTTTGCTTTGTTCATGGTCTTATTGTAATATGTGTTATGCTTCTGTTATATATCATATAGAGCAAAACATCCTGCCCTATCTTTCATCTTTTGTGGATTAGTCGATATGCAACTAATATTTTCATATTTTTTGGTGTATGGTATTATTATAACAGATTTATATGAGGGGTACCGCCATGAAAGAAATAACTCTTGAAGCGAAAGTGGAAAAGTTGAACGATCTTCTTGCCATTGTTGACGAAGAGCTTGAAAACGCAGGCTGCACCATGAAGGTTCAGATGCAGATTGATGTTGCGGTTGAAGAGATTTTTGTCAATATAGCAAGCTATGCCTATAGTGATGGCAGCGGTGATGCGACCATTATAATTGATGTTGATCAAAATGCCTCCAAAGCCACTATAACTTTCATTGATTCCGGTTTTGCCTATAATCCTCTTGAAAGAGAGGATCCGGACACCACTCTTTCCGCTGAGGAACGGAAAATTGGCGGTCTTGGAATCTTCATAGTAAAGAAGAGTATGGATGAAGTCTCATACAAGCGTGAGGACGATAAAAACATCTTCACGATATCCACCTCATGGAAAAAGTAATGAATCGACCTTCGGAATGAGTTCCTTTATGTGCTCCTTGGTATGCTCTATTCTTACCTGACCGAGGTCCGAATTCTTGTAATCCGATATATCCAGAATATAGAGGAAGCGTATTGCCGCAGCCAGCTTGATCTTGTCACAGATAGATTCCTTTTCTTTAGCTGACTTTTCGGAAAAATAGTTATCTATTATTCCGTTCCAGATTCTGTCTCCCATTTCATCCGGTATTCCCAAGAACATCATGCAATTTCCGGGTTCATCCTCCACGAATGACTTATAGGAAACATAAAGACCCGCAAGGTCGAAAATCGGCTGTCCAACGGCGAGGGTGTCCATATCTATCAGCATTGGCTCCCCGTCCACCATCATCACATTTTTCATCTGAAAATCGCCGTGTATAACGTGATTATCATCCGGGAGCTTCTGCAAATATCCTTTTAATATCTCGTACTCATCGTCAGATAAATATTTCCGCACCACGTCCAACGCTTGTAAGAAATTATCCCTGGCATAATGCAGTTCACCGGGGGGCATTTCTGTCTCATGAACCTGCTTAATAAAATCCACATAGGTCTTAATGATATTATCAGCATCCTCAGGATTATCCTTTATGAGATCATTAAAGGTATTTGCCTTTAGCATCTCAAATACAGATCCGTAGCTGTCACCGATTCTCACAATATCATACGATATTGCTGTGGGAATTCCGTTGAGAAAAGCCTGTTTTGCCTTTTTCTGCTCATTCTCTATCATGGATAAGCTATCCGGCGAGCTATAAGCTTTGACAATGGTATCATCGTCTATCCTGTACACAGTCCCATAAAAGCCGCGCCCGATGACTTCACAGCCATCCACGGAAATCCTGCGATACGCCTTTTTAATATCTAAAATTTCGGTAAAACCGGTCACCTCAAATATCTCGTAAACTGAAGGGCTAAGTTCAGTAAGTTTCATTGAAATTCCGCTCTTTTGGAGCTTCATGAAGGATCGCAGTCCGGCGCTGGAAATATATTCAACCGCCTCCATGTTGATCTCAAATTCTGCGCCTTCATTTTCCGCGGTAATCTCCGCAAGTTCCTTGAAAACCCCGTCAGCTGTATTGGAATCTATCCCGCCCTCAGGATACACTATCACTTTTCCGTTTTTACTATCAGTCCTCATATGGTATACCCCTCATAAAAAACTACAGTAGCACTATTATTATACCATTATTCGGGTGTTACTGTGCAAGCCATCCATAGCACGTGATATCAATACTGTAGATGACGCCATCCTCACCTAAATCTATCTCATATCTGTTGCCTGACTGGCTTCTGTCGTCACCGGTCTGATCAAAAGGAATAGTATAAATTGCGATATTCCTGGTATAGTCGTAATTTGTAATATTATTTTTGTTCAAAAAGGTCTTAACCTCATTTTCGGTCATATCAGGATTGAGGCCGCCTGGAAACTCTATATCAACCGGATAATAGTCTGATTGATATACAGTCAGACTGGTCACAATAGTGTTCTTAAGGATGCATGCTTTATCGGAGCTGTTATAAGCCACAATGTAAATACGGCTGTCACCTTTATACATATCAATAACGCCGCCCTGTCCGGCTCCGATTGAATATGATTCGTCATAGTCGTACTTCCAGCCATTGTCCACAAGAACCTGGAGCGGTACTGGAAGGTTGTAAACTACGCCATTTAGCTTGAAATTACCGGATAACGGATCACTTCCAAGTGATGAAGGCGCAACGTAATAGCTAAGATAGTCGGGAGCATCCGTGCTTACCTCTGTCTGCTCCAGATCAGTGGGTTCAAGCTCATTACGCACCGAGATTATCTCAACAATGTCATCATCGCCCATCATAATTGTCGTGTATTTATATGAGGACTCATCCTCATCGGCATTTTCCCCATAGTAGTAATATGCGTTATCATTCTCTCTGTCCGGCACTCCAAGAGCCTTTATAACGTCCCCTTTGGTGCTTATGCCGACAGATATATCTTTTCCATGAGCTGTTACGGGTACGCCCATGGTCTGGACCGTAGGTGTGTTGAAATCAATTTCAGTAATATAACAGTCTCTGGCTTCCTTAGCATCAAGGCTGAAGTTTTTGATACTGGTCATTACATGTGCTTCATCCCCGGGATAGTAGAGCCACATGCACTCAAGTCCGCCTGCCGGAATAGTTGTTGATGCATCCTGTTCACTGCTAAAGGACCAGCCGTCCTCCAGAAAGTCGCTAACTTTCTCAGGGAGCTGATAAGTAATTCTTCCAACCGTAAATGCAGAAATATCATAAGGATCACAGGATTTTCTGTCTCCTGAGGGTGCATTTACCTGAAGCGTATTTTCTTCGGTTACTGCCGGTTCACTTGTAGCCTCCTCAGTCGGCTCCTCAGTCGGCTTTTCTACAGGCTCTTCCACTGCCGGCTCCTCTGCAGCCTCCTCCATAGGTTCCTCGTCTACAGGTTCCTCTGCGGGCTCTTCCACAAAAGGTTCATCTACTACAGGTTCATCCGGTTCTGCAGGCTCTTCCACCGTATTTTGTCCGATAAGCTCTGCATCCTGGTTCGGAAGCTTCTCACTAAAATACTTTGCTGCGGTAAATGCCCCGAAAATTATAAGAACAAGAAACAGCACAGCTCCTATTCCAAGTACTACAATGGCAAGTTTTTTGTTCCTGGCTGATTGTTCCCTCTCAATAGCTACCGGATCATAAGCATATGTCGTCTGCTGTGTGACAGGCTGTTGATTAATCGGTTTACCTGTCATGGGATCAAACTTATAACCGCTTGATTTTCCCGAATTAATGGGCTGACCCGTCATCGGGTCAAATCTTTGTTCACTCATTTTTATTTCCTCCCAGACTTTTTTCCCTCTCATAAAATTTTCATAAAATTAATGAGCATAGCGAGTCTATCTTACCACAAACATGGTAAAATAGTAATGTTCTCGGAAATCTGCGCACAATAACAGCCGAGGTGTTACTATGCAAAAAATTATGGTTGTAGATGACGAAGAAATATACCGTTACATTACTAAAACCATGCTTGAGAATGATTATGACGTAGTCTGCGCTTCTTCAGGTGAAGAGGCTCTTTCTGTTTTTGATAAAGAAAATCCCCAGCTTGTAATTACAGATCTTCTTATGCCGCATATGTCCGGTTTCGAGCTTCAAAAGAAATTCAAGGATAAGTACGGCTCAGGCGTACCCATGATTTTCATGACCTCGGATGAACGAGAAGAACAGGAAACAATGGGTTTTAGGGTCGGCGCTGCCGATTATATCCATAAACCTTGCAGCAAGGACATTCTTCTTAGCCGCGTAGGACGCGTTTTTGACAATATCCAACATATGAAAAACCTGGAGGCTGAGGCCAGAACGGATCTGCTTACCGGATTATATAACAAGAGTTATGCTGAATCAGAGATCACAGAGTGCTGTAAGCACAGGTCCGGAGTCCTCATGGTTATCGACCTTGATTCCTTCAAACTGGTCAATGATCTCGTGGGACACGATGCCGGGGATGAGGTTCTTGTAAGCTTTGCCGGAATTTTAAAAACCGTCATCAGGAATAAGGATGTCGTGGGCAGAATCGGCGGTGATGAGTTCATCATTTTCTGCAACAACATCAAGGATAAATTCATAATAGATGCCAAAACCAAGCAGCTTAACCGCATGCTGAAGGCCGAAGCCGAAAGAATCCTGGGAAATGAGGTGGATATTCCGCTCGGAGTCTCCGTGGGCGCTGTATTTGTACCTGCAGAGGGCACTGAATACGGTGAGCTTTTCAAAAAAGCCGATAAAGCACTCTACCAGGTTAAACAGAACGGAAAACACAGCTTTTGCCTTTTCCAGTCAGATGATGCAAAACCACTGCCTGATATCAACACCAACGTCAAGAACAGTTTCGCAGTTCTGGATGAACGCGGCGAACCCAGTGGCTCATATGAAGTATCAAATGAGGCCTTTACGACTGTTTACCGCTATTTAAAGCGTTCAATTTTTAATTATAATTCTCTGGTTCAGTTTGGAATAATTACACTGAATTTTGCTGAGGGTATTGAAAGTGACCGGACTGAGGAAATAATGGATGCATTTGCCGGTGTTCTGAGATCATCCATGAGATTCAGCGATGTATTCACAAGAAAGGGTAAAAATCAGTTCTGGCTTCTGATTCCGGAGTCAAATCGCGAAGACTCGGTAAAAGTGGTGCTCGACCGTATCCTTAATAAATGGGCCGGAAATACCGAATCCCAAAACGTAACCGTAACATATGATATCGAAACAATAAAATGCCCTTAAGCTTAATTACTTAAGGGCATTTTTCTATTTGCTAAGTTTGAATTTAAGAACTACCGGATTGTGGTCGGACACCTTAAAATCGTAATCCAAAGTTTCAACACCGGTGGCTTCTATATTTTTCGATACTAAAAATCCATCTATCACATATAACTGAAAAGTGGATTTATCAGCCCCCTCATAAGGTTGTGAAAGCGCTCTGCTGCTCGCTGTATTTACATCCATATAGATATTAAAATTGTCGCTGAAGGCACCGGCGTCAATGATCCCGGGCTGCCAGTTTCCCTCCATCACCGGATATTTTGAGGTGTCAACGTTTGAAAAGACCTGATTAAAATCTCCTCCAGCAATCACATAATTGCCTTTTTCACACTCTTTTTCCAGATAATCCTTAAGAAGCTTCGTCTGCGCAATTTTGCCTTCTCCCCTATCATAGGCCTCCAGGTGGAGATTTATAATCACCAGCTCTTTACCGGTATCTTCGACAGGAATTCTTGTTACCAGCAGGCACCTCTTCAGATTTGCCAGCCTTACCGGCCATTTAAACGGGCAGGGAAGAGCAACTCTCTCAGAGCTCTCTATGTCATAGGCAGACATGGACATAAGTCCGGATTCAACCTTCCCTATGGGCGGAATCGGTATTGGCACATACGCAACCCTATAATTCGGAGCATAGGCATAGCTCACTGAACCGGCAGAAGAGATAAGCTCCGCTCCTACATCTTTTCTGTAGGTTCTGTCTGAATCTCTGTCTACCTCCTGCAAAATTGTAAAATCAGGTGATACTTCATCAATAACTTCCTTAATTCCTTCTATATTTTGGTCTACACGTTCCTTATCGGCAGTCATTACACCTTTTCCACCATCCATGAAAAAGTCTGCATTGTCGCCAAGACCTGCATACCCTATATTCCAGGAAAGCATTGTGAAACTGTTATCGGTTAATTCTATTTTCCTCTCATTATGAACAGCCTCTACAACCTCGATGTCGGCAGGTTTATACTCGTCAATCCATAAGTAGATCGTAATTAGGGAAAATGCCAGAACAGGCATCAGAATAATTATAAGTAAAGCAATTACTGCCTTCTTTAAAGCCTTCATTGTCTCTCTATCTCCCCGTCAGATTCAGCACTTGATGCCTCTTTATTAAGTATAAATATAACGCATAAAAATAGCAAATTCCTCCAAATACATTACAAAATTAATCTATTTTCAAAAAAACTGATTAAATTTGTCATCTTGCAATAGCGCGTCAAAGTGATAAAGTGACTCTAAGTTATATTTAATCAGTTAATTCGAAGTGTTTTTATACGAATTGCTGATTATGGGAAAGAGGTTTGTATGAATTTCAGGGATGCCTATTTAAAGGAGCTTCTTCGCAGATACGAAGCCAGCTTCGATATCACTGAAAATTTCAGTTTGGGGGACACTGATTACGCCGCATACGCACGGTTCTGCTCACTCAGCGAAAAGTATGTACTAAAAAAAGAAGCAACTCTCTGGTCCATCAAGGCATTTGAGCATGTTCTTTTTATAAAGGAAGACGCGCTGACAGAGGACACTCTTAATGACATCATGTCGGTCATCACGGATTACGCAGAACCTGAACTGGTAAGACACGGCGAGAAATATCCCGAGAAGGATCACATGTGCACATATCTGACTTTCGTGATTCTGACTTCCAAGACACCGGATAAATCATTAAAAAAGGCCATTCGAAAGTTCCGTTACGACAGAGGTTATCTTTTCAATTTCCGTGGACACAGCGAGGCTAGGCTCGCGGTTATTTCCATGGATGATGGTGAAGTAAGCACCAATTATTCAGGGCGCGAGCTTAAAGAACTGCTTTCGGATGTCTATAGCAAAACACATGTTATCTGTAATAACATCACTGAGGCTGCAACTGATCTGGATTATAAATCCGTCAGTTGACATATACCCTAAGGGGATTTCTAAGGAGGAGAAAAAGTATGAATGCAGCAGTATTACTTATTGTAAGTGTTGCAATCCTCGCTGCCGGTTATGTTTTCTATGGCGGCTGGCTTGCAAAACAGTGGGGAATCGATCCCAGCCGTAAGACTCCGGCTCACGAGCTTGAGGATGGCATGGACTATGTTCCCGCAAAAACGCCCGTACTTATGGGTCACCATTTTTCATCAATCGCAGGTGCAGGCCCCATCAATGGTCCTATTCAGGCCGCAGTTTTCGGATGGGTTCCGGTTCTGCTCTGGGTTCTTATCGGAGGTATTTTCTTTGGAGGTGTCCATGATTTTGGCGCACTTTTCGCTTCCCTTCGTCACAAGGGACAGTCTATCGGCGAAATCATTGATGATTCCATGGGAAGAACAGCTAAGAAGTTGTTCCTTACTTTCGGCTATCTGACACTTCTGCTCGTTGTAGCAGCCTTCAGTTCAATCGTAGCAAGTACTTTTGGTACAACTACCGCTGCAGGCGCTGCTGTTGAGGGTGCAACCCTTGCCGCAAACGAGTCCACAGCAATGATTTCATTGCTTTTCATAGCACTTGCTATGGTATTTGGTTATTTTGTTTACAGAAAAAATGCCCCTGTAGGTGTTGCTTCTGTATTCGGATGTATTGGCATAGCTGCTATTGTGGCTATCGGCCTTAACTTCCATCCTATCGCACTCTCATATAACGCTTGGATGTGGATACTTGGAGCTTACATCCTGGTTGCTTCAGTAACTCCTGTATGGATCCTTCTGCAGCCCAGAGATTATCTCAGCTCTTTCCTTCTCTACTTCATGATTGCAGCCGGTGTTATCGCTGTACTCGGTGCAGTAGTTACAGGCCACGGCCAGTTTGCAGTTCCCGCTATGGGAGATGCTTCTCTTAAGGGAACCGGCGTATTCACAACAGGAACCGCTTTCCCTGCACTTTTTGTAACAATCGCATGTGGCGCTATCTCCGGATTCCACTCACTTGTTTCATCCGGAACAACCGCTAAGCAGCTTGATAATGAGAAGAACGCGCGCCCCGTTGCATACGGCTCAATGCTCATCGAGTGTACAGTTGCTGTTATCTCTCTTTGTGCAATCGGCTTTGTATGGTCTGCAGCTTCTGACGGAACCTACGCAAGCCCTACACAGGTATTTGCAGGCGGTCTTTCAGCAATGATCGGAAGCTTTGCTCCCGGCGTACAGAATATCATGTACCAGATGCTCATCCTTGCAGTATCCGTATTCTGCCTGACATCACTTGATACAGCTACAAGACTTGCAAGATACATGTTCCAGGAGTTCTTCCTTGAGCAGGGCCAGACAGCAAAGGATGCTACCGGATACAAGAAAGTACTTGCCAATCCTTATGTAGCAACAGCAATAACAGTTGTTCTTGGTGTAAGCCTTGGTATGACAGGTTACACAAAGATTTGGCCTCTGTTCGGTGCAGCAAACCAGCTTCTTGCAGCTGTAGGTCTTATCGCTGTATGCACATGGCTCGGTGCTGTAGGTAAGAACAACAAGATGTTCTTCATTCCTATGATCTTTATGCTTGCTGTAACTGTTTGCTCACTTTTCCAGACAATAACAGCTAAGCTTACTGCTTACACAACAGGTGCAGCAGATGTTTGGGCTCTTATCCAGGCAGGAATCGCCGTACTTCTTGTTGCTCTGTCTCTTGTACTTGCAGGCATTGCTGCCAAGGTACTTATTGCACAGAGAAATCAGAAGGATGCAGGCAAGAAAGACGAGAACGTTGCTTAAGTTATTTGAATAATTGTCGTGAAGACGAAAAAAGGCTTCCCCTCATCCGGCACTTCGTGCCACCTTCCCCCCAAAGGGGAAGGCTTCGATCGGGGAAGCCTTTTTACTGTTATTCAGTTTTTGCCGAATACTGTTTAACTGTTTTTATTTCTTTTCATAATCAATTACTTCTTGAGAAGCCATAACTCATATACTTCTCTTACTGTCCTCTTATTCTTTGTATCGTAGTATGTTACACGAAGGAATGTCGGATGAATTATTCCGTTTGTCTTTCTAACCTTGGTCTTGCTATTGTCCTTCTTGTTAACCAGGCTGTAATCTACTTCTGCATCCTCGCTCGTTGTACTGAGCTTTAAGGTCTTCTTATTCTTAATGGTTTTCCAGACTCTGTTTACTGATTTCTCTGACTGACCGTTTACAACATCATCTGTTCTGCCGTTTCCGTTAATATCAACCTCTTCTGTGCCTTTATTCTTTGTTCCTTCCCATCCGTCATCGGGCTTATCTGCTGCAACAACCGCACTACTTATTTCGAGTTTTTTGATCTTATAACCCTTATTGGCAGTTACAACAAGTTTACCTTTTTTCTTTGTTGTGTAGTTGCCGGTTTTTGCATAATAGTTTCTATAATCGTCTCTGCCATCTCCGTCGGTGTCTTTTAGAACATTCTTGCCGGCAAAGGTAATTGACTTGATTGCTCTCGTATCAGCCTTAGCGATAATCGTAATGCTCTTGTTGGCTACAACAGCGCCCTGAGCGTTAACTGCGTTAAAATTAACCTTGTACTTACCGGGTTTCTTAGCATAGAACTGTAATCTGTACCATCCTGATCCCTTGTACATCTCCTTAAGCGCATCCCACTCAGCAGACTGCATGTTTCCATTAACATCTCTGTAAAAATATAATTTTTTTCCATCCACCTTCTTATAGTACGCATATTTCGGGCTTCCGGTATTTGTTGCTTCGAAAGAATCATACATTCTGAGTTTAAGATTCTTACTGCTTGACTTAAAACCTGTAAACTTTACGACATCCGGTGTGGTATAAATCGAAGGAATCTCCATATACTGACCTACATTGACGTAATAAACCTTCTTTTCGTTATAAAGAAGGCTTGTATCCTCCATCTTTCCCTCATCTGCCTTAAAAGTTACAACCTCATTTGTATCCTCGTTACAATAAGTGTATGTATCCGTCGCTGCATCATAATTCTTCATTATTTCCGCATTTGCACTTATCGGTGCAACCATGGAAAATGATAAAGCTGCTGCAAGAGCGGCGGCCCCCATTCTAGAAAATTTCCCCATTACTTTTTTCCTCCTAGTATAGTAATGATGTAGTCATTAAGGACTACAGTTAATAGTTTCTATTTCCAAATCTAAGTAATGATTGAAGGGAGGATTCCCCTCTCATCAGATATCATCAAGGAGCTTAACTAACAGTTATACATGTCTGTAGCTCCCGTATACTCCAGACAGATCATAAGGTATATAATCATCGAGGCAGGATCATTGACGGTTCCTCCTTGGGAGCCAGCTTCGGTTGGTGATACCTCGAAAAAAGTCTGTCAGTCCATTCGGTGGTGATTTATGTTTTGGCTGGTTGGGAGCCTCA
>NZ_FMYB01000095.1 GCF_900104155.1 Butyrivibrio sp. INlla16
GCTTTATCCGTTTTGCGAAAAATATCATATAACGTAGCAAGGCTGATGCAATTAGAAGATCCTGTGAACCGGATACAGATGATAGATATAATGGATGAAGTGGACTCGGATCTTACATGTGTGGCAAAGTTTATTTTTGAACCAATTCCCAGTATGTATTGATTTTTGAGAATAACAATACCTTTACTCCTTTTGATGACGCATAGGGATAACTATGCGCTTTTTTATGCTGAATATAGGATAATAACATCTCAAAAAGCAACTACTCCACCTGATTATGGCATTCTCCTGCACAAAAACTTCTTCATGAAACAACCCTACTGAAAAGAACAAATGTTTTGATTACTCTTGGAAATTATGCTATAATACTAATATAATCTTTGGAAAGGAAATCTCAACTGTGTATAGGACAAGGCAGTACAGAATAGCTAAAAACAACACACTATACAGTTACTGCCAGGATATTTGCAGGGCATCTGCAGTTCTTTACAACAGGGCGAATTTCATCATCCGACAGTATGCTTCTGCCATAGAGGCATTTGACTCTTACAGGCCTCTTTTTCCCAATCAGATGCAGGTGTATAAACTTGTAAGTGAAACCCTTGAAGGGACAAAATATCATGCAGCTGGTTCATGGCTTTCTTATAATGCCCTTGATTATCTTCTGAAGAGCACCAGGGATAAGGCGTACTATGGTATTCCATCTCAGGCTAACCAGCAGATACTTAAGCTCCTTCTTAGGGATTACAAGTCGTTTTTTGAAGCAGTGAAGGCGTACGCCAAGACACCATCAGCATTTACAGGGCGACCCCGCATGCCGGGATATGTATGCCAGGGAAAATACAAGACTGCCATCCTTACGAATCAGATATGCAGGATAAAGGATGATTCCTATATACGTTTTCCCGGAACAACAGATACTTTAAAACTTGGCAGGGACCTTCCCCAGGGGAAACTTAAGGAAGTGCGGATAAAACCACATGGTAAGGACTTTGTAATGGATGTGGTGATCGATGCCTTAACAGTAGGTATAGAGCCTTTGGACGACAAGGATGTTCTCAGATCGCTTTCATCAGAAGATGACATTTCCGATATAAGGGTCATGTCGATAGATCCGGGTACGGATAACATAGCAGCCGTAGCGAACAACTTTGGCGCAGATCCCTTTGTGATAAAGGGCGGACTGATAAAGTCCGTAAACCAGTTTTACAACAAAGAAATGGGGCGGCTCTCATCATGTGCCATGAAGTGCAATAACAGATACCGAACCAGGAAAATGAACATACTCACAGAAAAACGCAACAGGCGCATAAAGGATGAGTTCCATAAGATAAGCAGACAGCTAGCAGACTATGCGAGGGATAACCACGTAGATGCAGTAGTGATGGGGCATAACGTATTCCAGAAACAGGAAACGGATATGGGGCATATCAGTAACCAGAATTTTGTGCAGATACCAATGCTGATATTTGCAGATATGCTCCGCTATAAGCTTGCTGAATACGGTATAAGATTTGCCCTGACCGAGGAGAGCTATACATCGAAGGCTGATTTTCTTGCCATGGACCCGATCCCCATGTATGAAAAAGGGAAGAATAAAGAATACTCTTTTTCAGGAAGAAGGATAAAAAGAGGACTGTACAGGCACTACGATAGAACAATAACAAATGCAGATATAAATGGAGCTGCAAATATCTTAAGAAAAGTATTCCCAAAGGTAACCCAATGGGATAGAGGCATAGTGGACATGCCCTGTTCTTTGGGATGCACTAAGCATCCCAAAGGTTCATGCCGCTTTGCGGCATGACAGAAACCTCTTCCGACGCAGAGTCGGTGGTGGTAGTTCATTACTCTACTGGCAATGGCTGTACTCTTTGGCCTATTGTTTATAATTGCTGCAATAATCTCAAAAGCAAAATCTTTTTAATCATGAAATTGGCTTTATTTATTGTAACTCTGACTGCCGCAATAATAAGCCAAAATATCAAAGCCATCCTTGCTGTTATCGTTGGAACAATCGTAGCTACATGTGTTAACTACGGAATCCTGAATGCACTTGATGAAAAATAGGATTTCACATATTTAATACACACTTTTTTACATTAAATGAGTCCCTCGTATTTGAGGGACTCATGCTTTTACTTTAGGTGAATATCAGATGAACGCTATTTAACTTTAACGCTCTTAGGAGTGCTCCAATCGGAATATACCTTTTCGCCTGATACTTTTTTGAATGTTCTTATACGAACATAATATGTAAGCGGTAAACAAACGGCGTATAGAACAGACTCTTTCAAACTGATAAACTTCTCCTGAGGGGGTGTCGGGGTGGAAGAGTTTATTTTATGTGGCACAAAAGTCACGAAAGTTCCCGAACTTTTATAACTTTCGTGACTCCTGATATTTGGGGACGCGAACTAGCCCTACGCGGTCATGCCAGTAGGGCTTTAAGCATATATTGCATGCTTGGATCAAGCGGAATCCTGCTCCGCTGTATCTGGAGCAATTGATGCCACCTTCTTCGGCGGCTTTGGAACTAATGGTATGGGGAACATACCTGAATAGAGTAGGTTACGTTTTTCGATGCATTCTTTTTCATAGTCATGGAATGCATCTGACCATGGCATCATGTCATTCAGGCATTCCGGATCTGTCACGTTGCCCTTTTCATCCAGGTGCCCTGGCATTTTCTCAAGAAGATATTTGATGTATTCATAAGGGTTTACCTTGTTTGCTTTGGCAGTCTCAACTATGGAGTACATAGCAGCATTTACCTCGGCTCCAAGAACTGTATCTGCAAAAAGCCAGTTGGATCTGCCCTTACTATAGGAATTAATATAGCGCTCCGAACTGCCATTATCGAGTGGTATATTACCATCTTCGAGGAACCTGCAGAGATAAGTTTCCTGATTTATCGCATAAGAAATAGCCTTAGACAGCTTTTCGGAATGAGATCCATCAGAAGCGTCAAGTTCATGTATGCAGTCAAAAAGCTCTTTTACCTTGGGGGCAACAAACTCCTTTCTGGCAGCAAGTCTGTCATCAGCAGTCATGTTCTTTAGTTTCATCTCTTCATGATATATGCCCCTTATGATCATGAGCACCCTGATTTCCGGCAGCTGGAGGATTTCTTCCTCTGTCATTTTGTTAAGATCATGAACAAAAAGGGAAAGTGCAAAATACCTGCGAAGGTGCATCATGCATCCGGTTACAAGAATTCTACCATTGCTCTCTTTTTCGCACACATGATAAGAGATATATGCATCACAGGTCAGATAACCATGAAACTCAAGGAGAAGCTTTCTTAAATGATCCGTTCCCCTGGTTGGTTCATACATAAAGATAATTATAGGGTTGCCATCAAAAAGCTCTCCCGTGCTGTGCACCCATAGAAAACTCTTGGTTCCGGGCATACGTCCATCCTTAAGCACCTGAAGATATGTTTCATCACAGTTATGGTAAGGGCACAGCAGCATAAGCTTGAGCATGTGCTTTATAACCGGCTTCATGATAAGCGGAACAAGTTCATTCACCCACCCTATTATCACCTGCCTGGACAGGTCAAGTCCCTGCATGTAATAGTCCACGGCCTGACGGAAGAATGGCAGTGCAAGGACAAACTTCCTGTACAGGATATCTGCAAGGATGGATGCTGATATATAGGTTCTGTCTTTTAATGGATTTTTATAGGGAACTGTGGTCATCACATGCTCAAGGCCTGATGAGATCACAGGAGTAAGTATTTTTTTGACATATAAAGGGCATTCGATTTTCTCAACGACATAGTGTTCGTGCCACTTGGCAATGCGCCAGTTGCCCTCACCATAGTCTGCATTGAGTTTGTCTACATCGAGGTCGTAGATAAGCCGGGACGGAAGATTCATGAGCGATTCCAGTAGTCGACGCTTTCTGCTTCCTTTGCCGGATCGCTTTTTACCAGAGCTCGCATTGCTTTTAGTTGCATCGTTATCTTTTTCGTTTTCCTCGTCCAGAGACTTTTTATACTCATCAAGGCTTATGATGACACGGTTTTCTTTATGATCATCACAACAATCCTCTGTCTGGCTTTCGTCCTCAAATTCCTCCGGGGGATTTTCTGAAGACATGAGTGTATCAAGAAACTTCTCGGTTGTCCTTCCAAATATGGCGCGGTTTTTGAGCTCAAGCTGATCAGACAGCTTCTTGACTGTCTTTTCAAGCTGGTCTATCCTGCTCAGCGATTCTTCATAATCCTTCAACAGTTTCTGGAACTGTATCACACCTTCAGTTGTTATCCTGTCGCTTGCGTTTTTGTCCCTGAGTAGCTCCCCATACTTTATATGAAGGGCAACGTAGCCTGAGAGCAGACTTTCCCTGTCAAGATCCTTGACTGATTCATAGAACCGTTCTTCATCTGCCCTCATGCCTGTGCCTCCTCCCTCAGCGTTTTAAGACCATTTCTTTAAGAGCACTTCCAGTGCTTCAAGCATTTCCTGCTTCTCTTTCAAGAGCCTTCGGTTCTCCTCTTTGAGAGAACTGATCTGGGCATCTTTCTGAGCAAGCAGTTCTACCTGGTCTGTTATGGCTTCAGGTGGTGTCCCAGATTCCTGGGTACTACTTACAGCTTCTTTTTTCTTTCCACTTTTTCCAGTGGGGATTATCTCACCGGTTGCCTCATCGATTTTGCCGATGAGGGTTCTTTTTGAGCGTGGCTGCTTTTTCTCCTTATCCCAGTATGACTCTGATTCGTAAACATAAGTTATTCCGGAACGTTTGTCGGTGTGCTTCACTATTGACATCTTTCTGCCCTCCATAGTGATATTTTAGCACATACCTATGCTAGTGTCAATAGGCTAGTGATAATTATTTTATAAATATCACTAGGTTTTTTTAAGGCTTTCGCCTTGCGACAATGGGCTCTGGCTCACGTTTTTTACCAATGGAAGGATCTATGTCAAAGCCATCCATCAGCCGCATGAATTCCTCCCCGTTTATTGTCCGAGCTTCAGCCTCTGATCTTGGCCATCTGAATGAACCTTCTGAGAGCCTGATGTAAAGCAGGATGTATCTGTCTCCGGTCCACAGCACGCCCTTGAGTCTGTCCCGACGTGTCCCACAAAAAAGAAAGAGGGTATCCTTTTCAAGTGGGTCCTTACAGTATGTGTATCTGATCACCGAGCACAGTCCATCGATTCCCTTGCGGAGATCAACAGTTCCTATAGCCAGTATTATCTTTGAAAATGTAAGCCCATTTCCGTTAAGCATGCTTCACCGCCCGAAGGATTGACGTGAGAGATGTTTCATCGACATCACCAGACAGGCTGACGGAAAAATCGCCATATGAAATACAGATTTGTCCGCTATATGATGCCTTATCAGCAACAGGAGTTTGTCTAGGCGCTGCCTCTGTTCTGGAATCCCGGTCTGCAAGACTCGTGGATGACGCTGGTGTGATTTCGAAAAATGTAGGATGATCATCCGCAGCATCAATACCGCGTACAGTCAAAACAGTAGGAGCTGAAATGCTCCCAGGATCAAAACCATCTGCAATCCGTTCCCTCAATATCCTCTGCCATTTAAAAAACAGTCCCCGGCTGATTCCGTTCTGTTTGCAGAAGGTCTGTTTGTCGAGTCCGCTTCTTGCTTGTGCTTCGAAGATCGGAATCCAGTTCTGCAACCTGATGTCCATGACATATTTGTCCATAATAAAAGCCCTCCAATACCAATAGTTTCTCTAAAAGAATCCTACTGATCTTGGAGGGCATTTCCTAGACGCCGTATATTTACCGCTTACCATAATATTTCTTTCCGGACTTAAGTTTCTTGATCGTCTTAGTCTCTGTCTTGACCTTTGTTATAGTCACTTTCTTGACATTAGTCTTGAAATCCTTATCTGTACTGTACTGGATTTCATAGCCCTTGATTCCCTTTGCAGTTTGCTTTTTCCACTTTATGGTAATGGACTTCTTTCCTGCCTTTGGTTTTGAAAGTTTTGCGTTTTTCTGGCTTTTGTCTATCTTTTCATCTACCTTATCAACTGCAGCATCGTCAGCTTTGTCCTTCCAAAGTGCTTTTATCGTTGTATCTTCTGTTATTGTTATAACTGCACCTGCAGCACCTTTATCCCACTTATCAAATTCTTTATTAGTGGGAGGAGTAAACTTGTTTTCTGGAAGTGTGTATTGCCTTCCGTCAGTTACGGTTACAGCATCCATTGTTCCGGTTCCACCGTTCGCATCAAATGTAATTGTGCGGGTAACAGGCTGTGGCTCAGGTTGACTTTGCGTGCTAGTAAATTCGATATCATCGATAAGTGTTCCCTTAGCAGTGTTAGGATCTTTTGTCGCATTTGTTCCGTCTCCAAGAGTCAGACTTGTTGCTAGATTAATAGATGTGTCAATGCCAAGTGAATCGCATTTCAAACTTGCTCCGGCTGCCATTTTTATTGTTGAATTACCATCAACTGAAAGATCCTGGATATAGTTAGTTCCTTCAAACACAAATGTAAAATCACTGCCCCAGAAACTCACATTAGCTTTAGAGCCACCAGTCAACTTAGGAGTATTTAAATTTTTGATGGTAAGTGTATTCGTTGCAGTCAGCGTTATACTGTCATAGGTTGTACCATTTGCCATAAATAATACTGCATCGCCTGTCCCATCATAGAACTGACCTGAGTGAGAAGTGTTGCTATTTACAGTCCCATCTACAAGGATTACATTTGTAGTACTTGTTACTGTTACCTGAGCCTTTACTATACTTCCCTCCATAAGACCGGACATTGACATGAAAGTCAGGGCAAAGGCCATTAAAGAGCATCCAATTTTTCTTATAACCTGCTTCATAGACATTAATCTCCTCCTAATATATAGTTGTGGGGTTAAGTTACCTAACAGCCAGCTAGGCCTTAGCCCTCTTGTTGCTTAAGCTGTACAATGATAAGGCATTGGTCTGACCTTGTTCTCCTAGGACCACTTAGCGTCCGTTAGAAAGCCCGTCAGCCAGCTTATCATTTGCAGCTGTTCGTTTTATGTAGGTAGGACTGTCTTGTACACGTCCGGTTAATACCACAGGAGATAGAATAAGCAATGGGGAATGCTGGACACCATGCAAATTCAATGTTGGGGAGGAACCTTATTTATGATGTACAATGCAGTTGGAATTGATGCTTCTAAAGGAAAGAGCACCGTTTCCATCATCAGACCCGC
>NZ_FMYB01000081.1 GCF_900104155.1 Butyrivibrio sp. INlla16
ATCTAAGCGTACTCAAAATGGTTGTAACTATCAACAAAGTTTTAGTGGTTACCCACTATATTTGGCGAAAGGCCAATAATAATTTCCTGCCGAATCTTCTCTGATGTAGTCAGTTTTTGGATTCATTTCAACATATTCATTATTTGGTCCAACTATATCTTCTATATTCGGCTCATATGATGCTGTAAAAACAATGAAGTACGACGCAACAAAGAATGCTGCCAGGAGTGCTGTAAATGCAACTCCCACGGGATTTATCCTGCTGCCTTTATCCGCTTTTATCAGCTCGAAACGTTCTATCATATTTGATGCATCGGACGAGAAACTCAATGCTACTGCGTTCTTCAATCTTCCAGTAGCATGCTGCTCATCTTTCTTCATTGCATCAAGTATTGTCTGTAGATAGGATTTCTTCTCAGTCTTAGTCATATTTCTTGTGGCAGTCTTATCACATCTTATTTCCAGTGACTGCTCCAGATCCGCTTTCATCCTGTAAACCAGTGGATTCCAGAAGAACAGACATTCTGTTACAGTAGCCAGAAGTAAAATCAGAAAATCCCTGTTTTTGATATGTGTGAATTCATGCAGGAAAATATTGTACAGCTCTTCGTCTGAATAGACTTTATGCAACTCTTTAGGAAGGATAACTGTTTTCCTAAATCCCCCTATGCTCAATGGACTGCTTATCTCTCCAACAGTCTTAATGTCCACAGTATTATTAATTCCGACCTTCTTCTTTGCATCAGAAGCTATACCGTTAATTCTATTGTCTCGTACTGAGGTCATGCTGTTAACACTGATCCGCATTTTTATATATCTGACAAGAAGCAGGCTCAATGCTGACAGTACTATTACAGTGTAAGATATACCTAAAATCTTATATGCAGGAAAAATCGGTTTCTTGAACAGTTCATCAGTGAAGAATAAAAAATCAGATATCGGATTCAACCATTTCATATCCACGACCATCACCAGCTGATGGTCAAGCGGAATTATCAATCTGGCTAACGTAAAGCAATATAAAAGAACTATCTCTGATATTGTAAGTATTTTATTCTTTAAAAACTTTTTTCTAACTATGAATATAACAAATAACAATATACTGCTCGAAAAAACATTCATCATCAGCATGTTAAATATTTCAATTACACTCATACTCCCCTGCTTGCCCCTTTTACCTTATTTCATCAATAATACTCTGAAGTCTGTTTACCAGCTCTTCTTTTTCCTTCTTGCTGTGTTTCCCCCTCTTGTATAGCGCTTGAGCAAGTCTGTCGATTGATGAGAGACCGAAACCATCATTCTCAAGTGTCATGGCGGCATATTCTTCCTTCGTTACAGCAGGTAGGTAAGTCCTTGCATACTGCGTCTTGTTCTGTTCCAGGCCATCAACCTTTATCAGTTCCTTACTCAGCAATCCGTTTACAGTACGGAAAACACTGAGCTTGTTCCAGTTGTCCTCATCCAGATAATTCAGCATATCCATGCTGGTCATGGCCTTATCCGCCTTCCATAGCATGTCCAGGAGTTCTTTTTCCCTTTTGTTAGCCAATTCGTTCATATTTTTCTTCTCCTTATTGTATTTTTGGTATCCCATCAAAATTATTATAATCCATTTTTGATATTAGTGTTATATATTATTACACTATTATCTGCTTCTAATCGATAGGCATAGGATAGAAATGAAAAAAGAGTACTATGATGCTCATAATGGAGTTCACAAGGGTTAAAGTCTGGTATAAATCACAGGTATTAAAAAATGATATTAGTATAGGCGGAATGATATCGTGGTGCTATTATTAATTCTAGATTAAAGCACGTGCTGTCAAAAACTATATTCAGGAGCTTCCTGTATGATTTAAACAGGGGTTGACCTAAAAAGAATACCTCAAGTAAAGTTGGATTGTTACTGACCTGCCAGTTGGTAATAATCCAAGAATACGAGAGGTATCTAACATGAATGCTAAGGCAAAGAACAACAAAAATCAAGTAAACAACAACTTTTCGGTGATAAATACTTTATCTGCCGACGAAAGACAGTCAAGGATTAGTGAACTTCTTAACACAATGCAGGCAAAGACCTGGCATGATCTGGAGACATCAGGAAAGTTTGATAAGAATGCCAAGCTCTCATTTATATCGGATGACATGCTTATAGTTGGATGCGATATAGGCAGTGAAACCCATTATCTGAGAGCTATAGATAGAAAAGGCAGAGAACTCAGCAAAAAGCCATTTTCTTTCCTTAACAACGAGGAAGGATTTGAAGCCGCAAAAGCTTGGATGGTAGACCTTGCAGCAGTAAATGGTAAGAGACAGATAGTCCTTGGACTTGAGCCAACAGGTCATTACTGGTTCTGCGTTGCCACATGGCTGATAAGCAATGGTATCAGCGTGGTGCAGGTAAATCCATATGCAGTAAAACAGACAAAAGAAATCGAGGATAACAGCCAGCTTAAGGATGACAGAAAAGACCCCAAGGTCATTGCAAACCTTGTTATGAACGGAAACTACGGTATGCCATATCTTCCAGAGGGTATCTACGCTGATCTGCGTAGTCTCTCACTTCTAAGGAGCCAGCTTGCTGAGAACAGGATCCGCAGCATAAACAGGTTGCACAGGCTGATGAAGATCTATTTCCCTGAATATAAGGACGCTTTTGGGAAAACAGATGGCAGCTTTGCAATGGAGATACTTAAGGTTGCACCGTTTCCTGAGGATATAATCAGGCTGGGTGAAGATGGAATCAGAGATATATGGCACAAGGCTAAGCTTAGAGGACGCGGCTATAGCAGGGCTGCTGAGATTTTCAGGTATGCCTGCGTAAGCATAGGCAAGAAAGAAGGATCAGAGCCGGACAGATATTCAGTAAAGTGCCATGTTGAAGATATCATCTCATTGGATGAGAGGCTTGCGACAGTTGAAGCTGCAATCAATGAAAAATGTATGGAAATACCCCATGTAGAGAACATCCTTGAAATATCAGGACTTGGACAGAACATAGTGGCTGGAATCATATCTTCAATGGGAGACATTGAAAGATTTGATGATGCAAAGGAAATACAGAAACTCAGCGGATTAAATCTTGTAGCCAACAGTTCAGGCAAGCATAATGGCGAAACAAAGATAAGCCATAGAGGACGCAAAGAACTGCGAACCTGGCTGTTTCAGGGAGCTAAATCGGTAGTGGCTCATGCTCCGGAATTCCAGTATATACATGAGTATTACACTACCAGAGCGAAGAATCCTCTAAAGAAGATGCAGTCGCTGATAGTCATAGCATGTAAGCTTCTCAGGATCATATTTACTATCCTTAAAAAAGGAATTACCTACGATCCACAGAAGATGCTTGATGATATCAAGAGATTTGAAGAAGCAGAAATAGTGGCTGCTTAAGAAAGAAACATGCTCCGGAATCCTGTCGAACTACTGAGCATTGTTCGGTGGTTGGACAGGGTTCCGGATAGGAATCCAGTAACAGCAGAAGCAAGTCTTCTGCAAAATAAAGCTACCAACTTACAACAGGATGGATTGCGTCCACCGACTTGTCGGTACCATCCAAAGTGTAGATTGGTCAGTAAAGGACAACAAACAAGAGCTGTAGCTGGCGGTGGTATTTTCCCTAGGGCTTGACCCTGTTTAGGAGCTTTGCTGGCACTTGGTGTATGAATTGGCTGGACGAAGGAAGTTGGGACACGATCCCTTTAGACACGGAAGGTTAGCCATCATAGTTGATCAAAGGAGAAATGGCCTTTATAGAGCAAACAAGAGGATGCTTTATTAGTGCTACCTGAAATCGGCTATTCAGTACAAGATACTATGACAATTCATCACCTTTGGCTCCTGTTTTGAGGAATAACAAAATCGTCAAAGCCAGTAAAAATCGTATTTTAAGGCTTGACTGATTATTTCGGGCCCTGAGCCCACCCAGTTCGCAATTCAGCCCCACCCATTCATGGAATAGCTCCACTTGGTTGGCATGAAATTCAATTCACTATTTAGCACCGCATCCAAACGTTTGGAATTATATGTTATTACGAATACATGATTTTTAATAGTTCTATTTTTATAGTATAAATCGAAAATGCTGGAGCAACTATCAAAAGCCCCAGCATTTTATTTCTGACATAATACAATAATTTAGTTTTCATCAGCTACAACGTAGGATACATTTTCTAATGATTTTATACGTTGAAGACCGGTTTTATTCTCAGCGGTCACAAATCCATACACATAAAGCCCCTCTTTTTCTATCCTTTCCTTGTCAATACTTAAATTTCTTTCATATCCATAATCATCAGAATGGCCAAACAGCTCAAATATTTCCGGATTATCTGACAGATAGCTTAACATGCTGCAGACATGCTCGACAGCTACATCATATTTTTCTCTTCCTTCATTTTTTGAATCAAGTGTATCAAACAAACTTAACGTGGGATATTTTTCATTGTCGTAATACATAATATGAGCTTCAGTTCCGCCAAAACCTATGCAGGGCTCATACGTATGTGCATAGGGATCAGACATAGTGTATTTATGTGGGAGGGCTGTCGGATCCTCTGAATCCATATCTACATTTATAGCGCACCAATCGGCACTTATATCATTCTTGTCACACCATTTAAGGAAATCATCATACCTCATGGCCTTGCTAAGAGTGACAGATGCATAGTAATAATCATAATCACTTAGATATTCAATGTAATTATCTTCAAAAAAATCGTTGCCGTTAGGACTTGTGAGGTAGCATCCCGTTTCACCTTTTTCATTCATTGCATATGTAAGCCTTATCGTTTTATTAATCGCATCCGGATTATATAACCTGAGTTGTCCCTTCTCTATAGTTCCGCTATAGGTATTATTGTTACGAATAAATGAGACATAATAGTTACCAAATCCTCTGCTTTCTACACTAGTCTGCACAATATTTCTTGTAGGCATGAACGCTTCAGAATATGTCGCTATATCAATAGTAAGCTTGTTGCTGGTTTCAGTCCCGTATATTCCATTTCCGCCAACCTGCTCAGCCGGATTATAGTATTTTTGATCTATTATTTTAGGAAGTCCTTTCAAGCAAAATGCAACTATAGCAAGTGTAACTAATGCTGTCACAACTCCTACTTTTATAAAAGCCATATGAATACTTCGCTTTACCATTCTGGTAAAGTCTGCAGCCTTCTCCATAGTATCATCATTTGAATTCATCGGAATATCTGAGTTTAGCGAAGTCTCACTAATTCCGGAAATATCGTTGTTATCAAACAGATACTCGCTTATGGCATCATGCTTTTCTATATCTGCCTCAATCTCTAGGCGCTTTTCTTCATCAAGCTGTCCAGTTTTATACCCTTGCAACAATTCCCGATATGTCATATCCCTTCATCCTCCATATACTCTTTGATAAACTTCTTTCCACGAAAAGCCAGTACTCTTACATTTTCAGGTGACATTCCAAGTATTCCTGCTATTTCTTTTTGAGAAAGGCCTGAAAAGTACTGCATACATAATATTTCACGCTTTGTTTTATCAAGATGATTTATTGCTTCATATAGCAGCCTTCGATTTTCATCAAGAATCAGTTCATCAAGAATGCTCTCCTGTTTTGCTGACTCAAACTCTTCCGAATTCGCTTTGAGTTCTGTTCTTTTCTGCCTGGCCAGTGCATTAAACAACAGATTTCGTCCGACCATGTAAAGCCACGCACGCATATTTGCATGATTATCTGAAAGCGACAGGAGCGCCTTTAAAAATGCTTCCTGTGCCATATCTTCAGAAAGCTCACGATTGTGACAAAGAGAGTACAGGTATAGAAACAGCTCATTGTAATATGCACGATAAAGCTTATAAAGCAATTGCTCTTCCATACCTTCCTCCCGTTTTACTTAGTCATATATATAACAATTGAAATGAGAAAATGTTACAGGCAAAAATAAAAATAATTCTAAACACATGCTTTTTTATAATAACATAGCAAACTTCAGTAGAAGATATCATTTCACGATAAAGCATTTGCTTCTTTAATAATGCATAGTCCTTTCATCAGTTAAATGCCACAGGATAGTAACATAGTGACTTATGGGATCATCTATCCCAAATCTAATGAAGGGAGGCCAAAAGAAATGGCCAGAAAAATCAAGGTGAAGCTCATCCTGGAGCTTCGTGAGGGGAACATGTCCAGAAACATGATCGCCGAAACAAGGCACATATCAAGGCATTCTGTGAGTGATGTTTTTGCTATCGCAGATGAAAAAGGCATCAAATATGCAGACGTCAGAAACCTTGATGATAATGCCGTTTACCAGATGTTTTATCCGGATAAGCATGTGGTAGAAAAGATGTTTAAGGAACCGGATTACGAGTACATCCATGATGAACTCAAAAAAGTGGGGGTTACGTTGAAACTCCTATGGGAAGAATACAAAGAAAAATGCCTTGAAAATGGTGATATTCCCATGGGGTACACCAGGTTTTGTGGTGGATATGGAAATTTTACTACGGTAAACAAGCTTACAAATCATCTTGAAAACAAACCTGGTGTCAAAGTAGAGGTGGACTGGTCTGGCCCTACTATGCATTTCTGTGATACTTCTACTGGAGAAATCAGAACTGTATATCTATTCGTTGCTACACTTCCATACAGTCAGTACTCATATGTTGAACCTACTTTGGATATGAAGATGGATACATTCCTCAGGTGCCATATCCATATGTACGAGTTTTTTGGTGGTGCGACTACCAGGCTTGTCTGTGACAATCTAAAAACAGGAGTAGTAAAGCATCCTAAAGAAGGAGAAATCATTCTTACTGCTGATTATGAAGCTTTGGGACACCATTACATGACAGCAATAATGCCTGCTGGAGTTAAAAAGCCCAAGCAAAAAGCATCTGTAGAGGGAACGGTAGGTAAGATTGCTACTGCGATAATAGCGAAGCTACGTAATGAAGAATTCTACAGCTTTGAGGATTTGAAAGCTGCTGTTAGTAAAAAACTGTATGCTTTCAACAATGAAAAGTTTACAAAACGCGAAGGAACCCGATATGAATCATATCTTGATGAAAAGGAATTCCTTCATGATCTTCCGGAAGTATCTTTTGAGATCTCTACGTGGGTTTATGGCAGGAACGTAAACATTGACTTTCATGTGGTCTTTGAGAAAAACAGGTATTCCTGCCCTTATCAGTATGCGAGAAAGACTGTTGATCTCCGCATTACTGACACACTTGTAGAAATCTACTTTCAGGGCAACAGAATAGCTACTCATTGCCGTTTCCCGGCTGGTCGTAAGAACCAGTACTCAACTCATCCGGAGGATATGCCTGAAAAGTTCAAGGTAACTCCCTGGAATGATGAACGCATCAAGAACTGGGCAAATGCAATCGGTCCTTATACTGCGCAGGTAATCAATCGCATATTTACAGCTGTAGACATCAAAGAGCAGGGCTATAATCCCTCTTTGGCGGTCTTAAGACTTAGTAAGGACTATTCTGAGGATCGTCTTGAAGCGGCTTGCGAATTCGCTATCGTAAGTGGGATAAAAAAGCCCCGCTATCATCATCTTAAGTCGATACTGGCAGCCAATCAAGACAAGGTATACATGGAATCCAAGAAAAGCAAGGGTCCTGATGATTCATTGGGATATTTAAGGGGAAGCAACTATTACGAAGATGGGGGAATTGAAGAATGATAAACGAAGAGACAAGAAGAAAACTTAAGGAGCTTAATATCAGCGAATTAGCTGTGGCACTAGAGCAACAGCAGAAAGATCCTCTTACAGCAAAACTCTCTTTCGATGAGCGCTTTCAGAGACTTGTCGATTATCTTTATCAGGAGAAGTATAATTGTAAGATACAGAGGCTTATAAAGACAGCCAAGTTCAGATTCCCTCAAGCAGATAGACAGTCATTGTTTTTTGATGGCAGGACACTTAATCAGGAAGCAGTTACTGAACTGATGACTTGTCAGTACATTCATTCCAATCATAGCATTGTCCTTCAAGGTTATACTGGTTCAGGAAAGACTTTTCTTGCATGTGCTCTTGGTAAGGAAGCTTGCCGTCAACAGATAAAGACCAGGTACATTAGACTTCCGGATTTACTTCTAGAGTTTGGAGATACCGTTCTTATCCCAGGGCAAGAGAAACGTCTCCTGAATAAGTATGCTAAGGTACCGCTTCTGATTCTCGATGAGTGGCTTATGGCAGACATTTCCAAGGAGGAACTCCACTTCCTTTTTGAACTGATGGAGAGACGGTCAGATTCCTCATCCACTATCTTTTGTACACAGTATTCTAAAAAGGACTGGATCAAAAAACTTGGTGAAGGAGTATATGCAGAGGCTATAGTAGACAGATTTGCTTATACAACAACCTGGGTTGAAACAGGAAGGACAAACATGCGCAGATACTGCAGTAAACGCGAATAATCTGCCAAGTGGGGCTGAATTGCGAACCGGTGGTTCGCAATAAAAAAACAATGGTGCTGAGCGATGCTCAGCACCGGTGCCCTTGGCACGAAATAATCACTTGACAGAATAGGAAGGGAAACAAGAAAAAATGATGACTAAAAAATATATATCAACTGCAATAGTCATATTTGGCTTATGCTTATCGCTATGTGGATGTTCAGAAGAAAAAGATGTCCCGATGGATGAGAGCAGATTTTTTCCTTCGAATGAAAAAATATACAGTTCGTTTAAGACTGAGTATAAGGGAGAAACGAGGGAGCAGGACTTGGAAGGATCAAGCAATTATCTCTCTGTTGGGGTATTTGATAACGATTCAAAGTGTTATCACGATCAGGAAAATGATATTGAGAGTGGTAAGCCATTTGAAGCTTTTGTTTCGTTGACAAATGGACTTGGAAAAGAGCATAATTTCACATTGGTTGTGCTTGATAATAGCGAACAGGTTCCCTTTTCGGTTGATGGAAACGAGTTGGAATCGTGCACGTTTAAGGTTGATAACGACAAGAAAATCCATGTTCCATTTTCTGTCAACAGACTTGAAGACGGCATACATAACATTGATTTCGTTATCTTCTGCGGCACATATGAGAACAATGCAGGGCAGGACAAAATGTATACTCTTGAAAGCGGAACAAGAGATCTTGTTATGCACTGCAGATTGAATGTCGGTAACTCCTGTTATGCAGAACAGAAAATAAGTTACGATAAGCCGAAAACCTATACGGCATCGAATGATGGCGTCAGCTTCAATACTGTGCAGACAGCTGATTATTTTGAAATCGGAAATCGTGATAATGAGCCAAAGAGAGATTCGGTTATCCTGTTCCAGAATTATAAGCAGATTGATTTTCCAGGAAAAGACACAAAGGTATACAATGTTGAGCTCGCTGAATATAAAAGTGTCAGATTCCTTATAGACGATATCTGCAGAACCAGCGATGGTAAACAACACATTAATCAGGCTCTATGTATGAACAAAGAAGGTAAGGATGATTATTCCTACAGCTTTTCTCAGAGGATAATCAGGTAACAGAATGAAGAAAAGCAGGGGCTTGCCTTCATGGTCGTCCCTGCTTTATCTTTATTCTTCCTTTTTCCATTGATGTAGTTCCACTCAAATTGCCACAGATTGAATAATTATCTTAGGAAGCATACACTTATGAAAAGAAAAACAGTTAAATCTATACTTATTTTGATAAGCGTTCTAATAGTCAGCGTTTTAGCAACAATTGAATATTTCCACAACAATAAAATAGTCAGCAATCCTGTCAATGTATCTACATTTTACGGAACGTTCGAACTGACACGGAACGAAGCCGAGTATCTGGACATTGTATACCAAAACAATTCGCGAAGTGCAGACGGAACAATAATAGGTAAATTTATCAGATTTAGCCTGAATTATTCATGACAACTTAAACCTCTGAAATCAGACTCATAATCCGATTTTTTTGAAATGGATGCCTAGAATAAGCGGGAATCAGTCCTAAAAATGGGTAGACTGTCCCTATGAATCAGAAATACAGAC
>NZ_FMYB01000084.1 GCF_900104155.1 Butyrivibrio sp. INlla16
CTGTGTAGCAGCTGCCCTTACATATCTGAGTTCTATGAAACACTTACAAATATAAGCAGCTTAAATCCACAGTTGGAATAGCAACTATTGATGCACCTTGATAACTTAAAAGTCTGTATTTCTGATTCATAGGGACAGTCTACCCATTTTTAGGACTGATTCCCGCTTATTCTAGGCATCCATTTCAAAAAAATCGGATTATGAGTTTGATTTCAGAGGTTTAAGTTGTCATGAATAATTCAGGTTTACTAATGTCAAATCCATACATCTTTCCAAGAAGAGTGTTTCCGTAGAAGTTGGCAAGACGACAAAGGTTAAGGCATCTGTAAAGCTCGATGATAATTCCAAGAAGATGAAAGAGCATGCACCAATGTTCCGTTATAAATCTTCTGATGAGAATGTTGCTGTTGTAGATGAAAACGGAAATATCACGGGCGTCGGCGCAGGAACATGTGACATATATTATTATGCTGTAAACGGTATTTCGAAGACATTAAAAGTGACCGTGCAATAAGTGAGGAGTAAATGGAGAAACAAATAGATTTTACAGAAGGAAAAATACTAAGGCCTCTGCTGGAGTTTGCAATTCCGGTGCTGTTTGCGCTGTTTTTGCAGTCCTTGTACGGTGCGGTTGACCTTCTGATAGTAGGAAAATTCGGAGAGTCCGCGGATGTTTCGGGAGTCTCCACCGGCTCGCAGATAATGCAGACAATCACTAACCTCATGACCGCCTTATCCCTGGGCATCACTGTTTTCCTGGGACAAAAGATCGGAGAGAAAAAAGGCGAGGAAGGCGGAAACGTTGTCGCAAACGGAATAATGCTTTTTCTGACGCTAGGAGTGGTTTTGACAATACTTATCCCGCTGTGTTCGAGCGGTCTTGCGAAGGCGATGAACGCACCGCAGGAGGCGTTTGACCTGACTTCTGCGTACATAAGAATTTGCGGAATGGGAATCATTATCATAATAGCTTACAATCTGATCGGCAGTATTTTCAGGGGTCTTGGGGATTCCATCACACCGCTGGTGTCTGTGCTGATCGCCTGTATTTGTAACATTGTCGGAGACCTTGTGCTGGTGGCCGGTTTTAAGATGGGAACCCGCGGAGCGGCGTACGCCACAGTGGCTGCGCAGCTGGTGAGCGTGATAATCTCGCTGATTTTGATTAGGAAAAAGACGCTGCCCTTCACACTTACCAGACAGAGTTTCAGTCTGGACAAAAGTATTATAGGGAAAATTCTTTTCATAGGTACGCCGGTTGCGCTTCAGGACCTTCTCGTGGGCATCTCATTCCTGGTGATCCTGGCAATAGTTAACGCGCTGGGACTTGTGGCCTCCGCGGGAGTTGGCGTATCGCAGAAAGTATGCGGATTCATCATGCTGATTCCGTCGGCGTTTGCCCAGTCGATGTCCGCTTTCGTATCGCAGAACAGAGGCGCAAAGAAATACGACAGAGCCTTCAAGGGCCTGAAATATGCGATAGGCGTGTCTTTCATCTTTGCAGTGGTTATGTTTTACATGGGATTTTTCCACGGCGATATTCTGGCGGGACTTTTTGCTAATGACAAGGAAGTCATCATGGCGGCCTGGGATTATCTGAAGGCGTACGCCATCGACTGCCTGTTTACATGCTTTTTATTCTGCTTCATCGGATTCTTCAACGGCATGGAATATACGAAGTTTGTCATGCTTCAGGGAATCGCCGGTGCATTCCTCATAAGGATTCCGGTGTCGTATTTCATGAGTAAGCAGGAGCCGGTATCACTTTTCAAAATCGGCCTTGCGACGCCGTGTTCAACCATCGTTCAGATCATAATGTGCTTCATCTGCATGTTTTATCTGCAGAGAAAATTGGGGGAAAATCATGAGCATTGACTACAAGAAACTGACGCAGGAGTACCTGGACACAATCATCAGCATGAGAATCAATCAGCTGACGGAGGAGTACACTTCAGAAGGAAAAACACCCCCTGAAGGCGTTGACCTAAGCGCAGCACTTCGCAATTTTTATACGAAAAATATGGCTGCCGGCACGTATGTCTCATGGCTGGCATTCGATGGAGATAAAATTGTGGGAACGAGCGGAATGTCGTTTGCAGAGAAACCGCCGTACTTCACGTGTCCGTCCGGAAGGCTGGGAATCCTGTCGAGCATGTATACCGATCCGAATTATCGCAGAATGGGGATAGCAACCGCGCTCCTCGACAGAGTTGTCAAGGAAGCAAAGGACTACGGCTGCGGAACAATTTACATCACGGCCTCCAACATGGGCGTTAAGCTCTACGAGGCCTATGGATTCAAGCATAATGGCAATTTCATGCAGTATAATTTTTAGTTAAGGAAAATGACTGAGGAGGTGCTTATGGCAGTTTACAGGTGTAGAGCGTGTGGTTACATTTTTGATGAGGAGAAGGAAGGAAAAAGCATCCGTGATATCGATGTGTGCCCGAGATGCAAGCAGCCTGACGATATGTTTGTGCTGGTTGAAGAAGACGGAAACGCAGAAGGGAAGGAAGAATAATGAGCAGCATAAATTATCATGCAGGCGATATAACTAAACTCAAAGTAGATGCGATTGTTAACGCAGCGAACTCGAGTCTACTCGGCGGAGGCGGCGTTGATGGCGCAATACACAGGGCTGCGGGGCCCGAGCTTTTGAACGAGTGCAGAACGCTTAACGGCTGCAGAACCGGTGAGGCCAAGATCACGGGAGGTTACAACCTTCCTGCGAAGCATGTAATTCACACAGTGGGACCGATTTACAGCGGCAGTGCCTCGGATCCGGAGGACCTTCGTAACTGCTACTGGAACAGTCTGGAGCTGGCAAAAAAGAATGACCTTCACAGCATCGCTTTTCCTGGAATATCTACAGGAGTTTACGGGTATCCCAAAAAAGAAGCGGCAAAGGCTGCCCTCGCCGCTGTTAATGATTGGATTGCTGAAAACGCCGGATACGAGATAGAGATAACCATCGTGAATTTCTCGGAAGAGGATTATCTGATCTATCAGAAAACCGCGGCGGAGATGTTTAACTGAAAATTTCCAATAGTAACTGATGTAAGCTTCTTGTAGTTCTTGAAAGCATTCTCAGCTATGCCTGTAACTTTGTATTCGGAAGTTCCGATAGTTACAGTGTCGGGAATGATTATCTTCTTAATTTTCTTGTCCTTCGGACCGGTGACGTTGTTGGAAACAGCTACCTTAGCCTTGACCTGATAAAGGAACTCAAGGCCGACAATTTCAGCCTTGGTTGCGGTATCGCTCTGCATCTTTACAGCTAGGGCGTTAGCACAAAATCTGCCTATAACAAAGGTACCGTTTTCTTTTCGAAGAATTACTTTATAACCTCGAACACCATCTATTTTGTGCCCGGCTGGGATGGATCCCATTTTAAATTTGTTGGTGTAGGAAGCTGTTTTGACGGTCTTACATAGTGGAATTCAGGACTGTAATCGCTAACAACGCCGGTATTATAATCCTTATCCGTACTGTTTAGACCGGCCTTAACACGGAAGCGGTAGGTTCCTGTCTCCTTGATATCGTAATCCAAAGAAACATTCTGTACGCCACTTGCCGATCCCCAATGCTAGGTCATGATGGTTTTGTCATCTTTCTCCAAGTAAACAAAATAGTAAGCTTCCTGATCTACGACTGTGAAAATTGCGTGATGATTATCACTCCATTTAAGGTTAGTAGGTGCAACCAGAGCTGCGGGTGTTTCTGTCTGAGCCGCGGATGTTTCTGCTGCAATAACGGTGAATTTTGTTAATCCGATTACTGAAAATAGACACGGCATAGCTGTGGTGAAATATAAAAGATTTCTCTTGATTTTGTTCATTCCTCCCCTTATAAAATTTTCATACCCTCGGACTCTTATACTACATAAAAACTGTGAAATGTGGAATGTGGAAAGAAAAAAGTAAATCTTCCGAAGGAAAATTGCTAAGTGGATTTATGCAGAAATCATGGGTTACCAAGATAACATAAATAATGCATAGATCTGGGTATGGAAAAGATTTTTTGATGCCAAGAAAAAGTGAAAATGAAGAATATCTTGGTAGTGACTACTTCATGAGCAACCAAGATAATAAGAATAATACAAAAATCTTGGTACGAAAAAGAATTTTTGCTACCAAGATAAAGTGGAAAAAAGAAATATCTTGGTAGAGCTGCTTCCAAGCACTACCAAGATATAAAGAATAGTCAACATATATTGGTACAACAAGTTTTGAACACTACCAAGAAAACAAGAAAAGCAATCGTATCTTGGCACAACAAGCTATAAACTCCTCACCTACTATATTCCCTCAGCCCATAATAATAGAACTTCCTAATCTTTTCCTTGAGGGATTCCGGCCCGATTACGATGGCGTCGCGGCCGAAACGCTTGAAGTACTCCTCAAGCTGGAGCTCGGGCCAATCAAAGTAATAGAGATCGCCTTCAATCTTGGAGACAAGTGGACGGTTCTTGGTGATGGCCTTGAACTTTCTGACACCGTAGGGGTTGAGACGGACGACAGCCTGCACGGTAAGACCCACGGAATGAGGGCTGCGGAGGGCCTTTTCCCGAAGCTCTTCCTGAATGTCAGGATTAACAGCAAAAGTATCGGAGGTCACAAAGACACTTCTAAGTCTGGAGATGCGGAAAGTCCTGGGCTTTTTGGCGCGCCTATCGAAGCACAGCAAATAGTTGCACTGCTCCTCCTTGGAAGGCGCAATGATATAGGGCTCGACATAGTAAGCCTTGTTGTCGCCTGAGGTTGTGGTCGTGAAAGAGAGGACCTTGTGCTCCTTTAGTGCCCGTGAAATATCCTCATAGCTATCTTTGAAAATGATGGCTTCTCGCTCGCTTCGCGGAATGGATAGGTAAGCATTGAACATGTCCTTGAGGTACTGCGAGAGAGAAGTTTCTGCCAGCATATTGTTCTCGATTATCTTCAGAATTTCATAAGAAGACCCGCTCACAGTCAGGGTGAGAGCGGAGTTTTTGCCGCTCTGGTGGCGGTCAGCCTTAATATATGTGCTCACGATCTTATCTGCAAGAAAAGCTGCATCCTTCTTACTAATAGAAGAAAGCTCGCTCAGATCCTGCATAATATTCGCGAGCAGTGAGTCGCTGTCGTGCCTATACTGATCAAAGTAGTTCACAATCAGCGTCTTGAGAAAAGCGTTGAGATTCACGCTCTCGTCATTCTTGGTGAACTCGAAGAGTTCAGCGTCATTTATAAGTCTTGATTTTGTATCCTCTGAAAGATAGATTTTATACTTCTCTGTCATATCGTGCCTCTTTTATGGGGATGTATATTACATCATAAAAAACATATATAAGCTATTTATAACATTATATTGGGGTTGCAGAAAAGAGTCAAACTGCATCTTTTTATCTCCAATACACTGCGCTATGATTAAGTCACAACGAAGACAAAGCCAAGTCACAAGCGGCCTGGCGAATCACAAAGTCAAGTCACAACAGACTTGGCGAGTTACAAAGACACAGACAGCAACTAACTTACAGGATAGCTAAGAGGTGAAGCACCGGATGAATAATCCGTGATCGCGGGTTCAAATCCCGCTCCAGCCCGGAAGGGTGTATGTGTCTTGAAAAAAAGAAGATACTAACAGCAATTAACTAGGGACGCGTTGAAAAGTCAGCTGTAGCATGATTTAGGCATTGCGGGGTAAGAGCCCGCGGCGCGTAAAAAACAGTATCTTGAAAAGCGGCTCATGGAAGCTACAGATCTGTGAGCAACAACAGGAGGAAACCAACATGTTATCATTCTTAAAGAAAGAAGCAAACATCACATATACAGAGAACGGCGCAGTTACCTATGTTTCAACACAGTCCGACTGCCTTGATCTTTTCGCAACAATAGGCGCGCTCAGAAGAGCTTCCGAGGAAGACATCATCACCAGATTCGTGAAGGCGTACGCTGAGGATGCGGACCTTGCCATGAAAATGCTCTTCTTTGCAAGAGACATCAGAGGCGGCCTCGGTGAGAGACGTGTTTTCAAGGTAATCCTTAAGTACCTCGCCGCTACAGAGCCTGAGTCTGTTAAGAAGAATATCGCGAACGTTGCTGAGTACGGCAGATACGACGATCTTCTTGCGCTCATGGACACACCTGTGGAAAAAGAAGTCATGAACTACATAGAGCAAACACTTCGCTCAGATATGAACGCCACCACCAACATCTCTCTCTTGGCAAAATGGCTCCCTTCCATCAACGCAAGCAACAAGGAAACCATAAGAAATGCAAAGAAGATCGCGAAGGCCCTTGGCATGACTGACTCCGAGTACCGCAGAATCCTGTCGGCACTCAGAGCGCAGATCAAGATCATAGAGAACAACCTCCGCGAGAAGGACTACACATTTGACTACGAGAAGCAGCCCTCCAAGGCGCTCTACAAGTACAGACAGGCCTTCATCAGAAATGACGGCGAGAGATATCAGGCCTTCATAAATAGAGCGGAGGCGGATCCTTCTGTCATGAATACAGGCGCGCTCACACCTTACGATGTTATCGCACCCGTGATAGACAGAAGAGGTAAACCCTTCAGCGTGGAAGAGAGACAGGCGATGAACGCTACCTGGAACGCACTCCCGAACTTTGCGGGTGCGGAAAAATCTCTCGTAGTTGTCGACGGCTCGGGCTCAATGTACGGCTGGGGAAATCCCACACCGGCAGCAGTTGCGCAGTCCCTTGGCATCTACTTTGCAGAGAAAAATACAGGCGCTTTTCATAATCACTTCATCACCTTCTCAGCGAACCCGAGACTCGTGGAGATCAAGGGATGCGACATAGTGGAAAAAGTCCGCTACTGCATGCGGTTTAACGAAGTCAGCAACACCGACATCGAAAAGACCTTCATGCTAATCTTAAGAACTGCCGTAAACAACAAACTCACGCAGGCTGACATGCCGGAGAAACTCTATATCATCTCCGACATGGAGTTCGACTACTGTGCTAACAATTCCGGAATGACCAATTTCGAGAACGCGAAGGCGCAGTTTGCAAGATATGGCTTTAAGCTTCCCCAGATAGTTTTCTGGAACGTGTCGAGCCGCAATCAGCAGCAGCCTGTAAAAATGAATGACCGCGGCGTGGCGCTTGTATCAGGCTGCAATCCGCAGATCTTTTCAATGTTAAAAGACGGCGATTTAGAACCCTACAAATTCATGATGAGCGTCCTTTCATCAAAAAGGTATGAAAGGATAGCCGCATAGCTGGGCCCCCAAAAAGAAAACAGCCGGGAGCGTGCAATACTCCCAGCTCTGACAAAAAGGAAAAACCAATGAACACAATAGAGATAAAAGGAAAAGTAAATACTGCTCTGTGCTTCGCTAAGGTGATCGAGGACGAGGCAATCGAGCAGATAAGAAGAATGTGCGACTACCCCATGACCGAGGGCTCCAAGATCAGAATCATGCCCGACGTCCATGCGGGGAAGGGCTGCACCATCGGGACCACCATGACCATCACAGACAAGGCAGTGCCCAACGTCGTGGGCGTGGATTTGGGCTGTGGTATGTACACTGTTAATCTCGGAAAACAGCAAATCGACCTTGAGAAGCTTGATATGGCGGCTTTTACCGTGCCTTCAGGAAGAGAGGTCTGGGAGGGCAGAGTCGAGAAATTCGACTTAACCGAGCTTCGCTGCTACAGACAGCTTAAGGACACCAAGCGTCTCGAGAGATCCCTCGGAACGCTCGGCGGCGGCAACCACTTCATCGAGGTTGACAGAGCTGCTGATGGAACCCAGTATCTCATAATCCATTCGGGCTCCAGAAACTTAGGAAAACAGGTCGCTGAGCTCTATCAGACACTCGCCGTGGACCTTGCAAAAGGTATAGGAGATTATCTCGAGGCGAGGGATGAACTCATAAGAACCTACAAGGAGCAGGGCAGAAGAAGCGAGATCCAGGCTGCACTTAAAGAGCTCTACCATAAAAAGTATGTCGAGTTTCCGTCAACCATGCCCGAGGATCTTTGCTACTTATCGGGAAAATACCTTGAGGACTACCTTCACGATGTGGAGATATGCCAGAGATTTGCCAAGAGAAACCGCGAGAAAATGGCCGAGATTTTACTTGAGAAATCAGGTTTGTCAGGCGGGGAGTCTTTTCACACGATACATAACTACATCGACACCGACGAGATGATCCTAAGAAAAGGCTCAATCGCGGCCCACAAGGGAGAGAAGGTTCTGATACCCATCAACATGAGGGACGGATCCGTGCTTGCGATCGGCAAGGGAAACCCCGAGTGGAACTACTCCGCACCCCACGGCGCCGGAAGAATCATGTCCAGAACCGCTGCGAAGAACAACCTCTCCATGGAGGAGTACAAGGAGTCAATGAAGGGAATTTTCACATCCTCCGTCTGCGAGGCGACAATCGACGAGGCCCCCATGGCCTACAAATCCCTTGACGACATCATCGACGTGATAGGGGAGTCGGTGGAGATTGTGGACGTCATGAAGCCGATCTACAACTTCAAGGCCTCAAACTGATATGTGCATGAGCTGTGAAAACTGAATAATGAACAATATAGGCTAAGCAATTTTGTTAATTGTTTAGCCTATTTTTCTGATGCTGGCGTAATTTATAATTGTTTTTGTAGCGTTAAGTCATGATTCTTTTTGTGACGATAGTGTCAAATAATCTATGAAAAAAATAGGTCAAAAAAATAGGCTCAGATGAACCTTGAAAAATGCAGATATTTAGATTGAGGTAGCCGGACGCCACCCTTGACAGCACAAAAAATAACTGCTGACGGTTAATCACCGACGGCGAAGAACTCAAGAACAATCAGATTTTCTCCGTCGTTTGCAGCAGTGTAGCAGTTATTTTTTGTGCCATCAAGGGCAAGCCGCTAACGCGGTGGCTGGGTTATTACCTCTGGCTCAGAATCTAAGAACAATCAGCCTGCAGCCTGGAGCTCAATTATTTTTTGCTGACC
>NZ_FMYB01000059.1 GCF_900104155.1 Butyrivibrio sp. INlla16
AATGCGTTGCCCGACAGAGCAAAGATGCTTTATCCGTTTTGCGAAAAATATCATATAACGTAGCAAGGCTGATGCAATTAGAAGATCCTGTGAACCGGATACAGATGATAGATATAATGGATGAAGTGGACTCGGATCTTACATGTGTGGCAAAGTTTATTTTTGAACCAATTCCCAGTATGTATTGATTTTTGAGAATAACAATACCTTTACTCCTTTTGATGACGCATAGGGATAACTATGCGCTTTTTTATGCTGAATATAGGATAATAACATCTCAAAAAGCAACTACTCCACCTGATTATGGCATTCTCCTGCACAAAAACTTCTTCATGAAACAACCCTATACCGGCCTTGGTTTATCTGATATTTAGGAGAAAAATGTGATATGATTACATAAAATCATTGCTTACTAAAGGGGATTTGGGAAAATGAAAAAACTAAAGATAACATTTAACGCACCTGTTGTACTTGGCTTTGCACTGCTTAGTTTTGCAGTCCTTCTTCTGGGAATAGTAACGCATGGAGCCAGCACACAGACATTTTTCACAACCTACAGATCGGATCTTCGATCGCCGCTCACCTATCTCAGATTCTTCACTTATACGCTGGGACACTCCGGCTGGGAGCATTTCATCGGCAACATGTCCTATATACTTCTGCTTGGACCTGCGCTTGAGGAAAAGTACGGATCAGCAAAACTTGTTGTTGTTATACTTGTTACCGCTCTTATAACGGGAATCGTAAATTCAATGTTTTTCCCTACTGTTGCACTATGCGGAGCTAGCGGAATTGTATTTGCATTCATCGTAATGACTTCCTTCACAGGCTTCAAAGGCGGAGAAATCCCGCTTACTTTCATTCTTGTTGCAATCATATTTATAGGACAGCAGATAATAGACGGGGTTTTCATAAACGATAATATCTCTAACACAGCACATATTGTGGGTGGAATTGTCGGAGCTGCAATCGGATATATTTGGAATAAGAAGTAATGGCTGACAAAAGTCCTGAAAAATGTCAATCATTTTCTTGCAATATTTTTTCAAAAACAAATTAAAATAATTATCTGAAAATAGCACAAATTGTTCTTTAAGAGCTGCATATGGCAGCTCTTTTGCATACAATAGAAATGATATAGACCTATTTTCACGAAATTCTCAACTTGTCAAGTACGAATTATGAATTGATTATTTCATATTTGGTAGTTTATTTTGAAAGAAAATTTCATATAATAATATATATTGCACTAGTTAACTTTTTTATCGAGGGGAGAAAAAGTCATGCGTAAGAATATCGCACGTAAACTTGCTGCATTTATGGCTCTTGTAGTCCTTCTTACGACCTTCGGGTCAGACTACAACAGCATTGGCGCTCGCGCTAATTCAGACGTAGATGCAATCGAGCAAGGTCTATCAGACGAAAACGGGCTCTGGGAACCCCAGGGCGCAGAACAACAGAATGTGCAGGAGGCTGAAGAGCCGGCACCGGAGGTGGTAGAGGAACCACAGGTAGAGGAACCACAGGTAGAGGAGCCTCAAGTAGAGGAACCACCGGCAGAGGAACCTGTACAGGAAGAACCACAGGTAGAGGAGCCTCAAGCAGAGGCACCGGCAGAAGAAGCTCAGGTAGAAGAGCCTGCTGAAAATGTGGAGAATCCTGATGCACAGCCCACAGAGGAAGTACAGCCTACAGAGATTCCCGAAGAGGAAACTCCTGCAGCAGATACTCCCGCTGAGGAGACACCTTCAGCAGAGACACCAACAGAGGATAACGGCGAAGCAGTAATGCCTGAAGAGGCACCTGCCGAGGCTGGAGAAGCTGAAGCACCTGCAGCTGAGACACCTCAGGGTATCGTGATAAGCTATGTTGCAGCTGAAGGCGGTAAAGTATCTGTAGAAACTGAGACAGTTACAGAGGCTGCTGCCGGATCTACAGCTATAGCTGATGAAGGCTATAAGTTTGCAAACTGGACAGATGCTGCCGCTACAGTAGTAGGAGAGGAAGCAACTTTTGTTCCTTCAGCAGAGCAGACCGTTGAGGGTGCTGTTTTCACAGCTAACTTCGAAAAGCTTGCGGTAGAGGCTGAGCCCGAAGTTGATATGCCGGCTGTAACCTTTGATGATGAGGCCGGAGATATCAGCGTTCACGTTGAAGCCGGAGAAGGAGCTTTTCCTGAAGGCACCATAATGAAGGTTACTGCTGTATATGATCAGGCCATCCTTGATACAGCTGCACAGGCAGCAGGCGTTGAGGCTGAAAGCACAGCAGCTGTTGATATCACTTTCTACTACAAGGATAAGGATATCGAGCCCGAAAAGCCTATCAAGGTACAGCTTCACAGTAAGGTAATCACAGAATCCGATGAAGCACAGGTAGTTCACATTTCTGATGACGGAGATGCGAATGTTGTTTCTGATGCAAGCATAAACGGAGATACAGCTGAATTTAGTTCCAGCGATTTCTCAATTTATGTAGTTGTTGGTAACACTGATGACTATCGCTTACTTGTTCACTTTAATAATGGCGATGACGAGATTGCTTCCATGTATGTTAAGAAGGACGATGACATGGAGCAGGTTCTCTATGATCCCGGTGCCGGTGATGTTCCCGATGGAGCAATTTTCAAGGGCTGGACACAGACAAAGGAGTATAAGAAAGATACAACCGCTCTCACCATTTCTGATGTCAGGACAGAAGTAGCCGGAATGCTTCCGCCTGCAAATGATGGTGATGAGGTTACCTACTATGCGATGCTCTTCAAACAGCATATGGTGACATATTATGATAATGGCGGCACAGCTCTTGGACAGGACAAGTTAGAGTATCCTGAATATGCAACAGGTGATGCACTTAACTGCGATTATGTAGTTAACATGGGATACTCACCTGAGGATGATGAGCATGATTTCCAGGGATGGTTTGCAACAAAGGGTGCTGAAAACATTGTTAAGAAAGGTGAGGCAGATTATACCCCCCAGGATAAGGATGTTTTCGATAATGGCACTGCAATAGTTATTAAAGGCGATGTGGGCTTCTCAGTTAATTCACCTGAGGGACACTGGCTTGTCTTTAATGAAAACGGTAAGGGTGCTACTTATTGTGCACCTCAGTTTGTTAAGAAATTTACTCCTTCATACGAAGGCGAAGTTCCCACCGATGAGTATATTACTCATGAACCCAGACCTGCTACTGAGATGACCAGATATGGATATAACTTTGGTGGTTGGTACTATGGAACGGTAGGATCAGATGGAAGTATTACTTTTGGAGAAGCGTTTGAATTTGGCAAGACATTAAGTGAAAACACAACAATATATGCTAAGTGGACGGCTAAGGACAAGGCTCCTTATACAGTTATTCTGTGGACGCAGAACCTTGAAAGATCAGGATATGACTTAAAGGAAGCGTATATTGAGAATGAAGGAACTGTTGGCGAGAATATTCCTTATCAGATTGTGGATAACACAGATGAGGATTATGTGCGAATCGGTAACAGAAAGAATGTTGAAAAGCATTATAAAGGCTTCTGTGCTAAAGAGCCTGAAAAAGAGGTAAAGATTACACCTGAGGGTGATGCTGTTCTGAATATCTATTTTGACAGAATTGAGTATAATCTTAAATTCTATTATTACAGAACACCCGGAACTAATGGTGACAGATATTCCTATGCCAATAACTCTGCAGCAGGTCAGAATACCTGGGGAATAGCCACATGGCATAATGATAATCGTAATCATCCTGAGCAGACATACACGACTAATCCTGAATACATGGGAAGTGATACTATTGGCGGATATACCGGATATTACTTTATCCTTCATGCATATTATGGTGAAGATATCAGTGCAAAGTGGCCTACCTATGATCAGATTCAGGGTACATCCAATGACCGTCAGCCGGTTAGTTTCATCATGATGAATGGAACAGAGCTTAAGCCTAATCCTTCAGCTGGTGGTGATGGAACAATAAAGGGTAAGATTTCAATTCTTGATGAGAAGATACTGGGTGCAACCAATGATAGCAACGGTAACTTCCTTATCATTCGTTTCAATAGCTACTATAACTGGAATTATCATATCTGGTATGAGCTTGTTGACGGAGTTGATATCACAGGCAAGAATACACATGAATATAATGGAAAGACTTACTATGAAGCTGAGGTAGTAACGCCCAGATCAAGTAATACTGATGTCGGACAGCAGAACGCTCCGCAGTATACAGGATATCAGTATATTGGAAGAAGAAATGAGGACTGGACTAATGACAGCAGATGGGTGAGAGATAACGTTTATCATATCAACTATGTCTATGATCGTATTAAGTACAAAGTTGAGTTCATGGACGGCAAATATGTTGATGGTTTTGATGATAACGGAAGTGGCGGTAATCTGATTTACAGCCATGATGCGAATCTTCTTCACGAGAGCGACCCTATAGGACAGGAAGCAAAATTACCGGCAGATCTTAAGGATTATACGCCCGATCTTCCTCAGGGAGAGGCCGGATTTGTATTTGCGGGCTGGTATACTGATGCAACCTGTAATACTCCTTATTCATTTGACAACGCTACGATGAAGGTTGGAGGTATTCGTGTCTACGCTAAGTGGCGCCAGACTCAGTATCGTGTATTCCTGCATGGTAACATGGAGGGCGCTGATTGGGGTGAAGGCCAGGCTATGGACTTCCGTGTGGAGTATGGCGGAAAGGTAAGTTCACCTACAGGTGTTAAGGACGGATACGTATTTGTTGGATGGTATACCGACGAAGAATGCACACCTTCACACGTATTTAACAAGGATGCATACGTTCTTAATGATAGTACGGTTACAACACCTTATCCGGATTCGGAAAAGGCCGGTACATCTGATGCGAGCAGATTCTGGATAACCAAACGCTTTGACCTTTATGCAAAGTGGAGAAAGGTCATTGATAGCGAAGAAGGTATTCATGTTCTATATGATTTTTATGATCCGGTTAACAAAGTAGGTTCCGGTACCAGAGCTGATCAAAAGAACTATGTGGACAATGCGGATGCTATAGCATTCCCTGCTCCTACAACTCCTGCTAAATTCCAGTTTGATTGCTGGGTATTGCAGACTTGGGATGGAGAAAAATACGTTGATACTCAGGAAACAGTACTTCCCGGAGATGTTTTCAAAGTTAATGAAGAAAAAGCTAAGAAGGAGCCGGATGGTACAAACAGCGAGGGTAAGCAGCTCTATAAATATACTGTTGGACTTCGAGCAAAGTATAAGCCTATAGGGGAAGCTACACCTACATTCATTCCATGGTTTGTCAATGATGGAACAGCAGCATTCCATGTGGATACTATAGAAGTACCTGCAAATTACAGTGACAGTACACTTAAAATAAATGATGCAGTTGCAATTCAGGCTCCGCCTACCCGCACAGGCTATGTATTCAAGGGTTGGGCAAGAGTTGACATGGGAGGAAACAAGGAAGCAGCAGATGCCTTCATGACAGGATCCTCCAACTGGACACAGAGCACTACGGATCTTTTCATTAAATATGAAGATGGCGGATTTACATATGAAGGAAAGAGTGCTACAGAGGTAGCTGCAGATGAGGCTATGCCTTATCAGGCAATGTTTGCAGTTTGGGAAGATAAGCTTACATACAAGGCTAATAATAATTCTTCCGATGCTGATACAGTTGTTCCCGGTGAAGTAGGCGAAGCTCTTACAGTAATCGAGTGTCCTTACAGCTATAACGGCTATACATTCAAGGAGTGGAATACTAAGGCGGATGGCAGTGGAGACAGCTATAAGCCTAATTCCAGCACATATACTCTTACTGACGCTGATGATGTTCTCTATGCAATCTGGGAAGATATGCTGACCTATGACGCAAACGGTGGAACAGGATCAATGGATCCTACTTACGGAGCTCTTGGCGGAAAGGTTGAAGTAGCAGAAAACGGCTTCGAATATGGCAGCTATGAATTCCTTGAATGGAATACCAAGGCTGATGGAAGCGGAACATCATATGCACCCGGAGAAGAGTACACACTTACCGAAGCGGATGATGTTGTCTATGCTATCTGGAAGGATGAGCTGAAGTACGACGCAAACGGCGGAACCGGCAGCATGAATCCTACCGAAGGAAAGCTTGGCGGAAGCGTAACTATTGCTACACATACATTTACAAAAGACGGTTATGACTTTGCAGGCTGGAATACAGTTGCAAATCCTACAGAATCTGAACCCGGTGTACAGTATGAGGATGGTGATCCATATACATTGACAGATGGAGAAGATATCGTCTATGCAATGTGGGTAGCAAAGGATGATGAGCTTGTCTATAACGCAAACGGCGGTGAAGGTTCTATGGATCCTTCTAAGGGTAAGGTTGACTCAGAAGTAGAAGTAAAGGCTAATGGATTTAGAAAGGACGGTTATACATTTGCGGGTTGGAATACTGTAGCAAAGCCTACAGAGGAAGAACCCGGCACAGAATATGCTGCAGGAGATTCATATAAACTTACTCCTGAAGATGACATTCTCTATGCAATGTGGACACCGGATGATGATAAGCTTTCATATGATGCAAATGGTGGAACCGGCACCATGGCTGATACGCCCGGTAAGGTAGATGAGACAGTAACTATTGCTACACATACATTCACAAGAGACGGATATGACTTTATAGGATGGAACACAGAAAAGAATCCTACAGAGACAAATCCCGGTACTACATATGCCGATGGTGGAGATTATAAGCTTACTCCGGAAGATGATATTCTCTATGCAGTATGGGCAGCAAAGGATGACGAGCTCAACTACAACGCAAACGGCGGAACCGGAACAATGGAATCGTCCAAGGGCAAGGTTGATCAGAATGTAACGGTAAAGGCTAACGAATTTGAAAGAGACGGCTATGAATTTGCAGGCTGGAATACAGTAGCAGACCCTGAGACAGAGAGCGGCACAGCATATGCAGCAGGAGACGATTATAAACTTACACCCGGAGAAGATAAGGTCTATGCAATCTGGAAAGCAAAGGATGACGAGCTTGTCTACGACGCAAACGGCGGAACCGGAACAATGGAGTCATCCAAGGGCAAGGTTGATCAGAATGTAACGGTAAAGGCTACGAATTTGAAAGAGACGGCTATGAATTTGCAGGCTGGAATACAGTAGCAGACCCTGAGACAGAGAGCGGCACAGCATATGCAGCAGGAGACGATTATAAACTTACACCCGGAGAAGATAAGGTCTATGCAATCTGGAAAGCAAAGGATGACGAGCTTATCTATGACGCAAACGGCGGAACCGGAACAATGGAATCGTCCAAGGGCAAGGTTGACCAGAATGTAACGGTAAAGGCTAACGAATTTGAAAGAGACGGCTATGACTTTGCAGGCTGGAATACAGTAGCAGATCCTGAGACAGAGAGCGGCACAGCATATGCAGCAGGAGACGATTATAAACTTACACCTGGAGAAGATAAGGTCTATGCAATCTGGAAAGCAAAGGATGACGAGCTTGTCTACGACGCAAACGGCGGAACCGGAACAATGGAGTCATCCAAAGGCAAGGTTGATCAGAATGTAACGGTAAAGGCTAACGAATTTGAAAGAGACGGCTATGAATTTGTAGGCTGGAATACAGTAGCAGATCCTGAGACAGAGACAGGAACAGAGTATAAAGCAGGAGACGATTATAAACTTACACCCGGAGAAGATAAGGTCTATGCAATCTGGAAAGCAAAAGACGATAAGCTTTTCTATGATGCAAACGGCGGATTCGGAGAAATGGATCCTACAGAAGGTAAGGTGGATCAGCGTGTAATTGTAAGCGACAATGAGTTTTATAACCCCGGTTACCTGTTTGTAACATGGAATACAGTAGCAGAACCTACGGATGAGAATCCCGGAGAAGAGTACGCAGAGGGCACTGATTATAAACTTACACCTGGTGAAGATAAGCTCTATGCTATCTGGGAAAAGAATCCTGAGGATACATACAGGATTGACTACTATGTAAGAAGGTCAGAAGACGGAAACTATGATAACGGTCTCATATCCGATACAAAAAATCCTTCCGATTATGTACATGAGACAGATGAAGAAGTCTGGGTTCGCACTACTGAAGGAATAATCGGTTCTACCGCTAAACCCGACGGCGGTTACAAGTTCATCGGATGGTATATGTATAATGATCTGCCAAATACTGAGGATAGAGGCGATGGTGATGGCGGTTACAGTGGAAAACTTGTAACAACAGACCTTGTACTTTCACCTGAAAAGATCGCAAGCGAGCTTGAGGCGCTCTTCCCTGATGGTATTTATCAGTGGACAGCTTTCGAAGCAAGATTTGCACCCAGCGATGATACCTACAATGCATACTATGTAGCAGAAGCAGGCGGAAAAACAACCAATCCTATGGACACAGACAATGTTCGGAGCACCGAAAAGATTACAGGTTCTACCGCACAGCCTGAAACAGGATATGAATTCGATGGTTGGTATGTAGTAAAGAAGGTTAATGGCGTTGAGACAGATGTTCTTATTGAGGGCGCTAAGGAACAATTAAAGCCCGAAGAGGTTATCGCTAATCTTAATAAGAGTGAAAATATTGACAGCGCAACAAATGTAGTTTGTGAACAACCTACGTATTATACATACGAAGATACAACCTTCAAGGCTAAGTTCAAGGCAGTTATTTATAACATTACCTATGAATACAGACTTGCAGAGGGTGTTGAGAAACCCGCAAACTGGGATGCACTTGTAACAGAGCTTGCAACACATAACAGAACCGCTATGAGCGGTGAAGAGTTTATGTGTCCTGATCTTCCGACAGTAGATGGATACACCTTCGGCCTTTGGAATATGGAAAAAGTTGCCAAGGAAACTCCTTCAACACTTGGAAAGATACTAAACTTCTTTGGTGATGTTGCAGATTTCATTACAGGTAAGACGGATGTTCGCGCTGAAAGCCAGAAGATGATAATGCCTGCATCAGATATCGTGGTTTACAGTATTGTTACCAAGAATCCTGAACAGCTCGATCCTCAGCCTGATCCTAAGCCCGATCCGAAGCCTACACCTGACGATGACGACGATGATGATGACGATGATACACCTAGAAGACGTCGTAATACACCCGGAAATAATGACAACAATAACAACGACAATAACGACAACACAGGTGATCCTCAGGTACTCGGAGATAAGAGAAATCCCGCTGATGATAAGGCGGTTCTCGGAGCAAAGAGAGACCAGGAAGAAGAGAAGAAGGTACTTGGCGCAAGACGTGGAGGAACCGACGACAACACCAACACTTCCAGAATAATCGTTCTTCTTATCGCAGCCGGAGCAGTAGCAACACTCCTTGTAACAGGTAAGAAACGTAAGGAAGAGGAAGAACAACAGTAAAAAATTCCGACAGGAATTTGAATATCTAACCAATGGGAAACCCCCACCGCTAAGCGGTGGGGGTTTCCTACGTTAATGGTTTTACATTTCAACTTTCACTATACAGTTTCTGCCGCCTTCTTTGGCGTCATACAATGCTTTATCAACTCGAAGGAACATATCCTTTGCATTTACACGTTTACTAACTGTAATAACTCCGAGACTTATGGTAAGGTGTCCGACATCGGGAAAATCGTGGTTTTCTACTCTTTTCCTAAGAGCCTCAGCTATAGACATCGCATCTTCACTTCCGGTATTTGGAAGTATGACGAAGAACTCTTCTCCGCCCCATCTTCCCGCTTGCCCATCCGGAACGCCGCCCGCGGCATCATCCAAAAGGGCTGCAGTTTCCTTCAATACCAAATCTCCGGTATGGTGGCCGTATTCATCGTTTATACTCTTGAAGTAATCAATGTCTATCATCAGAAGACTGAGAGGTGTTTCGTTTTTGGCTGTTTCATCAAGAAGACCATAGATAATATCCTCGGTCTTTCCCCTGTTGAAAAGACCGGTGAGAGCATCCCTATCTGCCATAAGCCTTAATTTTTCATTTAGTACCTGAAGGTCTTTCTGTGCTTTCTGGAGTTCCTCCATGGTCGTGTAAACAAGACTTGTCAGCCTTCTCATCTGCGCAGCAGGCCCTTTTAGTATGGAATCATCCACCTGTACCGCGGGAAGTTCTTCGTCAGAGGGTTCTCCCTCGCGCATAGCTATGGAAAGCTGCGTCACATTATGCTCAACAATCTCTCCCGATTCTGTATCGCGAATGACCTCGCCCCAGGTATAGAAACCGGTAGTTGAACATAGCTGCCCGAAGGGCTTTAGCTCCAGATCAACATATCTTTCCCAGAACGCCTTTCGGACGATGCAGGAATAAATGAAAATTGCCTGCGGTTTAAAATCGTGAACCTTTTCAAGTCGCTCATTAACCTGCTTAACGATTGATGCGGGATTTCCGTAGGAAAGCTGGATATCCATCCCTTCCATTACGGAGCCGTGCATATTAAGAGAACCGTCCTCTTCTATGTGAATGGCACTTCTTAGCCACTCTTCGCCGTTATATTCTGCAAGAAGAGGGAAGGTATATCCTTCCTTAGCATTACTATCCAGCTTTCTGTCAATCTCAAGGAATTTTTCATAGATCCCGGAAGCCGGTCTGTCATTAAGCTCTATCAGTTTGTGACCATCCGCCTTCGTAACTGTGAAAGGGACTCCCAGAGGCTCCCAACCGGTAACCTTGTCTATATCTATATGAAAATCGCTGCCGGCAAAGGTTGTTACCAGTATGGAATCAAACATAATTCCGCTTGCATCGAACACATAGTGCACCGGAGAATTCATCGTATGACCGCCTGAATAGCCGCCAAAAATCCTAATGGATTTGTCACATTCATCAATCTCGTCGAATAATTCTTTTGTATCAAACTCTGTACCGGGAAGTAGGAGCTCAGCAGCTTTAATCTCGGAAATGCTGTCAAGTTGTTCCTTTATTTTTCGGCCGACAGAGGGTTCATTTCCTTTAACATTGTCATAGCGGAATACTTCTGCCGTTGTGCTTTCTAAAAATAGCGCGCCAATAAGGATACCTTTTTTGATAAGGTGTCCGTCCATAATTTCTCCGGCTGACATAGTGCCTACGATATCCGCTTCAGGGAACAGCTTCTGAAGTCTCTTGGCAGCATAAGCCGTAAACTTTTCCGCCTCCATACCGCTGTAAATATGAAAAAGTACCTGCTTATATTTGCCGGATTCCCAGGTCTTTATGATCTCATCAACCTGAATATTGAGTTCAGGCATTTCTTTTAATTCAACAAGGATCTGTTTCAAAACATTAGGCCCTCATAAGTAATATTTTTACATCCTCTTAATATACAAGTTTATAACAATAACAACTTTCATAATAGTTGTAAATTGTGCCCTATTTATTAAAAAAGAGTAAACTGGATGCTTCATAAAAAACGATGTTGCAATAAAATAATTATTCTGATATATTACTCATTGATTTTTATTTTCCTAATTTTGTCGATTCGACATTTTTCCATTTTTATGAGGCCCGAAATGAAGAATTAATCCTTTTATTCTACTTCTGCTATGTGATAATTATGGTAGAATTAGGGAAAGGATATTTAATGGCAAGAATTTTTAGGCTTGATTCAAACGGAAAGCCATTTGAGTTTGAATCGTATTTCCTTGAGCCTGAGGAGTATGCAAAATTATCAGTGAGATAAATACAAACTATATTGTGAAAGGAGTTTCAAGCATGGAAGAAATATATAATAAGCTTACATCCATACCGGATGCATATTTTGAATTTATAGACAGTGTTATGGCATATGTAAAGAAAAAACCTGAGCGTATCAGAATCGTTGCCGATTTTTTGAATAAAACGGATAATTTGTTGTCATCAGATGTGCTACGCTTTATAATTAGTCAGCCGGACTTTTTTGAGGATGATGTACTTCATACATCCCGTAATTGTCAGCAAGCATAAGTTAAAAACAGTTTGGGGAGCTGCTAAGCTCCCCTTCTATATGTAGAGAGAAGTGCCAATGAATTATACAAAAACCTACGAAGAAATGCTGTCGGATGACAGGAAGAAGCTTTTCATAGATATAAGGGAAAGCGAAGAATTTGAGAAAAACTCGCCACCGGAGGCTGTAAATATTCCGAGGGAAGAGTTCAGGGAAAGAATTGATGAGCTCCCGAAGGATGAGCCGATTTATCTTATCTGCTACTCCGGAAAGTACTCGGATGAGCTGTGCGAGGTACTATCACCCAAGGGATATGAGATTTACAGCATAAAGAGCGGAATTTACAGCTATTATAAATACACCATAGAGCACCAGCTTTCAGATGAAGAAGAGCAGGAGAAGCGCTGCAGGGAAATTGAGAGAAGCATCATCAAGAAGTACAGAAGAGACCTCTGGAGCCAGTTTACAAAGGCTATCAACACCTATGAGCTCATTAAGGACGGCGACAAAATTGCGGTCTGCATTTCCGGTGGTAAGGATTCAATGCTGATGGCAAAACTTTTCCAGGAACTTCTAAAGCATGGAAAGAAGTATTTCGATGTGGTGTACCTGGTTATGAACCCCGGTTACAACGACATCAATTACACCACGATCCTTAATAATGCTAAGCTCATGCAGATTCCGATAACCGTTTTTGATTCGGATATTTTCGATATCGTGGCTGATGAGAGTGGATCGCCTTGTTATCTGTGCGCGAGAATGAGAAGGGGAGCACTTTACAGTAAGGCTAAGGAGCTTGGCTGCAACAAGATTGCCCTTGGGCACCACTACGATGACGTTATCGAGACGATTCTCATGGGAATGCTATACGGCGGGCAGTTCCAGACCATGATGCCCAAGCTTCACAGCACGAATTTTGAGGGCATGGAACTCATCAGGCCCCTCTATCTGATTCGCGAGGAGAGCATTAAAAAATGGAGAGAATACAATAATCTGACCTTCATCAACTGCGCCTGCCGCCTCACAGAGAGTTGTGCCAGCTGCGGCGGTACCGAGAAGGGAAGTAAGCGTGCTGAGATAAAGGAGCTTATCGCAGAGCTTCGTGAGAGAAGCCCCTTCATAGAGGCTAATATTTTTAAGAGCGTTGAGAATGTCCACCTTAATGCGATAGTTGCCTACAAAACAGCAGATGGCGAAAAACATCATTTCCTTGACAGATATTGAGAAATCAATATCTGTCATTTTTGTTGTATCAGAATGAAAAAAGCTGCACTCCATGATTCAGGAGTGCAGCTCTTATTATATGCTGTGTACCCGGCGGATACGCCTATTAGAATTTTCTGAACTTATAAACAGCCTTGGAACCGCCGGCCTTTTTAAACTTCTTTACAAGCTTGTTGTACTTTGAATAGCTTGTAGCTTTGAGAAGGAAGAAGGTGTTGGCATCAGCTGACTTAAATGCATTTTTTCCTAAGGTGTTAAGAACATAGCCCTGAGTTTCAACTCTGATGAGCTTGGTCTTTCCGGAGAAGGCATTAGCGCCGATTTCCTTAACATTTGCACCGATCATTACTGTTTCGAGCTTTGAGCATTTCTTGAAGGCATTTGCTTCAATCTTTGAAACTTTATAGCTCTTTCCGTCAACTGCAACAGTTGAAGGGATGTTTACATTCTTTATTGTTTTCTTGGTGCACTTTACAAGTGAAACATTATCATCATCTATAACCTTGTAAATAAAGCTTCCGGTTGTGTTATCCTGATCAACAAGATTAACGTTGAAGGAGATGGCTGTACCTTCATTTGTGCCGTCATCATAGACCATTACAACACTGAGAACTCTGCTTGCGCCCGGACCATTCTTTGTAAGTGTGATTTTAGGTGTCTTGGGTGTCCATTGAGTCCAGGTAAATGCGCTCTCTGCAGGGTTGGTAGTGATGGTCAGACTCTTAAGAATCATGCTGCAGTTGAGCATCGATGAATTGTCAATGAAAACAGGAACAAGTGTAACTGTCTGCTCTGTGCTAAGAAGAGTAGTACGTGTTACGGAATTATCCGGGTTCAGAACTCCGAGTGTAAAGTTCTTGGAATCCTTGAACATTTCCTCACTGTATTTCTGGAGCTTGCTCTTTGTTGTTGAATTGGATCCTTTTGACTCACGGAACTTTGTGCAATAGTCCACACGTGTCAGACCATAGCTCTTCATCTTCTTCTGAGAAGTGTTGAAGCAGGTATAATCAACAGTTCCTTTTGTGGATTTATCGCAGGCTACAAGATCAGTCTCATACCACTTGGTTCCAATTTTTACCTGATTCCAGCATCTGTAGCTGTTGAACAGAATGTCGTTGTTGATTTCAAGCTCATCAAGAAGTGCAGCAAATGCAAGGGCATAACCCTGTGTTGATGCGCGATGCTGAACTAATGCACCATATGCTGTATTCTTCAGATCCTTGTTGTCGATTGCAATCTTTGCATAAGTGGTATTGTTGATAACCATGTCGAAGCACTGGAGTTCCATGACAAAGTTGGTGTCCTCGTCAATGTTCTTCATGATTTTCTTGATTGCTTTTTTGAGTGCCTTTGTCTCGCCGGTGTAATCGTTATCACCGGTTTTCTGAAGGTATGCGTAGCAGGAATACTTGTTGTCCTTGCCCTTGATGGTTAGGAATTTGATCTGTGCCATGGCGCCAGCAATCTCAAGCGGATTGGAATAGATATAAGCGCGGCGGGCATACTTCAAATCATCTGCTGAGTACTTAACTCTCTCCTCAGCGCCGGTATACATTGTATAGAATCCGGCTGAATCAAATTCGGATTTGTTCTTAGCGGTAATCTCGACATCTTTCTCTTTGATCCTGGTATCCAGATACTGATAAGCGTCGTAGATCTTTCTCTCGTTTTCGCTGAGTGAATTGACTATAGACTCTGTTGCTGCCTGTGCTGTGATAGGCTTGGCAATGGCAAATGTCCCCGGAATGATTGTAAGAGCGATGGCTGCCGCGATTATGACAGACTGCACCCTCTTACGAATAGAATTGTCTTTTTTCATTATCATGTTATAACCTCCCGTCAATAAAAAACTTTCTTCGGGATAATTATAACTTATTTTTCGATAAAATAGTTGTTTCTGGACGACGAATTTTTGCTTTTTTCGTTAATTTTTGCTGCGTGATGATGAGACTACAAAGTAGAGACAACATGAAAATCAAGGTTCTCAATAGCTTTAATGAAAATGTCGGGATTGATATCTCTGTCATATTCAATGTCGACAAGCCCCTTTTTCAGGTTCACCTTGCAGGAGGCTCCTTCGATACTGTTTATCACGCGCTTTACTCTGTTTCTGCAATTTTCGCAGTGCATACCTTCAACCTTAAGAGTGGTTTTGCCGATGACGGGATTGTCGAGTTTTTTATCGGGTTCCTTGACCACTGAGTTTCCGCCTCCGCAACAGCCTCCCTCGCCCTTAAAGTGTTTGATTGATCCTCTGAGTGAGAAAGCTATGATTGCCACAATGATTATAGCTGCAAAAATATTAGACATCTGTATTTCTTCCTTTAACTGATAAATATTCTCAAATAGTAATATTGAACTGTTGGTTAGTCTATTCTAACATAAATAGTTAGTTAAAGCTAACTTTATTTTTTATGAAGGAGGAAAGTATGAGTCTGAGTGAGCTTTCTATGAATAAGCAGGCAGTGGTTGAGAAACTGTCGGGGGATGCGAGGTTTGTGAGCAGGATTACATCTATAGGTCTTACTCCGGGATGCACCGTCAAGGTCATCAGGAATGATAAAAACAGGCCAATGCTGATTTACTCAAGAGATACAATGATTGCGCTTAACAGAAATGAATGTATGGGCATTGATGTAAGGGAGGTGGCAGTATGAGTACAGCTACTATAGCACTGCTCGGGCAGCCTAATTCCGGAAAATCGACGCTTTTTAATGCTCTTACAGGTCTTAGGCAGCATGTAGGCAACTGGCCGGGGAAGACGGTTGAGAAAAAAGAAGGGAGCTTTTCTTATAAAGGTATGGAATGTGCTGTGGCGGATCTGCCGGGTTCATACAGTCTCACGGCGAATTCAGATGAAGAGCTTATTACAAGAGAGTACATTTCCTCGGGAAAAGCTGATGTCGTATGTATTCTTGCGGACAGCTCACAGCTTGAAAGAAGCCTCTTTATGACTGCGGATTATGCGGGCATAGATGTACCGAGCTTCCTTGTTCTGAACATGGCGGATGTGGCTTCGGATCAGGGAAAGTCCATTGATGTTAAGGCTATTGAGAAAAAGCTGGGAATTCCGGTGCTTCTGTTTTCTGCTACAGAAGGTAAGAAGTACGAACCATACTACGAGATAATGGAGCGTGCCGTTAAGGAAAAGGCAAAGATCAACGTTTCCGCCCTTGAAAGCGAGTATGAAAAGATTGAAGGATATTCTCTTTTAAAGGAACTGATTCCCGATAATCTTATACCCGGATATACCTCGATGTGGCTTGCAGTCAAGGCTCTGGAAGGGGATAAGCAGGTCCTTTCTTTATTGAAGGCCAAGCTGACACATGAGAATTACACCAACGTTGTAAATATATGTGACAGGAGTCAGGGAGCTATTGCAACCGGAAGCAGTAAGTTCAAGTGGATAGACGAGATTTTGGACGGATGCGTGACTTCCAGGAAGGAAAATATTGCTCTCAGCAAACTTGATAAGATATACCTCAGTAAAGTGTGGGGAAAACCTGCGGTTATCCTTACTGTTCTTTTGGGACTCATTGCCTCTTTCATTCCCGCTCTTCCGTTTATGGGAATAGGTCAGGGTATTGCGGCACTGAAAGCGCCGGTTACTTCTACTCTGACATCAGCCGGAGCTCCTGATATTCTGATTCAGATAATTTGCACTGTAGTAATCCAGTCATTTTCATATATTGTCCAGATGCTGGGATTTGTATTCGGAGTAACACTTGTATTCGGACTATTGGAAGAAGTGGGCGTAATGGCACGTATTTCCTATGTTTTCGACAATACAATGGGAAAGCTCGGGCTTCAGGGAAAATCGGTTATGCCTTTCCTTGTAAGTTTTGGATGTACGATGGGTGGAGCTGCCGGAGCAAGAGTAATCGATAACTGGGGACAGAAGGTTCTGACTATTGCGCTTGCCTGGGCGGTTCCCTGCGGAGCAGCATGGGCGGTAATACCTATGCTTTCGGCAGTTTTCTTTGGACCCGGCGCGGTACTTGTCATTGTGGTAATACTTCTTACAATGATTCTTCATATGTGGGTAACAGCTAAGATATTCGGAAGAAAACTGGTTCAAAAGAGTGACAGATACGGAATGATCATGGAGCTTCCGCCCTATCATAAGCCGAAGATCGGGGCGCTCCTTAGATACGTTCTTGGAAGAACAGGTGATACCTTTAAGCGTGTAGCAAGTGTTGTTCTTTTGGTGTGCGGCGTTTTCTGGCTCCTTAGTTACACGTTTGTTCCGGGAACACAGCCGATTCTATACCGCATTGGTACAGCAATAGAGCCCATAACCAAGATATTCGGTCTTGGCTGGCAGCTGTTTATAGCATTCATAGCTTCTGCTGTAGGAAAAGAGGGTGCGATTGGCGTAATCAGTGCTCTTTTCACAGGCGGAAACCTTTCAATAGCATTTAACGATGCAATGAGCGGCGCGGGAGCAGCTTCCAAACGAAAGCGCTGTCGGTTCTAATGGTTGATTTTTCCTGTGCACTAAAGCTCTCGATGCCGGTAACCGTGTTGTCAGCTATGCGTGAGTGCCAGGATAACCACCTCACCGTAAAGGGAGGAAAATTCCTTGAGGCTATCGCCGATGCGGATACAATCGTTTTTGATAAGACAGGAACGCTTACTATGGCTACTCCGAAGGTTGTGGATGTAGTCACATTCTCAGGGAATGACAAGGACGAGATGCTTCGGATAGCGGCATGTCTCGAGGAGCATTATCCTCATTCCATTGCGAATGCTGTGGTTGCAAGGGCTGCAGAAAAAGGGCTTGAGCACAATGAGATGCACAGCAAAGTGGAATATGTCGTTGCTCATGGAATAGCATCAACCATTGAGGATAAGAAGGTCGTAATCGGAAGCTGGCACTTTGTCATGGAGGATGAAGCGTGCACTATTCCTGAAGGAGAGCAGGACAAGCTTGATAATATATCAAAGCGTTATTCAAGGCTGTTTTTGGCTATAGGCGGGGAGCTCTCGGCGGTAATCTGCCTGGAGGATCCGCTTAGGCCTGAAGCTCCGGATGTTATTAAAAAACTGCATGAGGCAGGCTTTAAGAACATCGTCATGATGACCGGTGACTCTAAACATATCGCTAAAAGAGTAGCTAAAAAGGTAGGAGTTGACTCATATTATGCGGAGGTTCTGCCTGAGGAGAAGGCAGGATTTGTTCAGCAGGAAAAGGCGAAGGGTCATACGGTTGTCATGATCGGAGACGGAATCAACGATTCACCGGCTCTGTCGGAAGCGGATTGCGGTATTGCAATAAGTGAAGGCGCACAGCTTGCAAGACAGATTGCGGATGTCATGATATCAGAGGACGATCTGTACAAGCTTATTACCTTGAAGGAACTGAGCGGGCTTCTTATGAAGCGAATTCGTTTCAATTATCGCTTTGTTGTGGGATTCAACCTGGGGCTAATAGCACTGGGACTTCTTGGAACCATAGCGCCTGCCACGAGCGCTACGCTACATAACGGCTCAACTATAGCGCTGGGGCTTCACAGTATGACGAATCTTAGAAGAGAGGACAATGAGAGGGGGTAACATGAATTACCATAAGTTTTTCGCATGGGCTACAGTAATCTGTTTTTTACTTACAATGTATACGGGCTATAAAAAGCAATAAGGTTAAGAAAAAGAAATGAGACCGGGAGTGATCTGATCGTTTTCCGGTCTCATTTCTTTTTAAGAAACATGTATGAAGGATTAGTGCGCTTTACGCTTGTGCAAGCATTCTTCCAAGTTCTTCACACTGTGAGATTGCATCATCATCGGGAGCGTTGTTGGCGATTACACCTTCTCCGCCGATAATGGATGCTCCGGCAGCTACAAGTCTGTCCTGCCAATCTCTCATCCACTGGCCGTCACCCCATCCGTAGGAACCAAAGAGTGCAACCTTCTTGCCGCTACACTTGGTCTCATAGTCTGCCATGAAGGGCTCAACGATACTCTCTTCAAGAACTTCGGCGCCCATTGCGGGACATCCGAAAGCTATAACTGATTCACTTGCTGCATCAGCAGGACTGATTGAACTGAAGGAAGCTACTTCTGCTTCTCCGCCTGCGCCTGTTATTCCGTTTGCAACAGCATCTGCCATTGCCTGAGTGTTTCCGCTTCCACTCCAAAATATTACTTTAACTTTACTCATACGTTTCCCATCCTTTCATCTAACAAATAGGGTTGTTTCATGAAGCAAAATAAATATAGGGTCTTTTAGCGATGAAACTTAGAGGGAAAAGCATTATACAAAAGTGCTTTTCCCTCTTCCTTTTTCTGCTCTGTAGAGGTATAATATACCTAAAGTATAGGTATACGCCACCTATACGAAAGGAGGAAGGTATGAAGACTGAAAAAGTATATCCAGAATGGGTTCAGGCACAACGCGTTAAGGGGACTACCATCAAGAAAAAAGGTGATTCATATTACCTGTACAAGCGTACATCGAAAAGGGTTCCGGGGAAAAAATACCCCCAGCCTGTGGATA
>NZ_FMYB01000085.1 GCF_900104155.1 Butyrivibrio sp. INlla16
CCTCTATCCTTTCGGAATCAATATATGTCTATTATACACCGCCTTGGAATGCTATACTATAGCCAAGTACTAATCGATGAGGAAGAACCAATTTATATTTTTATGTGCACGAATGACCGAAAATAAAATCTCGTCATTACGCGCGAAAATGACCCGCGGAACATCTTATCCCACAAATTTTGGCATGTCAATAGAAAAATCACATAAGATTTAACTTTTTGGGTTTTTATTTCAAATTTCATATCTAAATATAAAATAAGATTTCTATTTATCTCGCGATTCCTCATGTTTTTGGTACTGTTTTTTCATTTTATCCTGGCTCTTAACTGATTCTTTTTCCTTCTTCTCCTTATCCTTTTTAGCCTTAATATCATCAGAAGTAGAAGGCATATCAATCCCCTGTCCTCTGTCATCAGTAAACTTACCTGTGAACCTTTCTTTTTCACTGGCAACCCTGGCCATGAAGTCAATCTGTTTAAGCTCCCTGTACTGCGCTTTTAGGATCTTAAGCTCTCTTTGTCCTCTTGCATCATCTTCAATTGCTCTGACAAGCCTGTCTCTTACCTCAGTAAATTTATCAGGAGTAATTCCCATGGATGATAAGTCATTTAGAAGCTCTCTCTCCTTTTTTGCTATCTTTCCGGCATCTGCATCAAGACCTGAAACAAACCTATCAAAAGTAGCATCTGAGATTTCTCTTTCAATCTCTGTTCTGCTCTTTAAGATCTCCGGGCGCTTATCCTTATATAGAAGAAAATTTATGAAGTTATAGATATCTTCCTTGGAGTACTCTTCAGGTTTATAGCTTCCTTCCACGCCCCTTGCGCTCATGAGCTCTCTTGCAAGCTTTAACGACTTATCATCTGGCTTTTCTATTTCTCCATAACGCTCAGATGGAGAAAAGCTATCCTTTAGGTAACTTATCAGCCTGTATGCATCATAAAAGCTTAAGTTCTCTATATTTATATTTAAGTTTTGGATCTCTTCTAACCTACTGGTATCACTTGCGCCGTTACTCATAAGGAAACCCAGCATACTCTTCTGGGCCCTCGTAATAGCCTTCCCAGTATTCTTTTCCTTAAAGATCCCTGAGCTTTTCAGGTACATCTTGTCATACTTTACTTCAAGGGATTTTTTGATATCAGTCATGGAATTATACATAACATCAGGCATTACTTCGCTTTTTCCCTCAAGATACCTGATGCAGGAAAGCCCCTCTTCCCTCGAAAGTTCATTAAAGGGATATGCTGATTTAATGTTTGGATTCTCAGCAAGAAGGACATATAGCCTTTTCTTCTCATTACCCTGCATCTGATCTAACGCTGCTCTCTTTATACGTATCTCATTTTCAGAGAATCTGTTTATATTAAGATCCTCAATACCTATGCCCTTTTGCAAAAGCGCATCCTTATAAAACATGGAATCATCAATCTTTTTAAGTATGCTCTTATAAAGCTTTGCATTTCTCCCTGAATCCTTAAGTTCCTTTGTTGAAATACTTATTTCCCTTCCTTTATCGGAAAGCTTTTCTTCAAGGTCAGAAAAGGATGTAATGTGTTTTCGTTCAAGCTCCATTAAGGTCATATCCATTATTCGTGCATAGTTTTCTAAATACTGAGCCTTCGAATCCTTGGATTTATCACCCTTTATTGACATCTTTGCCAGGCTAAGTGCTTTAAGGAATTCCACAAACACGATTTCAATATCAGTACGCCTTCTCTCATCAAGGGTATATCTCTGTATCTGCAAAGGTCCCAAATATAGTCCAATACCGCTGTTTTCACCAGCTTTTTCCTGCTCTTTTGCTTTAGTTGCAAAGCTGTTCATTATTCCTGTCTTGGAATAATCATAATAATCATCCTCAATATTCAGCATAGAATCCCTGCAGACATAGTCTTTCCCGAACAACACCGAAGGCAGATGATAGGTTATATGATTATCTGTTTCACGTAACCTGTATCCGGCATTTGTCATAATCTCCTTGTATTCCTCAAAGGAGGATGAAAGCTGGGCTGCCATCTTTATCTCACTTCTTAGCTGCTCCTTCCAGCTCTTTCCCTCACGCCTCATGCTCCACTCCGTCCAGCTCATGCTCCTTTCATTAGAGGGATTTATGATGATGGGTAGCCCGTATTCTAAGGATAATTCGTCGCAAAGAGCTCTGGCCTTATTAAGGTTCTCCATTGAATCGTCATATTTATGGGTTCCATCTATGCTATAAGCGCAACTGACAATATGGTTATGGTAATGATCCGTATTTATATGAGTCGATATGGATGCTGCATAATCAGGAAGAAATTCCTTACAAAACTTCACTCCTATCTCATGGACTACTTCTGGAGACAGTTCATATCCAAGCTCTTTCTTGCCCGGAAAGCTCATCATCCACATATATGCAAGCCTTGGCTTTGTTTTAGTCTCTATGGTTTCATAAAAAGCCTTTCCTGTCTCTTTGTCTCTATAAACCGGAGCTGCTTCATCATAGATAAGATTCCCATGTTTATCGCGAACAACCTCGCCATTTTCATCATGCTTTGCTCTGAAAAGTCTCTTTGATCTCTGAGTTTTAGACTGTTCTTCATGCCCAGTTCTAAGATATAGCTCCCTGCTCTGATCAAACAGTTTCTTTACATTTCCCACTTTGCAGTTATGTCCGGAAACAAGGATTTTCTCCCCCGATGCAGTTTCAAGAAGAGTTTTCTCCGTGTTCTCTGCGTACTTAAACACGTTGTTTAGCTCTTGTTCATAGTCACTCATTTCCTTTTCTTTATAAGTAGTTTTTTTCTTATCCTCAGCATACGAAAGGCCATTGCTTACGGACTTACCGGTATGATAGCTTTTTACTCGCAGTACACCCATTCTTCAAAGGTACCCTTTCTTGTCTCTCTTACTTTTGAAAAAAGCTTTTTCTTAGCTTCATCGTAGAGCTTATTCCTGGCATCCAGCTCAATATCCAGATGCTTATCAAAAAGATCATTTATATCCTTAAGGGTCTTCAATATCATCTTCACATCCTGTTCGTACACTTCTCCGGTCCTTCTAATAGAAGCACATACGCCTGCGATGGAGTTTTCAAGATCATTTAGCTCCATGCTTACATAGTAAATATCCTGGACTACAACATGAACTCTTGGTGGCATATCCATCGCAGCAACTCTAGTCAGGTATTCTCTTACAGACATTGAATACTCACTGGCAATTTCCTGTAGTCGTTCTGCTTTCCTTTCTGAAAGCTGTATACGGAAGTCCTTCGATTCCTCATAAGTCGTCCCATTTCCTGAATCCATCCCCTTTCTTAAAAGGTCTCGGGCATACGCTGACTTCGTTAAGTGTGCCTCCTTAGCTTTTCGCGCTAGTTCCTCTGACATTTCCTCCGGTACGGTAATCTTTATTACTTTTTGCATTTCAAACACCTCCATATAAGAAATACCCTCAATAAAAGCGCTTTTGCGCTTTAAATTCCACATTTATGTGGAATGGGCTTGGGGCATGATGCCCCAACCAGGTCTCGGGCAGGAGCCTGAGCAAGCGGGTGTCGGAAAATGGGCAATGGCCCATTTTTCCTGACCACCCTGTGCTTGTAAAGGAAAAAGCTATGCGTTTTCTTTGATATGCTCTTTCGCATAACCTCCACCTTAAAACCTGATCTCAGGATCTGTTCCTATTTGATTGCTTTAAAACTGCCAAAAAGTACCTGTTTTTCCCAAAAACTATGCGGATTTCCAAAAAAGTTATCAAATTTGGCAATTTATTTTTAAAAAATTCAAAAATGAGGGTATTTCATATATGGGAAATACAGAAAGGAAATAAATATGGCTGATGAAACAAGGCAGATAACACTGACATTTATCATGAACAGGCCTTCTCACAAAACAGCATATGAATTCCTGGAAAGAATGGGACATAAAAAGTCCTATGTCATTTCAGAGCTATTTACATATCTGACCCATATGTATGGCACTGGCTGGGATAGAAGGAACGTTGACCGGTTCCTTGAAACAATTATGGACAGTTCAGACGGTAACGCCCCTGTTCTTGGACTGTCCACACCTATTCCTGCAAAAAAGACATCCTATGTAACAAAGCCTAAAAAGGAAATAGCTGTCAAACAAAATACATCATCTGAAACGCCCACAGATAATATGGCTCCTTCCGCAGAGGATACCGCCATGGCTTATGACCCAAAGCTTGCAGCGATTGATTTTGCAGAAAACTATATCTTATCAAACAGTCCGGAGGAAAAAAGAATTTCGTTACAAGCCTACTGGACAGAGCTTCGCAGGGACTGTGATTATGACACCCTTTATGAGGAAGTCATCTTATATTATGACGGCGATTATGAAGGAAAAGACAGCCTTAGCTTTGAAGAATTCATAAAACAACAGCTGATTATCGGAGGTAAACAATGACAGTGCAAACTCTTTCCGTGGACAGCGGAAAATATGCAACAAAAGCATGCATCCTGCGTAGTTCTGGAAATATTGGAACACTTAAGTTCCTTACCAGAATGGACGCAGAAAAAGAAAACCTTGGAGATACGGAATCCTATTCCGTTATCTATGAAGGTTCAAAATATCTGATAGGACGACAGGCATCCAGCTGGGATCCAAGCAGAACAAAAAAATCTGAGATACATAAAATATCCACTTATACTGCGATTGGAAATCTTGTAGGAAATGGGGATCATGTGAACATCGGGATTGGATGCCCTTTGTCCATCTACATGAATCCGGCTTCAAGAAAGGCCTACAAGGAATACCTTGTATCTCATGGAAAGCAGATAAATATCACAATCAACCGGAAAAACACCTCTTTTACAATAAAAAGATCATTCATTTTCCCAGAGTCATCCGGTGTGATATATCTAAACAAGAAGGAATTTACGAACGATACGGTTGGTGTTGTTGATATCGGAGGTCTCAATGCCAATTGCTGCATCTATGAGAATCTGATACCAAAAGCAGACGTAAATTCCATGTTTACGCTTGATGAAGGCGGACATATCCTCACCAACAGGATTAAGTCAGAGTTAGAGAGTAATTGTGATGTTTCTCTTAGCGACATTCTTATGAACAAAATCCTGAAAGATGGATTCATGCACAGCGATCCTGAAAAGAGTTCAGAGATAATTAAGCGCTGCAAGAAGGATCATGTCATGAAAATCTATAACGAATGTAAGAAAAACGGGTGGCCACTGGAAAATATGAAGATCATCTTCATCGGCGGCACTTCTGCTCTTCTCTCAAATGAGATCGAGGAAATCTTCCCTTGGGTTGATTTAAAAAACTGCATAGATTATGGTGATTATGCCAATGCCCATGGCTTCCTGAAAGAGACAAAAAACAGAACTTTCTAAATGAATCATATGTATAAAACAGGTAATTGAGGATGTAGTAAGCTGCATCCTCTTTTTCATGAAAAGGATTATCGCCAGGTGATATAATGTGATATGTATTATTTACATCAGAGAGCAGGATGAAGGACCTCATTAGCATTGTCGCTAATATCTCTTCCGGCATGCTATCACTACAAAATAGCCTTAACAAACGACCAACTATCCCTGACTCTATCTTTCTATAGCAAAAATACCTGCCAAATTGATGGCAGGTGTATCATATCTTATTTTCTCTTACTTCTAGAGTTAATACTCTCAGCTTTTTTCTTCAGGAACGAGATAAGCTCTGTTGAACAGTTTTGCTTTTCAACGACCAAAACTTTTGATGGTGCCAGCTTAAGGAAAAAGTAATTCCTGTCTTCATCAATGCCGCGAAGTGCGTCAAAACGTATTGTATTCTTTACAAGGGCGCTATCCATCTGAAATTCATCTTCGTAGAAAGTGTAGTGGATATGCATATTGCCTGCAGCCTTATTTTTATTGAACACCATCTTTGTAGACATCTCAATGGCAATAAAAAATGCCACCAATATCACGAATGGTGCAGTAACCGCTGTGAAGATTGTTCCCTTATCTCCTTCAATAATCCCAGGGCCATAGACAATAGCAAGAATCACTATCAGCATCAATAGTATAAAAAGCCAGTTACTTTTAAGCATAACAAGCACTCTTGCCCTGTTTATTTTTTTTATACCTTTAAGTTCACATGATAAATCTGTTTCAAAAGGCATTTATGTTTCCTCCCCAACCTATATAAGTTATCTTAAATAAATTAAATATAGGATTGCTATAAAAAATGGTGCTGAGCCTATGCACAGCACCAATATCCGTATTTCAAAATAGTCAGTTATCAATAAGTTCATCTTCGATGACGTCTAAGTTATACTCATTCTGCTGGAAACTATTAAATGGATTATTAATTGCTCTATTTCGCTGTGAAGATCTGGTCCCCTGCTCTATCATCTTGCAAAGGTAACCAACTTTGTCCTCTATAGGCTCTTTTGTAGTATCATCAAGTCTCCTTTTAAACTGCAGGACGATTTGCATCATAAACATCGCATCTCTATTTAACCTCTCCGCCTGCTTGCAGACTCTTTTAATCTCATCATCTTCAAACTCTATATAAGAAGCTTTCAAGAATAACTTAAGCTGCTGGAACAACTCTTCGTTAGCCTTTTCTTCGATAAGCTTACTCTCGCTTGTTGTAATATACTGCTTAGCTTTGACAGTAAATAAGTATCCTGCTGAAACTCCATTTACTCTTTGAAGTTCATAGTCAAAAGTAAAATCACATTCTTCAACAGCATTTATGCTGTTTTTTGCGGGTTCAAGTACTCTTCTCTTGATATCACCGACGTTATAGGATTCCGGTATTGAGAACTGGTGCTTCATATCTTCAATGGATATTCTAAACACACCTGGTGTCGCATTGGGAAATTCCTTATAGTTTTTCTTGTTTTCAAGAAACCAGTATAGAGCTATCGTATATTTCCCCTGAAGCTGAGTTGTAACTTCCAAAGCTCCATACGCTCCATGCACAAGCTGTGAACACAATGCCAGATCCTTAAAGAAATCTGAAGGCACAAACTCAATATATGCAGAAGAATCTTTGCTGTTACCTTTTCCATTGTGATATCTCAGGATATTGAACCACGGAACGACTATCTCATCTTCACCATCAGGACCAAGATCCTCAAATACAAGATGTCTTTCCTTAAGCTTCTTTGTTCCCTTCCTGAATACTGAATACAGGTACTTATCATCTGCGTAGCGCGAATGACCAAGGAAGCTCGACGGCTCTATTTTGTACACCTTATTTTCGGGGAAAGAAGACATTGTTCCGAGAATAGCATCAAACACGATATTTTCATCAGCTGTAAATTCCATTTTGCAGTGCATAATTAGGGCATCGGTTCTGTATGCGATACCCACACCGCCCTTTTTCAGCGGATGCTTATTATCCTGAAGAGCAAGAAGTTTAAGAAGCGTCGTATGAGCATTATCATTAAACGTTTCTACAAGACTGTCTATAGAAATCGCTTTTTTTATATACTCTTTAAGCTGAGCTTCATCCTCTGAAATAACCGCCAGGCCGTTAGAATCTACGACATCTGACTGGATTTCATCAAGATCTACAACTCCCCCTGTAACTGTGTGGACTGTCTGGTGTTCAAACTGTCCGAGTGTGTCCGTCAATGGTTGATTATCTCGTATCATTTGTATTCCCCTTTACAGATGACAAGACTATAATTTGTCATGTCATCAATTATTGTATACCTGTTACCAATTAATTCATAGTGTGAAATTTGTCATCCGATTTTTGTCTGATGACAAATGAACTATTTGTCATTATATTACAAGAGCCGCATATATACTGAGTTTATTTAGTGTGTAATTTGTCATTTAGTATATAAATATATGAATTTAATTTAGTGTGTTTTCTGTCATTGTACGCTAAGTAGATGACAAACAATACATTTGTCATCCTATCACAAAAGGCAGATAAATACTACATTTGTTTAGTGTGAGATCTGTCAGAATGACATTTCCATGACATCAAACAAATTTGTCATCGATTTTCAAAAAATCTTTGTTTTTTACAAAAAAATTGACCGGTTCGGTCACGATTTTTTATAAAATCAGGTGATTTTTTGATGATTTTTGCCGCTTTTAGTGTGAAATCTGTCATCGATGACAACAAAATAATTTGTCATCCGTTAGTGTGAAATCTGTCACTGAATACGAACTGCAATTTTTTTTGTTAGTGTGATTTCTGTCATCGAATTAGTGGGAAAACTGTCATTTAGTGGGATTTCTGTCATGCTCTAGTGTGAATTTTGTCGGCAGTTGTGGGATTTCTGTCGCTTTTTAGTGTAATTTCTGTCATCCAAAATCTTTCTAAAGCCGCTATTTTACTGACTTTGTGGCCCCTCTACTATACTTACTATACTCTTTTTTCTATACTTTTATATCTATCCACGACCGACATGAAAACAAAGCATTAGTGTGAAATCTGTCATCCTAACCTCCTGGTATTTCCCCATAAAAAACAGGGCTTCTTATCATCAAATAAGAAATACCCCGTTTTTAGGATTTTTTTAAAATATTATTTATTATTTTTCATGTCCTGCTCAATCAGGTAGTTAATATAACCTGTAACACCACCGAATTTACCACCAACTGCCTTGGCATAGATCAAATTCTCTGCTTTAAG
>NZ_FMYB01000087.1 GCF_900104155.1 Butyrivibrio sp. INlla16
GTTAGACTCTACCAGACCATCCGGAGTAATCAGCCCGATATAGGTATCCACAGGCTGGGGGTATTTTTTCCCCGGAACCCTTTTCGATGTACGCTTGTACAGGTAATATGAATCACCTTTTTTCTTGATGGTAGTCCCCTTAACGCGTTGTGCCTGAACCCATTCTGGATATACTTTTTCAGTCTTCATACCTTCCTCCTTTCGTATAGGTGGCGTATACCTATACTTTAGGTATATTATACCTCTACAGAGCAGAAAAAGGAAGAGGGAAAAGCACTTTTGTATAATGCTTTTCCCTCTAAGTTTCATCGCTAAAAGACCCTATATTTATTTTGCTTCATGAAACAACCCTACCTTGCGGGAGAGCCCTTTCTATGGTTGTACTTAAAGTACTCTAGTATTTCGCTAACGTGATTAGCCGAGGAGTGAAAGAACACCTTGATTAGACTGGTTAGCCTGAGCAAGCATTGACTGACCTGCCTGAGCAAGAATATTATTCTTGCTATAGGTAACCATCTCTTCAGCCATGTCTGTATCACGGATACGGGACTCAGCTGCTGTTGTGTTCTCTACTACGTTATCAACGTTCTTGATTGTGTGTTCCAATCTGTTCTGAACAGCACCGAGTGCGGATCTCTGTTCTGATACAGTCTTGATAGCATCTTCTATTGCGTCAATTGCATAAGTTGCAGCAACACCTGTGTTGTCAGTTACGTTAAGATCCTGAATACCAAGATTCTTGGAGTTCATAACCTGAACGCCGATCATGATCTTGTTGGTCATGTCTGCATCAGCACCAACATGGAGCTGAAGTCCTAGATCTTTAGCAACATGAGCTGTTGATTTGCCGATTGAGAAGTCAATCTTCATCTCGCCGGTTGCTGTAATACTTGTGGAAGCAGTACCCTGTGCTGTAACATTAGAAGCCTTATTTCTGTCTACACCAATTCTGTTGGCCTGAACAAGAGCTTCTTCCATCTTACTTACTGCAGATGCCATAACAATGTTCTTATCAAGAGTAGTATCAACCGCTGTTCTAGCACTCTGAGTTGTGGATGTTTCTACCTTGGCACCATCAACTACCATAGCCTTAACTTCTTCAAGTGTGAATTCGCTATCGCCAGTCTTAAAGATGAGTGTCTGGGAATCATAACTACTTGTAGCTGTCTTGTAAGTTGTACCATTGATTGTTACCGATGAGTTACTAGTCCACTGTCCAGAAATATCAGCCTGAAGTTTTCCGAGAGTATCTGTAGTATTATCATATATATGATACTCTTTACCTGCAATCTTGGTATCTGATCCAGTCTTCAAATATGTAGTAAATGTAGCCTTATCACCAAGATCTGCCAGTGTTCCGTTAAGTCCGGCATCATGAGCTGCCATGTATTTATCATGGAATCCGGTGCCGCCCTTAAGAAGATAAGTCTCGTTGAACTTGGTTGTCTCAGCAACGCGGTCAATTTCTGTTGTCAGCTGTGAAATCTCAGCCTGGATAGAATCACGGTCTGTATCGCTGTTTGTTCCGTTAGCAGCCTGAACTGCAAGCTCATTCATTCTCTGCAGCATATCGTGTACTTCTGTCAGTGCACCTTCTGCTGTCTGAACTGCGCTTACACCATCGTCTGCGTTGGTGGATGCACGATCAAGACCTCTGATCTGCTTTCTCATCTTTTCGGAAATTGAAAGACCTGCTGCATCATCTGCTGCACGGTTAATCTGATAACCTGAAGAGAGTTTCTCGGCTGATTTAGCCTGACTGCCGGTTGTTACTCCGAGCATTCTGTTAGCGTTCATTGCTGATAAATTGTGTTGTACTACCATATGTTACCTCCTTGTTTGTGTACGCGGCAAATCCTTTTGCCGTAGTTAAAAAAATTGATTTTTGTTTCGATTCGGATATCCGGTGAGCGGAGTTCCTAGGCTGCTCTCTCCCTGCTATCCTACTATATACACAAGTGCTTGTTTCATTGTGTTCCGTGCCACAAAGCAAACGCACTTTGTGTTCCTACATCCATTATATCGGACTAACTATCATAAAGTTAACCCCTTTTTTCAAAAAAAATCTAAATTATTTATAAACTATCAAAAAACCATTATTTTGATGGATTATACAACTCATTTTACCCTCACAATAATGGTTTTTTCATTATGACTCTTTTTCGCCTTTTAGGTAATCATAAATAGGATATTTAGTTACATACTCTTCCTTGCCCCATACTATCTCAATCTGGGCTGCTTTTCCGGTATCGACGTTAATCAGTATAGGTGCGTTAAGATTAACTGTCATATTAGTGATATCTTCAGGAACAGAAATAGTAACCAGTAATAATAGGTTCTTATTAGTAAGTGGCTCTAATAACTCCACATCATCTTCTTTTATCTGTGGATTATAATCAGGCTTTACACACAATGGATCAATAACCGGAAGCGCTATATCCGGATCATCCATTGACTGTAAATACCACACAGATCCTACAGGCTTATCCTTATCATGGATAAGTGAAAATTTCTGAAGATCCGGAAAACCCACAAGACCAAAAGGCATTGTTATAATTTTCTCGTCTTCAATGTCTATTTCGCCAAAGATTCTGGTATTAAGTTTCATTACTGTCTGCCCCCTTTTTTAATAATGAATTTGCATTTATACTGAGTGCTTATTTTCCTGCACTTTAAACCTTATCTGCCAAAATCTCTTTTCTTCGATCATCCTTCTGTAATTTAGAAGGTTTTCTCTTATAGTCTGCAAGTCATCTGTCGGTGCTATCTGGTATCCTGGAATCACCGGCAAAAACTTTGCTGCAATTGAGGCCATTATAGAATGGTCTCCACAGCTTATTATATATTCCGGTCTGATATCCTTGATTGTCTCAATAATTATGCGCATTTCATCTTCCGATGGCATCCTGTCATCACACTGAAAATACGGAACTGCCAATCCTCGTACATATACATTATTTGCATTAGCAAGATATTGCATCGAGTTATGGCCTTCAATCCCAAACAGCGGAACCACATTTGAAACCGGCAGTAGATCATTTGTATTTATTATAAATGTATTCTGACACATGCTAACCATAATCTCCTGAGCAATGAGATTAGTTAGATGCGTTTCTCTGTGCGTATCAGTAAGATACTGCTGTGTCAGTATAATAGTCTGGTCTGCTCTCCTATCGGCAAGCTTAATATAATTGCCTATTTCTCCGAGTCTGCATTCAAAAAACTTCTTACTTCTCTTGTAAATCTTATGAAACAACCTATCGGATTCTAATGTTATTATATACGGTTTTTGGTAAGAAAGATACCTTGCCTGCATTAATAAGAAAAATCTGTATCTCTCATCAATCCTTATCCCATCAATATAAGCAAGAAATTCCGTATAGAAATCCTTACTGTCCGTAAGTCTGACCATCAGGTGAAGATAGGCTATGTGCCTTAGCATCTCTGCTGTGTCTTCGTTAGGAAGGAAGTAAACACTTTTCCTTATCCTGTCAGCAAGCTCTCGCTTACCTTCCTGGGAAAGCGCTCCACTTATTATCCTTGCCCCTATCTGAAGCATCTCATCAAAGCACTCTGTGATGTCATCACATGATAGTATCTCGACTATTCTGTTTTCGTATTCCTTTACAATTGGAAGTTCGTTCACATTATCACCTAGTTCTTCGTATCATAGAACTGAGGCGGTGTAATCTTGGATTTGTTCATTGTAAGATAGTAATCAAGGGCTGCCTGCGAAGATTTCCGATTCTGAATTATCTGCCCCTTAGATGAACTAAAATAGTTCTGTGCGAGTGCTCTGTTGCGCTTTTCGCCGGCCTCTATGGAATTAGATAAATCAGTAATCTCTCTGATAAGATTCTGGAAAATTTTAATTTTTTCACGGTGCTTATCTTTGTTATCTTCAAGCTCCTTTTTTACTCTCTCATACAAGCTTTCAAATCCGTCATTTAGATTCTCAACCCGCCTTATCAGTTCACCTTTGCGACTTATTGCTTCATCAAAGCCTTTTTCATCAAATTCTGTCGTATTTTCAAGTATTTCTTTCTGAGTCTCGTTTTCTTTTACTATATCTTCCAAAACTTTAATTTTGTCCCTGAGACTCTCTTCCATCATATCCAGGTATGATTCCGTCACCTTTATTTCCCCACTTTCTTCAAATTTGCCATGTAATAGCCACATGGCTTCCCCATGATTTTTTGACTTCGTTATCTTATGCACCTGCTTGAACCGTCTGTGGTGCGGGTGCTTGTCCTCTTGAAATCTTGATTGCTTCTACCCAGGTATCACGCATTGTGTGAATATGTTTATTCACTTCATTCATAATTTCAAGAGACTGTTCTCTGTGAAGATCCGCCTCGACAAGTCTCTTCATGAGATAGTTATAGACATTCTCAAAATCCTTTGCCACAGGATATTTCATATCCAGGGTGTTATTGAGATAATCTATAATATTCTCTACCTTGAGAAGGTATGTTGTGAACTTTTTCTCATCTTCCTTCTCAAGTCCCATAATTGCGATATTACAGAACTTTATAGCACCATCATAAAGCATCAGAGTAAGTTCCTCAGGCTTTGCCTGCTGAATCTTGGTATTCTGATACTGATTCATCATATTGCTCTGTCGTGCATAAGGATTTCTTGCTACCGGCATAACATACCTCCGTGTGTCGTGTTGATAACCTCATCTGTCAGCTTCGCTGACACCTTCCCCAAAAATGAAGGCTTTAAATCATTCTTTTCCTGCCTGAAAAAAGACTCATCAGCCAGTGCCAAGCATTCCTGCAAGGGAATTAGTCTGTTCATTGAGCTTGGTCATAGCTTTTTCCATCTGCGCAAACTTGTCATAATACTTATCTTCCATCTTACCAAGTTTATCCTGCGCATCCTTAAGCTGTGTCTTATACTTATCAACCTGAGTCTTCATCTGCTTGTCTTCATAAAGAGTGTAAGCACTGGAGAACTCTGTTGATTTCATCATATCACCAAGCTTTGTGTACAAATCCTTGGATAAGTTTTTGAAGAAATTTCTAACAAGCTCAGGATCTGTCTCAATCTTTTTCTTTAGCCGGTCTTCTTTTCCGCTCGTCTTATCATCATCCTCATCGCCATAGATATGCCATTTTGCTCTGTCACCCTCTTCTGACTCAAAGTATCCAAGAGTTGATATTCTGAAGGACCAGAATGAAGTCTTGATCTCCTTGCCTGTCTCTTCATCAATCTCACCAAGGTTGTAGGTATTCATCATAATGTTTTTCATCTCGGACATAACTCTGAAAATTGTGGGGTCCTTAGAAAGAAGACTTTCATCAATCTTCTTATTCCACTCCTCAATCTCATCATCCGTCATTTCATCTTTTTGTTCCTTGGTCAGAATGTCATAATCTTTTCCGCTGTCTGCATTATACAGAGTATACATTTCTCCGATAAGGTCGTTGTACTCCTTAATAAATCCCTTTACCATGTCGTAGATGCCACTGGTATCATCACTTGTAGTCAGGGATATATCAGATGCAACCTGCTTGGCTGTAATAGTGAGCCCATTGATATCAAAGGTGTTATTATTGGATTTATACTCAACACCGTTTAATGTAATCTGTGCATCAGCGCCCTCATTATAAACAGGTGCGTCATCTCCGGTATTACTGTAATCAATACCAAGTGCAGCAAGTACGCGGCGATCACTCATTCCAAAGTCAATGGAGAAGCTAGCATCCTCACCCATTTCGGATGAACTCATATACACGCGCCCCTGATTTGCATCAAAGTTCGCATTTACGCTATAACCACTTTCGGTTTTGGCTGATTTGATCTGATCAATAGCATCTGCAATACTCTTTGTTCCGTCGATTTCGATATCTACAAACTCTCTGTTATCAGGTCCGCTTGTTGGTGCTTTACCAAATTTAATGCGAATCTTGCCGTTGAGATCTGAATCAGTCGGAGCAAGTTCTGACGATCCGTATCCACTGAGTGAATCCACAGAAGTTGAACCGGTTATCTTAGTTGTATTGTTAAAATTATCCAATACTGAAGTAATCTTGCTACCGGTAAGATAAGCACTAGTTGCAAGCTTATCAACAGACATCTTCTGTGCACCGTTCATCGCTGTACCGCTTGTCGACACAGTTACAGCATCTGAGTTAGATATGCTGGTTGTCTTCTTAATATATGAGGAGTCAAACCTTAAATTACTCAGCGTCTTATTGTAGAAGTCCACAACCTTCTTGTTGAGTTCCTTCCACTTATCCATCTTCATGTCATGCTTTTTCTGATCACTTTTTATTTTATCTACTTTATTGGACTGTACCTTTGTTAACTCTGTGATGATACTCTCTGTATCGAGTCCGGAGGCCAGTCCGGTTATTCTCATGGTCATATAGTGCTCCTTTCTTTCCCCTCATCCGGCACTTCGTGCCACCTTCTCCCCAGGGAGAAGGCTTTATAGGAAAAGCATCAATCTCTTATAGGGTTCTGCAAAAATGCGCAGACTACCCCTTGCACAGTTAAAAACAGCTTCCGAAAAGGGATTAATTATCCTTTTTCGTCGACCATAAGTCCGGCCAGTTCCCACGCTTTTGCGATCATATCGAGAGTTTTCTCCGGCGGCAGCTCCTTGATTGTCTCTCTGGTGGTCTTGTCCACGATCTTGATTGTGATACGGTTAGTATCCTCGTGGATTCCGAACACTGCCTCAGAGTTATTGAACATTTTCTTGTTCATCTCGCTGATAGCGTTCATTATGCGCTTGTTCTCAGCCTCGATCTGTTCCTGTGTCCTCTCCTGGCGGGTAGGCACGTTAGGATTGTTACTTTCCTGTGGTTCTGGCTTAGGTGCGGAAGCCTGCGTAGGCGGAGTCTCCAGTGAAAAATCCGGTTTCTCCTGTCCCTGACCTGCACCCTCAGGAAAATTAACAACGCGCTCTGCCTTCTGGACATCGGGAATCTGTGTTGTGCCTACTGCACCAATGTTTCCGATTGCTTCCATAGCCATCTCGCTCACCTCCTTGTGTTTCTTTTACAGCGGCTATCCCTTTCCGCTTTTTTCATATCAGTATGCCTAAAAATATACATAAACATACTTATACTATCCTCTATCCATTATATCGGATGTAAACACAGAACATTTAGGTTCTTATAGTTTTTTAATAAAATGTTTATATACAGGAAATAAATAAGAGCCCCACACACCTCCGTGTACGGGACTCCCACAACATCGTATTTAATTATTACTGTTTCAAAAGGTCTGCCAGTGCGGAAATACCGTCTGTATTTGTAGCAGCCTTGTTCTCTTCCTGGATCTGCAGATATACTTCTTTTCTGTAGATCGGAACCTCCTTCGGTGCGGCGATTCCCACCTTCACCTGATCTCCCCTGATGTCTAAAATAGTAATCTCAATATTATTGTTAACGATGATAGACTCGTTCTTTTTTCTGGATAATGCTAACATAGCTCTTCCTCTCTCTCCTTTTTTATACCAAGCTCCCCACAGAAGTACCTTTAGTAAAATTAACCCTGTGCCAATTCCTTCTGCTTCTGAAGATAGTCATAAATAGGGTACTTTACAGGATAATCATCGTCGTCAATAATGATCTGACATGCCTTGCAATTACCCGAATTGATGATGATGGGTCCCTTCAGATTGACTGTCATCTTAGTGATATCCTGAGGAACAGTCACGGTTACCAGAACCAGAAGATCCTCATCCTCAAGAGGAAGAATATCCTTAATGTTTTCCTCCGGAACTACAGGATTGAAGTCCGGCTTAACGTAAAGCGGATCCATAACCGGCATAGCGAAAACCGGGTCATCAAGTGACTGAAGCCATCTGATGTTGTTGGTATCCTTATCTTTATCATGCATGAGCGCAAATGCGGTCATGTCCGGAAAACCGATAATACCCTTCGGAAACTCTATGATCTTGCTGTCTTCAATATCAATCTCTCCGAAAATTCTGGTTGTTAATTTCATTCTGGTACCCCTCCATATGAAAAAACATCACTACTATTCATTGTAGACAAGTTAACGGTATTTAGCAAGTAAATAAAGTATAAAGTGCTCCCCTCATTCCCTCATCCGTTACTATTCACGGTCTAAATACTTTTGGACATGACAAATCAGCGTACTTAATCAGCACGCTGATTCGCTATTAAGTTTCAGTATGATTATTTCTGTGAAGAGAAGATTTCCTCCACAGTATAAGGTTTACCATTGCATAGCCTGGACAGAGCTTCTATTTCATTTATCCCGTTACGACGGCATGTTTCGATATATGTCCTTATAAGGGCGTAATTATCCGCGGTATCAGTAGATGCAAACTGACCTGATACCTTCATTTTGGTTTTGATTCCTCTGAGTGATCTTTCCGACAGATTATTCGTTGTAGGTATTGAAAAATCGTAAATCCATGCGAAAAAGTTTTCTCTGTATT
>NZ_FMYB01000088.1 GCF_900104155.1 Butyrivibrio sp. INlla16
GGCCGAAAGCGAACTTATCGCATGGGTCAAATGGGCAAGGCACTGTAGGATCCCGGTGTTTGTGGAGCTGCAGAGAAAGATCATGCGCCACAAGGATCATATCCTTAACACTATCGAGCTTGGTGTGACCAATGCCCGCATTGAGGCAACCAACAACAAGATAAAATTGCTTATCCGGAAGGCGTATGGATTCAGGGACGTAGACAGTATGATCGATATGGTTTTGCTATACTGTTCTGACCTGAAAATACCGTTACCAAATCGCAACCGTGTAAAGTACGCTTAAGCCGCATGGCATGAGGACTTCAGCGTATTTAACTAACCACACTCATGCCAGAAGAGCCAAAAAAAATAAAATTTTTTTCCTGAATAGGGGTTAAGTTTTGTATTGGCCTCGCCGATATTATTATTGGTGGGGATGATAAAGCACAATACCTTGGGTTTTCAGTAGCGACACCACAATATCGGGTATGTAGAGTCCGATGTCCACTAGATAGATTGATTAGGATGACATCGGTGAGAGGCCGGAAAATATATTTGAAAATATTTTCAAAAAACTCTAAAGTAATTGCAGAATACGCCGATAAATGTAGTAGAACTAAAGAAATTCTCCAAGGAAGGAGGAAAAGATATGCGTATAGAAGCTTACAGCCAGATTCAACAAGTTTATGGCACCAGCAAAGTGAATAAGACCGCTAAGACTCAGAAGACTAATAATGTTTCTGATTCTCTGAAGATTTCTTCAATCGGAAAGGATATTCAGGTTGCTAAGCAGGCTGTGAAAGAGGCTCCGGATGTCAGGGAGGACGTTACGGCACGTATAAAGAGTGCAATCAAGGACGGCACATATGACGTTAGCGGAGAGGATTTTGCAGATAAGCTCCTCGCTAAACTTAGTGAATCATTAGGTTAATCCTAACCAAATACATATAGAAACTATTAGAGCCGGCTTAATCAAACGGTTAAAGCTCCGATGGCTATTAGGCAGGCTCTATAACTTTGCCCTTTTTTAGGAAAATCACCTGGCGAGGTTCTTTCGAGTCTGGTGAGTTTCCTAGTTCCGGCGAGCGAAGCGAGAGCGGAACTTCATCTCGCGCGCAAGGATTTCGCAAGCGAAATCCTATTTTAGTCCGCGTTATATCTAGGAGGTATCAACTATGGCAAGCTTATTACAGAATCTTGTTGATGCTCTTGACAGAGAATGTGCATTATATGAAAGACTTCTGGTTTTGTCCGGCAAGAAGACACCGGTGATAATCCAGAGAGATCTGAAAGAACTTTCCAAGATTTCAGGAGATGAGCAGGCCGTGGTTTCCCTTATTGCAGCAGTGGACAAAGAAAGAGAAGCTGCCATGGATGCTATCGCCGATGTAATAGGAGAGAAGGGCAACAACCTCAAGCTCATCGAACTTATCAGAATGCTTGATTCAAGGCCCAATGAGCAGAGAAATCTTGCACAGATGAGAGACAAGCTTAAATCACTGGCAGAAAATGTTCAGAGAGTTAATGATCAAAACCAGATTCTGCTTCAGAGTTCACTTGAGATGGTTCAGTATGAGATGAATATCATTCAGGCAGCAAGACGTGCACCTGAAACTGCAAACTATACAAGAAAAGCCGGCACCAGAGGTGATCTGATCGGGGTTGCACCTATGGGAAGGTTTGATGCGAAGCAGTGATGTTAAATAATTGTAATAAAGTAAACTTTGGCATAGGCGTAAGTCAATTTTCAAATTTTGAAGAAATGGATTTACGGATTAACAATATAAAGAAGATTTTTCCTGAAAATCATAAGTCTATTTCTGTGAAAACATGAAATAGACTTATTTTTATGCATGAAAAACGGTAAGAGTTGGCTGAAATGAGATATTTGGTAAGTCAATTTTTCAAAAAAATGAAAATGGATTTATGGTTATCGAAATTACGTTAAAAACGAGAGGGCCTGAAGGGGAAAAGGGAAAAATAAGAAAAGTAAGAGAAACAGAAAAAAGTGAGCACATATATATAAGTAAATAGCCAAATTAACCGATACATTATATGAGTAATAATGTAATTGACAGGGATAGCCCTTACCAAAACAGCAGATGTCAGTCCGAAAAAGGGATATCTAGACAAGCTCACATAGGCACGAGGTAAATACATGGCATCTTTAATGGGAAGCTTATATATTGGAGCATCGGGACTTCAGACATCAAGTAACGCTCTGAACACCACCGCCCACAATATGTCAAATATAGACACGGAAGGCTATACGAGACAACAGGTTTCACAGGGCACTCGCCCTTACATCACCACTGAAAAGGATTTCAGAATAATTTCCTGGAAACAGACAGGACTCGGAGTTGTTTACAACAATTGTAAACAGGTCAGAAGTTTGTTCCTTGACCAGAGCTACAGACAGGAGTCAGGAAGACAGGCTTTCTATGATGTGTCTGTTACAACCCTTGAAGAGATCGAGGATCAGCTTCAGGAGATGAACGGAAACGAGTTCGCGGATTCTCTCAGTAACCTCTGGGTAGCAGTTCAGGAGATGAGTAAAAATCCTACATCCGCGGTTAACCAGAGCACACTTGTGACAAGAGCTAACGAGTTTATCACAAGAGCTAACAGCGTATACGAAGGCCTCACAAATTACCAGGATAACATGGATCTCAAGGTTGCGGATCTGGTTGAGCAGATCAATAAGATCGGTGACAGGATAAAAGAGCTTAACCTTCAGATAGTTGAGATAGAGTCGGGAAATCAGGAGCATGCAAACGATCTTAGAGATGAGAGAAATCTTCTTCTCGATCAGCTCGGAGAACTTGGAAGAATTAGCTACTACGAAGACATCTTCGGAAATGTACTTGTACAGTTTGAGGGAACACAGTTCGTAACAACAGATCATGTAAACCACATGGCATGTGACAATACACTTCCGGCAGATAAAGGCGGAAGCCCTTCAGGATATAACACTCCTTACTGGGAGTTCGCAGCAAAGAAAGAATACGATCCTATCCTGGAAGAATGGGTAGTAACAGATATCAGAGGAGCTAAGGTATTTGACCTCACACAGACAGTCTCCACAGCAATGAACACAGATATCGGAAAACTTCGCTCAACACTTCTTGCAAGAGGTGACCACCACGCAAATTATCACGATATAACAGATGATCCGACTGGTGCCTACTACAATACAAACATCGCACAGTCAGTCATCATGAACGTGGAAGCAGAGTTCGACCAGATGATCAAGAATATCTGCACAGCAATAAATCAGGTGTATGAGGATGCGGGAAGTAACCCCGTAACTCTCGGTGAGGTGGAAGGAAGAACTTCCGATTACGATCTTTTCAAAGTCCTTAACGAAGAGGATTGCCTCAACTACGACATCGATGAGAATCACAAGGCAGGAGAGAATAAGAAGGGCTACATAATTACCAACATCGCAGTTAATCCGCTTTACATGGCAGAGCCCACCGCAATGAAGTTCCTCCTCGCAGACGGAAGTGAAGATAATGATACGGTTGAAAAGCTGAAGGGTGCATTCACCACAGCAAAATATCTCATCAACCCCAACGTGGCAACAAAAACTGATTTCGTAGGATATTACAACATGCTGGTTTCACAGGTTGCGAACTCAGGTGATGTATATAAGGGAATCAAGTCCAATCAGGAACTGACAGTGTCTGCAGTATCAAATGCGAGAGAGCAGATCGTGGGAGTTTCAAGTGATGAAGAACTTGAATTCATGGTTAAGTTCCAGAATGCATTTAATGCATCGAGTAGATATATAAATGTAGTCAGCGCGATGCTCGAGCACGTGGTTACGGCGCTTGGCTCGTAATCCTCTCATCCGGCACTTCGTGCCACCTGTCTTCGCTCCGCTTCGGTCCGCGCTGAACCGACGTCCCCCGGACGTCGAGCGCCCCCAGGGGGAAGGCTAAAGAAAGGAAAAGATATGCCTTCAACATTTTTTGGATTAAACATAGCTGCATCGGGACTTAGAGCGGCGAACGCAGCACTTAATACAACAGCAAATAATATCGCCAATGCCAATACCGATGAATACAGCAGACAGAAGGTTGATCAGAGAGCATCGGATGCGCTCAGAGTTTTCACAACTTACGGATGCGCAGGTGCCGGTGTTGACACCATCGCGATTGAGCGAGTAAGAGATGAGTTCTACGACGTCAAGTACAGAACCAATGAGTCACTTTTGGGAAGGGTATCACAGAGAAATTACTTCAATGAGTTGGCAGAGGAGTACTTTAAGGACGATGGAACAACCGGATTCTCAAGCCTTTTCTCCAAGATGCAGTCAGCGCTGCAGGACGTTATGAAGGCATCGGGAACAACCGAGTCCAAGGCGACTTTCGTATCATCGCTTTCACAGATCACCGACTACTTTAACCACATGTCGGAATCATTAAAACAGCTCCAGAACGATATCAACCAGGAGATAAAAATGGACTGCGATACGATCAATTCCTACGCAGAACAGATTTGCTCCCTTAACAAGCAGATCAACATCATCGAGATGCAGGGTTCAAGAGCGAATGAGCTGAGAGACCAGAGAGATGAGCTTCTTGATAAGCTTTCGAAAATTGTAAATATAGAAGTAAAGGAAACCAAGGTTGTCGATGCAAGTAATCCCGAGCGTGAGACCGGAGCAACAAGACTTATCGTAAATATCGCAGGAAAACAGCAGCTCCTTGATTCTTATTCCTACAGAAAACTTGTATGCATAGCAAGAGAAGCAAATGAAAATGTAAACCAGTCAGACATCGTCGGACTTTACGACATCAAATGGGCGCCCACAAGCTTTAAGGATGGCGACGATACCAGCAAACTTGATGTGTTTGATCTTGATAACAAGCTGATCGGCGGAGAACTTCAGGGACTCATCGATATGAGAGACGGAAACAACAGCTTCTTCTTCAATGGTGAAGTTCAGAATTCTGTAAAAGATCAGAAGACCGGACTTACAACAGTTACCATCAAGGTTTCGGATCCCGACCTTATGGATATGACAAAATGTACACTTCCAACTGCAGGAAAAATCGAAGTCGCAAGTAAGATTTATTCCTACGAGGACTGGCAGTACGACGGCGGTGATACCTACACCTTCATCCTTACGGCGGAGAGTACAAGGTCGACAACTCCTCCCAAATATAGGACAGCAACAGTCGGAGCCGATTTTTCATATCAGGGCATTCCGTACTACATGCAGCAGATGAACGAGTGGATAAGACGTTTTTCAGACAGAGTAAACGACATAATGTCCAAGGGCTACACTGCAGACTCACTTGAAGGACGCTATATTCTGACAGGAACGAGCGACATGGATTCAAACGCACAGTTTTCATATCCTCAGCTCACTTCCCTCTCAAACAATAAAGGCTACTACGAAGTTACTGCAGGAAACTTTACAGTTACAAGGGAACTTCGAAGCAATTCCGATCTACTGGCAACCAAACAGGATGTGACCGAGGGCGAATCGGAGTACAGAAATATTGAGACACTGAACGAATTTTTCAATAAAGAAGACATCTTCAGAGGAGCTACAAGCGGTGAGTTCCTGGATAAGGTTCTCGGAGATGTGGCGCTCAATACCAGCAATTCCGGCACATTGGAAGAGACATACACAGCGCTGGAGAAGACCATAGGAAACCAGAGACTCAGCGTAATGGGCGTCGATGAAGATGAAGAAGCTTCGGCACTTGTTCAGTACGAGCACAGCTACACACTCAACTCAAAGATGATAAACACGCTCACAGAGGTTTATGACAGACTGATAACTCAGACAGGAGTTTAAAGAGAGGTTTTACCATGAGAATTACCAACAAGATAATGAACAACAACTCACTCTACAACATCAATAACAACAAGGTGGCAGAGGATGAAGTGAACACTCAGATGGCAACAGGAAAAAAGATTGCCAGACCTTCTGACGACCCGGTTATTGCAATCAGAGCTTTGAGACTTAGATCCACAGTTACACAGCTTGACCAGTACTACGACAAAAATGCAAAGGATGCAAAGAGCTGGATGGATGTAACTGAGGATGCCCTTTCCACAATTACCGATGTTCTCACGGATGCGATTCAGCAGGCCAACAGAGGTGCAAATAAAGATCTCACCATGGCAGACCTCAATACAATCGTTACCCAGCTGGATGCTCTTTCAGCAGAGTACTATTCCACAGGTAATGTTGATTACGCCGGACGCTATATTTTCACAGGGTTCAGGACTGATACAGCTCTGTCCTATTCAAAGCCCACGACAGAGAATTTCACAGATATAAATGACGAATTCAACGCGGGCGATATCAGCAAGTCCTGCAGAACTCTTAATATGCAGTATCTCAATGCCGGAGACGTTCTTGATACCAGCACCTCAGGAAGATTTAAAAATGAGACAAAGGAGGATGACATCCGCCAGGTTGAAATCGGAAGAATCAGATGCTCTTATGACAACCTCGATTACACAGTCGGAGATGGAAACTATGCGGAGCTGAAGTTCAGGGAAAATCTGGCTCAGGAAGCAACCTCTTCAATAACAGATACAAATCTTACATATTTTGATCTTACTTTTGTAAACAGCGAAGGCGTGGAGCAGAATGCATATGTTCCGCTTTCAGATACCTATACAGTAACTGTCGGCAATTATATGTACACCGCAGAGAGAGCAAGCATCACTCATCCCGAGAGAGGTTACATCATCAATGTGACAGATCTTACGTCCTATGATGTTTATCAGTTCGAAGTCAGTAAAGACGGAGTTCTGACAGACGGCGACGGAGACGGACAGTTCGATGTTCCCACAGGAATTGAGAGTGCGATAGTTTCCATGCACACCACAAGCGTAACGACTCTGGCTTTTTCAGATGGCGAAAATACCGAAGTTACAATGCCGCTCCTTGGACCCGTTGGGCAGCAGTATAAGATAGAAGTTGATAACGAATTCGTTGCAACCGTAAGCGGAGACGGAACCTACAAGATCGAGAAGGCAACCGAGCAGGATGAGTACGGAAACGCTACCAAGACAGTGCTTCAGGTAACAGCAAACGGAAGTATTCACTCCTCATACAAAGAGACCACAATAAAAATCGATAGTGATCATATCCTTTATTCAACCTCCTCAGACGATGAGATTGATGAGGCATACAAGCAGCTTAAGGGTGAATACGCACCCAAGAGAAGCAGCTACAATTTCGGAAATGCAGCAAGAGATGAAGAGATGTTTTTGGAAGCTTATGAGGAGTACTCAAAGACTTTGAACAATATGGTTTATCTCAATGCGAAAACCGGTGAAATCCTTCTTAACGATTATCTGACAGAGAAACTGAGTTCACTTGCTTTTATCAGCAATGCCAACACAATTGATGTTGTTTACGACAAGAAGGAATGGGAGCAGGGAGACATCAGACCTCAGAATCTGTTTGGCTGTGTGGATGCGGACGGTGTTATTTACAACGGCGGTAACGCACCTCACGATATCCAGTATGACGTTGGATATTCCCAGAAAATCACAGTCAATACCTCTGCGAATTCGGTTTTCACAACAACAATGAAGAGAGACATCTACGACCTTGATCAGCTCGCAGCACAGATAAATGTCGTAAATACAACTCTTGAAACTCTTAAGGAAAAAATCGCAGACCTCACAGATGAGGATGAAATAAGAGTTGTTCAGAATGAGATAGATGCCTGCAAGAAGGCATACGATTACCTCCGCCAGAACATCCAGGAGGAATTCGAGCACAAGATCACCAGCATTCAGGAAGCTCTTGATAAGGCAAACGTAGCTGTAACAGACAACGGTACAAGAAGTAAGAGACTTGAACTCATCAACTCAAGACTCCAGGATCAGACCACAACCTTCAAGACTTTGCAGTCCGATAATGAGGACGCTGATCTTGCAGAGACAGCAACCAATCTTGCAACTGCACAGCTCACTTACCAGGCAGCCCTCATGGCAACCGGTAAGATTGGTAAAGATACACTGATGAACTACATCTGATATGGTAGAAAAGATGCCTTCCCCCTGGGGGAAGAAATATAAAATGCCTTCCCCCTCTGGGGGAAGGTGCCCGAAGGGCGGATGAGGGTTACTATTCACGGTCTAATGATTGACTAAAAATATATAAGTGCTGATTGATGCAAGAGGTCGTAAACTCAGATTATGTCTGGGGTTACGGCCTCTCTGCATTTTGCACTAATTTCTGATTGAAAGTTTGTGGAAAATAATGGTACTATATAACTAAATAATACCAATACACGTATTGACATAAATATTGGTATGATATATAATAAATAGTACCAAGTACAGTTAAGGAGGTTGGATGAAAGATGTCGATAGTGAAGTACACAAACAAAAAGACTGGAATGATTGCCGTTTACGA
>NZ_FMYB01000096.1 GCF_900104155.1 Butyrivibrio sp. INlla16
ATCAGCCCGATATAGGTATCCACAGGCTGGGGGTATTTTTTCCCCGGAACCCTTTTCGATGTACGCTTGTACAGGTAATATGAATCACCTTTTTTCTTGATGGTAGTCCCCTTAACGCGTTGTGCCTGAACCCATTCTGGATATACTTTTTCAGTCTTCATACCTTCCTCCTTTCGTATAGGTGGCGTATACCTATACTTTAGGTATATTATACCTCTACAGAGCAGAAAAAGGAAGAGGGAAAAGCACTTTTGTATAATGCTTTTCCCTCTAAGTTTCATCGCTAAAAGACCCTATATTTATTTTGCTTCATGAAACAACCCTATTATTTCACTGTAATCTTTATAGTCTCAGTAGTCTTCTTTGTTTTTCCGTATGCCGCAACTGTAACTTTAAATTTATATACTCCCTTGGGAGCACCCTTCTTCATTGTGACGGTGACTTTTCTGCCCTTAACCTTGAAATCGGCAAATTTCTTAAGCTTCTTGGCCGATGCGTTCTTAACCGTGATCTTGCCCTTAAGCTCAGGTGCCACTTTTAAAGTAACTTTCTGATTCTTTTTCTTAAGAGCCGATACCTTGAAGGTGTCCTTGGAAGCTGTGATCTTTGATTCAGGCTTTTCATCAGCTTTTGTATCATCTGCTTTTTCGGCTGCCACGTCAGCAGTTTTTTCCGAATCGGTTGTATTTACTGCGGGCTGTTTCTTATCGGATGATTCAGCAGAAGTATTCTCTGTGGCAGCATTCTCACTATTCTGGCTGTTTTCGTTGGTGTTGTTATTTGTATTTTCAGTGGTCATGCCAGTCTCAGTAGTCTTACCACCAGCCTCTTCCTTGCCGGAACCACCGGTCTGGCCGGTTGCCTTTTTCTTTAAATAGTTTGTGCCTGTCTCGTCAGCATAGAAATATTCAGTGCCATTGTTAACCTTGCCGTCTTCAAAATACTGATATCTGTAAACAACTGCAAAAATGTATTTCTTGGAATTGTCAATTCCGAAAATTCTCATCTTTGTGCAGGGAAGATCTGCGTTTTCAGAATATACTGTGACACTCTTACTACTATACATAAGAGCCGAATAAGCCTTTTCAATATCCTTTGCATTACCACTCTGAGGAACTTCTGTGTATTTTACACTAATTATTCCTGTCCTCTGCATTTTACCAAAATATTTTTCAAACACAGACTGGCTGATAAAAGCATTGGACGCCTCTGTCCAGTCGAGTAATACTGTACCGTTTTCTCTTTTTACAGAGCAGTCATACATATATCCGGGCTGTTTGTTTGTGGAAATATCCTTTGAAGCTGCGATTTTCCCAGAATCGCCCTTAGTCTTAAGTTTATATGTAACATAACATCTGTCACAATGAGCACCTGTCGTTTTCCAACCGCATCTCATAACGATGCTGTACTGAGTTCCGGGCTTAAGTCCGGTTATCTTGTAGCTCTTTGCTCCCTTGTCTACCTTAATCTGTCCTTGATCTGAATTTTGCAGCGCCTTACGCATGTAAGGTCCTTCGTTATATCTGGATCCAAATTGTTCCCAGTCAGCATGCGCATCATAGTTTGACTCTTCAGCATAGCCTATATAAATTCTGCCTGTATCATTAGCAGCTACCACATTATGGTTAGTCCAGTCCAGCGTGATACTGTTTTCGTCTGAAGTAACATCACACTTAGCATATAACCTTGAAGAACCTGATCCTTCCGTTATCACGATCCTGCCATTATGTGATGAATCCTCTCTGGAATTGTTGGAATATCCCAGCTTGTTATCTCCAACGTCATCAGAATAGCTGCCCGCAGGAGCGGTTCTAAGACTTCCTGCTTCTATATATTCATCAATATAAGGGGATGATTTTCCGTCTGCCTTTTTATAACTATAAGTCAGTAAAACAGAAACCGCATACGCAGTATCAGGCTTAAGTCCTATATATCTCTTAGTTGTATAACTTACGTTGTAAGTTCTTCCGATTTTTGTTGAACTGTTTCTTGCGGCAGCTATCGCAGCGCTCTCGCTTCCGGTCTGCTCCGCAATTGAGCAGGTAACACCCTGAACGTGCAAATTGCTTCCGCCTATTTCTTTTATCGCTTCTTCAAGCTGCTTAACAGCACCAGAAAAGTCCACATAAATTGTGGTATCTGAACGGCCCGCCATTTTCATCGTGTATGAGTTGTCACTTCTGGTACTAACAACATGCCATATACTTGAAGAACCACCGCCACCACTGCTGTGCTTTGTGTGAAGGTCAATATCAACTCTGTAGGTCGTCGCCTTCTTAAGGCCTGTAACAGTACTCTTATAAGTTGTCCCCGGTACCGTATAGCTCTTAATTTGTTTCATGCCGCTCCCATCGGCATTCACCTCAAAAACCTTAATCTGAAAAGGTTCATAGGTGCTGGTGCCTCCATTCTTGTCGCACCATGCCAAAAAGCTTTCTGCCTTCTCACTCCAGTCAAATGAAATCGAATCCTGGGTAACCTCAGTGAAATAGAACTCCCCCTGAGCCCTGACATTAAAAGAAGTCATGCACAGCGCGCAGAAAAAAGCGCATAGCATGACTATACACGTTGAAACTTTTACTCTCTTCATACCTTCCTCCCAAATATAGCTTTCCCCCTAGGAAAAATTATATATTAGGCCGGTATGATTGTCTCCTTAAGAATTGCTTAATTTTATAGTTTTAAAAGTAAAAGGTAACAGAAAAGCCCTTTATTATTTTGCAGAGTTTCCGTTAACATACTTCCTGATCTTGTTTTTCAGCCTCTGCAGTGCGTTATCGGTGGACTTTTCATCACGCCCTAAGACTCTTGCTATCTCAACATAGCTCATGCCGGTCAGATGGAGCTCTAAAACAGCCTGCTCAAAATCGCTAAGGCCGTTTTCGATGAATTTCTCGATATCTCTGGTGTTCTCGCGGTCGATCATCATGGATTCCGGATCGTTGTCGTTTATATTTTCCAGAACCTGATCCAGGGAAAATTCCTTGTCCTCCTCGGAATCTCCGAGTTTGGAGTAAAGCGAGATGTAGCCGTTAAGCGGAGCGTGCTTTTTTCGGTTGGACGCCTGAATTGCGGTATACATCTGCCTGGATATGCACAAATCGGCAAAGGTCTTAAAGCTGGCGTCGCGCCCTGCGTCGTAGTCGCGGACAGCCTTAAACAGGCCTATCATACCCTCCTGAATGAGGTCATCCTTGTCTGCCCCGAGAATATACATGGATGCAGCCTTGGTCCTGACCAGATTCTTATACTTATTCATTATGTAGTCTGTTACGTCCGATTCTCCGTCGCGAAGCCTTGTGATAAGCTCCTCATCGGTCTCATCGCCGGTTATTTTTGACATGTAAATCCCTCATAAAAAAGTTGTGAATTCCGATACTTTTTATTTTCCGTATCCACCGCGCTGTCTTACAATTTCAAAACCAAGAACTCCCGCAGCCACAGAAGCATTGAGGGAGTTAATCTCTCCCTTCATGGGAATGGCAGCGATCATATCGCATTTTTCACGTACAAGCTTGCTGACACCCGAGCCCTCGTTTCCGATTACAAGTCCGATGGAACCCTTGAGATCGAGGTCGTACATAGGCTGACCGTCCATATCGGCACATACAAACCACATGCCGCGGTCTTTAAGGTCCTCAATTGTTCTCGCCATATTGGTTACCTTAACCACCGGTGTATAATTAAGCGCGCCGGCACTGGTCTTGGCAACAGTTGCGGTAAGACCGACCGCACGGTTCTTCGGGATTATAACCCCGTGAGCTCCGGCGATATTGGCTGTTCTGATGATGGCACCGAGATTGTGCGGATCTTCAATGTTATCCAGCAGAAAAACGAAGAGTGATTCGCCCTTTTCATCAGCAAGATTGAAAATATCATCTATCTCGGAATATGAATAAGCCGCCGCATAGGCAATGACTCCCTGATGCGCACCTGTCTCTGAAATCTGGTCAAGTCTGTCCCTTGAAACAAACTTCATCATGATGCCGGCTTTTTTGGCTTCTTTTCTTATCGTCGCGATCGGGCCGTCCTGACATCCGTCAAGGATCAGAATCTTATCTATTGTCCTGCCGCTTCGAAGCGCCTCTATTACAGCATTTCTGCCTTCAATGGTGAGGCTTTCAATGTCATTTTCCTCTCTTCTGGTATGCTTGTCGTTTCTTGAATGTTTGTAGTCGTTTCTCTGATTATCTCTCATATCTTCACCTATTGAGCCAATTCTCTGTTTAAATAATTAGGCTCTGTTTCTTGTTATTTATTACTATTTCTTGTTTTAATCTATTCTTGCCAATATTATTTTGAATATAATAATTTCTTGGTATGAATTCCTCTACTAATTACCAAGATTAGTTTGTTTTCTTGATTATCTTGGTCCGGGAAAAACTAATTGTTACCAAGATTTTACTCATTTTTTGATTATCTTGGTACAATACTAGCTACTATTTACCAAGATTTTCCTGTTTTTCTATTTTTCTTGGTAAATCTTAGACTGTGCTGTACCAAGATTTTTGCATTTTTACCTTTTTCTAGGTATTGCTATGTCTGCTCTTTACCTTGATCTATCCGCTTTTCATATTATCTTGGTAATCGCCCGTCTTCTCTTTACCTTGATTTATCCAATTTCCTTATAATCTTGGTAATTAACTGCCTACTCCCTACCATGATTTTCCATCTTTTCATGTTTTCAAGGTAATCGTCGCCAAAAGCTAAGATTATGCCTTGAACCTATGCTGATGTAATGCCACTCCAGCCTATCCCGCCACAATAATTATCTATCGATAACTTCAATACCCTTTTTCAGAAGCTCTATCAGTCTGTCCAGATCACCTTTCAAATAAAGGTATCCGCAAAGAGCCTCGAGGCCGGTGGCCTTGCGATAGTCCGTGACGCTCTGGTTCTTGGCACTCGTGTAGGACTTTGCGTTGCGGCCGCGCTTGTAGGCGTCAAGCTCCTCCTCGGTGAGGTCGGGCTCTAAAAACTCAATGATTTTAGCCTGGGCTGCGGCATTGACATATTTCACTTTTATCTTGTTGAGCTGGCCGGCGGGTCTGTTGGCCTCCTGAACAACAATGCTGCGGATGATTATCTCGTAGACGCTGTCTCCCATAAAAGCAAGAGCCAACGGGCTATATCTGTTCATGGGTTCACCCGGCACACCAAAGTTCTCGCGAATTATAGCCGCAAGGTCAATATTATTGTCCACAGCAGCATCCTCCTTCAGGGGCTTCGCCGGTCTGGAAAGTCACGTTTCTTGTTGTAAATTCGATGGGGCTTGTAAGAAGGCAAATGGCTTGGGCTGCTATTCCCTCACCGGCGCCGGTAAATCCAAGACCTTCCTCAGTTGTAGCCTTAACGCTGACCTGAGCGATATTGATTTCAAGCGCATCGGCGATATTCTGGCGCATAGTGTCGATGTAAGGGCGAAGCTTTGGTGCCTGACACAAAATTGTGGAGTCGATGTTCTCTATGAGATAGTGATTATCCTCAAGCATTCTGCCAACCTCCGAGAGCAGTTTTAATGAATCGGCGCCTTTATACTTAGGGTCCGAATCAGGAAAATGCTTGCCGATATCTCCGAGCGCACAGGCGCCAAGAAGCGCATCACTTATGGCATGAAGCAGAACATCCGCATCGGAATGACCAAGGAGCCCCTTTTCATAAGGTATCTCCACGCCGCCAAGGATGAGCTTCCTTCCCTCAACCAATCTATGTACATCATAACCTGTTCCTATATGCATGTTTATTAACCTCCGTTAATGCAACTTTTCTAATTAGATTAAAAACCACTCCGCCACAAAAACCGCAGCACAGACTGCAACTGCTACCGTAAGAAGGCTTCGCTTCCTGAAGGATAATCCCAGGGCTACCGCAAAACCTATCACCGATGCGCGCATGGAATCTGACGCATGGATGATAGCGGGAAAAGTCATAGCTGCCAGCGTCGCATAGGGTACGTAGTACAAGAATGACTTTACAAAGCGTGAGTTGATATCTCTTCTTATAAGTGTGAGCGGCAACATTCTGACAAGATATGTAACCAGTGCCATCACAAAAATATAGCCGAATATGTTATGCATCTGCCGTGTCCTCCTCTGTTCTTGGTGCGAAAATTGCGGCAGCTGCTGCGATCACGACCGTTACTATAATAATTCTGAAACCCGATGAAATAGAACTTAATACCGGAGCATATGTGAAAACCGTACTCATAACCATGGCTCCTATGACAACCGCCATAACCGCACCGTTTTCACTGGCTTCCGGGATTATAATCGCAAGAAACATTCCATATATTGCAAGTCCCAGCGCACTGATAAGCCTCTGGGGCATAATCTGTCCCGCGAATGCTCCAAGGAAGGTTCCTAGTACCCATCCAAAAACCGAGCAAATAATAAGTCCGTAGGAATAGGCGGGTTTCAGGCGCCCTTTTCTGGTGACACTAAGTCCGAAAATCTCATCCGTAACGCCGTACGCTACAAGGCATCTTGATAGTGTACCGACTTTTGATGAAAACTTCTGCGACAGCGCCGTGCTCATTAGCATGTATCTGATATTGACCACCAACTGCAACAGCGCCATCTCGGCGTAGGTTGCATTAGTAGCTATGAGGTCGAGGGATGAAAACTGCCCCGCGCTCGTTACATTTGTAAGTGACATAAGAGATGCCTGAAAAACGGTCAAACCTGCTTCCGCCGCCTGAATGCCGAAGGCAAAGGATACCGCAAGGTATCCGAGGCAGACGGGAACTGCATCCCTTAAGCCTTCTATAAATTCGTTTTCTTTTTCCATAATTCTCCCCTCATCCGTCAGCTGGTAGTGTCAAATTTACTACCTCTTTTTTGTTCTAAAGCCTTGATTTATCGGGAGTTCAAAATAAAATGAGCATTGACCTCCCTTTTTGGTATAATGTCAGCGACCAAACTCACAAAAAACCAGGAGACAATGCTCGTGAACATTATACTTTATTTACTTGAAATCATCCACCAACTCTATCAGCAGAATTGCTGGCTGGTAAACTTCATATGCAGATATATACCGCTAAAACAGTGGGCTTTCGACGATTCCCATTCTCCCAAATATCAAAAGTTCAAAGTTGATAAGCTTCCCGTCATCATAAAAGTAGAGCCATGGGATTACCGTGATTT
>NZ_FMYB01000090.1 GCF_900104155.1 Butyrivibrio sp. INlla16
TATCTCCGCGGAACAGTTTTTCGGAAACATCCCTGCTCTTATACAGGTTTATTGCTTCTTCCGCTGTCATGGACTCTGATGTGATAAGTACAAAGCATCCACAGAGTGCAATCTCCCTGTCTATGACATTAGTGCGTTCGCGCCATGCAAGGAGTCGTTCATCTTCCTTGCCCTTATTGTAAATTCTTAACTTCCAGTCTTTTACCACTCAAAATCAAAGCCCTGCTGAAATGCTTTCGGCAAGCAACTCAGTAGGGTTTATTTTTATCCGAATAAAAACTCATGTAAACGGTAAAAATATATTCCATAGCCGAAAGAACAAAAGTCAGTGTCACAGCACAGAACAAACCGCATGCAACTACCCCAGAAATTACATTCAAAAAACGCTTTCCGCCACCAATTAATTCCCCTCGCATTTCTCCCAAAAACTCCGAAACCACTGAAAACAGCAGTGCATAGTCAAACAAATGCACTCCCGCCATAATCGTCATCTCGGAATATCCGAAAGTAATCTTACAAAGAAGCATCTCCCACAGCGCCATAAATGGCGGATATTCCTTATGCACACGAAGATTTGACACACACATCTTCCGTATAAAACCTGCCGGTGCGGAACATCTCCTTGACCATCATTCCCCAGTGTGACAATTCATCCCAGTGCCAGAAAAAATACCCGTAATCCACAATCACAGTAAGCAGGAACATTCCCAGGAACACATAAAAACCTGTTGAAAAGTAACTGTCTCTTATCTCTTTTAAATCCCTCTTCACAATCAAATATGCCGGGAACAATAATGCAAAAAACACATCAACTACCACTCCCGGCACAAAAGTCTTAAAAATCATCTGCGAAGCATAAAGAAATAGTGTACTTACAATAATCGCAGACACAACGCAGTCCCCATATTTCTTCTTAGAAAGAACCACATAGGTGCCTGTTATAAGGCAAATATATAAATATGTTATCAACAAAATAAATATTCGAAATATACCAATTACTCTCCCTTATATTCTTCCTCAAATATAGACATCCTATATGCATCATCATAGCTTCCGTCTATACCTACTGCCTCACCCTTCAAAACAGTTTCTTCTTTAAATCCGGCATTCTCAAGAAGTTCCTTCTCATCCTCATATCTTGTGAATACATATGAATACACCTTATGCATACCAAGTTCTTCAAAACAAACCTTAAGAAGCTGCTTAATTGCAATAGTCTGACTTTCAGTATTCCACTCCTCATCATCTCTGGTGAAAATACACAGCTCACATCTCTTATTTGTTCTGTCTATATCCTTCAAATAAACAGTAGCGATAGGATATGTAACCACACCTGTAAACTCTTCTATTCTCTCAACAATATACTGCTTATAGTGTCCTGTTTCCACCATCTCATGGTAAAACTTTTTATTGGATTCTATAGTAATAGGATTCCTATTAAAACAATGCTTTGCTACTATAGGGTTATTTCTCCACTTTACTATAAGCGCCCCATCTTCCTCAGTAACCGGTCTCAAATAGATTTTCATACATTTTCCCTCCTCGAATCACATATTGTGTTCTTTACAATAATCTGCAAAACTAGCGTTAACTTTATCCTTATCAGACAAAATCAGATCTGCTTCTGTCATCCCTTCCGGAATAGGCCATTCAACCCCTATATCCGGATCATTATACATAAGACCACCTTCATCATTCGGATGATAAAAATCTGTAACCTTATAGCAGAACTCAGCATAATCACTAACAACCAAAAATCCATGGGCAAATCCCTTCGGTACCAGGAACTGCTTTTTATTCTGTGCCGATAACAAGATGCCGTAATGCTTGCCGAATGTCGCAGAGCCGGGTCTTAAGTCAACTGCAACGTCATATACTTCACCAACGATAACTCTTACTAATTTATCCTGTGGGAAGTTCTTCTGAAAATGCAAACCTCTCAGCACACCCTTCTTACTTGCTGATTGATTATCTTGAACAAAGTTATAAGATAATCCCTCTGCCTCCATATCGTTCTGGTTGTATGTCTCTACAAAATATCCTCTGTCATCTCCGTAAACTGTGGGAGTGATTACACAAAGTCCCTCTATGCCATTTACATTCTTTTCAACTGTTATTTTTCCCATATTAACTATATCCTTTCTACATTTGCTGTTATTTTAAAACTTGCCTTTTACATTATCAAGGAAAGAGTCATGCCTGTTAACAATAATACTTCCCTGCTTTTGTTCTCAAACACCTTAGAATAGATTTAAAATATTCATTACAATCTATATTATACCAGTTCCGAATTTTTGAACGATATCTCTAGACACATAAATGCTTTAACTATGGTATCAATAACAATAGCAATTCCACATAAGGCAAAAGGAATGATACAAATCAAAAGTCTCCCCCAAGAACCATACGATCCCCAAAACACTGAATAAAGTATAGAAACCATTCCTCCAAATATCCCTAACGGTTAATCTCTATAATAGATATCTCTTGTATAAACCTTATCCTTTACATCATCCAGACAAGAATCATATCTGTTAGCAATAATACTCTGACTCACACTTTTGAATTTCTCTAAATCGTTAACTATTTGGCTTCCAAAGAAAGTGTCGCCATCATCCAAAGAAGGCTCATAAACTATGACCTTCGCTCCTTTCGCCTTTATCCGCTTCATAATGCCTTGAATCGAGCTCTGCCTGAAATTATCAGAATTACTCTTCATTGTAAGTCTGTATACCCCAACAACTACTTCCTTCTCTTTACTCCTATCCCAAGATGCATTAGCTTCATAAGCTCCTGCAAGTTCCAACACCCGGTCTGCTATGTAATCTTTTCTTGTACGATTAGATTCTACTATAGCAGACATAATCTCTTGTGGAATAGTATTATAATTAGCCAGTAATTGTTTTGTATCTTTGGGCAAACAATACCCGCCGTAGCCAAATGAAGGATTATTGTAGTGGTCTCCTATCCTTGGATCCAGACAAACTCCCGTAATTATAGATTTTGTATCCAATCCTCTCATTTCTGCATAGGTATCAAGTTCATTAAAATATGACACTCTCAACGCCAAATATGTATTTGCAAAAAGCTTCACTGCTTCTGCTTCAGTGAATCCCATATAAAGAGTATCTATATCTTTTTTTATAGCCCCCTCTGCCAATAGTCCAGCAAATTCACTAGCATCTTTTAACAGTTTTTTGTCAGCCATATCCGTTCCAACAATAATTCTTGAAGGATATAGATTATCATACAACGCCTTTGACTCGCGAAGAAATTCAGGGCAAAATAATATTTTATCTGTGTTATATTTCTCGCGAACAGAATTTGTATAGCCTACAGGAATAGTGCTTTTTATCACCATAACAGCATTACTATTTACCTTTAGCACTTGTTCAATAACACTCTCAACCGCAGTAGTATCAAAATAATTCTTTTTACTATCATAGTTTGTCGGAGTAGCTATTATAATATACTCTGCTTCACTATATGCTTTATCACCATCAGTTGTTGCTGACAATTTTAGCTCATTCTCAAGAAGATATTTCTCGATATACTCATCCTTGATTGGTGATTTTCTGTGGTTTATCAGATTAACCTTTTCATCAATAACATCTACAGCAGTTACATAATTATTCTGAGCTAATAACACAGCAAGTGAAAGCCCAACATAACCCGTCCCTGCTACAGCAATTTTTCTATCCATATTTGCATTCTCCAAAACACTATCGATTTTTTATAATTAGTCCTTTTGGTACATACTTCATTTCCATGCCATGCTCACTTCTCGATCATTTTAAACACTTTTAGAAATCATGCCTAAGCCAAACTTTATATATTAATAATCGCCTCAACAATTCTCTCACTCGCATGACCATCACCATAGGGATTAACAGCCTTAGCCATCAAATTATATCTATTCTCATCTTCCAAAAGCAACTTGGCCTCTCGAAATATCACATCTTCATCAACTCCTACTACCTTCACTGTACCTGCTTCAACTGCCTCCGGCCTCTCCGTCTCTGTTCTAAGGACAAGTACCGGCTTACCAAAGTGTGGAGCTTCCTCCTGAAGCCCACCGGAATCTGTCATAATCATGCAGCTTCGGGCCAACAGGTTGTGCATGTCCAGCACATCGATTGGATTAATAAGTTTAACATTATCAATATCTGATAACACTGCAAATACTGTATCACGAACTGCAGGATTTAAATGAACCGGATAAACAAATCTAACATCCTTATATTCCAACGCCAACCTCTTAATCGCACTGCATATATTCCGAAGTGGTTGCCCCAGATTTTCTCTTCTGTGGGCAGTAATAGTAATTACTCTGCTATTATCAAAATCCATTGTTCTCAATGACTCATCCGAAAAGACATACCCATCCTTAACAGTATACTGAAATGCATCTATTACTGTATTCCCGGTTACAAACACATTATCAGATATGCCTTCTCTCAAAAGGTTATCCGCATTCATCTTAGTCGGAGCATAATAATATGTACTAATCCTATCCGTCAAAAGCCTGTTCATCTCCTCAGGAAACGGCGAATAAATATCCCCAGTACGAAGGCCAGCTTCTACATGTCCCACAGGAATCTGCTGATAAAATGCAGCAAGAGCAGCTGCATAAGAGGTAGTTGTATCTCCATGCACCAGCACAATATCCGGTTTCTCTTGCTTCAATACCGATTCTATTTTCTCCAAAATAGACGTAGTAATTGTTGTAAGTGTCTGCCTGTCCTTCATTATCTCAAGGTTATAATCTTCCTTTACGCCAAAGGCTTCCATAACCTGAGCTAGCATTTCTTTATGCTGTCCGGTAAGACATACAACACAATCAATATCTTTATTCTCTTTTAATTTCAAAACCAGAGGGCACATCTTTATTGCCTCTGGTCTTGTTCCAAATACCGTAAATACTTTCATTATTCTCTAGTGTCCCTCGATAAATTCCATCTAATCCAAAGATCTAAATTATCCCCGATACAAATTTTTTAGCCCACATATTATATAGATTGACTCTGTACTAATCATCAGCTTGTGTAATCATATACATGCTGATGAATCTGAAACAGTCGTAGACAAATAAACTACCTTCAATGATTTTGTCTCCATCTTAAAAAATCACTTGCTAATACTTCCGTCCTTTTTTAGCTCCTTCAGCATTCATATGAAGCGGGCCATCATAAAACAAATCACTTGAAAAGAAATAATCTCGATAATGTGAAATCACTTCACAATCCAATTTTTCCCTCAATTCATTCTCAAATGCATCAAAGTCATCCTTAGATGGAGTTGTATCCATCTCACATATAGGATATCCTGCTATTAGTAAAGTAACTCCTTTTTCATTTAACCTTTTACGGAATTTTTTGGGTAGTTGTCACCCACCCTTATTCCTTTCCTTTTATTCTATGAGGCTTGCGCCTCGTTATTAGTTTCTTTTTCTTGCCTCGGATTTAACCACTCTGTATCGCTATACTCCCAGTTTCTGATGTTTCTTGTCCACCTTTCTGGATGCGCTGCTCTTGCAGCCTCATAAACTTCGATACGCTTTTGAAGTATATCTCTGTCTAATCTAGCGTGTCTTTCTGCAGGTGTCACGTAATTTATTCCGCTGTGACGATACTTGTTGTTATACCAGTCTACAAAGTGTTTCACCCACAACCTTGCCTCAACGATGTCATTAAAGCCTTTGGGCTGATAATTCGGCATATATTTCAGTGTCTTGAAAAGGCTCTCTGCATAAGGATTATCATTACTGACTCTCGGCCTGCTTCTTGAAGGGGGTGATTCCAAGCGCATAGAGTGTCTCCAGCATTGTTGCCCCATTCATTGGGCTTCCGTTATCAGAATGAAGCACCAGCGGTTCCTTATTCATGAATATCTTTTCTTCATGGTAGATGCGTTTTATCAGTTTTTTAGCAAGGTCTGCTGACTCTTGGTCGTAAACTTCCCAACCAACAATCTTCCTGCTGAACAGATCTGAAAACAGATACAGATAGTAATATTTGCCTTTTATTGGTCCGTTTAGATATGTTATATCCCACATCCACACCTGATTAGGTGCTGTTGCTTTGTGGGTTGATACTGGTCATTTCTGTGGTGCCTGATCCCGCCCTCTGTGGACCAGCTGCTTTGCATCCCTAAGTTCGTTATAAAACGTGCACTCACTGCCAAGATAAATTCCTCTATCCGCTAGTATCGGTACCACTTCACATGGCGCCATGGACGCAAACTCTTCAGAATTCATAATGTCCAGTATCTCCTGCCTTTCTTCCTGGCTCAGTTTATTCACGGGCTCAGGGCGCTCACAGGTAGTGCGCTTATCTATATAGTCGTTGTCTGTATTCTTCCAACGATTATAAGTGCGTTTACTGATTCCAAGCTCGTTACACGCCTTATACAACGCTGCTCCGGAACCAACTGCTTCAGAGATTAGTTCTACTGCTTGTCTACGATCTGAGGCGCTAATCATCAGTCCTCTTCTTCCGTCCCCCAAATCGCATCGGCTTTTTTCTTAGTACTAACAGTGCTGCAGCTTCTGCCAATGCTTTTTCTTTCCTTGCAAGTTACTTTTCAAGTTTTTCTTTCTGCTTGCGTTCAGCATTCAGTTCCTTTGAAATCTTGTCTCTTCGTTCTACTGCATCGTTATTTGCATTTATGCAGGCATCTCTCCATTCCCTTACCTGTTCAGGATATATACCTTTTTCTCTGCAGTACTCAGAGAACTCTATTTCAGACAGGTTTGCTGTCTCAAGAACCACCGTAAATTTATCTTGGCTGCTCCATTTATCAGCATTCTTGTACTTGGTAGTCGCTGATAATCCCCTTTGGTTCTGGGCTTCATCTCTCCACCTGTACAGGGTATTAATCCCTATCCCTGTCTCCTTATGGATGTCTGAAACAATCACATCCTCTTCCAGTAACCTGGCTACAATAGCCTCTTTCATTTCTTTTGGATACTTATTAAAGCTCATACTTGTCACCGTTCCTTTGGTAATCATCTTACCAACTATGGGAGGGGAGTGACAACTACCCTAACACTGAGGGCGCGAATGCGCATAACTATAGGGAGGATTACATTACTGAAATATAGTGTATTACAACTTTCTATATCTTTGTTGCCATTTTTCTGTTTTTGCATTCTTCCCTTTAATTTTTATAATAATAGCCGCCCCCTCTTCAGACTCTGCATAATCACCAAACAAATCTCCCGCCCTCATTCTTATTTGTTCAGGAATATGTCTCCACTCTATTTCCCTAAACAAATCTCTTACAATGAATTCGTCATGCGTTTCTGCATAATGAACAGCCTTCTTTGCTAGGTCAAATAATTCTTCTGGTGTTATTTCTCGTACATTCATATGGCTTTCCTCCTCGCAATCACCGTCTTTTATTCCGCATCCGTAACTATAGTCATATAGTGGACTTTTTTCTGATCTTCTTCTGTATTATTGACATAATGCGAGTTTATGTTATTAAATACACATGCGGTGCACCGTATGTGTAACTGTTACCCATTTTGTGAGATTATTGCATGTCAACTAACCAAAAACGGGCTCAAGACAAGCGGAATGAAAAAAGGCTTTATTAGCAAATAATATAAACTAAATCAATCTGTCGCTGATGGTTTTGACAATGCTTGCAAACACGACAATCGGTCGCAAGCAGGACAATCAACTTTTCTTATTAGCAATTATTCTAATATTGTTGAAAGAAGATTTAATATCATGCACATTCAATGTTAACTTCCTATCTTTTTAACTCTCGTCGTCACTTCCGGTAAATCCCCTCAAAAAATCTCTTAATGCAGGGTTGATGATTTTTAATCCTTCTCATCAGCGTCCCCATTCATGAATTCTATGATCTCTTTCAGTGACTTTTTACTCTTCTCGAAAGCCTTCACCAGTTCCTTGCTCTCAAGTTCCCTGCGCTTTGTTATGAGCTTGTCCAGTTCTTTAAGCTCTGCTTCATATCTGTCTTTTGCCTTAAATACTGCCTCTTCCTGTTTCTTGATTCTATCGTCTAAACTTGTTCTTGCCATGATATCAGTCCTCCCTCTCTGCA
>NZ_FMYB01000060.1:0-7444 GCF_900104155.1 Butyrivibrio sp. INlla16
TGGGCTCAGTTTCCTGTGCTAAAAGAAATAGAAAAGTGCATTCGGGAGTTTAGAGAGTTTTTCGAAAAGAAAAATATGCCAATGCTCTATATCTTTATAGAAAAGTATTCAAACTCAGAGATCAAAGAAATTGCATCGTTTGCCAAAGGACTCCAACGAGATATAGATGCAGTTGAAAATGCCGTGGCCAGTCCGCTGAGTAATGGTTTTGTAGAGGGAACGAACAGTAAAGTAAAGACCATCAAAAAGGCTATGTATGGTCGCTGTGGAATTGAGTTACTCTCGGCCAAACTGATGTACAGAAAACCATAGTTTTACTAATAAATGCGGAAGAACCTTTAAATTCCATATTTTACTTCTAAATCCCTTCTGAAGCCGTCTCTATAATCCTGCAAAACAGCTTCGACACCTTTTCTCCTCTCTCTTTAATAAGTGCCTTTAAGCATCCCACCATCTTTAGATTCGCTCACATCCGTATCATCGTGTAAGGATACTCTCACCCATGCAACAGTCTCCATTCGCTCTAACTTTTTCAAGTGAATATAAATATCCTGAAGGCTTGGACGCCCTTCTCCCCACTGATTCGGGGCAATTGAATCTTCTTCATGGTTATCTTCGAAAAACTCATCAAGCGTCAGTAGTGGAAGCCTCTCCGGATCAGTATTTAATTTATCTTTAAATGTATTTATATCAATCACTTCATATGCCTCTGTCTTATACTATCTTTGCAAAATCCTCAAAGAAATATGCATCAGGCTTCTTGTCAGGATTAGCCTTTTTGAAAAAGCATGCTGGTATTTCTCCCTGACTTAGATTCTTCTGTATACACGGAGTGCATCCCTTGTCATGATTTGTCGGATGGTTAGGGCATTTAAGATCTGTACATGTACAAAATTTAGCTTCATTTCCCATAGTCTCTCAGCATCCTTTCCCATCTACTCTGCATGCAGCACCTACTTCTCCAGGCTTTTCTACCTCTATTCCCTTCTTTGTAAAATAGCTCTCCCAATCAAGGATTATTTCCCCATCCTCTGCGATTAGCGTAGGGATACCAATGTATCCATTTTTCTTGGCATCATCAAAGGCTTCATCCTTATCACGGAGTCTCAAAAACTCCTTAAGTCCTTTAAGACTGTGGGAAATATCAATGTTTTCATAGTCTATATTGTTTTTGTCCAGATTGTACTTACACTCTATGCAGTCGGGACACATTCCACTTCCATATACTTTTAGCATGTCACCTCTAATCCATCCTTTTAAATCTGTTCTGCACTATATTTCTCGAACTCAGTGCTTTCCACATATTGAAGCTTAAGCTCACCCAGCCTTGCGAAATGCTCACTGTTCTTATGATAGTCAATAGCTTCTCCGTCTCGCCATATCTCGGTCAAAATGAGTTCGTCTTCCTCCATACCAAAAGAATACTCATATCTGATGCAGCCTTCTTCTGATCTGCTCATCTCATCTATTTTGTTATCCTTTATTGCTTTAAGATAATTTTCTCTTAATCCCTGCTTGCACTTGTACCTGACTAATACTATGAACATTATTTTTTCTCTCTTTCTTAAATATTCAATTTCATCAATCCTTAATATCACTAAGACTATTTTGCTAAAAGAGCTTTTCCCATCTCATAAGCCTTTTTACATTCCTGCGGGAATACTGTTTCATGACGCTCTTTCTTATGTTCAGGATCAAAGAATGACCATTCCCAATCTGTTTTACTGTAATCGTTTAACTGTAAAGTATCGCCGCTTATAAGGACTTCTGTGGGACCCACAAACTTATCAAGCGTATCCTTGTAACCATTCAATAGTTCTGTGTACGCTGTATCAGGTGCATTGCTGGTCATTATAAGGAGAACTGGTATCACGTTCTTATTACAGCACGGTGTTTCAGCATTATAAGTAAGGCTCTGAAAAACAAGTCTCTCATATAGAGCTCTGAAAGATGCCGTTAAGTTCGACAGATAATTGGGTGATCCCATCATTAGCCCATCTGCTTTCCTAATATCATCAAGTACCTGTGTGAGCCCATCCCTGCATATACAGTGGCCTTTATTCTGTTCTTTTTTACATCCAAAACATGATATGCAGCCAGTGTATCGCTCAAGCTTAAAGAGATCATATCTTACTACTTCCGCTCCGGCTTCCTCACATCCCTTTGCTGCTTCTTTTAAAAGTGTATCAGTATTGAACCCTGCCCGTGGTCCTGCATTTACAACAACTATTTTTTTAGCCATAAGTCCTACCTCCTCGTTAATCCGGCTGCTGTCCGTCATGCGCCTTCCAGGCACATTCCGTTACCTGCATATCACTAAATACAGCCGTAAATGATGAATCTTCAGGTGAACATGCATATATACCAAACTGGATCTCGCCATCACCTTTTGTCATGTGACAGATCCTCATCTGTTTCCATTTTTCTCCGTCATCAGAGCATTCTATGCAGTAATCATCTTCCCTTCTGCTGAAGCGATACCACATGGACTTAACATCAGCGGGGATTTCTGTCGTAGCCCAGTCTGAATAGCCATTATTTGTAACTACGCTACCAAGGTGCTGGAATCTATCATTTTCATATTCTACAGATCCCTTGATCCAGTTATCGCTGTCCAGATACATAACTATTCCGCACTGATCGAATCTATGATGGCTATCCTCAAAGCTAGTCTTTACTACAAAGCTAAAGAACTTATCACTAGTCTTCATCTGATATACAGGGGCATTATCATTCCGGAAATGATAATAAGTTCTCTGCCACAAATCTGTATGAGGAAGTGTGGTAGCAGAAATCGTGCCATCCTTTATCTCAAAACTCTTTGGCTCTCTTGTCCATATAAATTCATTCAGATTCATCGTTATTCTCCCTTACTGTAATTCCAACCATGTTCTCCGTGATATATCATAAGTTTTGTCATTCCACCATCAATGCAGATATTCCTAAACATCTACATTATTTGATTTCACTCATATAATCATAACTTGCCTGCAATCCTATTTCTTCTCATAATCCGACCCATGATAATACATATTTTGTTTTGCTCAGAAATTCATTTCAAGAAGGCTAAAAGAAGGAATATAATCTATCCCTCTATCAAGGTCCTCATCTCCTACATAGGCAAACCCACTCTTTTTATATAGCTTTAATGCAGGAATGTTATCAGGAACGGCATCCAGCCTTAATGCTTTATATCCATTTTTTCTTGCTTCTTCTATGCAGAAATTTACAATTTCCGACCCAAGCCCTCTACCATGCTTATCCGTAGCTATCGCCAGTGCATGTATTACAAGATATTCTCCATCGGGAATATCTCTGCTCCATTTTCCTTTCCTGTAATTTCCCTGAGGATCTTCATTAAGAACAAATGCTCCAACAATCTCATCATTTTCAAAGCATATATATAGGCTATTCTCGTCAGTCATCTGTCTTACAAAGCTTTCTGACGGATATTCCTTATATACCCATCTTGGATAATTCACGTGACACTCAAGGTACTCCACAACTCTGTCGTAAAATGCTGTAACCACAGCTATATCTTTTTCCCGGCATTTACGTATCTTCATCATAGTTCCGCCATCTTCTCCTGTTTTTCAATATCGGCCAATTAAATTGCGTTCTATATTTGATTATACAAAAAACTTCAGATTGTTCAAAAACAACCTGAAGCCACCTAGTTCATTTTATACTTATCTTTTATTATTCCCTTATCACCCTTTTCCATCTATGCCACAAGCCGATTCTTCGTCTCCTGGATTTAATTATGCTTTATTAAATCTTCAAATCAAAGGCAAGTTTCAAATCCTGTGGTTTGACAACTATACCTAATTCTTCAGAAAGTTCTCTTACTGCAGCTTCACCAGGTGTTTCCCCGGAACGTACCCCGCCACCGGTCATGTCCCATTTCCCGGCATAATATCTGGCCTTTAGTGAGCGCTGCTGAACTATGTACATCCCTGCGCCTTCTCCGGGCACAGGAAAATCCGCAGTTTTCATTATGATTAGTACATGCCTGAAATACTCGCCTGGAAGCTTAGCTTCATGTTTTTCTTTGATTTTTCCGGTAGGGATTCCATCCCTTGTATATACATCTATGTATTCCATGAAATGGTCACAGCCCCAATTCTTTGCAGAGAGCGTCATATCTTTTCTGCTCTTTTTCTTTTACAGGTTTCGATGAATCTTTAAAACAGTGGTCAATAACATCTGCATCCTTTAAAAGCTCATCCATCGGAGAATCTGTCACGAGTTTATCATCGTGATGGTATATCGCAGAACATATGATATCAGTTTCTTCTTTTGAAGTGATGCCAAGTTCTTCAAGGACCTTTCTTGCCAGATCTGCTCCGAGATGGGCGTGATCATCATATGAACCACTCTTATATGCATGAAGATCGTGAAGCATTCCTGACATAGCACTTAATTCCTCATTAAGTCCGCGCTTCTTTGCGAGAATTGTTGCCGCAAGTGATACGCCGTAAAGATGAGCTGTTGCGCTAGTCCTTTTGTCTGAGTCAGTAATGTTAGCAAGTTCCTTGTCGATATATGTCCTCAAATCTTTTAATCTACTCATGTGTACCTCCGGATGCTATGAATTATTTTTCTAATAAATTGGTATTATTACATTTCATCTTCTGTTTCACAGGGGCGGTCTATGATAAAACCCCTTGCATCAAGCTCCTCTTCTTCTCCAAAAAGATTGAGTTGCTTAGCTCCCTGTATCATTATTTTAAGATGTATTAGGCTCGGATTTATATCAGCAAAAGTACTAAAAACAGTCGTTACTGAAAGATATATCCAAACCGAGTTTCAAATTGAAGTAGTTGAATGAATAACTTATCCTGAGAGCGTATTTAATCATACTTCACTTAGCGATCCAAGGGAAATTACACGGATCACAAAAATTTAAGAAAGTTTAAGAAAGTGTTCTATTGCAAGATGAGCAATTCAGGGTTATTATTAATGAACATAAGTTCGAGAACATACATTCGCTATTATGAGGAATTGCTTATGGAAAAGAATTATACTTGAGTGCTAATTTAAATTCCGGATTGTAACAGTAAATTCCGCATGAACTGACTTTACCTCCGCACATCTTTCCGCTATACTGCATAGGCTGCTGATTACCTAGCCTGTGTAAGAAAGAGAGGAAAGATGAGTACTCAAAAAGGTAATCAGAAACATCTGACTCTGTCAGATAGAATTAATATTGAAAAAGGTTTAAACAACAGTGATTCTTTCGCCGCCATTGCTAAAGTCGTGCACAAGGATCCTACGACCATATCCAAGGAAGTCAGAAAGCATTCCAAGGTGAAGGAATACAAGGGTTATGGCAACACTCCTTGTGAATCCAATAAGGATAAGCATTCTCCCTGCAAACTTAAGCATGTATGTGGAGACATGGATTGTGACAAATTCTGCAGACAATGCCACACCTATAGATGCAGTGATGTTTGCGGAACTTACGAACCAATGCAATGCCCAAACCTAAAGAAAGCTCCATATGTATGCAATGGATGTGGAAAGCGTGCTGGCTGCATGATGGAGAAGAAAATATATTCTTCCAAGTATGCTAATGATTGCTATCTCGAAACTCTTAGTTCCAGCAGAGAAGGAATAAATCAAACACCTGAAAGCATTCAGAAAATGAATGATATTCTGACTCCGCTAATCAAGAAAGGCCAATCGATATCACATATTTATGCATCTCATGCTGAAGAATTAGGCTGCTCTAAACGTACTACCTACACGTATATCGATGCCGGTGTTTTTGATGTAAGAAACATCGATCTGAGGCGCAAGGTAAAGTACAAAAAGAGAAAGACATCCACTAACACCAGTGCCAAGAGCCGCGCTTATCGTATAGGCCATAACTACGAAGATTTTAAAAAGAGAACAGAAAAAGATCAAAACCTAAGTATCGTAGAAATGGACTGCGTAGAAGGTAATGCTGATGGCCATAAGGTTCTACTTACCTTTACGTTCCGTAGAACTACGTTAATGCTGATCTTTCTATTAGAAAGTCAGACTCAGGAGGAAGTTCTCAAAGTCTTCTCTTATCTTGAAGAAAGCCTCGGGACAGAGCTTTTTAGTAGACTCTTTGAAATCATCCTTACAGATGGCGGAAGTGAATTTGCCGACCGTGAAGGAATGGAAACATCGTCGGATGGCAAGACTCAGAGAACAACCGTCTATTATTGTGATCCTTACTCTTTTTGGCAGAAAGGTTGTTGCGAAAAAAATCACGAGTACATAAGATATGTCCGTAAAAAGGGATCATCTTTCGATGATTTGGATCAGGAAAAAGTTACGCTCCTGGCTAATCATATCAATAGTACAAAAAGAGACAGTTTGAACATGCATAGCCCATTCGAACTGTCTCAGTTGCTCCTGGATAAACAGCTCTTATCTGTTATGGGATATAATCTCATCGATCCAGATGACGTAACGCTGACACCAGAATTATTAAAATAAAATAGTTGTGCACAGGCAGGTATTTCGCGCTTTGAATTTGCAAAAGTTAATTCAGGTATGCGGAGCTTAGTCTCGCACACTAAGTCCGGATGCCCCTTTGGCATACTCAAAATGCAGAAAAAACTGTTCTGTTGGTGCCATTATAACGGCAAATGGATTAAATTTAAAGGAGAAAAACGGATGTTAGTTCCGCATGATTACTGGGTCTTTGAGAATGCGGAATTAAATTCCGCATTCAAGTGGAAAAGAATTATACGATTTATGCTGTGGATTTTGATAATACGCTCTGCTACTCAACTTGGCCGGAACTCGGAGATCCCAACATCCTACTAATTGAGTATTTGTTGAAAGAAAAGGCTGCTGGAAACAAGCTGATTCTCTGGACATGCAGAGCTGGAAAACCTCTTTCAGATGCCATTAAGTGGTGCAGGGATTACGGACTTACTTTTGACGCGATAAATGACAATTTGCCGGAAGTTGTAGAGTTTTACGGCAACAATAGCCGGAAGATTACCTGTGATATTTATATTGATGACAGAAACGCATACATAGATCCGGACGGCAAGCTTCAGGGAGTTGCGATATAAGTCTCCTTCATGCGTGCAGCCCAAAATAGAATTAGGAGTTTTTTATGAGCATGATTATTGATGAAGTTGATGTTATCTGTCAGCACAAGGCGGATGGTAGCATCATTCCTCTCCGCCTCCGATTCATGGATGAGGAAGGAGAATATCAGTCATTTCCCATAAAGGGATTCCGGGAAGCCGAGAAAAAAGGCACCCATACAACAGAAGATGGTATCTACGTTGGTGATGCCACTTTCATATTTGAGTGCCTAATTATCGCTGCCGATGCGAAAAGAATTGTCAGAATCTATTATTGATGTATCAGCGAGAAAACTCCTTCCGACATAGTCGGTGGGGGATGAATCGCTGGCCCTCAGCGTTTCGCTTTGCTGTATCGTCCTGTT
>NZ_FMYB01000060.1:8384-19485 GCF_900104155.1 Butyrivibrio sp. INlla16
GGCATAGTGGACATGCCCTGTTCTTTGGGATGCACTAAGCATCCCAAAGGTTCATGCCGCTCTGCGGCATAACAGAAACCTCTTCCGACGCAGAGTCGGTGGAGGTAGTTCATGATCCCAGGATCAATACCAAGTGGCGACTGGCGGTATAGCCTTATATGTGTTTCATTGCTGCTCTAGGGAGATAACAGTTAGCTTCAACATCCATGACGAAGCTCCGGATGATGCAGAACTGGTAATACAACTCCTCAATAAGTCTTCACTGGAGCAGATAAGGACTGTTGGCACAATGATTGCGCAAAAGCTCCATAAAGAGATAAAAGTGTATGAGGAGCCAGGCTGCATTTCCATGGTATCTTATTATGATATTGAGGATGCTTAACAAGATATGAACCCTTTATCAATTGGTAGTTCTCATTAAACTCATATGTAGCAATACACTCGTCACCATCGATTAGCACATCTTTTACAGATATGTTATCAGAACTTTGTCCGCAGATTTCAGCCTGCTCATTGTTTAATACATCTGTATACATATCGCCCCAGGCAGCAATCCTGAAGTCAGTCTGTTTTTCTTTTTTTTCACATCCTGTCATCAGTACCATTAGCATAATGGTCACAAGTAAAATAATTCTTTTCATCTTAATAATACCTTTCACATCAATTTACCGTGAATAGCAGTAAAAATCATATTTGATTACAATCTTCAAAGAAGAATAAGGCATATTATTTCTCCAAACTGGTTGATTTATTTTCGCTCTTATCCTGCTACTATATAAGCATAAGGAGGAAACAAAAAATGAATACTAAAGGAAACCTATAAGGTACCGTCACTGTGGCAGGATCCCGGTGGCGGTGCTTTGGGGTTATAGATCCTCTCCTATTTCTTTGATTTCTGGGATAATCTCGTAGTCATCCGTAACTGTTATAACTGCATATGTAGGTTTGTCACCTGTGACCTGGGGATAGCAGATACTTCCGGGGTTTACTAGAGTAATGCCGGCTTCCTTATCCTTTACTATCTCTGCATAGTGGCTGTGACCAAAAAGGACAAGATCAGCGCATCTTGACTTGGCTGCTTCCTTTAAGGTCTTAAGGCTTTCCTCATATTTTACGTTGTAGGCATTTCCGTGTGTTGCCCATACGCTTAAGAAACCTGCCTTGAATTCTTCATCAGTGGGAAGGCTGTTTCCAAAGTCGCAGTTACCACGGACTATCTTTACCTCATAAGGCGGATTTTCTCCCGTTATGGAAGAAATGGAGTCCTGGATATCTCCGCAGTGGACGAGGATATCAAAGGGTGATTCTTTTTCGATAGCCTTTTTAGCATATCCCGGATAGCCATGTGAATCTGATATTACAAGGATTTTTGCGTTCATAGTGATATTTCCTGTTCATTATGATTTGCTCTTATCTTATTTCAGCCCCTCTAAAAAGTTCTTTACGGTATCAGCCGCATCTCTTCCTTTTTGTTCCCAGTCAGTCGACTCTGCATACTCTCCAAGTTCGGCAGCTTTTTTATTGATCTTTTCTGCCAGGGCTGCGCCTGCCGCTTCAGGATCTGAATTATATATCTTTTCATTTGCTTTCTCAGCAAGTTCTTTTCCCCATTCCCCTGGATTATCTTTTATGTCCTAAAACTAATAATTCATTCCCCTCAGATTACGATTGTATAACACCACAAGTATTTTTATAAATAGAGAACACTTGAATTATATGTAATCAGAGTCACTTAGGTTGATGCGCACAATTACGTGTATAATTACATGTAATTGTGTTAAATTAGGGCTTTTTGCCATGTTTTACTCTTATGTCCCTCTAGGGTATTCATCATTAATTCCTATGATTTGCCCTCTAGTTGCAACTTGTATTCCTGCAGAATATTCCTGGAGCTCTCAACTTCTTTTTCTACGGCCTTGGTATACACAGTGGTAGTGGTGACTGACGCGTGATTAAGCCTTTTTTGCACAAGTAACAGATTGTAATTACTTGCTTCATATAGTGACATTGCAAAGCTTGATCTGAGTTTGTGAGGAGATATGAGATGGGCTTTATTGGGAAGAGCAGCCTTCACATATTTCTTCACAAGCGTCTCAACAGCCCTGACACTGAGTCTTTCGCCCTTTGTGGTAGTAAATGCAGGTAGTTCGACCTCTGAGGTATAAGGGAATCTGGCTTTCTGTGATTCAAAATAGTCCCATAAATATCCTGCACATTCGTCAGAATAGTAGGCATCCTGCTGATCGCCGCCTTTTCTGATGACGGTAACTTTCCCTTTATTCAGATCAAAATCGACTATATTGGTGTTAAGCATCTCGGATACACGAAGCCCGGTATCCAAAAGCAGCATAAACATTGCAGCATCACGTTCTGCATATATGCTGTGATATTTTCGCGTATTATCGCCAAGCCCTGTGCCATTGATTACGGTATCAATCAGTTTATTCTGTTCTTCAAAATCCAGATATATGAGTTTTTTCTTGGGAATATCAATTTTTCTGGACGCAAGGACCGGATTCATTGTGACCTTACCATTGCTCAAAAGGTATGAATAAAAAGCGGATATAGTGGCCTTTTTTCTCTTTAAAGTGGCTTCACTGGTTTCATCATCCTTTTTCTTTGGCCCTGTAAGGGAATTTTTCTTAGGCCGCATACTTTTTTCATATGCATCATCCGTTCTTTTAAATCTTTTATCCTTAGTATTCCGCAGCGTTGCGATGAAATTATCGATATCCTCGGGAAGAAGTTTTCCAAGATCATCCGTAGTAATATCCATCATTTTCTTATCACAGAATTCCGGGTGAAAATTGATCAGATATTCAAAAAACACGAAAATATCGCGGCTATATTCAAACATGGTTGCAGCTTTTCCGCGTCCGCTATATCTGTTTATAAAACTGACCACATAATCTGGCATATCTTCAAGTAGTTTTGCGGTTCTATCGGTATAATTTATTCCTTCAGACATATTATTAATCCCCATAAAATAACTGTTTTTCATCAAAAATCTCCTATATTCATTTTATCATAATCCTATGTATGCGTAAAACTGTTCTTTTACGCATAGCTAACATATTCTTTTCTACCCAAGCTATTAATCGTAAAAGCTATCTAAACTTTTAGCTGATAGTTCACGAATATTTCTCGTTTTTCATAATATAATCCAATTCATACCATGAAATGCTATAATATACCTGTCATATGAGTTTTTTAATAAGAACAACTACTCTATGATGAAAAGAATTTCCGCTATCCGAGCATTAAAAAAATCCACGCCGCAATATAACGGTTGTTATCGTAGCTGCTTTAGTATTTCCGCCTGTTCCTCTGCCGGCAGCTCAGAAAGGTATATGCAGTACTCATTTGGATATCCCCCGACAAACTTCATATGCTCCATACTTATCTGTTTTGGATCAGTAATCCATAACACCTGCTCTCCCCAGAAATCCTCTAGGTATTTTAGTTTCTCTCCCTTATAGATAATGTCCATCTGCAACACTTGAACCTAACCTTCCAATCCAATACTCATCCAGGTATCAACAACATCCCAGAAATTCTTTCCATATCCTGCTTGTATATATTGTATTTCTGTAAAAAATCAAGTATTTCCATCGTGGTCTCCTCCGCAAGTAATCATAGAAATCATTGTATCACAGAGTCAAGGCAGGACGGAATGCAAAGAACATGCAATATTTGTGCAATATAAAAATAAGTGACCACCTCTCACAGTGATCACCATTTTTCATTTTATCTTTCAAATATTACTCCAAGAACAACCCCGGGCATAAGAACCCCAACCATGTACTGCCATCTTTTCAGCGGAACATGACTACTATTAATCGTACTCAAAAATTCCCTGCACCGCATCCGATACATTCATAATGTCCTCATATGCAAGAAAATCAACTCTATTACACCCTCTTGCCCTAGGATCTATTGCTTTAATCTGCTCACAAATTACAGTTCCAGACTCACCCTTTTTCCCGCACACCGGAATATGTAAAGGCCCGGCGTGAATATTAGAAAGCATAGGGCATACATGAAATATACCTGTTGCCTTTATAAAAGCATTTTTGCTAACTATAACAAACAGCTGTCTTTTGAAACCTGTAATCTTTATAATATCCCCTTGATTAAACTCGCTCATAAAATCTCTCTCCCTACCGGTTCGCCCCAATCAAAATCGCAAACCGTTATTTCACCATTAAACTCTGCAAGTCTTTCTTCAAAAGTTTTATGAACAAACTGTTTTCTAAGAACAATACTGTCATTTTCTATTTCTATATCCAACACATCAGAAACCTTTAACTGCAATTTTTCCAAAATATCCTTAGGAATTCGTATTCCCTGGCTATTGCCCCAAGCCCTTATCGCAACCTGCTCCATGTGATCACCTCCTTTTATTGTATATACATTATACCGTATATACTCCATGTGTACAATCACCTGATATAGCCCCATAACTCATAATAATAATGAGATATGAGGGCTAGTTCATGCTAATTTATTTTGATTGTCATGGGATATTTCAATTTCATCTCTTCCATTCCGCATTCGATAAGGCCTGTATCTTCGAAACCTACGGACTTATATAAGTCTTTAGCCACAGTATTCCCCGGTGCAACCCCTGTGTATATATTCGGCGGATTAAATTTTTCTTTTATATATCAATGCAAATCTCATTTTCATTCCTTTACTTCGCTTCCACCCCACTCAACAACGGTAAACCCGTTTCTGGAAGGAGTGATTATTTCTTCAGGCTGAGCAATTTCCACAGGGTTGTCACAACCTGTATATGTCATATATACACGGATCAGCGTGTCCGGAGAAGGATTTATCAAAAGCTTTGCTTTCTCCAGATACTGTGAGTTATCAAAAGAAATCAGATTATAGCTGTTCTGGCTAAGCCTTGGAAGCCAGAAAGTGATGAAATCATCTTTTTCCTTGTCGGTCAGGCCTAAAGCGGCGAGTTTTTCTTCAAGGAAGGGGACGAGATCTTCCTTAGCCACACAGTCTCCGCTGGTAATGGTATAGTTTCCGTTATGAGTTCCTTCCCAGAAAAGGTAGCCATATTCCTTATCACTTATACTTATGGTACCGTCTTTATCAGCAATAAAATTCCATGTGTTATCTGATGAAAAGTCGGGATAAACCGTGGAAAATGCTCCGTCATAGTCTATAGACGCAGATATTGCAGAATTGTCTTCCGTAGGATAGAAGTACATAACAGGTTTAAGATCTCCATCTTCATCGCTTGTTACTTCTCCTGAATTATTGCAAGCTGATAGCAGCATCGACATAGAGAAAATAAGAGCTGTTAGAATAACGTGTGTTTTTGTTTTGCGCATAAATCCGACTCCTTTCCGTTAATATCCTGAATTTTAAATGGTTTCAATATCAATCCCTATCTATAATCTCCAGTACCTGCCTGAAATATTCATTACGTGTCTCTTCCTCTGCATTGAAAATCTCATGCCTCGAATCCTCAAAAGCAATAATCTTCGCACCGGGAACCTTCCCGGCAAATTCCGTATAACCATCGGAATCAATCAGATGGTCCTGACCTGCAGTAAATACAGTTATCGGCAGCGAGAGTCTTGAAGCATTTTTGAAAATCCTGTCATACACCTTATAGCTTGCCAGCCCCCAGCCAATGGAGGCGCCATAGGTCTGATAATGCTCGTCCTTTAATCGCATCTCAAACATATAGTCATAGCGGACTCTGGACTTAGTACTGCTTGTCTCAAACACAGACACCCCATCAAAGTGCTTCTGCCCCGGCGCCATAGCTTTGCGCTTACCAAATAGAAATGCATAGATACTAAGCAGACTGCGCACCAATTTCGAAGGAACCGACTTCATCTTAAGCATAGGAGAACTTAGAACAGCCTTGTCAAAATAACCCGGATATTTCTCGAGGAAAAGAGTACCCACAGCGCCTCCCATGGAATGCGCAATAAGAATTCGCTTCTTTTCAGGAGTAGCAGGCATAACCACCTTATCCATAAAAATATGAAAATCTTCGACATATGTATCGTAATCATCGATATAGACGACATCCGGCTCCTTCATCTTGCCCTCAGAGTAGCCGTGTCCTCGCTGCTCCGGGAAAAAGAACCCAAATCCGGCCTGGTACAGATACCAGACATACTCATGATATTTTCCGAAGAATTCACAAAAGCCATGAGCAAAGACAACTACCTTAGTCGCATTTTCAGGTATGGCAAAATAGTAATTAAGCGTAGCCCCGTCAAAAGACTGAAATTTTCCCTGTTTTACATGGGTCTTTCGAAACTCACTGTTTTCAGTTTTCATTATCCGGATGAAATCATCTTCACCCAGGAAATTAACCTTGTTCATAGATTTTCCTTGCCTTATCGGGATAGTTGGTAATTACGGCATTTACGCCCATATCACGGCATTTAATCATGTCCGCCTCTTTGTTGACTGTCCATACATTAACGTCAATCTCAAACATGTTGCAGTCATCCATAAAATCAGGATATTGCAGATTATAGAAAGCCGGATGGAGCGCATCTACTCCATTTTCTGCGGCGTATCCGGGCATGTTAAGATGGCCGTCCGCATATAGGAAACCAACCTTTGATTCAGGGCTTATATCCTTAATTTTCATCACTGAGTAATGGTTGAAAGAAGAATAGATAACTCTGTCCGAAAAGCCCTTTTTCTTCACAAGTTCGACGATTTTATCCTCCAGATCGGGATAGAATATCTCCCCGGTCTTGAGTTCGATGTTTATGGTAAGTCCTGTCGGTGCCAGTAAATCAAACACTTCTTCCATAGTGGGAATATGTACACCTTCATAAGCCTGATTGCCATTACAAAAATCAAACTTAAGCAGTTCTTCATAGGTGTAATCCTTGATAAAACCTGCACCATTACTGGTTCTGTCTATGGTTTCATCATGACAGACCACAATGACATCATCTTTTGTAAGCTGAATATCAAGCTCAACTCCGTCAGCTTTCATGTCCGCAGCCATTTTGAATGCAGGAAGTGTGTTTTCAGGCGCATAGCCACTGGCTCCGCGGTGAGCCCATATCAAAGGATATCTCATAGTTTTACCTTCTTTCTCATTTTTTATTTGAATTCTTTATATCCCACAGATTATCGTAAGCAAAACCCGTGACTTTCTCGCAGATACGCTTCTCTTCTTCTGTCGGAGCTGATGAATCTTCACCTTTTCTGCGGGCGATGTCCTTCTGAATTACTGCGAATTCTTTACCTGTTATAGGGAAAATTACTGCCACTACAAACAGAAGTGTTATCAGAATTGCAGGACATATAATGAAAATCAGGGATATCCCCTGCTGAGTTCCCAGAGACTGACGTCCGCCGCTGTTGGCGATCACTTCATCGTAACCTACCGCAGATAAAAGAATTCCGATTACTGCTGCAGATACGCCTGCGGAGATTTTTCTTATAAAGGTAGCCATACCCGAGACGATACCGGGTCTTCTGATTGAAGTGATAGAGACCAAGGAAAAGCCTGAAAGATCTGCTCTTTAAGACACTTACAGATTGAGGGAAGCTCTCGGCAAGAGTTGTGTTGATGGGCTCTTTTTTCTTTTCCCAGGTTCCAAAGAAAGTAACAAGTGATGTGCACAGGAAAAGAATGCTGAAAATAAATGCGCATTTCATATATAGTGATTTATTCAGCGTATCTGTAATTATGAATGTAGGTATGAGTCCGCACACCATGGATCCCAGGGTTGACCAGATCATGCGGCAGTTGGAGAATTTTGCGCGCAATGCATAGTCATCCATCATGTCAGGAAGCAGCCCGTAATATGGAACAAAAAGGATTGTAAAGCCCGTTGAAAACAGGCAGTACATAAACAGATAAAAGATATAAAGAATAACATGTGATGTGGTCGGAATGCTCACCCATAGCAGAAGAAACGTAATCGCCGAAGCAAAAGCACCAATAAGAATATAAAATCTTTTAGGCCCGAATTTTGAGGTGGTTCTGTCAGTGATATTCCCCATCATGGGATCTGTGATGGCATCCCACACTTTTCCCACAAGCGGGATCGTACCTGCAAGAGCTGCAGGCATACCAAGAGCCTTGGTCATAAACACCGCAAAAAACGTGTTGATGATGACAAAGGCTCCCCCGTTATAAAACTCCGCCATGCCAAACATCATTCTGTGAAGAAAATTATAATTGGGTTTTCTCCCGTAATACTCCATATGCTTCCCCCTAAAACTTTCTCTTTTTCATATTGTATGTAGAACATTCCTATAGGTGATGTTCTACTAATATATTTTATTTCAAAAAAGGCGGGCTGCATATTTGGAATTGATGCTTAGCAGTTACCTCTTACTAATTTGTATTATCCCGGAGCAATATGATTTTTGCTCAAATTTAACCTGCGGAAATTCTTTCCTTATCTCCTCAATAAACTCATAATATTTCCGTCATCAACAATATTGACTCTATCAGTATCTGCATGGCATATCTTAAGGTCTCGCTGTATCTCCTTCTGCGTGTGAGCATAGGTATTCAGGTAGATTGCATCAATACCGGCGGCAGTTGCAACGCCCACATCCGCAAGAACTTCATTGCCGATCATTACCGATTCTTCTTTCTTTAAACCGTGTTTTTCAAAAAGTGCAAGAAGAAACCTTTCATCGGGCTTCTTTACACCCATATCGGATGAAATGAAGATGTCGTCAAAAAATTTAGTCAGATTTGTATCCTCAAGCTCCTTCTCCGTAAAAAGTCTTTGAGCATTGGAAAGAAGGAATACCTTTCCACCGAATTTTTTTATGGCTGTTAAAGTCTCAGCCACACCTTCATACTGCACAAGCCTGTCTCTGGATCTCTCCCTAAACGTATTACAAAGAAGGCGCATGTCGGCATCAGAGCATGGCTTGCCAATAAGCCTTTCCCATACCCATTCGATCTTAATTTCAGGGAACTTGCTTCCGTTTGCTTTAGCGAGCTTTTTTTCTTCATCTTTGCAAATTTTCAGGTAATCTTTTCTGAGTTTTTTTGCATCGTACTCACATGAGAAGTTCATTGCAAAATAATCCGCCATGAATTCCCACAGCTCCGGCTGCTCCTCGTCGGTATGTATGTCTATTAACGTTCCGTACAAATCAAAAATGTAATTCTTATACTTCATATCCATTACTGTCCTTTTAAACAATCTTTTCCGATTTTTCTTATCACATACAGTAAAAGCGTTAATGATACAGCCATCATTACAGCTTCCGTGGCGGGCTGTAAGCTTATCAATGGTGCCCGTAACGACATACACAATAAAAAGAACTGCAAGTGTAAGCATTCCATAGCCCACAAGGTAATACTTCATTCCGAATTTATCTGCTATAAAAGCAAGCGGAGTCCCCCTAATGGGCCAGTTTACAAAAAAGTAATTACAGCCAAACGCCCTATCAAAAAGGAAAATTGGCGGAACTACAATCAAAAGAAAAATTATCTCGTAATGGATATGCCTTAGAGTCGGTTTTATTTTTCCTTCCAGCTTCAGAAGTAACGGATACAGTACAAGAAGCCCATGCCATAAGTAGCTGTAAAGATTCATGAAATTCCAGACAGGGTACAGATCCGCCCAATCAGGGAAAAGAAGCGCACAAACAGAAGCAGGCATAATGAGGATATATGCTATCTCCCCAAATATGCCCTTTATCTTCACTGATGGAACATATTCCCTTATCAGAAAGACAAATATTCCTATACTGCATATATGGAGTGGAAGGTATCCTATCCCAAAATGTCCTACCCATACAAGGTAGAGGTCTTTGAAAATCTCCAATATCAGCATTATCGGCGGTATTGCCTTACAGATTCTTACTTTTTTATCTTCACTGAAACGCCTAATAAGAATGGCTGCCAAAACCACAAGAGCAAGGACAACAACGATGCTTATCATATGCTCTGTGCTAAACAAACCATAACCTATACCTTCAGGAAGGTCATCCTGCTGTTTCCAAAAATATTCCATCATTTTCATCACGCCATGCTTCCGGCCTGTTTCACACCTTAATGACTATAAATGCTATTATACTGGCTATGAGCAACCCTGCTGCAAGAACAAAAAATACATAGGTTGAATATTTGAATGTCTCTCCGAGCTTTGAGGCAATAGAGCATCCTATGCCCAAAATACACATCATTAAAGACGCAAAAAGTAAAACGCCTGATATTATCAGTCGTACCAATTTTCTATTATTCATATTCACTTAAAACTCATACTTGTTTGCTTTTTTGTGATGCTTTTCAAAAGCACTCTTGATGATAAGACCTGTTCCGACAACTATGGGAACAAACACAAGCAGTATGTCTGTAAGTGATGAATATGCAAAATAAAGGTCTGTACCAAGAATAAGCGATACAACCAAAAAGCACAGGGACAGCACCAGGCATCCCCATGTAAACTTATTTTTATTAACAATAACAGCTATCGCTGAAATAATGAGAAGTACCAGAACTATTGCAGATGTGCTTACCCTGCCGATCCTGTAGAAGCCAAATGATGATACGCGTACCATTTTGAACAGCATGAATAAGCCAATAATGACCAGTATCCATCCAACATTTCTTTTTGTCATACGTTTTTCCTCCAAAAAATAACAATTCCCCCGAGCTTCAATTATATGATAAAAAACGTTTTAATTGAAGCTATTAATAATCAGATTAAATTGTCCGATATACTATATGGCTAAGGATAGCGTTTTAATGCAAATGGATTGCATTATGACGCTATTTTTGTACTTTTTAGAAAGCCTACTAATAAAAAGTCAATAGAAAATTGAAGAAAGTTGCAAGTATGAAAAATTGTATGACAAACAAACCGCCATGATTTGCCGGTTTGAAAGACTTGATATTGGACAACTGATTATTGCTCTTGGGATTGTGCTTCGAGTTCTCTGTAATGAGCTTTCACTTTGCCATAGTAAATACGGAGAAACTTATTAGCCCCAGCAGTCATGTAGACATAGTAATTCTTACCTTCAGAGCGTTTTCGGTCAAGGAATTGATATACCGGATCGTTAGCTGGTTTATTCTGAAGGATAGTGCTCATAAGCTGAAAAAGAGTCTTCCTGAGCCTTG
>NZ_FMYB01000091.1 GCF_900104155.1 Butyrivibrio sp. INlla16
TTCTGCGGGAGAGAAAAAAGAATCCTGCAAAGAAACGTAACAACAAACAACAACTTTAAACAAAGGAAGGGGGATGATTGTGCGGGAGAATGTAATAAAAAAAGAAAGGAATTACATACAAGTAAATTGCGCACAATCGAATTTTTGCAAAAATTTCTGAACAAATCATCATAAATCTGTGAACGCTGATTATATCTGGCGTTATCGAGTTTTGTCCCACATTTTCAAAGTGAACATAATAAAGAATGAACAAATGGAGTATTGTTCAAAACCATTATAGCAGGTTTTGTTCATACTTTAGTCGGGTATACTCTTTTTTGCGCCCTAAATGGGTAGCAGAAAGGAGAATCACAGATGGGTGATTTAGTAGAGATTTACCCTCCGGAGAAACAGCTGAGGTATGCTGTGTATTCAGTCCGGAACGTAACACCTGATGGACTGTTGTTTAACAGATCCTTCATAGTTCTGAAGAATGGGTATGGCGTGATCGTCAGATTCACTAGACTTCATGAGTACTCAGGTGCTTACGACAAGCGTACCACCATTCCGCTGGAATCAAATCCAGAGGGGAAAATGTATTTCATTGTGATGATGCTGAACTATGTTCTGGTTGATCACGGTGATGAGTTTGGAGTCAGACATGTTTTTGATATTACCAAAGATATGCTGGCTTCTTTTTTTAACGACTATGGACTTGAGCCTATGTCTGATGGCAGTCACAGATGTGCTGAGAGGGTCGAGAGATGTATCTCGGTAGTGACAGCGTTCATGGCCAGCCTTGCTTCAAACAGGAAATATGCAGGGTATATGAAGATCAAAAAGAAGGATCTTTATGAGGAAAAGCTGATCTATACAAAGGGCGGCAAGCCTGTGAAAAAGCTGATTCCTGACTTTAAGGCTACGGTCATAAATGATGAAAAGGTTATATTCAGGGACATTCCGACCAAGGCAGTGGAGATACTGATACCTATGGCATTCAGGTATGCACCGGATATAGCCTTTGCGTTGTGCTTACAGGCATTTGCAGGACTAAGAGCCAGTGAAGCGATGAATGTCAGACAGGAAGGCAGCCCATATGGACCTGGGATTACTTTCACCGAAATCGGCGGACAGGTCACTGAAGCTGCAATCGATTTAAGGAGAGAACTGGCACTTAGGAGTGATGGTGCTGAAGTAGGACTTATAAAAAGAACCCGCATACAGAGAGTATATCCGGAGTTCATAGCAACTTTCTGCGAAGCATACAGGCTTCATAAGCAGTATCTTGCAGGAGCTTCATTCGAAGAGGATTATGCTCCGATGTTTGTAAACAGGGATGGTATGGCTATGTCCTATGAAAGCTACAGACAGAAATTCAAGGATCTTGTAAATAACCATCTACGACCGGAACTCATAAAGAGCAGTGATCCTGAACTTAGGATTTACGGACAGCTGCTTTATGAGAATGACCTCAGTACCCATTGCCTCAGACACTGGTTTACAGTACAGCTTGTTCTTAGAAATAAGGAAATTGGCGACATCCAGTTCTGGAGAGGGGACAAGAATCCTGAGTCTGCATTTACTTACATGCAGAACAAAGGTGAGCTGACCAAGGCTTTAAAGCATACTAATGAGACTCTTACAGAGATTCTGATCATGTTAGGGGGCGAGCTGTATGGCAAGCTATGACATGACGGGATTTATGGAAATGGTCAGAGACAGGGCAAAAGAACTTGATTCTGAATACCGTGATAAACCACGCGATACTGATGAACTTTATGAATTTCTTGAGGGTAATGATTGGTTCGGAACACTTACGGAAGGCAATGATGGTTGTTCCACAGTCACTATGAATGAAGAGCTGGAAAAGAGGCTTGATATATGGCTTCTTTCATACAGGAAGAGTGATACCCAGAAGAGAGAAATTCTGCTTGGACTATTGGAAGAACGTTATCCGAGGACAGCGTCCAGGTTCAGAAAATATGTTGCCGGAAAAAAGACAGACAGGTCGCAGTGGATAGTGCTAGATGTACTGTTGGCGTCCATGACCAAGGAACTAGATGAATACAGTGATGATGAGATAAAGGAGCTGATTACAGATTCTTATGAAGAACTGCAGCTTATCAACATGAAGTTTTTTGCAGGATTCCTGAACTATGAAGCTGACGGGGAGGCGTTTTCCCCATGGAAGTATTCATTCAAGAGCCATCAGATAGTGAAGCCGGATAACACTGCGTATGGGATAGAAGGTTTTGCACTCATGGCTTATATCGTCCTGAATGAGGAATCGTGGGCAGATAACAAGCTGGTGGAAAAGGCTCTTGAAAATGAAAGATGGGCAGAACTTTGGCTGTTTACAGCGCTTCATTTCATTTGCGCGCTCAGGACTACTGACATGCTCAGACTCCCGGTTCCGTCTCTGCCATACAGCGGAGAAGAGATACGCAGGAGGATATCTGAAGGCACTTTTACTGTATCAGATGGAAAGAAAATAGCATTTGAAGTCCAGTACAGATGCCGCATGAGGTCTTCTGTCCCAAATAAGACAAAAAAGCATGGGCTTGTTCCGGAAATCAAATTCTTTATACCGGAAAGCCTTATGGAGCCGCTGGGGTTCATCATGGCTATAGCACTTTCATTTCATGAGGATGGAGAACCGTTTGTCAGGACGGACTTTACTATCAGGAACATTATCAGTTTCTTTGGGGACGACTTTGCAGATGCCCTCGGGTTCAGAAATTTCAGATCCAGGCGGGCAAATAAGGCTTATCTTCAGGGGATTGAGGCTGTGGCAGATGCCGATGATGAAAGCAGGGCAAAGGGATATATGCTGGCCGCACTTGCAAGAAGCCATAAAGGCGGAATTGGGACACTGCCAGAGATTACGGATGTATACCTCAGGGATGCATATTTCACCGGGTACAGCCCGGAGTTTATCCTGATGGAAATGTTTGAAAGGGGAGTCTTTGGATTTGTCCCGTCGATGCTGCTTGAAATGTATAAAGGCAGGGAATATAAGGTGCTGGGCGTATCAGATCAGACAAAGCTGATAAGAGAAGTTGGGCTTGATGCATGGCAGATAGAGGCTGTTGCGGAAAGCGTTGCTGTATCATACGCAAGAGCCGGGGACATAGTTGAGAGCACACTTGCTGAAGCAGGAGGGAAAGAAAACGCGCTACCACAGACACTTCACAGGATAGCATCAGCTGCGGCACCATCAAAGCAGGATGAATGCATGTGTTTAAGAACAGCGGCAGGACTTAACTGTATCTGTCCCGGAAGGGACTGCTGTCTTGGATGCGGCTTCGAGATATATACGAAGTCAGCGCTTGAACTGCTGGTGAGGGAGTATTCAAGGCTCCGTGTGACTGCATGTTCTGAAGATGCAGATGCAGGTAGAGCCAGGGGGATACTGAAGCACTATGTCATACCATCAATAATGCAGATCCTTTCAAGTATGGAGATGCTTTATCCTGATGCCGAGATGGAGGTTTTGAAAGAAGTTGTTGAAAGGGGGATGCGCAATGGAACTGATGACAGGAGCTGAAATGTTCGACGGCTTCGAGAGAAGGCTACCGATAAAAAAGCTTGATGATGCTACAAAAAGTACTGCCATGGAGCGGTTTGGAACTTATGAGAAGAAGGGTGTTATCAAAGGCTGCAGCTTTGAAGATGATGTATGGATGCTTACGGATGAACTCAGGCTTGTCCAGTTTGATTTCAGGTTTTCACATACGGCATATGAGAAAAATGCCCGCGAATGGGTGGGATGCACGGCTTCATGCTTTGGAGACTATATGAAGTCATATGTGCTCCTGCAGCTTGGAACAATAGGGCTTTTAAGGCTCCAGCAGATAATCGGGGAAATAAAGAAAGCTACTGTCTGTGACTCGGAGAATGTGGGGGCAGAAATGGATGATAAAGAGACCCAGCATCTTGCTAGGTTCCTGTCGCTGATACCTGACAGCAACGAGCTTCGGGACTCTGTCATAGAAGAGCTGGAAGCAAGGACTGTGAAGCTTGGAAACACCAAGGCAAGAGACCTTTCAGGCTTCAAGAATTATCTGGAGTTTGACAGAAGGATGAAGGATTTCTGGAAGATTGCCGACGAGGATGACAAGATGTTCTATTTCCCTGTCTTTTTCTGGTGGAACCTTACAAACATATTGCCGCTTAGAGCCACGGAATTCCTGATGACTCCTTATGACTGCATTACAGAAGAGAATGGGAAGACATTTATCCGCATCAGGCGTACCACAAGCAAGAAAGGGACCAGAAGGCGTGGGTACAAGGTCAGGGAGGATTTTGAAATCTTCACGTATGAAATTCCCGGATGGATGTATGCGGAAATAGAGGATTACAGGAAGAGGACAGAAATCGTATCACGTCCGCTTCTGGATACGCTGCTGGTATCAATGGGACCAACACCAAGAGGTTATTTCACATATGGACAGATGAAACTGAGGCTCAGCAGATTCTGCAGGGACATCATGGGTGATGAGGAGTATCCGATAAATCTTGGCGATACAAGGCACCTGGCCATGATAAACCTGATACTTTCAGGAGGCTCTCCTGTTATCTGCAGGGAGCTTGCAGGACATGAGGATATCAATATCAGCTCAAATTATTATGCGAATATTTCAGGCGTTGTTGAGAGCATTGTCTATGAAAAGTTTCATGGACATACTAACAGATCGGGACTTACCGGTGACAGAAAGTATTATCTGAGCCTTCCGGAAGACAGACTGAGAGTGAATGATGGCTGGTGTACAAGCAAAAGGATGCTCGCAGGCGATGTGGGTGACTGCGTGGGCTGCTATCATCCCGGAGGCAGCCTAGGCGAATGCAGACAGTGCAGATACTTTTATGCTGACAGAAAAGGCCTTCAGATAAAGCTGCAGAAAGAAGCAAAAGAAGCCGTAAATGCAGATGGTATCTATCTTATGCAGATGATAGAACTTGTGAGAAAAAGCCTGGGATATAAAGAGGACATTGACTCTGCGATACTCAGGCTTCGTGGAAGTGCAGACCATTATGGAAGTCTGCTGTCAAGAAAGTACAGGGAGGAACGCTGATGGGGAGACCAAAGAAAAACAGTTCACAGGATCTTGTAATGATTGTGGATGAATTTTATGAAACAGAAGGATACGGAGATCCCAGACGGCTTAAGTTCAGTAACCTGGAGGCATTCGCAAAAGGCAAGGGAATGACGGCCAAGGCTTATGATTTCAAACGGGATGAAAGCGTAAGAAAAAGGATAGAAGAACTGTCGGAGATGGCTGAGCTTGTTAACGAAAGTGAGCAGACTCTTGGCTATAGGAATCTTGATATAGAGGGATTTCTTAAGAAATGCAGGACAACGGATGACATCATAAAATACCTTACTGAAGTGGATGAATACTGGAGGAGCACATATGACTATACCCAGTCGCTTATCAGCAGGGATCAGCGTTTTATGAAGGAAAAGACTTCTCTTGAGAGAAAGATAGCTGCTCTAGAGAAGGATGGTGAACAGGCAAGGTCAGACATGAAGAGCACGGTTTCAGAAATGAATTCTCTTAAGAAAGAAAATATGTATCTGAGAAAAATGCTCAGGACATACCTGTATCCGAACCTTGCAAATGAGATCCTGCGTCAGAATACCAAAGGCAAAGTTCCTGTACCTGAGGATAATGCAGTAAATGAAGATGCTTTCGGAAAGCTTATAGACGGAGCAATCCCTTCGGCATTTGACGGAGTTCAGGGCATGGTCAAAAAGAAGCTTGGCTGGAAGGAACAGCTGGAGGCAGACCTGGAAAGGGGGATAATGGCTGATGGCAAATAAACTGATACCGGGAGTTAATGACCTGGAAACCCTTTATCCTGAGGTTGCATCCCAGTGGGACCATGAAAAGAATGGTAACCTTAAGCCGTCCATGTTATTGCCTGGTTCTGGTAAGAGAGTGTGGTGGAAATGCATCTGTGGGAATGAATGGAACACAGCGGTCTATCACAGAACCGCCGGGCATAAGTGCGGAGTATGTGCAAGCCGGGAGGCCATGACTCATAAGGGCATAAATGATCTGGCAACTGTTAAGCCTGAACTGGCAGCACAGTTTGATAAGGAGAAGAATTCGCCATTTACTGCATCTGATTTCACGCTGTATTCACAGGCTAAGGTATGGTGGACATGCCACGAAGGTCATTCATGGAAAACAACTGTAAGCCACAGGGCTTCGGGAGAAAAATGCCCATATTGCGCAGGCAATAAGATACTGCCTGGCTACAACGATATTGTCACATTGAGATATGCCTTTGTTGACGAATGGGATTATGAAAAGAATGGGGATATCCTTCCAGAGGAAGTCGGACCAGGAACAGTGAGAAAGGTCTGGTGGAAATGCAAAAAGGAAGGACATAGCTGGGAAGCGGCAGTCTATAGCAGGACTGCTGGGAGTAACTGCCCATATTGTGCTCAGAATGTAGTGGTGATTGGAGTGAATGACCTTGAAACAACACATGCGGAGATACTGCATGAATGGGACATCGAGAAGAATGAAGGTCTGAAGCCCCATATGGTCGCAAGGACTGCTGCTAAACCAGTATGGTGGAAGTGCCCCAAAGGCCATAGCTATGATGCCAGTCCCGGATTCAGAGATAGAGGATATGGGTGTCCATATTGTGCGGACCGCAGGGTGCTGAAAGGGTTTAATGACTTTGAAAGCAGGCATCCGGAGCTCATGGATAGCTGGGATAGGGAGAAGAACCATATAAGCCCCGACAGCATAACCAGCGGATGCTCCAGTGAGAAGGTATGGTGGAAAGACAGGCTGGGGCACTCGTGGCAGGCGACGCCTGCAAACAGGGTCAACGGAACCGACTGCCCATACTGCGCTGGAAGACAGATTCTTAAAGGGTTCAATGACCTTCAGTCTGTATACCCTAAAGTGGCTGCGGAATGGAATCATGAAAAGAATAAAGGGCTCAAACCAGACATGGTTGTATATGGCAGTCAAAGGAAAGTTTGGTGGAGATGCGGACGCGGGCATGAATGGAGAGCACTCGTCAATGACAGGGCTGTTGATGGAACCGGTTGTCCGTATTGTCATAACAAGAAAGTGCTGCCGGGTTTCAACGATTTCGCATCATGGCATTCTGAACTTGCAGATGAGTGGCACAAAACCAGAAATGGCAGCAAAAAGCCTTCTGACTATGTTTATGGATCCCATAAATATGCATGGTGGACATGCCCGCTTGGGCATGATTATCAGAGAACGATAGCAGACAGGCATGATGGATACGGATGTCCGTATTGTTCAAATGTTAAGGTTCTTGCTGGGTTCAATGATCTTGCAACGAAAACGCCATGGCTTGCTAAGGAGTGGGATCCGGAAAGAAATCGCAGACGCACTCCACAGGAAGTGTTTCCGAGTAGCAACTTAAAAGTCTGGTGGAGATGTGAGGGAGGTCATCACTGGAGGGCATCGATATCAGGCAGACAGAGCGGTTCCAGGTGTCCATATTGTTATGGACTTGTTCCGCGAAAGGCACATTATATAACTTGATCAATTAAATATAGTAGCTTTTAAAAGCCGCTTTTCATTATTAACAACAATGAAGGCGGCTTTTTCTATTGGAGGGAGGATTTATTGGGGAATTCTATTAGAGCGCCTACATGATGGCGCTTTTTACAACTGAATATTGGCTGCGAATCCAAAGGAACTTCAACTAAAAATTCATTTTACGAAAGGAGATTCCAAAATTTTCGCACTAAAAAGAGCTAAGAATATAGGACGAATAATAGCTATTATTTCGGACAAAATTCGAGGCTCTTTTTTCTTTGGAAACGCAGGATAAATCTATTTTGAACAAAAAAACACAAGTCGAAAATTTTGGAAACAGCTACGTAACCAACTCTCGGAGGACGAAACCTCCCAATCCCTCTTAAACATTGAAAATACAGGCTTTATTGAGTTTTGTCGCTGATGTAAAAAAGAGAC
>NZ_FMYB01000111.1 GCF_900104155.1 Butyrivibrio sp. INlla16
AAATTTGCCAATCGTATTCCAGAGGGAAGGACCGAAACGAGTGAAAGCATCAGGATAGAATTGCTTGAGCAAAGATATCATCTTTGCCTGATAGGCGGCATGACCGCCAATGTTAATTGGTTTACACATAAACAAACACCTCCGATTAAGATTTTTCCGGCGCCGCACATGACGCACTTTCTTAATCAATAGGCCGCGAAGCGGCCGCAGATTTTTGAGGGTTTGTCAACCCCTAATCATTAAATTTTTTGAGAATTTGGGGGGATTTGAAAAATGAGCATAAAGAAAAAGCCCTTGGAATCTGGGCTAAAGATTCCGAGAGCCTATAAAGTGATGAGAGGGGTAAACTTGGGGTAATTTTGGGGTAAAGTAGAGGTAAAGATTGGGTAAATATTTTTAAAGAGAACATATGTACGAATAATAAAAAATGAGTTATAATACGAGGGTTGGATGGTTGGATCAAGTATCCAATATCAAAAATAGATTGAGATGCCAGTTTGGCATCCTGATCAGAGAGACTGAGGAGTATTATTGATGAGTAACGTTTATGAAAATTGCCCGGCATTAGAAAATGAAAGGTTTTTACTCAGGTTTGTACAGAAGGATGATGCTGGTGATTTACTGAAAGTGTACAGTGACAAGAATGCGCTTCCTTTCTTTAACAGCGATAACTGCGATGGCGATAATTTTTATTATCCAACGATAGAACGGATGGAGAAAGCAATAGACTTTTGGCTTAGTTCTTATGAAACAAGATGGTTTGTGCGCTGGGCTATACTTGATAAAGAAACATCGGAGGTCATTGGTTCTATAGAACTGTTTAACAGATCAGCAGACGATGATTTTAATTGTGTCGGTGTCCTCAGATTGGATGTTGGAAGCCGCTATGAGGAATCTGCTCTTTTGGAGAATATTCTCTCCATCATAGTGGAACCTGCATATGAACTGTTTGAGTGTGAGACAATTATTACGAAAGCACCAATTTATGCGGTTGAAAGAATAAAAGCACTTCAAGATTGTGGCTTTGAAAAGTCTGATAGTTTACTTGTAGGAACCAATGATCATTATGCATATAATGGATATTGGATAATCAAGAAATAGCTATACTCATACATGGAGGAGGTATCTGTGAAATCACAATTTGTGATTTCACGAAAGAATAATACATGGCAAATGTGAAGAAAAAAGTGGAGTTGATACCATTAGCGTTTCAAACCGAAGATATAGCAAACCTGATTTATACAATTAGAGGAAAGCAAGTGATGATAGATGAGGACCTAGCGGTATTATATGGGTACGAAGTCAGAGCGATGAACCAGCAAGTTAAGCGTAACATTGGACGATTTCCTGCAGATTTCATGTTTCAACTAACGAAGGAAGAAGTAGAATTCGTGAAATCACAAATTGTGATTTCACCAAAATCAAATTTCTTTTCCGGCCAAGAAGGTGGTCGAAGATCATTGCCATACGTCTTTACTGAGCAAGGCGTTTATATGCTGGCTACGGTTTTGAGAGGAGAACTTGCTGAGCAACAGAGCATATTTATTATGCGGGCTTTCAGAGAACTGAGGCATTATGTGCAGCAAAATCAGCAATTTGTAACGAAAACAGAGTGGAAACTACTGAAAGATTCTATTGATGTGGATGTTAACAAGATAAATGCCCGCCAAGATAAGACAGATGTGCAGATAGCTACTATGCAGGAGAGCATCAATAAGATCAATGAAAATTTTGTCTCAGGAGTTGAGCAAAAAAACTTCGTTATATACAAGGGACAGAAATTTGAGGCTGATAAAGCATACATAGAAATATATCAGTCTGCCAAGAAAAGCATATATGTTGTGGATGATTATGTGAATATAAAAACCCTTCATTTGCTGTCACAAAAGAAAGCGGGGGTAGATGTTATCATTTTTACTGAGAATGGCCATGGCAGAAAGGGATTCTTAACAGCTTCAGAAGTGGCGGATTTTGATAATGAGTATCCCACATTGACAATCAAACCTAATCCAGATTGCCATGATAGATTTATTGTATTGGACTACGGACTTAAGACAGAAAAGGTGTATCATTGTGGTGCTTCAAGTAAGGATGCAGGAAGGAAGGTATGCGCGATAAATGCTATTGAGAACACAGCGCTTGTACATCCTATTATAAATGCTTTGCTCAAAAATCCCGATAAAGCATTATGATGCAAGACTTAATTTATAGTTATACAAATGCATTGGGAAGGAATGAACTAAGAGTATGAATAAAGAAAGAGCAAAACAGTTTATATTAGACAATGCAAGGCCATTGGAGCTGGCGTTATACAGATACTTTTTTGAAAACAGTAGTCAAGAATGCGTCTTATCTGAATTAAAGAAATATCAGAATCATGATGGTGGCTTTGGACATGGCCTAGAAGCAGATAACTGGAACCCATTATCCAATCCAATCGCAACAAATGATGCAATTATCACGTTGTATAGGATAGATGCTCTTGGCGTAGATAATACTGAGATGGTTCAGCGTATTACTGAATATCTGTCATCTCATGAGTCCTTCGATGAAGAGAAAAAACGATGGCTCTTTGCTATAGACAGTAACAGAGATTATCCTCATGCTACCTGGTGGGAAAAGGATGGGGACGGAATAAGCCATTTTAATCCTACAGTTTCGCTTGCCGCTTTCATGGTCTGCTTTGGCGATGCAAAGGATAAGGAATATTATGCACAGATTGTTCGAGAGGCATTTGCTGCTATTTCAGAGTTAAAGCAGTTCGGTGATGAGCTTAAGTGCTATCTGCTTGCACACTCTTTGTTTACTAAATATAAAATTGACGATGTTATCAATTTGGGCAATTCCAAGAAAGACATAACGAGCAAACTTCAGGAAATTATTTGTAGTGACATCACAAAATATGGAGTTGAGTACGTTCCTACTCCGTCGGATTTCTTTGTTGGAATCTATAAGGAATATATTACTGATGCTATAAAGCCACTAATTGAGGCAGAAAAAAATGTGCTTGGTAACCTGCAAAAAAATGATGGCGGTTTTGATATATCATGGAAATGGTACACACAATACGAAGAGTTTGAGACTGCCAGAAATTGGTGGAGACCGAGACTGACAATAGATAAGTTATTATTTGCTGATTATGCTTAATATGTGTCTGCAAAAAACATGAAAGGGGTCATGTAAACAGATATGAGTGATTGGGGGCTAAAGAAAGAATATTTGCATAGTACGCGGCAGCATTTGTGGAATGATGATTACTTTGAATTCCTTGTAAAAAGTGTTTGGAAAATAAATAAACCAGTCAGAATAATAGATTTTGGCTGCGGTTATGGTTATTTGGCACAAATGCTGATGCCACTTATTCCTGATGGAAGTAGTTACAAAGGAATAGATATATCCGAAGAGTTGATTAAAGAAGCTAATGGCATATTTGAATCAGATAAAGAACGGATAAGATTCGAAGTCTCAGATTTGAATGAGTATGTCGCTTGTCCGGAGTATGATGTGGTTATATGTCAGGCTGTATTGCGACATATACCCAATCCGGTGGAAATTCTTGATAAAATGATTGGTTCTGCTAAGAGTGGTGGGCTGATAATATGTATAGAACCAAGTAGACGAATGGAGAACTCCGGTATATATTTGGATTCGACAGATTTTGATCCATTTGAAAATGATGACTTCTTGAGGCAGAAATGGATTGACGAAATTAAAACTGGAGGAAGAGATTATCAGATTGGGTTAAGAATCCCGGCCTTTATGAAGCAATTGGGATTAACGAATATTGGCGTTAGAATCAACGATTATGTAGATTATGTTGGAGGTGAAAACAAATCAGAGATTAAAAGATTTCTTAATGATCACAGTGTGAATCCAGTATATGAGAATTCAGATGGATTTGTTGCAGCAAGATGCCAAGTGATCACATATGGATATAAGCAATAAGGAAGGCGGAAATACTATGTCGGATTTTGGAATCAATGAAATGCTCGATATGCAAAGGACATTACAAGAAAAATACAAAGATAAATGGGAAACTATATCACCTGAAATCGGAAAAAACAAATTACTCTGGATGATTGGTGAAATTGGAGAAGTAATTGATATTATCAAGAAATACGGCGCGCAGGCATCAGATATAGACAATCCTCAGCGTGATCATCTCATAGAAGAAATGGCAGATGTATTAACCTGAATTATTCACGGCAATAGATTAAAATCGCTCCAA
>NZ_FMYB01000044.1 GCF_900104155.1 Butyrivibrio sp. INlla16
ACAGCTATACCCAGGGCAATCCCAGACTCATCGACAACCTGATGACCGATGCCTTCGCCATCGGCTCACAGCGTAAATGCAAGGTCATCGATGCCGATATCATCCGTGATGCCGTTGAGAACCAGGCTCTGGATTGATGAAATTTTCAATGTACAAGGCTGTGACTGTTTAGTCATGGCCTTATTTCAAAAAGCATTCTGAATGCTCTCTGGAATAAAGCTATGACAGTGTGCGGTGTTCCCGCCAATATCCTGCGGTCAGGAATTATACCGCACGGTCAGGGAGTGGAAACTGCCGAAAACAATCAGCCGTTACCGCCTCCCACAATGTGCCGCCGGACATATGAGGCACTATAGCTACTATCATTTTTGCAAAATATTTAATTACACAGACGCCTATTATGCTAATTAAAAATGCTAGCGAAATCATTATATCCTTTATAGGTGTCGCCCCCTCGACCCTTGAATTGCATTATTCTTACTTCTCAAGCTACTACTCATCAGATACTACGCACATCCTCTTTATTTCACCTATCAGGCCTAAAGTTTTTTCGGTTTCTATTTACTCCATTATCTATTATCTTCTTATAGTCGAAATCATCACCACGCGCCTTTTTGAACAAAGATGAAACATATGTCACTTGAGAAACTCCACCAACAAGCCCTTCACACAAACTAAGTGAATAAACATCCCTTAAAATCTCGAATCCTAACTTATATTTGTGATTTTCTCTGTCGGATTCCCCAAAAATCACTGAAGTATCTGAATCAGTCCTCTGAACATCATCATAAACTTTAAGTGTATCTCTATACTTATTTTGAAAGTATTCCTTAGCATTACTATCATCGGTTGCCAAAAAAATTCTCTCAAATTCCATAGTCTGCATAGCAATATTTATTTGTTCTTCTGTTTGCTCAATTGTCGCCATCTTGGGATGATCGTTATACCCAACTTTATAGTCACTGCCTCTGTAATGTACCCCGAGCACTTTCTCGCCATCAAACATCTCCGAAAATTCTCGGTCAAAGCGTTCCTTTAAATCCCTTTTTATATTGAGATACTTTGATGCTATCTCACACAATTCATCAGTGAAACCTGAGCTTAATGAATATCCATTCTTTGCAAAATTCTTTTCCAAATCTTCTATATATGCCTGCTTTGATAAAAGAATATTCATTGCCTTTGTATCGTCAACACCGTTTCCGATAGGCTTAAAAAACTGTTCAAATCCATTTATGCCTTTATCACTATATGCATAGCCATCACCATATTGCACTTTAGGCGTAAATCCATATCTCTCAGCCCAAAGTAGCTGTTCCAACAAACACTTCACCTCAGCGCAAAAACCACATCCTCCGCCTTGCTCACTTATTAAATAAATAACCTGTCCCTTATGCTCATCACCTCTATGTTCCATGTTAAGAACATTGGGATTACCATCTATCTCTATATACTGTCCTATTGCTTTCCTATCACTGGTAATTCCTGCCTTCATAAGCTTGAAGCCATGATATAACGCACGTAACCGGAGTCTAATTCTTTTATCCAAATCCAATCTCCTATCAGAATTATTGCTACTCAAAAATGTATTTTGTATATTTATCTGGAATTATCTTGCAAGATATCCATGAAATTGCATAGCATGTTACATACACTAATAAGCTCCATACTATTGTTCTTTTTTCCAGCGGAAATTTAAACTTTAATTTTGCAGCACATAAAATCTTATTAACAATGATATGCATTGAATAAATACCAAGTGTATACTTTGAAATATTATACACAATACCCTTTACGATGCTCCCGCCCTTCATAATCAGGGAATCCGCACTGCTAAACAAGATAAACAAAGCCGTTGCAACTATCAGTTTTTCACCCCCTGCATATCCAAACGAGTATTGAGGATTTATCCCAATATCATTTCTCAACATGTATATCAAACAGATAACCACTATAGCCAATAAGCTATATCTTTTTATATTTACCAGATTATTATCGACTACATAAGCGGCCAAACTACCAATAATTGCAAATGGTACCATCTCAATAACTCTTCCGATTGGATATCGAAGTTCAAACCTCAATAATCCAAATAAAAAAGCATTTATCCCCAGATACTGTAATAAATATACAAATACTAGAACGCTTGCTACAAGTATTATCTCCTTCGTTTTTATTCCTGTTCTCAACCTATTAACATACAGCCAATATAAAACTGTAAGCATAAGCAAATCCAGTTGGAACCACATAGCGGGATTTAGCCTCGCGTCATGTCCAGTCATAATTTGCCATACAAAATCAAACAAAGAGATAGACTCCTCTTTGTCAATTAGACCAACCGGAATTTTAATTACGGAATAAATGAATGCCCATATTATTACTGGTAGATATATTCTGGATATTCTTTTCTTTACCAACTGATCAAAGTGCATATCAGATACTTTCTTATTAAAGTAAAATGCTATTAACATAAAAGTACCTACAGCATTTGTTGCTATAAAATATATAAAACTCTGAAATCCAGTTGTACGTTCATCCGCACAATGTATAATAACAACACCTATACACATAATCATTCTTAACAGCTGTATTCCATAATTATAATGATCCTTGATATTGTTTTTCCTTATTTCATTAACCATTAATTATGTAATTTCCTTCTTATCTGCTTTGCAAGGCACAAAATGAAGCAACTCGCCTTAAATCCAATTAACCGCTCAATTCTGCGAACCCTATCCCCATCCTTGCTCTTTTCATATATAATCCATCCACGCATGTCTTGTGCTCTTTTCAAAACCAAATTCCTGTCACACTTAGGGATTCTATATATTTGAGCCATTACCGAGTGAAGAAATGAATTTGACAGATAATGTCTGATTCCACTAACAATTTCAATATCTATCGATTTTGATTTAAAAAAATTCTCCCAATCAACTAAATTATCCATTATGTCCATAACATTTTTTTCCGATATCGTACGAACTATAGATCCTTCACGCAGTCGATAATGAATAAAGCTCGGCACCATGCCCACTTTATCTGCTTTTAATAATACTCTGTCTATCAACTGCATGTCCTCAGAATTTCTTCCCTGTACGAACGAAAAATCATTTTCAGTCCAATAATCCTTCCTGATGTATTTCCCCCAAGCAGCCCAATTGCATGCTATTGGTAAGGTATATTTTAATGTTTGAATCCCATTTGGAGAACTTTGTCCTGAACCAGTACTAATCTTATCAAATGCATCTATGCTGAATATTTTTAATAATGTGTTATTACCATTTTTATCTACATAATTCCCTTCAGCAATAACAACGTCAAATTCTCTTCCTTCTTTATTTAATAATTCATCGAAACAGACAAAGGCATTAGGCTCGATGTAATCATCCCCGTCTAAAAATAATAAATATTCTCCCTGGGCTACTGAAACTCCATAATTTCGAGCTGCTGATAGTCCCCCATTAGCTTTATGAAACACCCTAAAACAATCATTTTTTAGAGCATACTGGTCACAGATTTTCCCGCTTTTGTCCGTGGATCCATCATCAACCATTATTACTTCATAATCCGTAAAACCCTCTTGTTTTTCAACACTTTGCAAACAATTTGTTATGTATTTTTCAATATTATAAACAGGTATTATTACTGATATTTTCATATGGTTTTTATTTTTGAAATAATCTTTTTTACTCTTGTTCTAACTATAAACACAATCATCAAAGCAAATTGCTTCCAGCCCAATATTTTTAGTGCTAAAGACATCTCACTCTCAGAAATTTTGGAACAATTTGATAGAATCAAGTCCTCTGGAGCATTAATAAATTCATCAAGTAAAAATCCATTCATACACACGCCATGCAACCGACTCTTTATTGAGAAAGAATAAACATTTTTTTTATTTTTCACAAATTGACTTTGTAATAAATCATTATTGATGACATCATCATTTAATGACGGATATACATATATGACATTTGTACGTTTATTTCCCAAAAAGCTAGTTAAATCGTAATACTTGCTCTTATCTTTGTCATTTTGATACTTACCAACCAAATGCCAAACATTATAATTAATATGATTCAATGACCAAAAACACGAAAAGCAATACGCAGTTTTCGCATCTAATAAAAGCCCGGCAAGTGCTGCCATGTAAGCACCTCCGGAACTTCCTATTGTAATTATTTCATAACCTTCAGTTTCATCCCTCAGAAAATCAATAAGAGAGTCTATCGAATTAATACAATGATTAATTCCTATAACATAAAAATTCTTTGACACATCTCTAACATAAATATGTTTATATGCCCTTTGAATTTTATGCTTTTTCCATTCATAATAATTTTTTTCCAGAATACATTTTTTTAGTTCATTCTCTGTATTAGGATAGTAAATTCCACTACTCGAAAAATATATCGCACATATTTTTTTATTGTCTGTTTTTAGGCATCGATTATCGTAAACAATCTCATAATTATCTAATTGATACGCTTGGTTCCATATATCACCTTCGGTTATACTTTGCATAGAATTGGTCATAATTAAATATCCCCAGACATCCTAATCCATCTGTCAGGTAAAATGTCTTCTGCTCTCATACCATTAACCCACTTCGATGGAGCGATAGTGATGGAATCTTGTGTCTCTCCCAAGAACGCTCCCCACCAACTGAAAGAACTATTTGCGATGATATGATGTTTACATAAACTCATCAAATGCAAATCTTTGTACCCTTCCTCTTCGGAGTGACCTTCAATATATTCAAATTCTTTATCATTCAATAAGTCCTTAGTTTTTTCTATATCATTAGAAAAAATGTAAAAGTAAGGATCTTTACCTGTAGTTTCGTGAATTATCTTCTTTATATAACTAATTGCCTTATCATAATAAAGTTTAGTACATATTCCTCCATACATGGCCTGATTATCAAGATAATCTCCCAATCTGACATGAATAGAAACTGTTTCTTCATCCGGACTTATTATATTAGCGTTTTCATTCTCAAAACTTTTAAAAGATATACTCTTTTTGATCTTTTCCTCAAATCCTTCAAAATATTTATAGCTTTGCCAGTAACCATCAAAGTATCCTTGTTCTGCTAATAATACTCTATCCTCGAAAAATAATTCTCTCTGTCTAAAATATGTTTTTTTTCCAGTCCTTTTAATAATTGCCTTCATGATAATGTTATCCGGGGCACAATATAGCCTACAAATATCTTTATATGAAGCCTCATCTAACTCTATTCCCAAAAATGGCAATTGTAAATTCCTTGTTTCTTCAGGTTTATCAAATCCCGTCGTATCTGCATATGTTTCAAAACCCTTTTCCTTAAAAACCTTGTAAAGAGCATATTCGAACAGCTGGTTCCCCAAGCCCCCCATAAAACGTACAATATGTATATTATCTCTATCCATTAAGCCCTCTTTTCTGACCATAGTTTTGTTATAATATATGCCAGAAATATCCATTTCCTAAAAATCATATGAGAAAAGGCCCTTTCTTTAAGTCCGTATTTTTTTACAGAGCAATGCCTTTTACATTTTAAGAAATTCTCATTTTCAATTAATTCCAATATTCTTTTTTTTGCCGAAACATATCCATTAGGATTAAGCTGTAATTCCTTTTTTATATATACCATATACATAGATAGCTCATCCGCCAAAATCTGATTCTCATATATATAGCCATATTGCTGAGCTATCCTATGCATCTCCGAATAAAGCATACTAAGCTTTTCAAACGAGTTATCAATATAACTGCCTGTCATTGATTGATCGTTTCTATAATAGTGATAGCATGTATGCTCGTTATCACACATAATGGTATTGGCATTTAGAACTGAAGCAAAAACTGTTATCCAATCCTCTCCGATTGCAATCCTATCAGGGAGATTGGACATTATTCTCAACAATAAGTCCTTTGAATAGCACTTACTCCATCTAGATTTTAAAATGATTTCTGATTGCATTTCGCCATTCGAGAAAAACCATGGAAAAATTTTGTTTTCCAAATCATCTTTGGAATAAATTCCTGAATCAAGTCTATTTCTATTTTTTACACTTTTACCATTGGGATAATCAATTGTTATTCCAAATAATATCATATCGGGAGAAATACCATCGATATTCTCATAGATTATATCAACATAGTCTTTTTCCACATAGTCATCCGCATCACAAAATGCTATATAGTCTCCATCCGCTGCCAGAACACCATTCTTCCATGCTCTCATTAACCCCATATTGTTCTGGTGAATAACCTTTATTCTATCATCTTTTTCAGCATATTCATTACATATCTGTACTGTTGAATCTGTAGATCCATCATCAACTAATACTAATTGAAATACCTTACATTTCTGTTCAATAATACTGTTAATTGTCCTGCTCAATGTCTTCTCGCAGTTATAGCATGGAACAACTATGCTTATACTCACATCATCTTTATACATCACTTATTGTAATAAACCCATCCAATTACTTGCCATTTTATCAATTGTAAATCTTTCAACTGCCTGTTGACACGCGACAGCATATTGCTTTCTAATATCTTCATTACTTAATATATGTATTATGGCATCTGCTAACAATTTTTCTTCTTTTGTCAAAGGTGATTGCGCATCATACTGAACCCCATCACAGACAGGTGATAAAACACCATATTTTTCTTCATAGTAAGTATCCAACACATTATCATTAATGTCCATATCAGGAGCTATTATTTCTCTGGCACCTGATTTGAAATCAGTAGACACACACGGAATTCCCAGTGCCATCGCTTCGATAAGTGCACTTGGGAGACCTTCAAAAAGCGAAGACATTACAAACAGGTTGCTGTGCTTAACAAGACAGAACGGGTTATCTGTGAAACCATATAGTATCACATTGTCTTCCAGCTTAAGTTCTTTTATAAGACCGCTAAGATACTTTCTCTGTTCTCCTTCTCCTAAAATAATGAGTTTCACTCTTGGAAAGCATTCTTTAACGAGACTCATCGCTCTGATTAGATGCCAATAACCTTTTGCTTCATTAAGTCTTCCCATTGTTGTAATAGTATACTCGCCGTCAAAAAGCTTTTTTTCTGAATCACTTAAAGCCTGAATTCCAAGCTCTCTAATTCTGTCCAAGTCAAAACCATTATATATTGTTATAACATTATTTCCTTTATACTTAATGCTCTTTCTCAGATCATTTTCAATACCTTTTGATACCGTAACAACATTATCTGCATGCTTATAAAGGCATCGAATCAAAGGGCATACTATATATTTATATTTCCAATTTGACTCTGCACTAGATAGATTGCTATGAATTGAAACAATCGTCCTGCAAAATTTTTTACCCGATAGAATATTAGCAAAATTAGCGCTATCCAAAAAACTAAATACAGCATCATAATCACCGTATTTCTTTAACTTTTTCAAGTGGGCTAGTCTCTTGATAAAAATCAAAATCTGATAGCTCAGCTTTTGCTTATCTTTCTCTGGTTTTGCCCCCAGACTGATTACATTTCCTCTATATGGATAAGCTATTTCCGAATCACTATTTAATAAAAAATCCACTTCACAGTCTTTGGGTAATCCAAGCGATAAATTGGCTGCCACTCTCTGGGCGCCTCCAGTATCTAGTGTAGATACTACTATTAAAATCTTCATATTATGCCTTCATTAATTAAATGCATCCTTCCACCCACTGGTAGGAATAAAATTCCAATAATTCTTCTTATCAATTTTCTCTAATTCTCCACATAGTTCCTTACAATTTGAATTGATGTGGATACTTTTAACCTTTGCCATAGCATACTTTTCAATTTGTAATGCATTCTGTATTGTTGGTATTTTCTTTATATTTGCCCCCATCAAGGTTGCAATTGCGGTATCAAACACCAATGAGTTTTCACCAATAGCAATTACTCCCAATTTCTTAGCAGACGGCATAACAGGTCCTTCTTTTTCCCCTGAAACAATCATGTCTGCCACATTTAGTATCTTCCTTTGAGGTTTATCACACATTTTCCCGTCTTTATTTGCATAAATCAGAATCTTATTAAGATCACATATTGTTCGGCTTATCGTATGATTTCCACTCCAACTACCTTCTCCCGGTTCATTATGGATAACATTTGCCAAGATTTTGAACCCATATGCCAAAAAGAAAGCCGGTCTAGCTAGCAGAAAGTTTTCTTCCGCTTCTTTCATATTCTTAAAATCGTATAATTTATCACTTAATACTCTAAGAATGCTCTTATGTTTATATTCGTCTCCACCTGATGCAGTATCCCCCAAAGTATGATGAGGCAGGAATTCTTTTCTGGTATTGATTCCTACCATATTTTTCATAGCAATAGTCACGCCTGCTTTCCTATGTGTTTTAGGTTTTGGCATGTTTATGACTACATCAGCATTTAAGAGATATTTTGAAACATAATACTCATGTTTTTCCGAATTATGGTGTGCTGCTAACCTTCTAGGATCATAATTCGTAATTCTAAGCCTTTGGAGATTCTTCTTGTCCTCCTTATAGAACTCACTGTCTTCTCCAAGTTCGATGATCATACCGGAATTACGTTCGTTGATTTCCTGCTTATGTGAACCAAAACTGATTTCCGATTTAAGTTCTCTGAAGTCAACAAGAGTAATATCTATTCCTTTATCCTTATAATATTGTACAAGGTCTTTTAATCCACTTTCTTTAATCAGCTTATCAAATTTGCATTCCTGCATAGGCGCATCACCTATGACTATTTTTCCATTGCCATTTTGTGCTTTAATAACGTAATCAATGATCGGTGCAATAACTGAAGGATTAGTGAATAGGCAGTCTGTAGTATCTCCTGATCTGTTATGATCCATGACAAGATTAGGTTTAATAAGAACACTTGTGTTCTCACTAATTAATCCAGCTAGTGGATTCCAAGAATGTTTGCCATAATTCTCTTCATCGAGCCCATACAAATGTAATGCCTCTCTAACTGAATAATAGACATTGTTTTCCTTATCTGAAATATCCCCCCATAAATATTCCGGATATTTTTCTGACGGTCTGAACAATCCTATTTTTGATGGATATTCTGCCTTATCTGATTTGTATATTGCAATGTCTGCTTTCACCATCTCCATATTCCTTGTCCGTACTATAATTGTATATATTTACCCATTTCAATTCCAAACTCTGGTGGCGTAAACTTCTCACAGCCAGAGCCGTGATATAATGTAATTTCTCCAAAATAAATCTTGTTGTAAATTACGTATAGGTCTACCCTGGCTTGAGTGAGATTCTTAGATAATTCAGATGACACTCTTAATAAGTCATCAAGGCAATCAGGTTTATTTATATTATGATAGGGATTTGTCGGATATTTAATCTGTGCAGGAATATATTCCCATTCAGTAGTATATAAATTTCTCTCATGCCGAGTATATCTTCCATAGTCAACCTGTATCACTCTGGGAACGCCATTAAAACAAAAAATCTTATAATCTTTCAATTCTGTTCCAGACTCATCGACCATATATTGCTCTGCATATACTTTTGCTTCTAATCCTTTATAAGCCCATTCTCTCCCATGAAAATAATAGTCTCTTTTCATGCGATTTCCTAAAAACTTTGCAGCATAATTCCTATCAAAAGTTTTCTTATCATTGCATATCAGTATTCCACCGCTATCATGTGTACATTTAAGTACAAATTTATCAGGCAATTCATCATAGTCTATCTCATTGCAACTGTCCCAAGGTCCGCCAACAATTGGAATCAAGTATTCTTCTCCTATTGTTCTTGCCACCCAGTCTCTAGCTTTAAGTTTGTCGACAAGATCATGATAACTGGGATTATGATCATATACCTTTATCCATTGAATTTTGTCATTATACGTCTTAGGGTCAGATAGATTAAGTTTTCCACCATTAACTAATCTATATTGTATTTTTGCAAATAAACTATCACTAAACGGATAAAGCATCATATATAATGCATGAACTACCCTATCCTTAATAATCTTATTCATATTCAGGAATATCTCCTATGAAATACAAAATTCTTCTGCCTATATCGTGTGACAGAAATTTCATAATCTACATCACTAAAAATATTACGCGTTAAAAACGTTCAAACATCTTTTGATATTTATCCGCAACTATTCTCCATGAAAAATAGTTCTTAACTCGCTCAACACTTTTTAATCCCATCTGTTGTCTCAACTGCTCGTTTTGAATCAGCTCTAGAATTTTATCTCCAAACTTATCCACTCTAGAAATGTATCCATTTCCATCAACAAGTTCTTCACTTCCCTGACATGGTGTCATAATTATCGGAAGTCCATATGACATAGCCTCAAGCACTACATTAGGCATGCCCTCTTTTCTTGATGGGAATACAAAAATGTCAGATGTTACATAATACTCGGGAAGTTCTGTTTTAGATTTCAGCCCTTCAAAGGTCACTATATCTTCTAGTTGTTCTTTATGCACCAATTCCTCAAGTGTTGATCTATACGGACCATCTCCTACTATTCTGAGTTTTATTCGTTTGCCTTCTCTATTACAATGATTATTCACTTGTGTTAGCTGTGGTAGTATATCCTGAAGACCTTTTCTCTCGATTAGACGTGAAACAAAAAGAAGATTTATTGTATCTTCTTTTCTTTCATTCTGAGTGTTTTTTGAATCATTCTGTACAGAAAATGCGTTGATATCCACTCCATTGGGTATTATTTCTATTTCTTTTTTGTTATAAAATCCTTCGGCAAATTTCTGTAGCCCTTTGCTGTTTGCAACCAAAGCGTCCGCATTTCTCCAAATTATCTTGACAGCAGGAGCTATCAATTTGTACACAAACGCAAATCTATCCTGGAATCCCGGTATATCTCCACCTCCAAAACGTATTACATATGGAAGTTTATATTTCTTTTTTAGATAATAGCCTATGGGACCACTGGGAATTCCAAAGAAAACAAGACATAAATCATAATTATTCTTCTTATGTAAATTACCTGTTATAGGAAGCGCCTTTTTCAGATAATCAAACATCTCCGAAAAGGAACAATGATCCATGTATTTCCTCTTCGACTTAATACGCGTTATAGCGACAAGTCCATCCGGATTTGACACAGCTTGTTGTTCCTCATATTCCTTTTGCCCCTCAAACCATGCTGTAACAATATGTACTTTATGTCCCATGCTCGCAAACTCTCGCGAGAGGTTCATGCATGCATTTGCACCACCACCGCCTATTGGTGGATATTCATGAGATACTATCAGAATTTTCATCTTTTTTATTCCCAAATTCCTCTATAGACTTCACACTATATGGTACATCTACATGGACACCATAATATGTTTTTATTAAAATCTCGCTCATAAGCCCAAATATAACCATAATAAGCCCAATAATCACAAAGAAAATCGTCAGCAACGGAGGGAATATGTTATTAGACATCTTACGCCCCATAAGAAAGAGAACTACCGACCATACTCCACAGATGAACCCTAGCAGTTCAAAAAGCATACCAATACCACCAAGAAGATGTAACGGTCTTGTTGCATACTTGTTCCAAAACCATACTGAAATCATATCCACAAAGCCTTTTATCGTACGCTTCCAGTTGTACTTTGTGTAGCCAGATGTTCTTGGCCTATGGTTTACTACCACTTCTCCTATCCTGAATCCTTTTATTTTTAGAATCGCAGGAATAAAGCGATGCTGCTCTCCATAAAGGTTTACTCCCTTGAAGCATTCCTTCTTATATACTTTTAGTGAGCATCCGCTGTCATGGATGCCATCGTGTACGAGAAGATACCTGAGAAAGTTAGCTCCCCTTGATACAAAACGCTTCATAAAGGTGTCTTTTCTGTTTTTTCTCCAACCTGATACAACATCTACATCTTCTTTCTGCAGATAATCTATCATGTTCGGAATATCTGCAGGGTCATTCTGCCCATCTCCATCCATAGTTACTATATAGTCATACTGGGCCGCCTTTATTCCCGCATCCATAGCTGCTGTCTGTCCAAAGTTTTTACGCATTCTAATATACTTCAGCGGCTTTAACGTGCGGCAAACTTTATCTGTCCCATCTGAGGATCCATCATTTACAAAGATAATCTCATATGTGTAGCCATTTGTTTCACATACATTCTTAATTTCGCTATGTAAATTAGCAATATTTCCTTCTTCATTAAAAACCGGAACTACAACCGATACTCTCATTAAACGAATTTCCCTCCCGCAAATCTCCATTTATTTGCACAATAATAATCACCACAAGCTAATGTCATTGAAACCAAAAAGCATACCAAAAAGGCTATGCGCTTATACAACTCTTTCTTTATTGAAGAAAACCATCCCACATAAGGATATTCAAAAGAAATACTATGGTAGCCCTCATTGATCTTAGCCCCAATAAAGCATTTATTTACTTTAAATGTGTCGACATATTCTCCATCTATTTTAACTTTCCACGCCGAGCTCCATGGAATAGTTGTTGCCAAAATACCACCTTGGGTCACAGAAATATCTCCAGTTATTAAGTGTCTATCTTGACTCATGACTCTTAATCCCTGTTGCTGAAGTATTTTAACAGATTCACCAATTTTATTGTAGTATTCCCCGGCATTATATTTTTTTACAGTAAGAAGATTTATGCCATTAAGTGCGACTATATCATATCTAACCCAAACATCTGTATCCGCTTTTATCTCCAATGGAGTCAGTACCTCATGCAATAGTGCTTTTTCATCATGAATTCCATCGGAATAACTAATTGTAACAAACTCTGAGACCTCTTGAAGTTTGTCTTTCTCCAGTTCTAAAACATATACACTCTCATCCGAAGCCTCCAATCTCACTACTCCACCTGTTTCACCCAAATCTATCGTACTACAGTCTATTGGTACTGTATCACTTACATCATTAATTGAAATCTTTTTTATATCATCTATTTCATCATCAAGTAATACACCCTGCAAAACAGCCCTATTTCGTTCAATAATAGTCATATCTTCAAAATCGCTATTCTTAATCTGAGCATCATACACATAGGCTAACGGCAAAGACAAAGTATTATAATAGATTCTCTTTCCCTCGATTGTCTCTGTTTTCCTCATACCATACTCAAAATTTAGCCTATCCTCTAAAATAGAGTACTTAACACCGAGCAAAGCATTCATGTATATATTTGCTCCGGTTCCCATCTGATATTTACCCTCTGATTCAGGGAGCCCAAAACATCTATAAAATTCTACTATATCACTCGATAAACCAAGTCCTCCAATATAATCTTGCAGGCCATAATAATCTCCTACTAACGATCCGCAAAAACATCCATTGTCAGGGTAATAGCATTCTATCCTGTACCAAGATTTGTCATTATCAGTTATTAAATGACTTCCATTATTAAAATAAGTTTCGATTTGTTCATCAGAAAACGATTCCCTATCATTTACTACACTCCATGAAACGAGTACTGATTCAAAACATAGCACCACTAATAGAACGTAGTAAAGCTTATCATTCTTATACATACAAAAAAGATTAATAATAATGGTATATGCAACTATAAATATATCGCTAAGAATATAGTCTTTTAGACGTGTTACCTCGCCTCTATATCTCATAATTATCAAAGCAAAAAGGCATATAATAGCTGTTATATTGAAAACAACTATGCTTGCTTCTTTGACCGAATGTTTCTCTACAGAATTTAAAAAAATACACACATTAAAAATAAACAATAACGGAATCCAGAAAGAAGAAAGTTTATATACCATATATGAATATGCAAAGCCATTAAACAAAATATTGACTGCCGGGATTGATAAATACGCGACCGCTAACAAATAAAAAAAGCCAAAAAAACACTTTTTCATTATGTCCAGATTATAAAAGGCTACAGGAACCAACAAAAAAACTAATATCCCACAATATAAAGCCGGCCCCCCTAAAAGATTGCTAGTCCCAATATAATCTGTGTATATCCCGCCTATACTCTGTCCTATGGTTCTCCTAAAAGCATCTAACAAGTAAGAGAAACTAACATCCTTATACCAATGTGTCATAGAATTCATCCAAATAGTATAATTGTAGATAAATCTATTGGACGAAAAAATGCCTTGTATTCTGTCCCAGAAAAAAACACCTGAAAAGAATATAAAAAAGCCAGCGGTGACAGCTATTTTTTTTATTTTTAACCTTTTAACAAATATCAATCTGATAAAAAAATAGAATAGCAAAAAAGAACCATATACTAAAGAGTAATATAGTCCTAATTCACCATAAGAAACAATAAGTGATAATACCAAAAACAAGCAATTAAAAATACAAAAATTATTAATTACTTTCTCAATCAAATATATGTTAAGTGCAACCAGTAATGCAAGGTTGGGATATGATTGCCATGCTGCTCTTGTTGTAAGCATAGCATTAAATTCATATCCTAAAACCAGAATCATTTTTTTAATACCTGTAACGCCTACGATTCTTGCCCACTGGTATATAAATAATCCAGAAAGGATTATTTTTAATACTATACTTATTCCTTCGAAATACGCCACCCTTTGGGAACCAAAAACACAAAACCAGTTTGATAGTCCCAAAAAAATAGGTCCTTCACCACTGCCTAACCCCAACGAAAATGTATATCCTACATCATTTTCTCCACTTTCTATTCTATTTGCGATATGAACTAGTTCAGGATAAGTCTGAAAAATATTATCACTTGCTATATCCCCCAACACAAAATTAGTTACTCCAATTATGTATTTTCCGAACAGCAATATGGGTAATATCACAATAATTGCAATTTGAAGATATTCTATTCTTCTTTCTTCTTTCAAAAATCTCATTTAAGAATCCTATATTATCCGTCTTTTATATTGCGTTTCTCTAATCTATCCTGTAAGCACAAACTTAACAATCTACAAACAATGTATCCACTCGTCTTGTTGGAAGTCCCAAAATTCTCTTTATAAATTGAGCACTGCGCCTATGCCCTGTCAGTTCAAAAACCCCTATCTTTTCACTACTTTTTTCATATTTGCAAATAATACAGATTTTTAATTCATGCATACGCATATCATTTCCATATTTTTGATCAAAGTAAAAGTATGTCCAGTTATTCCAAGCCAATTCACTCATATCTTTTTTTTCTGAACACAACAATTCTTTTTGCTCATTATAAACATGAATCTCAACTGTCCCTAAAGCTTTTTTTTCTGAGCATCTTGCAAAACACATACCTATTCTATCTATAGTATCATTTGTGCATACCACATAGTAAACGCTCTTATTCTTAATAGGGCCAGCAAAGCTTAGCTGTTGACTATATATTGGTCTACTCTCACTCTTATTGTCATACAGATTATCATGATATTGAAGCAAGCGATTGGTCACACTCAAACCATAGTCCGATTCCTTTATATTTATAAAATCAAGTAATATGTTATCGGCTTTCTCGAAACTATATTCTTTTTTACAATACCGTAATGCATTTTGATATTTTTCCTTGCATATTTTCTGATCTCTATCAATTGCCGAGATAATATCTACTAATTGCTCTTCTTTGTCTAAAATATAACAGCAATCATTTATATCAGCAGTCTTATATGGTTCTATATTGTTTACCACAAGTACTGCTCCAATACATAACGCATTCCATAACGCATTAACTGTTTTATATTTTGAATTTAACCCTTCCTCGCCAAAATGAATTAATATATCTGGCTTATATTTAGCCACTTCATTAAGTAAAACCTGAATATCATCCGTCCTGTCAAAAAATTCTACACTTATATTGCCTGCATCTAATTGAATAAGCTCGTCGTCCGATGCACAAATAAGTCTAACTTCATTGTTTTTAGCGATCTCTTTAATATATTTATATATATGCTCAGCAAAATATTGCGCTCTGCTTTTACCACCTAAAAATGCAATTGTTTTCAATCTGTTGCTATTATTGTCTTCCTTAATTGCATCAGACAACACGCAAGGAAACATAACGATGCTTTCATTATTTACAAATTTATGTTCAATAAAATAGTCTCGCAAAGAATCAGTAGATACCAAAACTCCATCGAAAGTTTTTAACCATCCACTTCCCATTTGCTCAGAAAGTAGCTCAAATTCTGTATTCTCAGGAAATTGTGTATGCAATTCGCAAAAATTATCATCCGTATAATAGTAACATGGAATATTATAATTTTTGCATAATTCCAAGTAGTCTGTTCCGCCAAACATTGAAGACCTTATACATATTACAGCATCTGCCAGAAGCAACAGCCTTATATCCGGTTGCGTTCCCAAAAAGCAAAAAACAAATCTGTCCGAGTGAAATGAATAGTTTTCAAAGTTTAGCTCTACCGTAGCATTAAAAGCACCAATTATGGCTATTCTTTTTCTTTTGTAAATAATATGCGTATCTTGATCACAGGATGTAAGATTATATTTGTTACAATAATCAATTATTGCATTCTTTAAATCGAACCTATAATGATCCGATGCCATATTACTGCACCCAAAAATATCTACCTGCTCATAGTTCTCAGGTATAAAACTTATCTCCTTAGATTCACACTCTCTTTCAAAAAGATTATATATATTTCGGGCTGGAAATAAATCCATTTTCTTTTTCGATGCTGTATATTCATATCCACAAAAAATACTGGTCTCGTGGAATATGTAATACTTTTTTATTCTCTTCCACAAAGACCAATCATCATAACCAATATGCATGAGATGTGGATCAAATAATCCTACCCTTTGATCCATGAATATACTTTTTTTCACGAGAACACCACTTTGGGCAATTGGATTGACTATAGCCAAATTAATTGAATTCGTCCAATTTTTGGCTGTTCCCAGCTTTTTAAAACGTTTCTTATCGTTCCACTGACACCATTTTACCTCACTAAAGCACGCCTCAGCCTTCGTCTTTTCGATGAATTCCATCACATTTGTAATATAATCCAAATGCCACTCTATATTAGATGAACAGAAAGCAAGATACGTTCCCTTAACATGCAAAAAAGCTTCATATTTCATAATAGGAATATAACAAATGCTCTTTCCATGTCTGATGCATTTTACTCTGCTATCCTTTTTCAAAAACTCATCAATCACATCTTGGATTAGAACATTACATGAATCATCAACAATAATAACCTCTACTTTTTTGTGACTCTGCTCACATATCGAGTTCAAAGCATTTCTTAGCAATATAGCATCATCATCCATTAGTACTGGCAATATTACAGAAATATCAAAGGTCTCATTACTAGATTCTTTATCTTTTCCTTCTATCCACGAGGAATTACAAACTTTCAAAATCTCTTTCACTAACATATGCGCAACTCTCCATATTAGCTGACGGCCGCCTTCATATATTCATCTGTTATAGTCTTGGGATCTCCTGACATTACTATATTCCCGCTCTCCATCCAAATACACTTGTTACACATATCTATAGCTGATTGCATACTATGTGTTACCAAAACCATGATCTTGGACGTACTAATCATACTGTGTAATCTATCATTTGCTTTCTTAATAAACCCGGCATCACCAGCAGCTATAATCTCATCCAGAAGAAGAATATCTGGCTCTATAGACGTGGAAATCGAAAAAGCCAAGCGTACAAACATACCTGATGAATAATACTTGACCGGCATATTTAAAAAATTCCCCAGCTCCGAAAATTCAGCTATCTCCTCCATCTTTTCGTCAATTTGCTTCGGTGTCTGTCCTAACATCAGGCCTCTTAATCTAATATTATCCCATCCATTTTGCTCCATTTCAAAACCTGTCGCAAGCTCAAACATGCTTGAAATGTGTCCCTCAACATCTAATGTACCCTCTTTTGGAGGATAGATACCTGATATCACCTTTAAAAGTGTACTCTTTCCCGCACCATTATGTCCTATTATCGCAAGTCTATCTCCATCCTTCAACGATAGCGAAATGTTATTTAGTGCTCTTACCTTTCCATTTTCAAAAGTGCTAAATTTATTACTACCCGGCACCAGAATATCTTTGATACTTTTTTGATGCCAAACATTGAATTCAAGGCCAATATTTTTTAGTTCTATACTGCTCATCAGTCCACCTACTTATAATTTCATTGCTATACCATAATTATTCTTCATAGTTATTATTGCACTAATTAAGTAAGCCAATAATAAACATAAGAAAACACAGATAAATTCTACTATAAAATCCATGGTCAGAGTTGTTCCCAATGCAGGTGCCCTCACCACATTGATAAAATAGTAAAAAGGATTTATTCTATACACGATTGAAAATCCTTTATCATCCATCATTGACGTTGTATAAATAATAGGGGTAATATAAAAAAGCCCTTGTAAAACCAAGCTTTGCAACGGTTGAAAATCCCTAAAGCTTACCGTTATTGCACTTGATATATTGGCAAGAGTCATTCCCGCAATCAGAATAATCAACATTCCAGGAATAAACATCAACATTTGAATGCCAAAGCTAGAAGGACTTAAAACCAAATAAACCAAAAAAAATGCTGCCATACTATAAATAAGGTTCACAAAAGCAACCAAAACAACCCTTATTGGAAATATTTGTGGACTAACTTGCGTCTGTTTTAAATAACCTTCTGCATTAATATATGCGCCAGTTCCTCCATCAGCACTTGCACTCAAAAAAAGCCATGGATTTAACCCTGAAAAAAGAACTGGTATCAAAGTACTTGCATCCATCCCATATATTATTGAATAGATTCCTCCTATTATTATCGAAAGACCAAGTGGTGTTATAAGCTGCCATGCCACACCAAGTATTGAACGATTGTACTTCATATGCAAGTCTTGCTTAACTAAACTGCTTAATACATATCTGTCTTTATATATCCCACTAAAATAGCTCTTCAAATAATTCATCATTCACCTATTTCTACTATAACTTTTGTTATTCCTTGATCTTCACTTATTTCAACAAAGCCTGCACCATAAAATGATTTAAGGCTAGGAATGTTATCGGAGTAAATATTTGCATACAAGATTTTTAATCCAATTTCGTCTCTTGCCATCTTCTCTATAAGCTTAATAGCTTCTGCACCATAATGCTTACCTGCCGCAAGTTCCTTATCAACTATAATTCTTCCGACCTCTGCCTGCCCTTTTATTTCATCAATATCATAAATGCCGATTCCACCAATAAATTGGTCGGAATCGGTTTCATAAATACTAAACATGTATTGAGTTTCATCAGCAAGATACCTGGTATACCAGGCAGCTTGCTGATCACTAGTAATCTCTGTTCCGGAAAAGAAAAATCCAATATTGTCCTTGCGATTCCTAAGAACTCTATACTTCTCACTGTCTTCTGGTGACATTGGTCTTATACAGATTTTTTCATTTTCTAAACAATAAGTATGTTTCATTTAATATACCTTAGTTCTTCTCAACAAATTCGATTACTTTATCGCAAATGTACTGAACGTCCTCATATGTAAGGTACAGATTCATAGGAAGAGTCAATGTATGATCACTTACATATTCAGCATAAGGGCATGTTCCCTTAGCATAAGAATACATCCTATAATTAGTATTATCTGCATAATGAACACCAGGGAATATTTCAGCTGCATTTAAGTGAAGCATCAATTCATCCCTGTTCTCAACCAGAATCTGGAATAAGTGGCAAGATGACTCGCAGCCTTCTTCTATTCTGACAAACTTAATCTTATCTGAATACTTGGACAATCTCTCCTTATACCAGTTAACAAGCTGACGTCTGTATGCATTGTCTCTGTCAAGGTACTTGAGCTGCACCTTACCAATTGATGCCATGATTGAGTTGCCATGTGCCTTGTCACCAACATACTCAACATCATATTTCCACTTATAGTTACCCATGTTGGTTGTTCTTGCATAGGTGTCCTTGTTGATTCCAAGCCATGCTTTCTTGCGAACTATCTCATCATAGTTGCCGTTCTTGAAGCAGATCATACCACTATCACCTGTAGGAAGATTCTTAACTGCCTGGAATGAATAAATAACAACATCTGCCTCTGATCCGGGAATCTCACCATTTACCCTTGTTCCTGCCATATGTGCAGCATCAAGAATAAGTTTAAGATTGTGCTCTTTACATATCTTAACTATCTCACTGTAATTACCGGTATTTCCACCAAGTCCAACATACATAATAGCCTTTGTCTTATCTGTAATTCTCTCTCTTACGGACTTAGGATCAAGACACATTGTGTCATCAATGTCAGCAAATACAGCCTTCATATTAGACTTAAGAATTGCGTGATTTGTTGAAACAAATGTCAGAGGTGTTGTAATGATTTCATCATCATCCTGCCAACCATTTTCTTCCTTCAATATTTCAACAGAAAGGTATAAACCAATTGTTGATGAATTCAAATAATGTGCAAAAGGAAGTCCCGTATATTCCTTCCATGCATCCTCAAACTGAACTGTCTTAAATCCAAGACCTGTCCAACCCACTTCCAAGCATTCTCTAATCTCAGCGAGACATTCATCTACCTCATACTTTGCTTTAAATAACTGTATAGCCATCACTTTATCCTCCTTAATATCTTGAAGCTATATATACACGCCAACTATATTTTAATTGGTGTAATAAAACATTTACATGATATCTAACCTTGACATCTGGCGCATGATAACTACCAATTTCAGGTATATCCCCTGCCAGCTTGTCTATAACATCTTTAAGCTTGAAATTTTGCCTAAGATCATCTTGTGAATTAAGTATTATATTTCTACGATCATCTTCATTTTGTAGAAGCTTTAATATAGATTCAGCCCATGAATCCGGTGTGTTCTTAACAATGATTCCATTCTCATCATTATGGACTACCAGGCGGTATGGAATAACATCTGAATAAATACCGGCTATTCCCATACGTGAATATTCTAAGTATTTATTATAATATTTGCAATTACCGAATTCATCATCCTTGATTACAGCCAGCCCTATATGACATCCCTTGGATTGAATTATATCCCGATACTCGTTCATGTCTGTAGTCCAAGGTATGTACTCTTTATCAAACTTGCATCCGGACAATGTCCCCTCATCAAATCCCATAAATACAGCAGAGAACTCTTTATAATTGTCATACACCTTATTGAGTGCAGGCACTATTAGATTCTGTATCGTGTCTCTATGAGACGGCGAACCTGCATATAGTATAACATACTTATCAAGCACATCAGAAATATCACCTATTTTATCAATAGGATCAAATACTTTTCCTTCCACAAAGGCTATATTAGGAGCCAGTTCCTTATATTTATCATATATATGTGGATTTGATGCCCAAAGTATATCACAGTTTGACAAACATTTTAACAAAGCATCTCCATATACGGTTCCCTTATATATACCATATAAGTCATCATCCAGGTATAAAATAGTCTTTCTTCCTGCTTTATGGGCTGCTTCAGCAATCTTTCCCATATAAAGATCTGCGCCTCTGCAAAAAACGATAATATCTGATTCCTTTATATCCTTAGCAAATACCATCGTACTCTCTTTAGCTACAAATGAGGCATTTTTATATATTGAAGCTTTTTGCAAAATCTTACTTATTAATTCTGTTGTTGTAGTATACCCTGCATACACTAACAGGATTTTACTACTTGCATCGCTTATATTCTTTTGGCTATTATCATATTCATACTTTTCTACAAATGCTGTCACATATTTTCTAAGATTATTTATAAATATAGAAGGTTTATACTTCACTGTTCTTGCAGTAACTTGTTTCACAAATAGTTCGGGAATCTTTTCTTTTACAGTACTTATCATTTGACTGGTTGAAAATCTTTCCTTACATATCTTCTGCGCGGTTTCGGCGATTTTTAGACAGTTCTGTGGATTATTTATCGCATATTCAATCTTCTGAGCCCACGATTCCACAGTATTTTCCGCTAAGAGCCCGTTCTCATCGTCGACCACAATCATTTTATATGGATAATCATCCGAATAAATGCCTGCTATTCCATACCTACTATATTCAATAAATTTATTTATATATTTACATCGATGAAAATCATCCGCCAAAATAGGAGCAACACCTATATCAACTTGTTTACTCCTAATTAACTTGTTAAATTCATCAAAGTCCCTTATCCATGGTATAAATTCCGTCTTTGCATCACATTTAATCAATGCCCCGGGATCAAGCCCAACGCACACAAATGAAATATTGTACCTTTTATAATGCAACTCATTGATTGCAGGAATTATAAATTCATTTATGTATCCTGCATGGTCACCACTTCCTGCAAAAAGAATCTTGAAGTCCCCATCATTTAGCCTGGGCTGAACCATATCTGCAATGTCATAGGCGACGTCCGCAATCTCACATCTTCCATTTGTGACGTATTGCTTATACTTATCAAGCAGGACCGGATTGGAGCCCCATAAAACATCACACAAATCCAAACTCTTTATCAAATACTCACAATTTTTGTTATACAGAATACCTGACAAAAATTTCCTCAGTCGATTAGGGAATATATTAGGAAGATTTAAAAGATCATCATCAAGATACATAATTATCTTCTTCCCTGCTTTCTTTCCCGCCTCAACCACTCTGAATGCGCCAACCTCAAAGGGTCTTATTGTCAGTATCGCATCTGCCCATTCTATATCATCTTTTTTGGTATCAACTACTGCAATTTCCCTGATATCAATATCAAATTCAGTCGCAGCTTTACTCATCAAGTAACATATCAATGAAACCGTCGGTATACGCGATGAGTAAGATATCAGCACATTACTCATTATTCTGAAATCTTTCTTCTAAAAAATAGACAAAACTCTTTGTACTTTATCACTTTTCAATGTCATAATCAACCTGTTACACAGATAACACCCATATATAATTCAGGTTTGTAATTTATTACTCGTTTCGGAAGGTATAATATCCCTAATAACATATTGCGGAGCAGCATTAATTGAGATGTAAATTCTTCCAATATATTCTCCCATCATCCCCAGAACCAGAAGTAGCATCCCTCCAATGATTAAAAAGATACCCATCATACTACTCCAGCCTAACGGGACACCTGGGTTAATAAACCAATTAATTATCACATATATTAGTGTTGCAAAACCGCAAACTGCTACCATCATTCCCAAAAAAATTGCAATTCGTAATGGTTTTATAGAAAATGCTGTAAATCCATTAAACCATAACGAAAGCAATTTATGTAATGAATATCCTGAAGACCCAATAGTCCTAGCCCGATGATGAACTGGCACATTACAAATATTTTTTGTGGATCTAAGAACAAGGCCAATTATATATGGATATGATGCCTCATATCGAATCATCTCATCAACAACAAATCGTCTTACAGCAAAATAGCTGGAAATATATAGTTCTCTAGGTTTCCCCAGCATTATCTCTGTCATTTTCTCATTGGCAAGACTTCCAATATTCCGAAATTTAGAATGCTGTTTATTATCATAAGATGCATAGACCGCATCATATCCATCATCCAGTTTTTTCAGCAGTTTCCCCACCTCATTAGCAGGTGTTTGACCATCATCATCAAGGCATACCACATAATCACCTGACGATTTACGCAGCCCTGCCATTAACGCAGCATGTTGTCCAAAATTTCTAGCTAGTGAAATTCCCATAACATTATCATGTTCCTTAGCTATTTCAATAATTGTCTCGTATGTATTATCCGGCGAACAATCATTAACCAAAATAACCTCAAAAATATAAGACTCAAGAGTCCCCATTGTTGCATATATTTCATCTACCACGCTTCTTATCGTTTTTTCAGATCTATAGCATGGGATAACAAAGCTTACTTTCTTCATATACCTAAACTACTTTCTATAAAACTCATATACGGCAGTAACAACCTTATTTCTGTCAATCTCTGACAATCCATAATACATAGGAAGTCTTACTAGTCTATCGCTCTCTTCGGTTGTATATTCATCCTCCCCATGAAATCTCCCAAATTTATATCCGGCAGGAGCCGAATGAAGCGGAATATAATGAAATACTGCGAGTATTTCATTTTCTTTAAGATATGAAATCAATGCAGTCCTCTCTTGAAGCCCCTTACATTTCAGATAATACATATGTGCATTATGAACACATTTTTCTGGTATTATTGGCAATTCCACCAAACCTTCTTTTTTTAATTCCTGCAATGCATTATTATAGTAATTCCAACTTTCCAGACGATTATTATTTATTTCATCTGCGTGTTCAAGCTGTGCCCAAAGATAAGCAGCATTTAATTCACTTGGCAAATAGCTATCCCCAAAGTCAACCCAAGTATATTTATCAACTTGCCCCCTAAAAAATCTCGATCGATTAGTTCCTTTTTCTCTAAGAATCTCAGCCTTTTCTTCATACGCTTTGTTGTTTATAACGATAGCTCCGCCTTCTCCCATAGAATAATTCTTCGTCTCATGAAAAGAATAGCACCCAAAATCGCCAATAGTGCCAAGATACTTGCCCTTATATGTGCTCATTACCCCTTGTGCAGCATCCTCTATTACCATCAGTCCATAGCGTTTTGCTATATTCATAATAGTATCCATCTCACAAGAGACTCCGGCATAGTGAACAACGCATATAGCTTTTGTTCTATTTGTTATCGCATCTTCTATCTTTTTTTCATCTATATTCATTGTATCTGGCCGAACATCTACAAATACTGGTTTTCCCCCACATAATACAACCGCATTAGCCGTACTTGAAAACGTATAGCTAGGCATTACCACCTCATCTCCAGGTTGTAAATCGCACAGCTCAAATGCCATATCTAAAGCCGTAGACCCACTTGTAGTCAATAATACCTTATTTGCATTGAATCTTCTCTCGAACCACGTGTTGCACAATTTTGTATATGGACCATCTCCACATATTTTGTGATTTCTAATTACATCTTTTATATATTTTATTTCATCACCCACACAGGGTGGTACGTTAAACTGAATCATCATACCTCTTTAACAAATCTTATCTGATATACATCCAAAGTGAAATAGTATGGCAGATAAATACCCCTACTGTAAGAAATCCGATATAATTCTCTTCAATAAGCAATATTCTCCGCTCCTTATCATAAATTAAACTTCCAAAGCCATATGCAAATGCCCAAAATACATAAAATACATATAGAATCATTCCTTGTCGCCATTCAATTTTTCCAACAAGCTCTGGCAGAATTGGTCCAAATAGTATTATCCCCCATAAAGTCAGATCTTCTTTACTAAAAAAAATTCTTCTGACTTTTTTATTTAATAGCATAAAAATTGTTGTAACAAGAAAAATATAGTTTATTGTACTAAATAGATAATACTTTGTCGTTGGTGTCCATATTTCATTAGGAAGAGTAATATTTGTTTTAATATCTACCAAAATAAATAATTTTTTAGCAACTGAAGCCAAACCATCCAAAGGTCGCTTCGAATAGCAGTCCATACTCTGTGCCATTGTGATTTCTTTGCTTTTTTTATATCCAGCATATTGTTTTATATAAGCTGTACTTTTATCATATATTATTTCCGGATATCCCGAAACATATCCACGAAGAGGAATATCTGCATTCTGCTCTAGTAGTGTCGTAGTTTTCGTTTCAAATGCTCCATCTGTATCATAAGCAAATAAACCCGGATGCCCTTTGATATTATTAATACATACCTGTGGCAGGCAAAAAACAAAAAAGAAAAATCCCATGACAACTATTGCAGAAACCCATCTTTTAATAGACAGAATGCCATCTTTTAGTATGCTTAATCTGCTGTTCTTACATAACACAAGAAGACTATGAACAAAAAAGAAGATCAATATTATCATCACGCCTATCATGTAGCTTGTTCTTGCTGCCAGGCACAAAGAAAAGAACATTCCAGATAGTGCTGCATATAAATATCTTCCAGTCTCTTGCATCAAAAAAAGAAAAAGGATTGCTGCTAAATAATACACACAACCACACATATCACTTCCCATATCACATAGATAATTAGTGAAAAGGAAGTAGAAACAAATGATTCCTGTGAATACCTGAAAAAGACCCGGTTTTCTCCCATTAACAATTTCATACATTCTAGGAAGAACATAACCTGTGCCAAAAGCGCATACAAAAGCCATTATTACAAAATATATACCTATAGCGCTAATGGATGTTCTATAAGAGATATAATTTGCAATGAAATGCGGAATAAATATGCCATAACCACGAAAAGTTGGCAAATCTTTACATAATAGCTCTACCTCTTCCTTTGTAATATCGGGTCTTGCAAGAACTTGACCAACAGTCCAATATCCACCACCATCTCCAGTTCCTGGATAATTGGGAATCCCAATCGTTTTCCACCATATACACAAAAATACTGTCATGCTTATAGTAAGCGCGAATACAAGATGCGGATATTTGTAATGTGGCTCTTTATTCTCTGAACATACAAATTTGTTGCATATTATTACACTTAAACTCAAAAAAACAAAAATAAGTATTGCGAATCCTAAATATGTAATTGCATGAAAAAAAACACCATTATAGTTATCAGCAAATGGTGTAATCTGCAAAATAGAACTCTTTTCCGTATATGGATCATATTCTGAAATTATGCCTTCTTCTAACTCAAGATCAAACCTTCCCGAATTTCTCTGACATATTATCCCTAAACCACCAGATGGAGATGTACTAATGGGAATCTTAAGCGAACTACCAGATGCATTGCTGTATATTACATTATGCGAATATCCCCATTTTTCTGCACTACGATACTCCCATTCACCAGATTTCTCCATCTTCTTAAATGTCGGCTTTGAAATATCTTTACCATCAATCTGATATATCCATATCTCATTTCCCAAGTGATCCTCATTCTTTTCTTTTAATGTGAGCTTTACTGTAGTCTTGGAAAAAAAACTATCTACAAATGGATTTATTTTTGAAAAGAAGCAAAAACTCAGTAAAAAAGAAAATATAAATAACCAAATAATATTTTGTAAATAATATCTCTGAATCTGTCCCCCAAAATTATTGTTCATTTCCTTAGTTTCCTATCTATGTTAGTATGAAAGTTCACTTCTAGTTCCTTCATATACAAATGCCGTTATAATTTGTTGCAATGTATACTACATAATATTTCTGATAATTTTCGTTTGTTAGGTTCTTCATCAGTCCTCATTAGTAAAGAACCTTTTTATGGTCTGTCTGATACCTTCTTTGATGGAACCATCGGCCAGCTCCCATGGCCTCAACATTCTTGAAGTTCTCAAGATTACCTGCATAGATAAGTACGTCCACATTGATTATACGAATATCATTGTCATACTTCCTAACCATGTAGTGTATGTAGTTTGAGCCAATGAATCCGGCACCTCATGTCACTAAATTTGTACGCATCAACTTTTCTCTTCATATTATGTAATCTCAATTCTTACACCAGAAAACAATAGTCCTTTTTTGCAATATGGTCAACTGCAAGCTCCTCTCATTACATCAAATTGTCTATTTAGGCCTCCATGGGTTGGGACATATGAGTGTTGTTTTTTCTATCTCCGGAAGCACATCATATATAGAACACCCCATTTTATCTTCAAAGTACTCTTTTATTTCAAAGGTTTTCTCCCATCCACCGATATAAGTTTCAACTATTCCATACCGCCTGACAACGTCGACAAAACGCTTTTCCAGGATTACAAATCCATAGTCTGTAGCGAGGGCATCACACAGCTGAATCAGTCTGTCGTAATCATCCATTTTATGAGAATCAAGGTATTCTTTTATAGCTTTTTCCTCATCGCTTTCTATGCTTTGTCCGAGAGATGCACTTCCATGGATATATGAATGTGTCATACAGATTTGAGCTACTTCATCCCATTCTTTTTGAATGCAGTACTTATAGCCCTCATATACATGCCTTGTTATCCCCACAATCCCAACTCGACGGCCTATATCATGTAATAATACGATAACATATGCCTTTTCCGGATTCATCCCTTGAACTTTTTCAGCTATATTCCTTGCTGCTATTCCTGTGTTTTTAGAATGAAGGATCCATGGTCCTGGGTTCAACTCGCTGGCGATATTAAGTTCATTTGTTGCTATATCTATACTTGGATACATCTTACTTGAATATTGAATACAATTATAGTCCTTCTGCAACCTCAACTAGATACTTACCATAATCTGTTTTCATAAGAGGCTCGGCAAGCTTAAGGAGCTGCTCCTTATCGATAAAGCCTCTCTTATACGCAATCTCCTCAATGCAGGACACATATAGTCCCTGTCTCTTCTGGAATGCACATACGAAGTCCGCTGCATCAAGAAGTGAATCGTGATTACCGGTATCAAGCCATGCAAAGCCTCGACCCATGGTCTCAACGCGAAGAGTCCCTCTTCTGAGGTACTCGTTGTTAACGCTGGTGATTTCAATCTCACCTCTGGCTGAAGGCTTAACATTTTTTGCTATATCTATTACATCGTTATCATAGAAGTAAAGGCCCGGAACCGCGTAGTTGCTCTTGGGATGCTCCGGCTTCTCCTCAATTGAGAGGGCCTTGCCGTTTTCATCAAACTCTACAACGCCGTATTCTCTGGGATCGCGCACATAATATCCGAAGATTGTTGCTCCCTTATCTCTGGATGCCACCTCTCTGAGTAACTTTGAGAAGCTCTGGCCATAGAAGATGTTATCGCCAAGAACCAGGGCTACAGAATCTTTCCCTATGAAGTCCTCGCCTATTATGAAGGCATCTGCAAGCCCTCTGGGCTCTTCCTGTACAGCATATGAGAACGACATTCCAAGCTGCTCGCCGGTCCCAAACAGATCTTCAAATATGGGAAGGTCTCTGGGGGTAGAGATTATCAGAACTTCCCTGATTCCTGCCAACATAAGTGTCGACAGCGGGTAGTAGATCATCGGCTTGTCATATACAGGCATGATCTGCTTTGAGATTGCTCTTGTTAACGGATAAAGTCTTGTGCCGGAACCTCCGGCGAGGATGATACCTTTCATTTGTATTGTTCTCCTATGATTGACAATTGTTTTGTGTTCCTATTTTATCTTCGAATTATAAAGCACTGTTTGATTTTCCCCTATCAAACAGTGCTTTTCTTACCTCAAACAATTTATCATATTTGGGTAGGATTTTCTAGTGTGCGTAGTCTTACTCATTTTCCCTTTTAGAAAACGCTATTCGTTTCATTTCTTTTGCATAATTAATCATGTTTTTATTTGTATTCTTCATATCTTCTAGCAACATCTCATATTCAGGAAATTTTTTCTGTATTTCTTGAGGAGTCTTATTTTTATTTTGATCTTTTTTCACCTCAATATTATACCATGATCTATATTTTGCCTGCCATTTGGTAAGATGAGGTCTAAGCCCTTCATTCAATACCCTCGTTGTAATAGCAATCAGTTCAGAAGCGTCATCAAGGCATCCACCTGGAACAGATTTTAGTAATTCGCGTATAGCAGAAAACGTATCATACCATGAATTATACACTTCTACTATCACATCATCTTCTTCAAGTGGAACTGCTATCTTTCTTGTTGTTAACTCTACCCACAATTTGTATGCAATCTCTTGTATTTCATGGCTACACCTAACCTTACACTTGAAATTGCTAAATCCGAATTCCACTCCATCGATTATTATAGTACGAGCTATCCTTTTCCTTATAAACTTTCTGTATATGTAGACTAATACCCAGATTGTAAGCAATAAAACAATCATTGCCAGCCAATTAATACGTATATATATTTCGAACCACTTTTCCATACCTACACTGACAAAATTTAATCCACCACTTATCACGGTCGTTTGTGTTGATGTAGATGCTAGTGTATTCATTCGTTTTCTCCTAAATTCCTCTTCATCTGAATTCGGCTGTTATCTATCATTTCTTTGTGATCTATTCTATTCTCAAAGGTTTCTGTGATTATTGACAAATAATTTTGCTTGAAATCTTCCCAAGTATAAATGCCTGCATATCCTGATTTCACATTATCTGCTAATCTTGCCGGTAAATCATTATATTTATATTTGTTTTCATATAATAAAGGAAATTCCGGGAGCAACACTCCTATAAGACCTGCACTACCATTTACACTTGCCCTTAATCCCGCGTATATCTCCCAGTCAACATGCTTTCTCTTTCGAGTATTTGGTCCAACTAAAACCACAATAACAGATGAATCGCTAATTTTATCTTCACGTATCAGTCTTTTTATATATTCGTCACTGATATCCGTATTGTATTCGCCATCTTTTACGGATTTGTTGATGATGTCACCGCTAAGATATTTATCAATGTAATTTTTATACCACTGATCATCATGGTGATAAAAACTGAAAAAGACCTTGTGTTTTTCTTTCTGATAGTAGTACACAACAATTCCTCCTAGTGCAAATACTGTTTTAATCCTTGTTTACTTGAATTATGCATCATCGATTCAGATATTATATGAAATGGATTTAGTTTATCAACATATCCTACAAAATCAGTTGATGTCATAAGCACTTGTTCCGTTTTCAAGAAAGATGGTAAATCGGAAATATTTTTGAGTTTTAGTGATGCAATACTCTTCTTGTTTTCTGAAGCCACACCTATTTCGTAAGGCACCCACCAAGATAAGTGCGTTTTATCAGAAATCACACACAAAATGTGGGTTGATGTCCTCAAACCGCGCTTTATCGATTCTACAATTTTCTTATCATTTTCAGTGCTCACAGCCTCCTTTAACTCAGTATCATATAAGTCCAAGTATATATCAACGTTTGCATGTTCCATGATGTAATCCCCAATATATTTGGCTGCAGCTTCATCTTCTTTCTTATGAGATATAAACACACATTTTTCATTAGAACGTGTTACTCCTTCGAATACAAAATTTTCCTTTATAAGTGCTCTATTTGATGCCATTTGTCTCCTCCGTTCACTTTAAATTTATTACGTCGTTCTCATTACAAAATCTTTTCCCTCGGATATTCCCATCAAACATTCATTGAATACCCTGATAACCAGATACTATCTTTTTTGATAGATTTCAATAATCAACAATAGCCAAGTCTTTATCCTACATGCTTCTTCTGCTATGCATCGCGTGTCTTAATACTTCTGTTCGTATCTCTTATTTCCGTAATTTAAAATCATATTCGCTATTTCATCTGCAATCTCTTCCACTGTTGTCTTGCTTGTATCTCTTGCAACTTTATCCGCCAATGAGGGGCTATAGTATTGAACTTCTTCGATTGATACATTATGCCATATCGGTAGTATGATCTGTTTTCCTGATATTGCATTTGTTACCAAGCCATCTAATTCATAATTCGTCCACCCCTTCTTTATAAATGAGGGCGAAATAACAACTGTGCCAAACCTGCTCTTTGATAGCCCTTGGTCAATCTTGCGTCTGAGACTATCCCCAATTTTCATTTCAAATTCGTCGTACCAAACTGATACGCCTTTATTTACTAATTCATGTGCTAAGGGTCTTACTATATCATTTTTGTCTTCTGATGCATGAGAAATAAAAACGTCATATTCCTTATTAGTATTTGCATCTTCAACAAATAAATTTGGTTCTTTATACAATGGCACCATCTGCTTTGCAGGTGGCAACGCTCCCGGAAGCACACTGACACTGTGTTTTAAACTTCCAGGATACCCACCCAAATCTATAGTAAGATACCAGTGCCCCGAATTTGGTACTGGCAATATAAAGGGAGTACTTTTAACATATCCCCCATAATATCTATGATTCCTTCCTCTCCTATAATTATTATAGTTCTGAGGATTCATCATCTTCACATTTGCCGCTTTCGATAATTGCACTTCAACAACTTGTCCCTTTTTCAGATTTCCAAGATCATAATATGAATAATTCATACGCTCTCCTCCTCGTATTATTTATGTAGTCATTATACAATAGCGACATTAGACATTCAAATAATTAAGTAAATTTATTTACTCACATACAATTTAACTTCATATTTTTACTTTTGACAGATTTATGCCATTTGATATAATTCCCTATAGGAGGACATGACATGCCACGAGTAACTATTACACCAGAATTGTCAGATACAATTAAGAATTTACGGACAAAAAACAAGATACAGGCTAAATTATTGGCTGCGCACATAGAAAAAAGTCCTGCATATATTTCAAAATTAGAAAATCACGAAATACAGACAGTAGACGCTGATGAATTACCCGAAATTTTTCAGTTCATCACAAAAGAAAGTAGCGAAGCCAAATCAGCAGAACAAGTATATGATTCATTAGAGCGCCATTACACAAAAGAAGAAATTGAAAACCAGCTTTGGTTCACTAACTTTGATACTGTCATTCGTAAAATTCCTATCCCCGAGCAATTAGTTGATGATATTAATAGCATTCTGGAATCTGAAAACATTTCAATATCCTACTTAACACAGAGAATCAATTCCAATGAAGCTCTTCCTGACGATGATATAAACGATGAATCAATAGAGTATAATCAGTGGTACATCAAAGATAATAATGCCAGCAGAAGCAGGATTAAAATTCAGATTTCCGAAGACCAGGTTAATCGTATTCTTAACAAATCAGAAGATGTTTCTTCATATATATTTGTATTTTGTATTCTTTTTTATGCGCTTAAAATCAAGCATTATAAAGATACAGTTAAGATTGATGATGACACCTATCAAGAACTATCTAAAGAAACAACTTCTAAACTTAATTCATATAAGTTTTTTTCGATTTCTGCCAAAAATATCCTTTATAACCAAGAGAAGGATAATCCCAACAAAGATATCGAAAAACTATTAAACAACTTCGACAAAGAAAACAATGGTTATATTATAGAAATTCTTTCAAAAATCATTCTTGCCTCTGAATATAATATAAAAAACACAAATACTCAGTTATCAGCATTTACTCAAAATTTGAATTGGGATTTGGGTTTTATGCTACGTTTATTAAGTATGGATTTCTCTACACTCACTAATACAAGTGTAAGTAATAAGAAAGAACTCCTAAACGATATAGAGAAGCTCATTAAGAAATATCAAGAACTACCTTCAAAACTTAATTTAATCGAAGATTACTAATGCCTTATCATTTCAATACCGGAATCAGCCATAAGCTGATTCCGATTTTTTATAGCAGCTAACACGAATATGAAGCCTTCGCTCCCAAAAGTAGCGGAACAACCAGGCACAGTGCTTTTTTCAAAGTAAAGATGTAATGCGTCGAATTAATCCTCTCACCTACTGAAGGTTTACTGCGGATTAATTTCTCGTTCTCCTATATATTGTCTATCTGAACGTGCTGTTTTTTACCGCACGTTTTTTTCGTGTCTATATTGACTGACTATCCCCTTCGGATCTATATTCATACAGTTGCATAAAAAATGAGGAAAGACAGCCCCTACCACAGTTCGTCCTTCCTCATTCACACCCTTAAGAGCTGCACACAGGTCCTGCGCAGGGTCAATGCCCTAATTATGGTTGCCTGTTCATAAGCAGTCATCTTAAGCCCCCTTTCATACCTGTCCAGAAAGGATCAGGGGAATAATGAAAGGAGATACGTCTGTA
>NZ_FMYB01000093.1 GCF_900104155.1 Butyrivibrio sp. INlla16
ACAGCTACACTTTAAGGAAAACCAGGTGGCTTTTCAAGTATATATAGTTATGTTGTTAAAGGTACATGGGCTTCACACATATGCCAGAAGCCTCACTTATTCCTATAGTTGCGTATAACTACGGCGCAAGGAACAAATCCCGCATCAGTGCCTCAGTAGAATGGGGAGTTATCTATGGCATAGCTTTGTTTATCGCATTTTTCATGCTGCTGGAGCTTCTTCCGGTGCAAATGCTGGGCCTGTTTGATGCTTCAAAGCACATGATGGAAATTGGAATTCCTGCCATCAGAATTTTGGCTGTTGCATATCTGATTTCTATTCCAAGCCTTGTTTTTGCAGCAGCTCTTCAGGGACTATCCCAGGGAACAAGGAGCATGTATATAACAATGCTCCGCCAGGCCATATTCCCGCTTGCCTTTTCATTTCTGCTTAGCAGAACGGGACAGCTTCAGGTAGTCTGGACAGCGTTTATTCTCGCAGAACTTCTTGGAATTCCTGTAGCATGGTTCCTGTGGAGGAAGAGCTTTAATGAGTCTGTTTCGGCAGAGCCTGAGTTTAGTAATGTATGACAATTCATCACCTTTGGCTCCTGTTTTGAGGAATAACAAAATCGTCAAAGCCAATAAAAATCGTATTTTCAGGCTTGACAGAATAGGAAGGATAATAAAATGATCAAAAATGAAGAACTAAACCTTGTAACCGAGTGGGATAAGACCTTTAAGAAAAGTGATAAGGTAGACCACAGCAAAGTCACATTTGTAAACAGATATGGAATCACCCTTGCAGCAGATATGTATGTTCCCCAAAATCCAGAAGGTAAGCTTCCGGCTATTGCCGTATGTGGACCTTTTGGTGCAGTAAAGGAGCAGTGTTCAGGTTTCTATGCTCAGACAATGGCAGAGAGAGGATTTCTGACAATAGCATTTGACCCGTCATTCACAGGAGAGTCCGGAGGAAATGTGAGATATATGGCATCTCCGGATATCAACACAGAAGATTTCATGGCGGCAGTTGATTTTCTCTCCTTGAATGAGAAGGTTGATCCTGACAGGATTGGAATCATCGGTATCTGTGGCTGGGGAGGAATGGCTGTAAACACAGCAGCTCTTGATACAAGGATCAAAGCGACTGCAGCTATGACAATGTATGACATGACAAGAGTAAATGCCAAGGGATATTTTGATTCCGAGGACAGTGAAGAAGCGAGATATCAGAAAAAAGCAGCTATGTGTGCTCAGAGACTTGAGGACATTAAGACTGGCGAATATAAGCTTGGCGGTGGAGTAGTAGATCCAGTGCCTTCGGATGCACCTTTCTTTGTAAAAGACTATTATGACTACTACAAGACTGACAGAGGTTATCACAAGAGAAGCCTTAATTCCAACGGTGGATGGAATGTTATTGGCTGTGAGTCTTTTGTTAATCAGCCAATCCTTAAGTACTCTAATGAGATAAGGAGCGCTGTTTTACTTGTTCATGGAGAAAAGGCGCACTCTTGCTATTTTTCTAAGGATGCTTATGCAGATATGATCAGAGACAGCAAGTATGCAGATAACAAGGAACTTATGATAATTCCTGATGCTGTACATACAGATTTATATGATGGCGGTGATAAGGATTATATTCCTTTTAACAAGTTGGAGAGCTTCTTTAAGGAGAATCTGAAGTAATGATAACGGTTGAAGAAATACTGGAATATCTTAATTCGAACAGAATAGAGGATATGACAGAGGAAATGCATGAATGTTCCATGAGGCAGAGCCAGGCTGCCATAAAGCAGACCATGGAATTAAATACAAAGTATCACACACCGGAAGAAACATTCACATCGGAAAAAATGTATTCATCAATTCCGGATGCAGCTTCCAGGATCAGGGTGGTATCTATATTGGTGATAATACCTTGATAGGTCACAGAGTTGTCCTTGCCACTTTGGATCATGATTTGAATCCTTATGACAGGCACCTTCTGTGTGCACCGATACATATAGGAAACAGAGTTTGGATTGGAGCAGGAGCGATAATTACAAGAGGTGTGACAATTGGTGATGGAGCTGTAATTGCAGCCGGAGCTGTTGTAACAAAAGACGTTGAGGAAAACACTATTGTAGGAGGTGTTCCTGCAAAATTTATCAAGAAGATAGAGAATGTTGAACCGATAGAAAAGAAATAGAGGATGGGATGATATGAGTAAAGTGTTAGTGATTTCTACAAGTCTTCGTGCAAAGAGTAATTCCGACATACTTACGGAAAAGCTTATAGAGGGAGCAAAAGCTTCAGGTCATGATGTGGAATATATAGGCCTAAAAGGGAAAAATATCGGTTTCTGTATAGGTTGTCTTGCCTGTCAGAATACCCAGAAATGTGTCATTAAGGATGATGCTGCTGAGATTGCAGAAAAAGTAAAGAATGCAGATACCCTTGTATTTGCAACTCCGATTTATTATTACGAGATGAGCGGTCAGATGAAAACTCTTTTGGACAGACTCAATCCACTGTATCCTTCAGACTATAAGTTCAGGAATGTATATATGCTCTCTGTTGCGGCTGAGGATGAAGAGTTTGTGCCTAAAAAAGCTGAAAGTGGACTTCAGGGATGGATTGACTGCTTTGAAAAGGCTCAGTTTTCAGGCTCCTTGTTCTGCGGTGGCATAGGTGATATGGGTGAGGCATCCGGGAAAACAGAAGAGTTAAACGAAGCCTTCGAATTTGGTAAAGCTCTAAAATAAAGGAAGTCTGCGATGAAAACGAAATTGATTATGATGACACTCTGTGTGTTCATGATGCTTTGTACCAGCGCATGCTCAGGTGATACTAAGACACCATATGAAAACTATGATTCGAGCGCTGCAATTTCTGAATCAGAAGATATAGAAGCAGAAAGTACAGAGGAAATCGTTTTATCAGAAGACATAGAAACATATCACACAGAAGAAACTGATAATCAAGTTGTTGAGAGTGACACTTCTTCTGATGATACGGGTATTGGAGAAAAAACTATGATAATGAAAATTGGTGATATTAAAGTAAATGTAGATTGGGAAAATAATCAGGCAGTAGACGCACTGCGAAATATGGCTGAAAAAGGCGATGTCATAATTCAGATGTCAATGTATGGCGGATTTGAGCAGGTGGGATCTATAGGTCAGAGTCTTCCAAGAAATGACAAACAGACGACAACATCATCAGGGGATATAGTTCTTTACTCAGGGAATCAAATGGTTGTGTTCTATGGGTCTAATAGCTGGTCATACACACGGTTAGGTCACATATCTGATAAGGATGAGGCTGGCATGACTGAGTTGCTTTCAAATGGCGATGTTACAATAACTATTAGCATGGGATAGGGATTATTAAAGTAGAAATAAATTGGTACAAAAAACGGTGGCTATTGCCGCAATCTGTATAAATTCATATTCCATAGAGCTTTTATCTTTAAGAACAGTTGATTTACTGTATATTCCAAAAGGGGCGTGAGGAGATTCTTCCCATTTAAATGTGACAAGATCCTTATGCTGTAGTATTTCGTAACCTGCGAGGAGAGCATAGCCATAGTTTGCCAGAAGAAGACTATATGCTTCAGTGGCATTTGCACATATTGCATTATCTACTTCTTCATTTACAGGTATGATATATCGCCTTCTTGAAAAGAGGTTCCTTATTAGATATGGAGGGACAGAAATAATCTGACGGTACTCCCATAAATCTTTGGTGGTTACCGTCTTTTTTTTATGTGATTTTAATTCTTTTGCCAGAATGTGGTCTTTATTTATTACGCAATATAATTCTTCATCATATAACTTGGTAAAATGAATATTGGAATCTTTGAATTTGGCATCCTTCATTCCTACTATTAAATCCAGTTGGCTGTTTGAAAGACGACTTAGGTTGGCATCAGTCTGATCCTGGGTAAACTCCGGAATCACATTTGGTTTTGATACAAATAAAGGTTTAAGAATCCGACTTATAAGATATATTGTATGCGGATCCATATAGCCGATTTTAAGACTGTGGAGATCCCGCTGCTGATAATTGGATATACGTTCTTTGGAGTGATAGAAGGTATCAATTATTGTATTTGCATCCGTAAGAAATGCTGTGCCGGCCTTTATCAGTATAACGGATCTGGTGGTTCTGTTGAAAAGCTTGCAGTTTAGTTCTGTTTCCAGAGACTGAATTTGTTTTGATACGGCTGGTTGTGTGAGACCGAGCTGTTCTGCGGTTTTCATATAATTCAGGGTACCTGCCAGGCTGATAAAACATTCGAGCTGAGATGTTGTCATAGTATTCTCTTTCTATATTATTAATATTCTCGGTTAAATATTTATTCCATTTATTTATAAATAATAACATATATTCATTTCATAGTATATAAGTTTAATGATAAGATAAAGCTATGAACATGAATAGTAAAACGTGGATATTAACGATAATCGCGATTGAAGTTTCTATACATAGTAGTTAGAGATGGAGGATAAAAATGGATTTTTATGAAGTTATAAATTCAAGACATAGTATAAGAGATTTTGCAGATGAGAGTATTCCAAAGGATATAATGGAGAGAATAGTAAGGGCGGCATATACGGCGCCTGCAAATGACCATTTCAGAGATTGGCATTATGTAGTGGTAACAGATAAGGAGATTATGAAAAATGTTATAGAAGGGGTTCCCAAGAATCTGACTGTGAAGGATGTGGATGCTATGACATTTATCTCTGATCCCGTTCAGAAGGAGAGCTATCAGATTGCAGTGCCTAAACAGTATAGAATGTTAATCGATGCTGCCGCAATCATCATTCCACTGATGAAGAAGAAAGTGGATATTCTAAATCCTTCCTGCCTGTCGGATCTTAACTGTTATGCCTCAGTTTGGTGTGGTATAGAAAATGTGTGGCTTGCGGCTGTGGCAGAAGGATATGGATGCAATGTCAGAATTCCACTGGGAAATGAAGAGACTGTAGCGAAAGAAGCTTTAAATATACCTGATGATTATATGATTCCTTGTTTTATCGGAGTTGGCCGCCCTGCTGAAACGGCTGTTTATACAAAGCAGATAGATGTGGATTATGATACGCAGATACATTGGGAAATGTTCTAAGTAGGGATGAAAACGGATGGAAAAAAGCGAGCTTCATGAGGAAGATACTACATTCTTCGTACAAGGAAAGTTCTTTGAAGAAAATCACAATGAAGAATACATGATTCAAGCTATAACGCATGCATGATTCGCAACGAAAATTAAGTGTAAAACAGACCTTTATCAGTGTAACTGATAGGGTCTGTTTTTTGCTGTGGTAATGTATTTTTGAAATGGAGGATATAGTGATGGAAAAGAAAAATAGAAAACCGATCAGATTGATCATTGTTACCGGAATATTACTGATAATGGTTACCTGTAGCCTGGGCTATGCCCATTTAGGAGGATTTAGTACAGGGAAAAGCGCGGATATAGATGAATTTGCAAAGTATGCAGAGAAAATCACAGGTGATAAACTTCCCAGTATAGATGTTCCTGAAGGTACTCGTATTGTTGCGCTTGGTGAAGCAACACACGGTAACAAGGAGTTTCAGGAACTAAAGAAACTTGTATTTCAGGACATGGTAGAAAACAAAGGAATAAGAGCATTTGTTTTGGAGGCAGACACCGGTGGCTGTGAAGCTATAAACCGTTACATCCATGGAGGGGAGGGAACTTTGGAAGAAGCAACCGAAACTCTTGGATTTCAGATTTACAGAACAGATGAGATGGCTGATCTCATATCCTGGATGAGATCTTACAATGAGACGGCTGTAGAAGGACAGGATATACGATTCTATGGATTCGACATGCAGGATAAAGAATATGAGTTTAAATATGTCATTGAAGCGCTGACGGAATGTGGAATCAGTACCACCAAGCTTGAACAGCTAATGGATGGAGCTGAATATTCGGATGAGTTTAGATTGGAAGACAGAGAAAAGATTCTTACAGAAGTACGAGACCTTTTGTTAGAAAATCATTATCAGGCAGCAGCGCATTATGCAGATGTGCTTATACAAAACAGCAGGCTTTTTGATGAATATGAAAAAAATCCTGCAGGCTCATTTGGACTTCGTGACAGCTTTATGGCAGAGAATGCGATGTGGATTTTGGATCAGGAAGAACAGCTTGGCAACAAGATGGTCTTCCTGTCCGGACATAACGGACATATGGAACAATTTGGAACATTCCGTGGCGGAGAAGATAAGGTTATGGGAAACATTCTTGCGGATGAGATTGGCAGGGATGCATATTTCAGCATAGGAACAGATTTTTATAAAACAACCTGCAATATGCCAAAGAATGAGAAGCAGCGTACAACCTTCACAGCATATTCGCATGATCCCCTGGCAAAAGCAGCATATAAGAGTGGGAATGACGTATGTTTGCTTGACTTTTCGAAGGTTCCGGATGATTCAAGCATTGCAGCTCAGATTAATGGATATATATTCATGGGAAGCCTGGGAGATCAGTCCGTTGGAGGACTTAATAGAATAGTAATGAAAGCTATCCCTTATACCTACAGGGAATGGAGAAATCCACATGAATCATATGATGCCATGATATTTGTTTCAAATGCACACCCTACTAAGACAAAACCCAGAACAGGAGATACATTATGAAATTAACAAAACCCGAGAATAAAGGAGATCAAGTATGGAAAACAAGGCATTGGTTGTTATAGACCTTCAGAACGACATCACGAAGAACTACAAACTGATCATAGAGCGTGTAAATACAGCTATTGACTGGGCATCAGAAAATGACATGCGCGTAATCTATATAAAACATTTTAATCTGTCTGAGAAAACAAGAACCTTTAAACCCGGCAGCAAGGGAGCTGAGCTGGTACCGGAATTAAATGTAGTATCAGAGAATATTTTTGAAAAATCAAAAGCAAGTGCACTCACCTGTGAGGCGTTTTCGAACTTTATAGATAATAATGAAATAAAAGAGTTCTATATCACTGGAGCTGATGCAACGGGGTGTGTGAAATCTACAAGCTATAACCTTTCTGCCCTTGCAATTACAAAGCTTCCGGTATCTGTTTCTGGCTGAAGTTACTACTTCTGTACCATCACCTGAAAGGACGAGCTTATCCATGTCAATAAGCCCAAGATCAGATGAATGCCTAAGGAAGACATCATGGAATATCTGAAAGAGCCTTGCATAGGGAGCGTCAGTTGATAAAGGTGTAGATTTAAGCTGATTTATGAGTTCTTCCACTGAGATTTTTTCTACGGGAGCAGCTTTATCATCAGGGTTCTTAGGTTTTTCGACTTCTCTCTTCTTTAGAGGTTGTGCGTGATCTGATAAGTTGTCTTTATCGGACA